>NZ_JBFRFN010000002.1:0-841371 GCF_052114825.1 Paenibacillus sp. 2TAF8
CTTTATTGCCTGTTTCCAGCGCTTCTTTGATGACCTGCAGTTTAAATTCTTTTGAATGCTTATTTCGTCTCAACTTCCTCATCCCCTTGTCACTAGTAGTGTACCGCATACACTCTCTTAGTGTCCAAGTTCTCTAGGGGGCTAAATAGGAAGGAGGTTCCTGTCCAATCCAATAAATTAAAAATGCCGCTAAAAAAGCCGCTAAAATAGCGACCTCAAAGGAATAAAATTGTGTACTCAACTAATTCTAATTCATTAAGGAAGGGATGATTAAATCAATCTGCATCCCTCTAGATGCTTTTAACAAAATCACATCATTTTTCTTGATTTTTTGTTTTAGTGTATTCGCCAACACTATTTTATCATTAAAGGTCATTACATCCCCTAATGGATATTTTCTTTTTGCTTCTGAAGCAATATGGTTACTGAGATTACCATAAGTATAGATAGTTTTAATTTTATCAGGATCAAGATTTCTTCCAACTACTCGATGAAACTCTATTTCATCATCACCCAGTTCAAGCATATCACCAATGACCAGATGTTTCTCATTATAACCCGTCAGTTCCTGAAAAGTCGCAATTGCTACATTTACGGAATCCGGGCTCGCATTCCAAGCATCATTAATGATTGTATATCCCAAGGGTGAAATAATTTTCTCAAATCTCATATTAGGCAAATTGAGCTGAGCAAATCCCTCATTTATTTCTAAAAAATTTAAACCCAACCTTAGAGCAACAGCAATTGTAGCCAGAGCATTATTAATATTATGCACACCAGGAAGTGGAAGATGGTACATTTGGTTTGCAACAGAGAATTGTGAACTATCGGAACTTGATATTGTATTTTCTGCGATCACATCATTATATTCTCCTTGCCCAAAACTAATTGTTTCTATTGAGATATTTCTTTTGATATTATTTAGCTTGTTATTTAATAACGGCTCGTCACCTTGGAAAACAAAGCACCCACCATTCTTTAGACCACTAGTAATTTCTAATTTTGCTGCTGCTATCTGTTCTCTAGAGCCTAAGTTAGATAGATGTGAAACTCCTATCATTGTAATCACGGCGATGTCCGGATGAGTAACTCTGGAGAGTTGCTCAATTTGACCTCTTTTACTCATCCCCATCTCGATTACTGCAACTTCAGCATCTTTGTCTATCCCTAAAATCGTTAACGGGACACCGATTTGACTGTTTAAATTACCTTCTGTTTTATGAACTCGAAATTTTGTCTGTAAGACAGAATGTAGCATCTCTTTTGTAGTTGTTTTACCGTTGCTTCCCGTAACACCAATAACTTTGATTTGTAACTCTCGTCTGTATTCTGTCATGAATTATGAGTTCCTCAAAGTTTAACGATAATCCTTCACCTGCTGACATTCGTTCAATAACTTTGAGTTTATGATTAATCATCACCGCACCTCCCATTGAAATGATTTTAAGATGAGAGTATAATCCAACCTGTTTTTTATAATGTCATGTATGAGAAGAAATCAAAAGATCCAACACTAAGGCTTTTTCTTTAAAGGGTGGTTCTCACACCAATTAAATAGATAATATGTACAAGTTCTAGTTATTTCCTTAAAGGGTAGTGCGGAACTGATGTTTCGATCTGTTATTATACTGACCGCTTATGTTACATCTTTTCATCGTGTAGTTTATACACCAATATTATTATGTATTACGGTACTTAATCCGTTTATAAGTGGTAAGCTAAATGATTTAACATCCATCTAATCGGCAATTGAATTTATATTCATGTCAATTCCGGCAATCAATACAAGCCCTTGGCTCAATACAAGGACTTGTATTGATAAAAAAGTCGATAAAATAACGACTTCTTTTTTGTAATTTCAACTACCATATTAGAGACTTGTTACCTCTGATACAGCTTCTTTGTATTTCTAATCGCTTTGCACAGCGAATTCAACATAACTTTAAGCTTTGCGGAGCATTTGTCTCTTGCTTAGCTGCGATAGCATATCCTTAGTCATAGCCTTCAAGTCATATTGGACATGAAATCCCCATTCTGTTTTCGCTGCCGTCGCATCAATGGAATGCGGCCAGCTATCGGCAATTGCCTGTCTCTTCGGATCGACATCATAATCGAGGATAAAGCCGGGAATCTTTTCCCGAATTGCTGCAGCGATCGCCTCCGGATCGACGCTCATTGCGGTGACATTAAATGAGTTTCGGTGTATCAACCGAGATGAATCCGCTTCCATTAAATCAATGATAGCATTCAGGGCATCAGGCATATACATCATGTCCATGTTAGAGTTTTTGGCGATATAAGATGTATACCGACCGGTCGTCACAGCTGCATAGTAAATTTCCACCGCGTAATCCGTCGTTCCTCCGCCGGGAGGCGTCATATAAGATATCAAACCCGGGAATCGCAGTCCCCTAGTATCCAGACCGTATTTGTAAAAATAATAATCACACAGCAGTTCGCCGGACACCTTGTTCACGCCGTACATCGTATTGGGCCTTTGGATCGTATCCTGCGGGGTATTGTCTCTCGGAGTCGAAGGGCCAAAAGATCCAATCGAGCTTGGAGTGAAAAATTGGCAACTGAGCTCTCTGGATATTTCAAGTGCATTCATCAATCCGCCCATATTTAAATTCCAGGCAAGCAGGGGTTTCTCCTCTGCGGTAGCTGACAGCAGCGCAGCCAAATGAATGACGGTATCCACTTCGTAACGCTTAGCGATTTCAAACATCGCTTTAGCATTTGTTACGTCGAGCAACTCGAATGGTCCGGATCGGGTAATTTCGTGGGATGATGACTTGAGATCCGTAGCAACGACGTGATCCTGACCATAAACTTCACGTAATTTAATAACTAACTCAGAGCCGATTTGGCCCAGTGCTCCGGTCACCAATATCTTTTTCATAAGACATTCCTCCCGAAATAGTCTCCCGCGAATGTAGCTAAATCAGCTTCATTTCCGTGCCAACTTTCTCATAAACGGAGATCACCTGTTCGAGCATCTCCTTAGTATGGGCTGCTGTCGGCATGTTGCGTATTCTTCCAGTTCCTTTTGGAACTGTCGGAAACACGATGGCCTTAGCGTACACGCCTTCTTCATAGAGTCGTTTGCTGAACTCTTGGGCGGTTAATTCATCACCAATGATACAAGGGGTGATCGGTGTTTCACTTTGACCTACATTATATCCAAGCCTGCTCAAACCATTTTTCAAATCATTGCCGTTCTCCCACAGCTTTTCAATCAGATCATTGTCATTCATCAAAATGTCGACAGAAGCACTACAAGCAGCGATTACAGCGGGAGGTAGCGATGTCGAGAACAGAAACGGACGACTTCTTAGCTTCAACCATTCGATCAGTTGTTTTTTACCCGCCACATAACCGCCGACAACCCCGATTGCCTTGGAAAGAGTGCCAATTTGAAAGTCGATACGGTCGGACAATCCAAAATGCTTCACGGTTCCCGCACCTGCCCCGAGAACACCCGAACCGTGGGCATCATCCACATAAGTAATCAGATCGAATTCTTCTGCTATTTTCACAATTTCGGGCAGCTTTGCTATATCACCATCCATGGAGAAAACCCCGTCGGTGATAACCATAATTTTATGGTACTGACCTGATTCCTTGGCCTCTTTCGCCTGCTGTCTTAAATCATTCATGTCCGAATGTTTAAAGCGGATCACCTTGGCTCTCGACAAGCGGCAGCCATCAATAATTGAAGCGTGGTTCAGCTCATCTGATAAAATCGCATCATGCTGGTCCATTACCGCGGATATCGCAGCCATATTGCAGTTAAATCCGGATTGATACACGATAACGGCTTCCGTTTTTTTGAAACGGGCGAGTTTTTCTTCAAGCTCAATATGAAGATCCATCGTACCATTAATGGTTCTTACAGCCCCTGCGCCTGCCCCGTATGTCTGCGCTGCCTTAACTGAAGCATCAATCAGTCGGTCATCTGTTGCCAGTCCCAAATAGTTATTGGAAGACAGATTGATTAGAGACTTTCCGTCGATACGAATAACAGGACCATTTGCACCCTGCAGCGTATCGATGACATTATATAGACCTTTAGTCTTTAGATCTTCGATGTTAGAACTTAAAAATTGGTCCAATGTTTGACTTGACATTCCATTCCCTCCTCGATATACGTATGTCCTCGTGTGGAAGACATGTTTTTATCCTTGGGAAACCTTGTTATAAAAGGATCTATACTGATTTCAATGTAACATCTTTTTCAATTTTTGTACACATGTGGAGGACATGATGACAAAAAAATCCGCAAATAAACAAAGCGATTGCTTCCCTCATTTATGGAAGTAATCGCTAATAAATGTTTGATTTGGCTAAGTTATGATTTTTACTTCCATTTTTAAGCGTCGAGTAATGAGTTATATTCTACTTCCATGTAGCTTTACTGTAACTTCCAACGAGCCAAACTTTTGCACAGAGCATTATAGGCACGTACCGCAATTTCAGCGTCATCTGCAAGAATGGTGATTGAATCATCGAAATGCGAGACTATGATTCGCAGAATGAATTCTCCATCTCCTTCAATCCAGTAATAGATTTGATAAATCATCTGTTCATCACTATTGTGCTCTAGTACTATTTCAGCATCTGTAAATTCAGTAGAAAGAGCTTCAGGGAGAAAAGGTAAATAAGTGGGTGATCCCAGGGACTTTCTGTACCCGTAGATGATCAATGTGTTTTCTAATTCTCCAACAATTCTAAATACCATCTTTAAACTCCCATTCAGATTAAATACTGCTAATTATTTAAATTTACACTTTTTTCAGAAAAGCGAAAGGGAATCTTAAATGTTCTGAATGGCCATTTCAATTCCTTCCGCTTCTAAGACAGCTATCACTTTATCCAACGTAAGATTGTTTTCATTCTCCGTTTGATTATAAAAACAACCAATTAGAATGAAGCACATGGCTAGCAGTGTAAATATCATTTTTTCATAACAATCCGCCCTTTTCTCCAGCTAAGGACGTTCCGAAATGGAGGAAGGTTGCTAAGATAAGGAATTATGCTCCAGATCATGGTATATTCTTTATTATTAAATCATATAAGGAGAGCACCATGAATTATACATAGTTGAAATCACGAGATCAAAGAATGAATTTAGATACTAATTTTAAGGAGTGTATTATGCCTAATCCATTCGTAAAAAGTTTAATCGTATTTTGTTTGATGCTTTTAATATTACCGACATCTACAATTTTGGCAGCTTCAGTCGTTAAAGATCCCGTTTTAACACAGATCATTCGAACAGAGTTAAAGCTATCGGGTAAAAAAGAACTGAAAGCAGCAGATTTGAAAAAATTAAAATCCTTGTATTCATGGGATGCAAAAAGAAAAATCTCAAGTTTGCAAGGACTTGAGTATGCAGTTAACATAGCGGAACTAGTTCTACCCGGTCATAAAATCAAAAATATACAACCTCTCTCCAAGCTGACAAAAATAAACCTATTGGCTTTAGATGGGAATCAAATTACAGATATATCTCCAATTTCAGGATTGCACAATTTGGAAAGTTTATTGATTAATGATAACCAAATAAGAGATCTAGGATCCCTGAAAAGTTTACGAAATCTTACAAGTTTGCTTGCCAGCGGTAATCAAGTATCAGACTTAAGACCACTCCAGAAGATGAATCTTGAATGGCTTAGTATGGACAATAATCGCATTAAGGATCTGACACCACTAAAAAAACATCCAACTTTACAACATCTTTATCTGCAAGACAATCTCATTGAGGATATTGCTGTGCTTGAAACGATTCCTCATTTAACCGAGGTATATTTGGGCAATAACCCGCTAAATGAACATTCGAAGCAGATCGTTAAAGATTTGGAGAAGAACGGAGTCATTGTGAGCCTGGAGATTGATGAAGTGGATTAGTCAGTACAACTTAAGTTCAGAAAATTTTAGTGAGTAATTAGACCGTCTTCTCTTCAAATAGGACAAAAAAGGCCGTTTAGTTTAACGGCCTTTTTTGTGCATTGCAGTATATATAAGTCACACGAGCGCTTCTCCACCTGTTAGTCTATATCCCCATACTTTTTCGTTATTATCGCAGAGGCGCAAAATGGCTGATGGAAGATAGAATTTTTTCTGTTTCCGATATAATATCAGGTGTAAGCTCAAGCTCTACCGCTTTGAGATTCTCTTCAATCTGTGCTGGCCTGCTGGAGCCAATGATGGCAGAGCTTACTGCGGATTGACGAAGAATCCAAGCTAATGCAAATTGAGATAAGGTTGCCCCGAGTTCGTTAGCAATCTCCGACAGCTGCACAGTACATTGGAGCACGTCCTCACGTAAATAACTGTTGATGACACCATTCGTTTGATTGTTCGCAGCCCGCGTGCCTTCTGGAATTTGCTGCCCCGGTTTGTATTTGCCCGTGAGCACGCCCTGTGCCAGTGGAGAGAACACGATGAGACCCAGCCCTTCCTGCTCGCACTGCTCAATTAGCCCTTCTCTCTCAATGTAGCGCTCGAACATATTGTAGATTGGCTGATTGGAAATTAACGGACGCAAATTCAGACGTTTGCTGATTCCCGAAGCTTCCGCAATCTGTGCGGCCGTCCATTCACTGACACCTGCATACAATATTTTGCCTTGTGCTTGCAGATCATCTAGTGCTCGAAGTGTTTCGTCAACAGGAGTTTCGGAATCAAAACGATGACATTGATATAAGTCAATGTAATCTGTACCTAAACGTTTCAAGCTCGCCTCACACTGCTCGACGATGTGTTTACGTGACAAGCCGCGATCATTCGGTCCCGATCCTTGCGGGAAAAACAGCTTTGTAGCAAGGACATAACTACTGCGTGAATATTGCTTCAATGTGCGTCCCATAACCTCTTCGGCACCCGGATACGAATTCGATGTATCGAAAAAATTAATACCAACTTCGTACGCTTTATGGATACATGCACGCGCTGCTTCTTCTGAAGTTGCCGATCCATAGGTCAGCCAGCTTCCCAACCCGATCTCACTAACCTTTAACCCACTTCTACCTAGTCTTCTATATTTCAACTGAAATCACTCCTTAAGAGAATAATTGGACAAGAGCCTTTTCATGTAAACGCTCTATTGTACTATCTTAGGATAGTAGTTAAACTTAGGTTTAAGTCAAGACATTCAACCCTTTTTTGAAAGGAAGATTTGTTTGGAATTTACGATTAAACAAGTTGCAGAGCGGACTCAATTGCCTGCATCGACTTTGCGTTTTTATGATCGGACAGGTCTGATGCCTTTGTTAAAAAAGACAGAATACGGTACTCGTAAATATTCGGAGATGGATATATGTTGGCTGGAATTAGTTCGATGCCTGAGAGACAGCGGCATGCCTCTTGAGGATATAAAAGCGTTTATGCTGCTCTGTTTGGAAGGTTCCAGCACTAGTGAACAACGGAAAGAAATGTTGCAGCAGCATCGGCAAAATATTTTAAAGCAAATGGAGATGTTGAACTGCAGTCTCGGTACCATTGATTATAAGTTAGAGCACTATAATGAGATTGGCATCTTTCATATTGACACCCAATAATATATTCGTTGTTTATGCGACTGGTGGCGTTTTCAAGTTTTGCTCTGCTATTCTTCTTACAACCCCCAACCCTGTTGAAAATATTGTTAAGAGGAGTGATTTTCATGCGACAACCGATCCAAGACGAATCATGGTATTCATATCCCGGAATGGTGGCAATAGTGACTGCGCGTCATGAGGGGCGACAAAATATTATGGCTTCAGGATGGCACACGTATATCGGCTCCTCCCCAGGAATATATGGTATATCTCTTCGTAAAGAGACCTATACCTATACATTAATTGAGCAAAGCGGAGTATTCGGTGTACACTTTTTGCCTGCACATTGTTCAGAAATAATTCAAGCCGTTGGAACATACAGTGGGAGAGATTTGGACAAATTCAAGGAATTCAATATTGAGTATGAAGAAGGACTTCAAGTCGATATACCTGTTCTCACGAATGCCTACTTTGCATATGAATGCCGAACGTTGAGCATTACAAGCTTTGGCGACCATGAGTGGATCGCAGGAGAAATTGTTCAGCGGTATAGAGATGATCAATGTTTTTTAGAGAATGGACTCCCCGACTTTTCAAAGCTTGAGATCCCATTATATGCAGGCCGATCAACCTACAAAATACTAACTCACGAAAGTCCGGAAAAGAACCATCCACTGTATCTTAATAGATCGGAGTAAATCTGATTCGTTTGAATTGAATTAAATAGAAGGAGTCCCCTTTTGGGGATTCCTTTCGTCATTCTGGGTTTTTGCGAGTTTTTCCCGATGCTGAGCTCTCCATAAACATGGTCGTTAGGCGTCAGTACTTTAACGGTACTCCAAACAAAAGTTCATATTTTTTAATCAGCTTTATTGTAGATCTCATATCGATTAGAACTTACGAAATCAGCTTCTCCTTCTGAGCATGCTCCGTACTTTTGGTAATTACTTCTGCCTTCAGATAATGTCATGTGATTAGGTCCACTGTACCTGCTTGGATCGTTGTTACCATCATCCTCCCAGAAACAAACTGGACAAATATCATATTCTCCTCTCTGTTCCAAGGTTTCATAATTACAACAAGGACAAGCTAATAATTGCTCCACGAGGCCTTCAACCTCTATATCGCTCCCAGGAATTCAATAACATTGCTTCACGCTCATCTCTAGTTAGTTTAGTAATTTCATTTTCAATGATGAACTTTATTGCTTCCTGCCTCAACACTATACCACCCCGATCCATATTAACTCCAAATTTTTGTACTTATCCTGATAGGGAGAAACGCTTGATTCTATTATGCAGTATTCATTCTCCTAGAAACATGAGCGGATGCAACTAAATTATGAATCAGTCTACAGTTCCCTCTTCATTTTTACGATAAAGAGTATGGAGCTATACATATAGCCATATTGCTTTATTTACTTCCGAGGGGGAACAGAACGTGAAACACACGCGCAACAAAAGAATGGATTTAAGATTAAAGCTATATTCGATCATCCTTGTCCCATTACTGGCTATGGGCGGCCTGATTCTGTGGGCTACGAACTACTCCAGTGAAAATTCATCCTTGATGACAATGCAGCATAACAACCAGAAGCTTGCAGTGAACATCGCTTCTGAGATGGGTAAGGAATCAGCATTAATCAACTCGTTATATAGTTCAGGTTTGGAGGAAAGCTCTGAATACAAAACACTTAGAGAACAGCTTGTTAAGGCTCGCATTCAATCGGGGGCCCTATATGTTTATATGTATAATAAGACACCGAACGGATGGGTCTACACCGTGGATGGCGCGGATTGGGACGATCCGGAATACAGTCCTTACGGGACTGCGTTTGAGCTGAACTCTCAAACTCTAGAACGTTTGGCAAGCGGTGAAGTTGTAACTACCGGCCTTGTCGAAGATCCTGTCTGGGGATTGCTTATGTCCTCTTTTACACCAATTCAAGATTCGCAAGGAACGATTATTGGTTATTTGGGTATGGACCAGTCTGCAGCAGAAGTTGAAGGCGTTTCTGCATTAACGTTGAATAATACGTATGGTAAAGTTATCCCGATTTTTGCAGTAGTTTTAATTTTATCGTTCATCATCATGTTGCTTGTCGTAAGAGGGATCCTACGTCAAGTATCTGACATTAAGTCAAGCCTGGAACAGGTCTCTTCCGGGAATCTCCGAGTTGTATCAACTCAGATGACAAACGATCAACTCGGGGACATCAGTAACCTAATTAATACTATGGTTGTTCAACTAACGAACATTATGAAGGGAATACAACAAGGCTCCGCTACTCTGCAACAGTCTTCTAAAAATATTGCCAAAACATCTCTTACCAATCAGCGTCAGTCTGAAGAGCTTTCCAGAGCCATCGAGGAAATTGCCATAGGCTCCATGAAACAAGCTGAAGAGACAGAACACTCCGTCCAGCATTCTGAAAATTTGGGCAGTATTATGAATGAAGTAGGTTCTTATGTGGAACAGTTCACCCGTACTTCCGATCAGTTATCTGCATTGCAAATACAAGTGACACGCCAACATGAGGTTCTACTAGAAAAGGGTCGTGAGAACGCCAAACTTGTTGAGGATCAACAGGCTATTTCCAAGTCGCTGACGACACGTTCGGAACTTGCATCTTCTATCAGTGGACAGATTCACAACATATTAAAACAAACTCAAATTTTATCTTTGAATGCTTCGATCGAAGCAGCCCGTGTTGGTGAAGCGGGTAAAGGTTTTGGAGTTGTTGCTAATGAGATGGGACATCTCGCTCAAGAATCCGAACGTTCGATTCAGGAGATTGATGAGATACTGAGTTCATTTGTTCAAGAAATTCATCATATGGGAACGCATCTGGATTCAAATATGTTGGCTGCCAGGGAGCAGGAAGAACAGATCGCTGAATGTCTTGAAAGCTTCAAACAGGTAAGCCTGTTATCCTCTGAAGTGCATGAACTTGCTCAACGTCTGGAAAATCGGACAATCCATATGCAATCCATTCGCCCAGAGGTGGAGCAACATTTGAGTTACATTGCTTCCGCAACCGAGGAAACATCAGCCATGTCCGAAGAAGTCTCCGCCAGTGCTGAAGAGCAACAGCGTTCGGCCAATGAACTATCAGACATTTCCGGAGAGCTAACCCTCCTTGCTGACAACCTCAAATCGTATTCAGATCAATTTCAGATTGCATTTCAAAAATCAGACTCTCATTAAAATAAAAACCCTGTAGCCTGTTTTAACAGACTATAGGGTTTTCTCTCGTGCGAGATAAGAGATAGCGWTCGTTTCCATGAATCCATTCGGCATTATCTTTCGAGCGTTTCGATTCATCAAAAATCTACCTTCCACTTTCGGTACAAAATACGGATTAGGCGAGGTTGAACTTGCTCCAATCATCTGTTTTCTCGACACAGAAATGAGATCCGCCAATGAATTGAACCCATGCTTGATCGATCGCTTGATCAGATACTACAAATGAAATCATTGCTCTGCACTCCTTGCTTCAGTTCAATCACATTTTTTTACTTCGCCACGATAATTGGCCATTCTGAAACTGGCTCCGCATCCACACGAAACTTTGGCATTTGGATTATTCATGGTGAATCCGCCTAACATTCCGCTTTCTTCATAGTCAATCTCAAGACCATCGATATATGGAATACTATTTGCGTGAACCAATATCCTGAATTGCTTTTTATTTAACACAACGTCTCCTTCTGCCTGCTGATCATCCACGACAAGGGTATAAGATAAACCACTGCATCCCCCTTCATCAACGCCTACTCTAAGGAAGACATTTTGGATATCCGCACTTGATAAAATTTCGACAATTCTGTCCGATGCTGCATCACTGACCTCGATGATCATCTTGATTCCTCCCAGGTGGTATCATTTTGAAAATTTTCTATCCAGTCCATTAGACAGGGGATGAATGTAGCAAGAGCAGCTCCTTTTGGCGTAAGTTCATACATAATTTGTGCAGGGTGTGTCCGTATTGTTTTTTTGACCAAATGATCATGTTGAAGACCCTTCAGACGTCTTGCGAGGATCATTTCGGAAATAGAAGGAATGCTTTCGAAAATTTCGCCGAATCTCTTCGGGCCTTGAGACAGAACACATAAAATATGGATCGTCCATTTCGTTCCGATGATGCGATAAGCCGTAAATAGTTTATTCGAATCTTCAGTGAACAATGGTCTGTACACCCACTTTCTTATTCATCCGCGTGGTGAGATCCGAGTACTGGCAATGATACTCATGACGATCAACAAGAGATGAAAACCCATGGCTACAATTAAGCCGGATTGAAGTGACATTCCGCCAGCCTGACACACGACAAGGATGGAACCACCGATGCCGATCACTACGCCAGGTGTAAAAGAATCTGCAAATTGCAGATTTGCCGAGGTTTGGCCCACGCCTTCCTCCCCCGTTTGGGAAAATGCGACAACACCGCTAATCGGATGCGCCAATCCGATACCGACTCCTGCGATGATCTGACCAATAACTGCAATGGTTACGGTCACAACAGGTACCCAAAATACGACGGCAATCCCTGTCGCAAGCAGTAATACCCCAATAAAAATTCTCATATGACGTCCACGGCCCTGATCTGCCGCATCCCACCGTCCTTGCAGATACGCAATGATACACCAACTTAATGCAGCACTTGCTACAATTAATCCGGCCTGTGAAGGTGTAATTCCTTTCACGTCGATTAGAGCCAATACCAAGAAATTCTGTGTGCTTGTATAGGCTGCGAAGAACAACCCACGTGTTGCCAAAATTGCTGGCATTCCTCTGCGCAACGTAAGTGTTCCCTTCGGTAGCAATTTACGGAGAGGAAATACCATTAATACGAAACCCATTGTGACTAAAACAAATCCCATAATGCTCGGAAGCCTACTTAGACCAACCAGGAAAATTCCTGTACCCATCGTTAAGAGTAACGCCATCCAAGTGGATGAAGATCCGCTATCCCCTCCCGTATTCTGCACTTTTAATTTTCTGAAAGCAGGTAAACTAAGAAATGCTGAAACAACCAGTACAGGTAGGATCCCCCAGAAAACAAACCGCCAGGACCACTGATCTGCGATAAGACCTGCTACATATGGACCGAGCATGGACGGAAGAACATAGGCTGTACCAAAGGCTCCAAGTATTTTGGCACGTAACTCATCCGGGTAACTTAAAGATATTGCCGTATACACACAAGTCATCATAGCTCCGGCACCCAAACCCTGCAGAGCCCGTGATCCTATCATGATATACATATCGCCTGCTGTTGCGGCAGCAATTAGCCCTACGATAAACAACAGAAGTGCAAAAGTGAACGGTGCTGCCGGTCCTCTTTTGTCAATGATTCGACCGATGACCAGTGTTCCGATAATCTGCGCAAGCAGATACGTACTGAAGATCCACCCGAACAGGCTAAGACCGTTTAAGTCTCCAGCAATCGAAGGAGCTATGGTGGTTACGGATAGACCTTCGAATCCAACGGCCATCACTGACAAGATGATTCCTATGGAAAGTGCAAAATAACGTGGGCTGAAAATACCTTGATGATTAGACGACATGAAATGTGACCTCCAAGAAAATTGGTATGTATACTCGTATCCGGATACTTAGTAAACATTTTTGTTTATAATGTTAAGCTACAGTTCCACTTTGACTTTGTCAACATTTTTGTTTAAAATGTAGGGAGTGAGGTAAATTCAATTGGTTCAAAAGGAGTTGCACTGTGAGCCGAAATCAAGTCAAAAAAGATGTCTCCACCAGTACTCGAAGAGCGATCATTGATCTGTTAAAGGAGCGAGGTGGCATGGATGTTGTGGCACTCTCCTCTCAATTTTCGTTGTCTGGAATGGCTATTCGTCAACATCTGAATGCGCTGAAAGAAGAAGGATTAGTTACGAATGTGGAAGAGGCCCGTCCCATGGGTCGACCCACCAAGCTATGGATATTAACTCCCGCGGCTAATCGTTTTTTCCCAAGCGGATATTCGGATTTATCCGTCAGTCTCATTCATTCGATGAAAGAAGCTTTTGGTAATGAAGGGCTGGACAAGCTGCTGGATGTTCGAAATAAAAATATGCAAGAAAAATATCTTCATCATCTTGGGGATACATCAAATGTTAGAGAGAGATTGGAGAAACTGGCCGAAATTCGAACAAATGAAGGTTATATGGCCGAGGTTAAGTCGCAGGATGATGGCAGCCTCCTACTCATTGAGAAGCATTGCCCGATCTGTGAGGCGGCGGCAGTATGTACCGGGTTATGCAAGAATGAATTACATTTATTTAAAACGGTTCTGGGTAATAATGTTCATATTGAACGGGGAGAGTACCTTTTAGCAGGAGGAACAAAATGCGTATACACGGTCAGGCAAAATAAACCATGAAGAAAAGAGCAACCTCAATAGAGATTGCTCTTTTGTTTACTTCACATCGGTACTAGTTGATATCTTTTATTTTATTTCATTCATAAACTTCCTGAAGTTTTCGACCATTTCTTTGGATCGGGTATGGTGTAAATAATGTCCGCCTTCGAATGTCATTACTTTTCCATGCACTGAATTTTTAACTTGCTCTTCATGCAGGGGTATCCAGTTTTTCGTTTCGGTATCATTCGCTTGTAAGAAGAAAATTACAGGAAGTTCTTTGGGGAAGGTCAACTTCTCCGTTGCTTTGAAATTAGGAGCGAAGTTTTCTCCTTCATTCAGGTTGTTCGGATTAAACGTATTTTTGAGTGAAAGTATTCTAATCTGTTCTCTGGTTTCATCATCAACTTCTGGTGCAATCAGCTGATCAGGGGCCAGTTTCATTAACAATCGGTAGAATCCTGATTTTTTAAGCAATTTATACGTTTTAGTTGGAAATGGAGCATCGTTACCTCCCTGCGTTGGAACGCTGCTATCAATCCCCACAAAGGCACTTACTTCATTTGGATATTTGTTCACATAGTCGAGTCCGTAAATTCCTGAAATGGAGTGACCCATAAGCGTGTAACGATGAATATTAAGCTGCTGTAACGCTTCATGAATCTCACTAACCATATTTTCCGTGGTACGCTCTTTTTCAGTTACGTCACTTAATCCATAACCGAAAGGCTCAATGACGACGACTTTGTAAAAAGGTGATAGCTCCTCGATGAGCGGTTTGAAATCAAGTGCTGGAGCTGGGGTTCCATATCCGGGAAGTAATACGACGGTTTCTTCCCCTTTTCCTTGAATGAACACATTCATGTTTTTCCCGTCAACCGCTACCAACTGACCATAGGGTTTTATCTTCGCTTCCTCCGATTTGTTGCTAAATATATTAACAATAAAAACAGTGGCGATAAATAATGTGATTAAGATAACTATGGCTCCGACTATTTTGAGCAAAATGCTTAATATTTTTTTCATCATGATGATTGTCTCCTGCTCAGTTTAATTGTTGTAGAAATGTTTAAAACTCCATTCATCTTACTTTTTAAGTGAAATTTCAAATTTGGCGTCAGCCTCACCAGCAAAAACAATACGGCCGTTTTCGGGTAACACCACTGTATTCTTACCGCTGACCACGCTGTGATTAATACAAATTCCGTTCTGATCATAGACAGCAAAGGCTCCATTTGCAGGCAACTTCACTGTCATGACTTTTCCTTTCGCAGTAGCAGGTACCGAAAACCATTTGGCATGTCCATCTGCTTGAATGGTTGTTGCGGATCGTTTACCCGAATAGATGGGTTTCACCATTTCCTCACTGGCGAATACATAACCTGAAAATGTAAGATACTCTCCTCCGTTCTTTTTGGAGAAATGAATGTCCATCGGTTCTCGGCCAGCAGTACCCGGAATCTGCAATTGATTGGCTGCTTCGCCTGCTCCAATAATTTTATTATTGGACATATACCCTGGATTCTCTTTATTCATATGAATAGGCAGGATCGATGTAGAATTAAGATAGAACATTGATGTGTATTTCGCATTCACCAGATAATATTTTTTACCATCACGCTTTGCCCATGCAGCGTTAATCTCCTTGGGTAATGTATTGGCTTTGAGCTTCTCCGCATTATATTCTGAGAAAGCCACCTGTCCGAGTCCTGGAACGGAGAGATAAGATCGAGACCACAGGTAGGTATTCCCATTTTTCTCCACAACGAATTTCAACTTTTCTGTACCATCATTACTCACAAAAGTACCATCTGATGTATAAGTGTATTCTTGAACCGGATTACTTGGAGCCGTGAGAGAGGAGACTGTCATTTGTCCAGCCTTATTTATTTTGATCTTCGTAACTGAATTATTGCCACCATATCTCCCTGCAAATTTGGAGATTTCTTTAGGCATATCAGCCTTCACAGGTACACCAAATGATTTTTCCGGTTTCCGTTCTTTAATAATGCCCTTTTCTTCAAGTGCGCTAAGTAATAACTCACTCGCAATGAATTGATTAGTTATGCTTGCTCCGCCTGAAGAGATCACGGCTGCAGCCATGTTGTATTCCGGAAGTACGACGAGTGAAGAATGATAAGATAACGTATCTCCACCTTTCGTAACAGCCTTGATGCCGTATTCACTGAATGGGAACAAGTCCACACTATCCCAGCCTAATCCGTAAGACATAGAAGAATCACTATCCTCTGGCCACATGCCTCTTCTGTATTCTTTTTGCTCCATGGCTTCTACCGACTTGTTGGAAAGAATGTCTTTGACCTCTCCTGTGAAGATTTGCGAAAATTTCACCAGATCCTTAGCGGTGGAATATAAGCCTCCTGAAGCAATGATATTATAATTCTCTTGTGGAAGCTGCCCCTTATACACAGGAGAGTAGATTCCCGCCATTTCTCCCGTATTAACTATATCCTGTGGTGTTTTGGTATGATTCATTTTCAGAGGCTCTGTAAAATTTTTGTGTATAAATGCCGTAAAGCTCATATCAGTGACTCTCTCAACCAGAATTTCAGCTAATGTAAATCCATCGTTAGAGTACACCGAATACGCACCTGGCTCTGCCATCAGATTCTGGGTCGCCAATTGATCCAAAAAGGTATCATGTGCATAGGTATCATTGTCCCCATACAATATAGCACTACCGACAGAGGTTCCGAAAAGCCCGGCCGAATGATTCAGCAACATACGGGGTGTAATCTGTTTGTATCGGTTATCTTTCATTGTAAAATCTGGCATATAGTTCACAACAGGCACATCCAAATCGATTTTGCCTTCGTCAACCAGCTTCATTACAGCGGCTGTAAGCATCATTTTACTGGTTGAACCAATGCCATAGATCGTGTTCGCAGTAAGAGGTACCTTGTCGTTTAGATCGTTCTTCCCCGTTTGACCGGACACCGTAATCTCTCCACCATCAATGAGCGCATATTGCAGACTCGTCGTACCGTACGTTTCAGTCAGTAATTTGGCTTTTTCGATTACGGTTTTCTTTGTTGTCTCATACGTAAGGTTAATGCTGTTATTCATCGCAGCCGGTGCGGCCATTGCAGACATTGGGGCAAGTATCGTCAGCATGAGAGTCACAGCAGCTATAGTATTTCTTTTTCTTGCTGTCCTCACACTCATCTTTGTTACCTCTCCTGGTTTCACTGTTGCATCCACTCCTGTCTTCATTATTATGCTAGGCAACCTTATCGGGAGCGCTAAAGACAGTATAACTAACCAAGATGTCCCCCTAATTACTAGAGTATGAACGGAGGATGAACAGGCCAAAAAAGTTTGAATTATCACGTGAAATAAGGTTTATACATGGTTGCAAGGCCTGGAAAAGGCATGAAGTCCAATTAATCTGCTCCTGTTGTGATAGGCAAGATGACGATGAAGGTTGTTCCTTGTCCGTATTCGCTCTCAACCGAAATGTCTCCTTGATGAAGTGAGACAATCTGTTTTACAATAGCCAGTCCCATACCGCTGCCTTCATATATCTGGCTATGTGAACGATCTGCTTTAAAGAACCGGTCAAATATACGCTTTTGGTCTTCCGGGAGGATACCAATTCCCGAATCAGTTATACGGACAGTCACGTTTTTTATATTTTGTTTGATCTTAACTTCTATTCGGGCACCATCTTTGGAAAATTTGATGGCATTGCCGAGGATGTTGAACCACACCTGATTTAATTGTTCGTGATCGGCAGTGATTTTGGTGGGTAGCAAATCTAGATCGAACTGAATGTTGCGGGCTGACCATTGGGGTTGAATAGCGACGATTACTCGTCGGATCTGTTCATCCAGGCTGAACGTGGACAGTCGCATTTGCAATGACTGAGATTCGAGCAAGCTCAGCTTCAGCAGACTATCACTTATTTTTGACATTCGTGCAGTTTCAGTGATGATAATGTCCAGATAAGAGCTTCGTTCGTCATCTGGAATATCTTCCTGCTTGAGCGCTATGGCAAAACCGGAAATAGAAGTAAGTGGAGATTGAACTTCATGGGACACGTTTGCTACGAATTCCCTGCGCATCTGCTCAAGCTGCTGTAAGTCGTGCATCATCTCTTCGAAGCTGCGAGCCAAAGCACCGATCTCACCCTTTTCTGTGATATTAAGTTTGACGTTGAAATCTCCAGCAGCTATAAGCCGGGTTGCTTCTGTCAACTTTTTGATCGGTCTTACCAGAAAAATAGCCGCAATTAGCATCAATAGGCTCCCTGCTACAAACGAACAAATCAAAAAGGTCACAATAAACTTGATGAGAAATGAGGTGGAAGAGGAAGTGAGGGGCTCTACAAACATGGCTTTGCTTCCTATTGGGGTTTTTATCGGCAATCCCAGGAAGATCGTATCGATTCCATTAATTTGTATCCTTCCTCCATCCAGCACTTTCCTCACTTGTTCCGTAGTCACCAGAAAAGGAAGTTGTCCATTAAGTTCTCCATAGGTTTGAAACTGATCCGTCGCTTCATAGACTCGAATGTGGTAGGAGTTGAGCTGTTTCATTTCACTTATAAGCATTTCTGCTTCGCGTAACGGCAATGTCTCGTAGATCCGTACGATATCTTGACCAAAGTCAAGCAAGTTGCTTTGCAGGTTTTCATTTAATTTATCTTGAAATATCCAGGTTGTAGCAAGAAAAGAAAGAACTGTGCCCCCGATCACGGACACCAGAAAGGTCAGGACTACACGTGTATATAGAGAGCCGGTCACTCCTGCACCTCTAGCCGGTAGCCCAGTCCCCGAACCGTGTCAATACGAAAATCAGAGATGTCGGCGAAACGTTCGCGTAGACGTTTAATATGCACGTCTATTGTTCGATCATCGCCAGTATAATTAATTCCCCATACTTGATCGATTAATTGTTCCCGCGTATAGACTTGTCCCGGTAAGCCAGCTAGTTTATACAATAATTCGAACTCCTTAAGCGGCAAGGTGAACGACTCTGTACCCCTCACGACCTTATAAGACTGTCGGTTTAGAATAACGTTTCCTAACTGGATCGTCTGTGTTACACCTATACGGTATCGTTTCAACAGTGCCTTAACGCGAGCCATTAACTCAAGCGGGTCGAATGGTTTCGTCATATAGTCATCTGTCCCGAGCTGAAAAGCTTGTACTTTCTCCCAAGTTTCGCTTCTTGCCGTCAGCATTAGTAACGGAAGATCCGGATTGGCTCTTCGAAGTTCCTCGCATAATGTCCAACCGTCCATAACGGGCATCATAATATCAAGAATGACCAAATCGACTGGCGTGGAGGTATAGATATCAAGGGCTTCCTTTCCGTTTGCGGCGTTGATCGTTGTAAATCCGTTGTTACGTAAAAATAAACCAACGAGTTTGCGAATGTTCGCATCGTCGTCAGCAACCAATATCGTAGTCATCGTTGGCACTCTCCTAATAAGAATCATTCTATGGTTGAGCAAGGGTAAGAGTTCTAAATTATGCTACCTGATTAGCTGAGATCATGCAATATTCTTAGAGCCAAGCAGTGCTTCTATTGTAACCATGGACTGGATTCAAGGTTAAACTTCGGCAGCTGAAAGAAACCTTCGTCACATTGACGAAGGTTTCTTTTTACTTAGAAAGTAGATGCTTTCTTGTTTTATCGCAGTGGCGCAAAATGGCTGATGGAAGATAGAATTTTTTCTGTTTCCGATATAATATCAGGTGTAAGTTCAAGTTCTACCGATTTGAGATTTTCTTCAATCTGTGCGGTCTGCTGGAGTCAATAATGGCCAATCTTACGCATTTAGTTCCTCCTCAAAATGTCCGGTAGATCTCATATCAGGCTTTCTGATCCATAACCAGATTGGATATTCACCTTTATAATCATGCAATCTCGCTTTCATTTGTTCCATCATTCATATGTACTTTTCTGGAAACATTAGATATTCAGAACTTCCCTCCAAGTAACCTGTTTCTTGAGCTTGTTTCCAAACTTCCAATGTCTGTAAGCTCCAGTAAATCATTTTCTTGGGTACCTCACCTCCGTATTTTATATTTCTCGCCAGTCTATCCCATACTCACTTTCTAACTCATTTTTGAATTTAAAGTATAAATCTTCAATTTCCTGATATACTTGCTCATTTCTGAACTCCAAATCATTGTATTTAGCCTCAAGTAAGAAAAACAATAGAGTCTTTTCCCTAAATTCCAAATTCATCTTACGTGTCCCCTTAAAATAATTGATGAAATTTTTGTGGATGTGTAAATGATTTATTGAAAAAATGAATGAAACTCGAATTCAACTTTGTAAAAACATAATATCGCTTTCTAGTAAAAGTGACAAACTTACTAAACTTACATTAAAATAATCCCTTTATTGTATAATACATCTTCTTTGTTTTTCTTCTCTACCTTCCCAATCTAGCATGCGTTTCTAAAGAATCAAACCGGCAGGTGTTTCATTACACGGCGGTTTGTTTTAATTTATCATCAGTTGGCTTTCCGAAATATTACAGCTTGGACTAGCGCATACTAAGAAACAATTGAATGAAGATTACATAACGGAGGTCTACTTCATGGTATTTATAATCACAATTATCATCGTCGCACTATTTGCAATATGGGGAGCTGTTGCTCCTGAACAGCTAGCTGATGTGGCTAACGTGGCCTACAATTTCTCGATTCACAATTTTGGCTGGTTTTATTTGCTGGCGACACTGTTCTTCCTGATCTTCGCCTTCTATCTGGCGTTCAGTCGATTCGGCAATATCAGACTGGGGGATGACGATGATGAACCGGAATATTCTACGGTTTCCTGGCTATCCATGCTTTTTAGCGCGGGTATGGGGATTGGACTGGTCTTCTGGGGAGTTGCTGAACCGCTCTCCCACTATTTATCCGCACCGGAAGGAGCAGAAGCCGGAACCGCTCAGGCAGCAAGACTTTCCATGCGGTATTCTTTCTTTCACTGGGGATTGCATCCTTGGGCGATCTATACCGTTATCGGCTTAGCGCTTGCTTACTTCCAGTTCCGAAAAGGATATAAAGGATTGATTAGTTCCACCTTTATTCCTCTGATCGGAGAGCGTCTTGCGGCAGGCTGGCTTGGCAAGGCCATCGATATTTTGGCGGTCATCTCGACCATCTTTGGTGTAGCGACATCACTTGGACTGGGTGCACTGCAGATTGGTGGAGGACTGAATCACTTATTTGGTATCGCTAACTCCACGACGGTACAGGTGATCATTATTACAGTGGTAACCGTGCTTTATTTAATCTCCGCCACCTCCGGGCTGGATCGAGGGATAAAAATTCTAAGCAATACGAACCTCGTTATAGCTTTGCTATTGATGTTATTTGTATTGGTGACTGGACCGACTACGTTTATCTTTGACACATTTACAACAACCTTAGGTAATTATTTGCAAAATATTATTAACATGAGCTTGAGACTAACGCCGTTTTCAAGAGAAACCTGGATTGGAGCATGGACTTTATTTTACTGGGCATGGTGGATCGCGTGGGCTCCGTTTGTCGGTACGTTTATCGCAAGGGTATCCAAAGGAAGAACGGTAAAAGAGTTTGTAATTTACGTTATGCTCATTCCAAGCCTCTTCGGATTTGTCTGGTTCTCCGTCTTCGGTGGAACAGGTCTTCACATGGAATTGTTTAATGCCGCTCATCTGGCAGAAGCCGTCAAGGAAGATACGACAACGGCTCTATTCCTTATGTTGGAGCAGTTACCTTTAGGCACGATCGTAGCATTCATTGCGACAATCTTAATCATGATTTTCTTCATTACGTCAGCTGATTCGGCTACGTTTGTTCTTGGCATGTTAACCACCGATGGTAATTTGAACCCAAGTGCAAGGGTGAAATTAACTTGGGGTATCTTTCAATCAGCCATTGCGGTCGTACTCCTGATTAGTGGGGGATTGAATGGTCTTCAGACAGCCTCTATTGTGGCCGCACTGCCATTCGCAGTTGTACTTATTGGCATGTGTGTCTCCCTTCTCAAAGCTCTGCAAGCTGAGGATAGAGAGCGTCGTCAGAAGGAAAAACGACATCGGCAAAAGCTGAAACGACTATTGGAGGAACAAGATAATTTGGCAAAATGAAATCCCTGGGCAGATAATGTATATTTAAACTCTATAAAAAAGGCACCTGCTTTTTAGGTGCTTTTTTTTACTAAACATACATTTAACTTATCGTTCATATTCCTCTAAGTACTCACGAAGACGAATGTATTTATTTAAATATCTGTACTTCTACATTTTATCTCTTGGCATTTTAGTGTTGAATGTTACTCCATTCCCTTACATCACATTGTCCATAATCATTATCACCCACTGCAACCATCGTACCATCCGATTGCAGTCCAAGCGTATGGGCACACCCTGCTGAAACAGAAACAATATCGCGCCATTCGCTTACTTTACATTGTCCGAATTTATTATCACCCACTGCTGTTACGGTACCGTCTGATCGAAGACCAACGGTATGACGACGACCCGCCGCTATAGTAGAGTTTCTAAGTTGTTTCGTGTCAAACCATGCTTTTTCTCCTGAATTGTAGTCCATATTGCCCTCCACCAATTGGAAATCCTGCTTCTCCCTCCATATACTCAAATCATCTTTCGAACAATGATTTTCAAGCGGAATATTTGCACTAATGAAAAAACCTCAGATGATATAACTATTCTGAGGTTGATCCATTAATTATGCTATTAAAATTCTATCAGGTTGCAGTCTTTTGATTCTAGTGACTGTTGTGTCAGTTGTTTTCAATACCTTTGATAACTTCAACCTTTTTATCCCCTGCTGTTTTCGCTACCTCTGACGTGGTTGTGCCTTGGATCGCAACGATAACACCAGCAGCTAACATAGAAATGATTAAAGTTGCACTCAGGGCAGTAGAAATTTTCTTCTTGACCATAACGACACCTCCCATATTTTTTATGGAATTTTCTGTTAACCAAAAATAAGTTAGGACTCAGACGTCACTGAAGAATAACAATATTTCACTTTATTGTTGGTTAATTTCATCCGGTGATTGTATTATAACCTACTGATAATATTTGTAAAAGGTTTTACTGATGTTCCACTATAGCCATTTCACTTCTTCAATTTTCAAATCCTACTGAAAACAATCGAAGTCTCCTGGTTTTCTTGCAATGTTAAGTTCACATATTGCTCTTTGCCATTCATGTGTACTTGTGCCCCCACTCCATCAACCAGAGCGGTTGTCCATGGCAATCCCGAACTCAGTCGAATGGTGTTATCCTGAATAAGTGAAGACAAAACTACACTTACTATCCCGGTTGCTTGATCCCAAGACAAACGGTCTACTCTCACTTGTGTTCTTGCCATTAGCCCGTCGATGCTGCCGGATACCCAGTCTGAAGCAAGCGCAGGCAAGACTTCAATTTCACCCGTATTGGAATAGAGCAAAGCTTCCTGTACCGCGGCAACTACACCAAAAGCGGTGTCCGTACAATAACAATGATTTCTACGGTTAGTATCATGATCAGTCATCAAGGAATCATAATAACCTTCTGCGGTCATCATCGGCAGGAGTGAGTGAAGGACACCATCTGCATTTTTTAATCGTGCATGTACGAGTGCTTTATGCATCCAGCCATGCCCAGCTGTAGCGTCTGTTGTGTTGAACTTATCTCTGTTTGCCAGAGCTATAGCAGAAGCCACCGCGAGATTAGCATCACTGTGCGTTTCATAAGCAGGCCAGGCAGCATATAAGTGACTCAGATGCCGGTGATTATTGTTTTCAATATACTCGGCCATGGCCCACTCGCAGAGCGCACCATCTTCATCGTAACGATATGCTGGTAACTGTTCCATCAACTTGCTCCACTTATCTACCGCTTTCTCATATCCCGGGCGCTTTAAAGCCATCTCCGCTTGAATAACCATATGTAATCCATCTCGTGCTGCAGAAATATCCATCGTAGCGTTTGCGGTGATGGTGCTGTTATAACCAATTGGATGATTTTCAGGAGAGTACGTAGGAATAATCATATAACGCTCACCGGGAAGTAATGAGCTCTTGCCTGCTTCATAACGTGATTGTCCTGTAACATCTGTGAAATACTCAGGTGTACAGATCTGTTCCCAGAAGTTAGCCTGCTTGGTGAGTAGCGGTAGCAAAATATCTTGAAGCAGATTCAGCGTACCTCGTTCCTTCAAGCTAAAGAATGCTGCATCGGATAAGCCGTTGTCATGAACAGATAACAGGAATTGCAGACGATCGATATCCATCTCCTCCACAATAGGAATATCGCGATTGCCGAAACATTGCCAGTATTCAAAAATAGGAAGTAAACACCAGCTCGCACCTGCATTCCAGTATTCAAAAGGATAGTCGTTGTCATATTCGACATGTATAGCACAGTCTCCGTCTGAGTTAACACTTACCTGAATCGCATCATGCATGCCGTAGGCCATACGGGCATTGGCTTCGAAATCCGGGGCGTTTCTGAGGAAAAATGTAATATATCCAAGCTGAGCCTGTGTCAAATTTCCCGTGTTCATCGCTGCGACTTGCAGGTTCACGTTCGCATCAAGTGTGTAAATACCTCTCCATCCAGGATTCCATTCGCCTGTCCACATTCCGTATAAACGAGGAGCACTGCTCCCGCTGCAACAGATCATAGCATATCGCCCCTGGTTATAGACCTGTTCCATAAAAGCATGATTAATTCGGTTTGCGGATGCCTGCTGAAGTTCAATGAGTTTCAGATTATCCACATCTTTATGCTCTTCATCACCATGGAGAGCAAAACGTACAGCATTGAATTCACGGTAATGCCATTGGGCGTGTAATGAAAGTGCCTGTTCATAGTCAAATGCACATTGTGCATGACTATACTTCTGCACGACCGACTGAGTATGCTGTAACAACTCATCTATAAGGGAGTAGCTTGAACAGGCGGCAAAGTTCTCTATGCGCCCCATTTCATGAGTTCGTCCCGAAGTGGTGATGAGGTACACGGCATCGGCATCTTTAATCTGAATCGCAGGGTTTTGTTCCAGCCCTACATTCATCTCCTCATCTGTGTTTTCCAACACGATTCTTTCCTTCGAACCGTTAACAATGATAACTTGAGTAACACCTGCATAGCCTCCATAACACAGTTCACTGTCCACATAAGACGGATAATGAACCACTTGAGCAAGATAACTAGCTTCAGTATCCACCAGTTTTTTGTATCGAAGTGCATGAACTTCAGACATTCCGTTATAGGCTCCGTCCATATGTGAAATATCATCAATTTGCAAGACCATATTGATCCTTTGGCCAAGATCGGAATGCTCCAGCTTGGTGATGGAGACGTCATCTATTCTGGATGTGAATGAAGTGCGTACCCACAGGCCATCGTTATCACGATATCTTACGCCCGTTTCGGCAGTTACATAGTTCGTCCATCGTTCATAATCTGACACTTTTCCTCTGTTCACCATATTCAGACGGAGCTGATGACCTGGATGGTAACTGTAATAGAATGTTCTTACACGGGTATCACCATTGTCGTGTTTGATTTTCCATTGATCATTCTGTTCAAACACATTTTGTCTGGCTTCCTGCAATTGACTAGTCAGTTCTGGTGGTATCTCTCTGGGGTCAGAGGAAGGAAAATTGAACCACATATGCTGAAAAATAAAACTATCGGAATAAGGTGAACCTGACGTGATATAACCGTTTCTTCCATTTCCACTTACCATGCCATCTCTCCAGGCGTGTCCCGGATTTAAAGCGGGTATTTCTGTATAATTCAGAGCGTAATTGCCTTGATCATATAGATGAGCTTTCGTTTTTCCCAACTTCTTCTCCCCCTTTTGCCATTTCCCAATCCAGATTTCATAGATATAATTATAGGGATGAGTAATGGAGTTGTGTTATCACAAGAACCGACCAAGTTCCATACAAGATGTCGCATTATGACAGAGGAGAATAAACATGAATCTACCCATGATAGATATTGATGATATGGATATCAAGTTACAACTCGATGACCTTGTTCTTAACGTACTGTATGTAAAATTCGGTTATTTTCATCAAACGATGCCCAAGCACAGCCACAGTCATGGCAGCTATGAGCTTCATTATATTCCCCGTGGCAAGGGTCTTCTTATTGCCAACGGGTTGCATTATACCTTGACACCGGGCACCTTGTTTATGACCGGCCCTGAGGTTGAACATGAGCAAATCCCGGATCAAACGGACCCCATGGCCGAGTATTGTATTTTCTTCGAGATTGTATCGGGACCCCTCCACCTGAAACAAAATTCAAGGGATTTTTTAAAGAAGGGGCATCTCTCCAAGTGGCTGCTGGATACACCTTTCTGGATCGGCCCCGATCAGGAAAACATGATGACTTTATTTGAAATGCTTGCTCGGGAGGTATCTCTCAAGCATATTGGTTTTCATCAAATGACAACGAATATACTCGAAATGATCGTTGCTCGATCGATTAGACACTATCATCAAGGTCCTAATGTGTTAAATGCACCGGTTAAAACACTAAATGATAGCAGGCTTGTGACCATTGAGAACAGTTTCTTATATGATTATCAATCTATAACACTGAAACAGCTTGCGGACAAAATTGGATTAAGCACAAGACAGACAGAAAGAACCGTGCAGAAGCAATACGGAATGTCCTTCCAGGACAAAAAATGGCAAGCACGTATGGAGGCTGCAGCACAGCTTCTGCTGACGACCGATTTGCTGATTCGAGAAGTAGCTATCGCGGCAGGTTTTTCAACACCAGAACGATTCAGTCATTCCTTTAAAAAATATTATAATCAGTCTCCCTCGAAATATCGGAGTGAGCGTCATTTAGAAGGTATGAATGGATAAAGGTTACTGTTTCAATGAGCTACCATAATTGCGATCTAACTCTTCCGATAAGCAACCCTATGAAAAGCATTGATATAACGAAATAGTGCTTTACCATCATCAGGCACATGCTTGCTTCTACCCAGTGGCAACATCATTGCCTGATACGGTTCTGGCACCATGCTATATTGATGAACATAGGAGGTCAGAACGAATCCGTTACGTTGCCAGAACTGAATGCGTTCCAGATGAGCCTCCGTCGTCCCGGATTCCGCCTCGATAATCATGCCATTGATCCCATGTTCCCTTATTGCCCAAGTCTGAAGCTGCTTCAACATCCAAGTCCCTATGCCCGATCCACGCAACTTTTGTTCAACCGCGAGATAGTCGATGATCAGGATGCGTTCTGCACGCTTCCCACCGAGTCCAGAAACAGCCATAGTAACAACTTCCCCTTGATGCACGCCTATGTGCAAATAACCAATTCCACGATCCAGCATACTGCGTAGAATCGCTTTTGTCTTGGCACCGGTTGGAAAAGCCTCTCGATAGATCCTCTCCATCCGCGCCCACAAGCTTTCATCCCAGGTGTCTATCGTTGTAAACTCTAATTCCAGCATGTTATTCGCCTCCAGATGGTTATCAAAATTTCTGGCTCATGTTGTTGATCAACAGCGAGTTCTATTAATTATACTATTTTAAAACTAAGTCACCTTATCCCAAGTGCCGCAGTTCTTCTACTTTTTTCTTTGATCGTGTTCCAATCCATAACATGCTTATTGAAGCAACTACCAACAACACAATAATGGCTACAATAACAGCGAAAAAGGACTGATCAAACGCAAATCGTGCTGCCTGTTTCAATGTTTCCGACGCTGATCCAGGCAGCTCTTCTGCTACGATTAAAGCTTCATCCAAACTATCTTTCACCTTTACTGAAACATTCAATCCTGTTGGAATTTTCATAGTTAACGTGTACACAAGACCTGATAGGCTTCCGATTATAGCTATTCCTGTAGCTCCACCAACTTCATATCCCACACTTTCCATCGATGCAGCCATACCTGCCTTTTCATATGGGGCACTGCTCATTATAGAATGAGAAGCTACAGTCATCCCGCCACCTAAGCCTACTCCAAAAATCGCTAGTCCAAATACCTGCCCAGCAATGCCCGAATCAAATTGTACAAGATAGATTCCCAATCCTGCTGCTGTAATGAATAGAACAGCACTCTTGATATAAATAACATTGAAGCGATTCAAGAGCATTCCGGTCACTGGAGCTGCAATGACAGATGCAAAAGGGATCGTTAACGTATATACTCCGGCTAGTAGTGGGCTGAAACCTTCTATCAATTGAAGGCGTTGCGTCACAATATATTGGATTCCCGTCATACCAAATAAACCTACCAATGCCGTAATAAATCCTGTGGTAAACAGAGGTATCTTAAATAATGAAAGATCAATAAGCGGATCAGAACTTCTGTTTTGACGACGTATAAAGATAACAAGTGCCACAATGCCGACAGCAGCTCCAATAACTGCAAAAGTTACCGAACCTTCGCGGCGAGTAAACTCCTTGATCGCATAAATTAGAGTCACCAAGGCAATCATGATTTGGATTGAACTGGTTAAGTCAAACTTTTTACTTCTATCGCCTTCATGTTTTGGAACCAGCAATATGGTTAGTACAAATGCTAGTATTGCGATGGGTAAATTAATTAAGAATACAGATCCCCACGAGAAATACTCGAGAAGAAGTCCACCTACAATGGGTCCAAGTCCTGCACCTCCTGAGGCAACAGCACCCCAAATACCAATAGCCAAGCCTAACTCACGCGGATCTGTAAAAGTAACTCTGACGATTGCCATAGTAGCGGGCATCATAATTGATGCCCCAACAGCAAGAAGTACCCTTGCCGCGATCAAAACATAGGGGTTGGGAGCAAAAGCTGCAGTAAGTGAGGCTATTGAAAATATAATCAAACCTGTTAAGAAAACCCGTTTATAACCAAGGCGGTCTCCTAATGTTCCCATTGCGGGGAGCAGACCCGCCATAACAAGGGAGTAACCATTCAAAATCCATAATTTTTGTGAAGCAGTCGCACCTATTTCATGTGTTAACGTTGGCATAGCCGTGTAAAGAATCGTCATATCCATGACGATGAGTAACAGTGCACTGGATACAATGATTAAAATCATCCAGCGTTTGAATGTTGACATAAGTAATCTTCCTCCGTACGATTTATTTTAAACTTTTAACATATTGAACTATAATGTATAGGGTAACCCTATAGTCAATAAACAATCTCAGCGCAACCAATATATAGCTATAGAGGCACGGAGGAGAGAAAAATGTCGAAAATATCAAGCGAATATTTCACAACCAGTGAACTAGCTAAAACTTGCGGAGTGACTAAACATACCCTTTTTCATTACGATGATATTGGACTGTTAAAACCTGAATTTGTCAATTCTAAAGGCTACCGTTATTATTCCGTTCAACAATGTCTTGTCCTTGATTTGATTATTGTGCTCAAAAAAGCCGGTAGTTCACTAGAGGAAATAAAGGCGTTTCTTCAGAAGCAAAATACGCCTCTATTAATCAATATGTTAAAAGAAAAACAGGTGGAGTTGGAAAGAGAACAACGTAGAATTACTCAAATGCAAAATATTCTGACAAGTGCCATCAAGATGACTGAGGAAGCAACATTAGAATTACGAAACTCACCAAAAATTCTGGAATGCCTGGAGGAATATTTCATAACTACCAAACTGGATATAGGTGATGGTGATAAGGAGTTTGCCAAAAAATTAACCGAACATCGAGACTATTGTGAAACAAACTATATCGATCATGAATTTCCTATTTGGACGATTATAAGTAAAGACCGATTTGAATCCGGGGGCGATTATCCTGAATACATAGCTAACCAAATAAAGGCCTCCATTCCTGAAGAAAAGATGTTGATCAAACCTGCAGGTTTATATGCAGTTATAGATCACAAAGGCTCATACGATAGCATGCCACAAACGTATTCTGTCATTAAAAAGTTCGTTGCACGTAAAGGAATGAAAGTAAGCGGAGATGTATATGCATTGGAATTGCACACCTATTGGACAGAAAAGAATCCAGACGACTATAAAATACGAATATTTGTTCAGGTATCACATTAGTCTCTTCCTCACCTGAAAGCCAGATGAATGACAAAATCCCCCCTTCTTTTTAAAAGGGAGGATGGATATTAAACGTTTAGACTAAAGATATTTTACGAAGATAGCAAATCCATATGTTCACTCTCATTTTACTCTAAAATGGTGATGAGCATATTTGTCCACAAGAGGTAACGCACTAAACAGATAACCTACAGTCAACACAATTAGGGAAGCAGTTAAGGCCCAAAGTGAAGGCCCTATAAAAATCGCAACAACCATACCTAATGAGATAAGACTGTTTACGATTGTAAAAAGAGGATGATTCGTATCCAACTCGTCTGTATAGGGCTGGAGCACATAGTACAACAAAAGATGATGTACTGAGAAAAAAACAGCCAGCGTAATAATCAAAATCAATATGGCAAGGAGTGTATCTATATTCCGTCCCTCACTTAATATGAGCACAGACACACTTATTACAGCCGCAAAACACAAGCCTAATTTTAGATTTCTGTTTAGTAAATATTTAAACCTTAAAAGAAAATGCTGCTTCGCATGCTTGCGATAAAATGCATATCGCATAAGTGGCATATCGCAATGGAAAAATAACATTTTACAGATTTGACTACCCATGGTCAGATTAAGGATAGCCATTATGAGTAAAGGTGTAAATCTTCCAATATAGTCTAGAGAAATATGGTCTTTAAACATGAGCGCCAGGACAGACAGGATCAAGCCCACGATTATAATGGCTGTTAAACGTCTGCGGAAAGGAACCCGGAGAAGATTAGCGTGTCTCTTTAAAAAGAGTCCGTGCAATTGCTCGTATCCCGTTTTGTCTAAGGTGCTCTGGATGCTCTCTTCACTCTCATGATGATTAGAAGAGTACATACCGCTCAGGTTATTTCCTTTTGACTGGATCATTCGTTGTTGAAGATCAGCGATCATGATTTCTTTGTTTAACAATGGATCAGCATAGTTTGTTACTGCTCGCACTGCAGCCGTATAATTCGTATGTTTGAGCAAAACATACCCAGCGACAGTCCCTGACAACACAATGATTGTCACAAACCAACGTTGATCAAATATCGCAGCCCCAAATAAAGGAATACTCCATTGTGCTAAAGGAAGGTATGCAAGAGCTAATGCGATTAACATTGTTAGACTTGTAACCCATGTTTTTTGTATGAGAACAATGCCCCTCCGCTGAAATATTGTCAAATGTAAAAACTCACATATGACTCTCCAAAACGTCATGATTCCCACGACCAGCAATACATGGATAATTGAAAAGTTGAAAAATAAGGAAACCAGCGTAAAGGCCATCCCTTGATACAAGTAAAATGTGGTATATCTATGAAATAGGACTGCCCGCATAAATCGAGTTGGCGCTATTCGCATAAGTCTGATTGCAGTGTACTTCATCTTGTTTGTTTCCAGCACTTTTGTACTCGTTACCGCACCCATCACACCACTAATGCAAAAATACATATGAAGAATAAGCGCAAATCGCTCCGTAGCATGATCTTCTGTCCATAAAAGTATGGGCAACGCGAGCATTCCCCAGAAGTAAAGTATACTCTCCAACAAACCAGCACCAAACATTAAAACAACTGCGATTGCACCTAATGTGCGTTTCGTCCGGAAAGCAGCGTATGTTTGGTCACTTATCAAAGTTCCTACCACCGGTAATCTTTGCATCATATATATTAAACGGTTGACTAGCGTAATCACCTGCAACTGCCACATGCGAGAAATCGTATTAAAGATTCCCTGCATCGGCATTCTCCTTATGGGCAACCTGTTCGCTTCCATCGCGCAATAAATCAATAATTCGTTGTTCAAAGTCGGGTTGAGTAAGAATGTCAGGTGATATCCGAGTCAAACTCCCATGATTTAAAATAACTAACTCGTCACACAGGTCCGTTGCCAGTTGTAAGATATGGGTTGAAAAAATGAGGATATGATCCTTTTTTATATCACGTAGCAGCTGTTTCATCTCGCTTGCCACGATTACGTCGAAGGAAGTCAAAGGTTCGTCCAGTAGAATGACTGCGGGTTTCGTCAGTAAGAATAGCATCATTTGAACTTTATTTTTCATTCCGTGTGAATACTGTTTAATAAGCTTGTGGCGGTCTTCTAATGTCATGTGCATCATGTCGAATAAGCCATCGATGTCATTTCCTCGCCCTTCGATTACATCAGCGTTAACATCTATAAAAAATCGTACAAACTCATATCCCGTCAGAAATTCTGGTAATATGGGCATAGAATAAACATAACCTACATCATCGATTTCCAAGTGAAGCGATGTTAATCCGTTAACTAGTTCCATTGTGCCGCTATCCGCCTGAATCTCGCCGCCCACACAATTGAATAAGGTTGTTTTTCCAGCGCCATTTCGACCAAGCAGGCCATAGATTTTTCCCTTTTCGAACTGAAAATTTAAATCACTTAATACGTTTTTCTCACCAAAACTCTTCCTTAAATTCTTTAATACCAGTTTCATTGATTAACTCCTCGCTTTCAAAGCCATTTTTTTCGTTCATATACCAATTGATTAATTGTTTAGTTTTCATACCTATCAATCCCTTCAAGTTATTTTCATAAAAGGATAACCGCTAACATCCCTTTAGAAAGGTAGACTGTCTTCTTTGACCCATGTAGTTTAACTTGGAAAATTAGACAATCTTTCAACTGATATTCGATCTTAATACATATTATTCCTTGTTATATCTGAGAATAAAAGAAAACGGCCTATCGAAGGATAGTCCGCTAGGTATTTTTAGCATTGGTAAAGCAGCCTCATCTTTCTTATTAATTCTTATCCATGTAAACCACTTATGACTGGAACTTCACTAGTAAATGGTTGGAACCATTCCCCCATCCATACGGATCGGTGAACCTTTAAATGGCGTTGCGTAAGGGCTGCATACAAATGTTGCTAGTCTTCCGATCTCGTTTGGTCTGATGAAGCGCTGCAACTCGGATTGCGGAAGATTGTTCGCCATGAACGTTTTTTCTTTCTCATCAAAGCTCAGACTCTCATCCTGAATGACACTCTCGATGATCTGCTCTACATTCTCCGATAGGGTTGGTCCAGGCATGATGGTATTGACCGTTACTTCCGTGCCTTTTGTCAATTGACTTAAACTCTTCGATAAAGAAAGCAACATGGATTTGGTTACAGCATATTGCGGCATATGTCCAGGCATTACAGCTTCTTCACTCGCGATAAAGATGACTCTTCCGAAGCCATTGTCCAGCATGGTTGGCAAATAAAATTTGGTCAGTGCGTTTGCTGAAAGAACGTTCGTCTGAATATACTTTTCCCATACCGTGTCGTCTACATCATAATAGGACATAATTTCGTAAATCCCGGTGTTATTGATCAAAATATCAACCTGTGGGAACGTTTTGAACAAAGCTTCTCGTTCAGTAGGATTGACAATATCGGCAGCAGCATTTTGAGGAGAAGTGTTCGGATAGGCAGTTTTGATCTCACGTACGATTCGTTCTACCTCTTCAGCATATCGTCCATTGATAAGTACGTTGACCCCTTCTTTGGCTAACTCCACAGCAATCGCTTTACCGATTCCTTTTGTCGATCCTGTCACCAGCGCTGTTTTGTTTGTTAATCCCATATCCATAAACAATTTCTCCTTTTTCTTTCTAGTTGGCTTCTAGTTGATTGAAATAAGTGCTTATTTACCTGTAGAAGTATCTTCTAGTTTGGCGTATCTCTTCGCATGTATGCTTCGCCAATTGGCGGGAGTATCTCCTTCCCAAGCACGAAATGCACGGTAAAATGAATTCTGGTCTTCATATCCGATCAGGAATGCGACTTCCTTGATATCAAGCGATAAGTCTGCCAAGTACATCCGTGCTTGTTCATGTCTTGCCTGGCTGAGCAGATGTACGAAACTTGTTTTCTCATCCGTTAATCGGCGCTGTAAAGTGCGGTCACTCATGCCAAATTCCTTAGCGATAGTTTGTACTTCTGGACGTCCGGCGCTTAAGCTACGCTTCATGATCCATTTGACCATGTCCGACATGGAGCGATTTACTTGGTGTTCATGTAGCGTATGATCCAGTGCAGGGCTCAAAATCTCAAGTAACTCCTCATTATAGGTGAGAAAAGGAATATCCAGGTCTTGTCGATGTAACGTCAACCGATTTCTACTAGCATCTGTTCGGATCGAGCAACCAAAATAAGCTTCGAGAGCTTTTACATCTCCCATCGGCTCGGTAAATTCTACCGCACTTGCAGTCAGAGGCCGTCCTGTTCCCTTCCGTCCCAATTCAAGCAGGAATGCTAATGTGATGCCGACCAGTAATGGTGGAAAAGTGTGATCGATGACGATCCACTCCAGATCAATTGTGCATGTCTCACCCACCTCAACCGTCTTCAATCTTTCAGGAGGACAGAGTTGTTTATACCTGGCCATTCGATGCAATGCATCGCGATAATTACGTGCATGATATGTGGCTAGTATCGGCGGCGGATACTTCGTTACTTCATATACGGTTACAAGTTTAATGATCCCTTGGGCAATATCGCCTGCAAGGTCAGAATAGGCTTGCCAAATAGCATAATATTGAGCAGTATTTACTGTCGTTTCGGAAATAATAGTAAGCGGTAATCCGGCTTTGCGAGCTACATCATGTGAGGCAATCCCTAACTGACGCAGCCCTTCCCAGAAACCTTGCGGCATTTTGATACGGTTATAGGAATGGGATGACATTCATTTGCACCTCCTTCTGCTGACTGACACTCTCGAATGACCAATCTTCCTCGTCTTCGTTGACTTATGAATATGATGATACCCTCAACTTTCATATATGTAACTAGCACAGGGTGACAACAGATTAACGAATTACGCCATTTTCTAAGCCATGGTCAGGATACAGTCCTTTCTTCGAATATACTTCCGTGTATTGAAGCACTCTGGAAAACTGTCCCCAATAACATAAAAAGTCGCTAAATTAGCGACTAAAATTAAAAATATCACTTCAGCTCTGTAATGTACGTGATAAAATTTGATAAAAACGTTCCTTATCGACTTGTCGGGAAATCTCCACGTTTCCATTAGGGTCTGCAGTGAATGAGGTCCCTCCCATCAACGATTCCTCCTGGGTTTCCACCCGAACAAAACCTTTCTCGAATTGACAAACTTCAGGATAAAATATACTAACGGCAGCGAGGGGATCATGCAGAGTCAACTTGTTCGAGCTTTCCAGCCACGAATTGCCAAAATCCAATACAGCTCTCATTAACTCCGAATTGGCAAGAAAAAGTCCCCCTGCTCTGGCCGCTTCTATAGTCAATTGATCCGTAATTTCCAGTGTTATGGCCCGGTGAGCCGCTATGTTAGAAGCAAAAACAATTTGGGATGCGAGCGGATCCGCCCAAATCGCGTCATCAATATCCCCGCCAATATCGGTATCAAGCAGTACTTTTTCCATGTATTAATCCTCCTGTATTTGAAATTAGCTACACAAGAGAACATTGCAAATCCCCATACTGCACCTCCAACATTTGATATAGCTCAGTTTATCATAGATGATTAATCAGACATCAAAATTTTGCACTTGGCTGAAGGAGTAAGTGACTCTAAGCGACTCCCTTATCCCCATGTTCCCTCCCTTAATATAGCAATATATTGTAGAATAAAGGATATTCATTATGCTTCTTTGCTACACAGGGGKAATAATATGTTGAAGGAAAAGTTTTCAAAAGAAAACGCCTCTATTTTTCAGAAGCTGGCGCTTGGGCTGATTTTGATGTTTGTACTAATCATCCTGATTTTTTGGTGGATCTATCGATTAAACGTGGATGAAATCCAGCGCGAGCTGCAGAAGAACAAACTGGGTGAAGTACGTTTCATGTCCTCCCAGCTGTCCAATCAATTCGAGCAGGTATTAATGAATGCGCTGACATTATCGGAGGATCAGTCGGTTAGAGGCTATACGTATGCCCTTACTTACGGGAATGACTTTGCTAAATACAAGGCCAAACTGGAGCTGATGGAGAAGCTGGCTCTTAACAGTGCATCAACTGCATGGAACAATACGATCATTTTGTATTATCCGGATGAGAAGGCTACTGTATCTTCGGATCGTGAATTTTCATTTCAGCCGTTCGTCATGTCTAAAGATCCGCTGGATAAATGGACGTTACATATGACCGAGGATGGTACCGGGTATTATTCGCATCTTACCAAAGGACATCGAGGCCCGATGTACATTGAGATCCGAATATCACTCGAAGTGCTGCAGAAAATGATGTCCGAATATACTTCCGGGACACCCATGCTATATGATTCTCGTTTTAAGACAGCGATCCGGGGAGCAAGCTCTTCAAAACTTGCCGAAGCGGATGCACAGGTTATTCCACAGCTCACGGATGATAGCGGTTTCTTCGAGATTTCATTTCAGGATCAGAATTATTTCATCAGTTATATGAAAGCAAGTATTCTCGATCTGTACTTTATTGATTATCATCTCACCAATCAGCTACAGCAGTCTATCTCACGTAACAATACGTTGTTTGTGTTGGCTCTGGTGGCGATGCTTCTGCTCTCTCTGTTGTACACTCTGGCGTTGCGGAATCAGATCCAACAACCGATTATTCGTTTGCGTAAAGCGATTGATCGTTTTGACCGGGGAGATTTCTCCAGCCGTGTGGATGAAACACAGATTCTCGAATTTAGAATATTAGGTCGATCATTTAACAGAATGGCTGAGAATACCCAGACGTTAATCGAGCAGGTGCTACTTGGAGAGCTTTCGGTCAAAGAGGCCAGGTTGAAGCAGTATCAGGCCCAGATCAATCCACATTTTCTATATAACTGCCTTAATTACATTCAGAGCAAGTCCAGTGTAAAGGACTATGAATCGGTAACCGCCATGACCTTGGAACTGGCCGCCTATTGCCGTTATATTCACCGCATTGAAGATATGGATACAACGCTTGGTGAAGAGCTCCGTTTTGTGAATCATTACATGTCCATTATACATATGCGAAAAAAAAGTATTACCTGTGAGATTCATGTGCCAAAACAGCTTCTATCTATTCGTATTCCTCGCATGATCCTGCAACCGCTCGTTGAAAATGGTGTCAAACACGGGATAGAACCTTCCATGGGTCCTGGGAAAATTACAATTCGTGCAGAGCAGGATCAGGAGTTCATACGTATCACAGTTGCAGACAATGGCGTAGGTATGCCGTCAGAACGGCTTGCACTCATCAGCGAGCATATGGATGAATTAACACGTCCAGAAGAACAGATTGGAACAGGAGTCCGAAATGTAAATCAGCGAATCAAGCTTACATATGGCAAACGATCGGGCTTGTCCATACAATCCAGCCTATATGAAGGTACCACGTACATCATTACTATACATAAGGAGGATATTGCAGATGCATCAGATTCTGTTAGTTGACGATGAATCCTATGTGATCGACGATCTTGAGATCTCATTCCCATGGGATCAATACCGTATTGAGCGTATTCACAAAGCATACTCCGGCATGCAGGCATTATCCATTCTGGAGGAACAAACGGTAGACATTGTGATCACTGATATTTCAATGCCTGTCATGAACGGACTTGAACTGATACGGCAGATCAAGGCGGTAAAACCCAACCTTCCCTGCATTTTGCTTACCGGTTATGCCGAGTTTGAGTATGCCAAAGAAGCGACGAAATATGGTGTTGTCGAGTATTTATTGAAACCGCTGGATGTCGAAAAGCTGGCATCCTGTCTCGAAAAAACAGTGCTGTCCATTGAAGAACAGATTCGCAGGGCTTTGTCCTATGAACAAGCCATGAACTCATTTCGTGAGCACCTGCCTTCGCTGAAGGACAGGTTGCTGAATCAACTGATTGAAGGTAATCGTTATTCAGAAGATGTTTTGAACGATAAGTTGGGCCATTATCAGTTACCCTTCAGTGCGGAAGATAATGTGCAGCTCGTCCTGATTCGGCTGGAAGAACATTTTACGAAGCATACAACAAACAGCCTGCAGTTGTTTGAATACGCTGTGACCAACATTGCATGTGAGTTGTTCAATACGGCTTTTTATACCTGGCATTGTAGGGATCATTACGATTATCTGGTCTTTTTATTAAAGTCTGCTGGACCTGCTGACAACAACGAATTGCATACTTCAACAGAGACGAATCACAGTGAGCAACCCATGAAGCAAAATCAAGATCTAACCCATCTTTCCCTGCAGTTGCATCACAATGTTAATGAATACCTGAAAGGTGGTATTTCGGTTATTCTTAGCCATGGAGGCAGACTCCAGCAAGATATTCGTGACATGTACGAGCAAGCCCTATCGGCTCTCAAAAAGCAGGTAGGTAACGGCACGGGATACTTCCTTTCCCTCGAGGAAAGTTATCGCCCCGTATCCATTCGTTCTTTGCATATATTATATGAACCTCCAACCTTCAATCATTTACTTGAAACGGCACAATGGGAAGTATTCAAAGAACGTCTACACCGAATTAAGATCGGATATAGTGCGCTACCTGAACAAACCGAAGAACATCTGGATGAGATTCAGATTGTATTGTTATCCGCCTTTCATTACATTGCCCACAAAAACCAAGCGCTGTTGTCCGATCTGGTAGGAAATGAATGGGTTCCTCGTGTGCCCTTTCGTTCAGTCTCCCAACTTACGGATTGGGCGGATAACATGCTTGATCGGCTGCGTATTAAGCTGGAAGAACAGTCTTTTGATGAGCAACATGACGTCATTCATCAGATCAAGACGTTTGTTTCTGCTAATCTACATTCCCTCAGTCTTCAATCGATTGCGGATCATGTATCCTTGCATCCGGTATACGTCTCCAAGCTGTTTAAACAACTTCAAGGCATCAGCTTAAGTGAGTATATTCTTGGTGTTAAAATGGATCTTGCCCACTACCTGCTTAACCATTCGCAGGATAAGGTATATGAGATTTCGGAAAAACTGGGGTATGCCAACTCCCAGTATTTCATCAAGGTGTTTCGTGATAAATTCGGAATGACACCGCAAGATTACCGGGAACAATAGAGCAGCGTATCGTGAAGAAAGTTCACGTAAAACAAAGTGAGAAAAAACCGCGCTTCACGTACACAGGTCAATGAAATCCCTTGTACATGAAGTGCGGTTCGTTTTTTTATTTTATCGTGTCATACCATGCATTAACTTCTTCCGTGATCTCTTTACCTCCAGAAGTCATGTACTGCTCCGCAAAAGTATCAAATTCATCAATCGGCGCTTGGCCATAAATGATTTTGTTCAATACTTCTTTTTCCAGCTTGGTCAGCATATCGCCTCTGGCAACCTGTGTTTTCGTTGGAACACCCGTAAACATCTGAGGCATTACGATATCTTTTTGATCAATAACAATTTTGGCTGCCTTAATCTGTTCAGGGATTCGGTCGGCCAGGTTTTTCTCATACTGAGTGGTCGGCTCCTTGCCATTCGCAAGATCGGCTAACGTATTCATCATCAGGTTAGGAATGATCGCTCCATCAAAGGTGAGTGTATAACGGATCGCATCAATCCAGCCGCCCGGAATTTTGTCGCTTTGCTGCTCTTTATACACCTCACCGTCAGGGCCGATATCATAATCATAGCCTTTGGCAAACCCGTGTACAAATGTTGTACTGTCCGGATTAGCCCAGTTATCAAACAGATAGTTCTGGTATACAAAGAATGCGTCTTTGTGTTCCATATCTTTGTTAATCAGAACAGCACCCGTACTGATTGGTGTTCCGTGACGTCCCATTTTACCATCAGGACCAGCAGGAAGTGGATAAGCTTTATATTCAGCACCTGGCACATTTTGCTGCAGATCCGGGATTGGCCAGCCTGTCATCCAATAAGGACCAACGATAATACCAGACTTGCCGGCAGTGAATGCTTCAGCGGCTTTGGGCTCATCGTACAGTCCTGCTTCTTTATCAATGTAGCCTTTCTGCATCCAGTCTTTCATCTTCTCCAGTGCCGGTTTCATCTCGGGTTGGATAGAGCCGTATGCAAGCGAACCGTCTGCTGCTTTATTCCACTGATTCGGCATCGCTCCAAACATGCCAAAGATCCAGCCGGATTCTGCCATCCATGTGTTCAAATTGTTTTTGAACCCTACAGAGAGAGCAACAGTATCCTTCTTCCCGTTTCCATCCGGGTCTTGGTTGACGAAGGCATCCATTACCGTTTCTAATTCATTTAATGTTGTTGGGGCCTTCAGATTCAACTTCTTAAGCCAGTCTTCACGAATATACATCACAGGATCATTGTTGTAAGCGTTCTCCAGAATAGGGATTGCCATTCGTTTACCATCACGGATGTAGGGATTCCACACATTCGGATCTTCCGCCATCGCTTTTTTATACGTATCCGAAGCATATTTATCGAACAGTTCTCCTGCATCCACGAATTGACCCGATTCAATTAAATCACTGATCAATGTTTGACTACCGCGGAAAGAGATAATATCCGGCATTTTCTGACCTGATGTGAGCATCAGACGAAGTTTGGTCTGGTAAGCATTATTTTGTTCACTGACCGTCCATAAGTATTTAATGTCGATCCCCAGTGTATCGTGAGCCCACTTCGTATGAACGTTATTTTCAATGTTTTCCCCATTTTTGAATTTCAAGCTGCTGGTGATTGGGAATACCGTCGAAATGGTAACCGGTTCAACATACTTGCCATTTTCAAATGGAGCGGAATAAAATTCATTACCGTCGTTAGGATTTTTCTGTGATGTAGAATCATTGCTACACGCTGCGAGTACGCCAGATAACATTGTGGCAGCCATCAAAATGCGAAGCGGCTTTTTCCATGTATTTAACATGTTGTCTCCCCCATATCATATAAAATTTTAGTTATACCAGCGTTTGTCTTACTCCTTAACAGCACCAAGTACAATCCCTTTAACGAAAAAGCGCTGCAGCAAAGGGTACACAACCAAAATAGGTGCCATGCCAATGAAAATCTGAGCGGCCTTGATCGTCCGTTGTGAGATATTCTCGAGGTCTTCGGGACGCACGGAAACTTTGCTAAAGTCTTGCTGAACGATGATCGTCTGCAGGAAGGTGGCGAGTGGATACTTTTCGTGATCCGTCAGGAAAATCAAACCGTCGAACCAGGCGTTCCAGTGCCCCACCATGGAGAATAGGGATAGTGTGGCGATGGCTGGCATCGACACAGGTAAAAAGACGGAAATCAATGTCCGAAAGTAACCGGCACCATCGATGAAGGCAGCCTCTTCAAGCTCTTTAGGCACATTGCGGAAGAAATTTAACAACAGGATCATATTCCAGACAGAAACTGCTCCGGGAAGAATAAGTACCCACATCGTATTGAGCAAATTAAGCTTCTGAATCAGAATGTAGAATGGAATTAAACCTCCACTGAACAGCATCGTAAATACAAAGTACCACGTATAGATATTACGACGTTTGAAGCTTCGGTTTTCCCGAGATAGCGGATACGCTGCCAGAATGACAACAATCATACTGAGAAGTGTACCCAGCACGGTTCGCTGTACAGCAACCCATAGGGAACGGATAAAGTTTTCATTCGCCAACGTTTTCTCATAAGCATCAAAAGTAAATTCAACCGGAAAGAGTCCAACCAGATTCGCATTGGCAGCTGCTTTACCGCTGAAGGAGACCGCGAGAATATGGATCAACGGGATGATGCAGAGTAACGATAATAAAATTAAGAATGTATAGTTAAACACGGTGAAAACTTTGTAAGGTTTTGTTTTATGATACATGCCGTGAGGTCTCCTTTCTAGAAAATACGGTAATTCGCAAATTTATAAGCTGCCCGGTATGCGAGCACAATCAGCACGAATCCGACAACCGATTTGAAGAGTCCAACTGCAGCCGAGAATCCAAACTTTCCATCGATGAGACCTACGCGATACACAAAGGTATCAATGATGTCACCCTTATCGTAAACGAGCGGATTATATAGATTGAAAATCTGGTCGAATCCTCCGTTCAAAATATTTCCAAGGGACAACGTTCCCACAACAATCATGATCGGAATTAGAGCAGGAATCGTAATGGACCAGGTTTGCTGCCAACGGCTCGCTCCATCCACTTCAGCAGCCTCGTATAGTGCCGGATTAATGCCTGCCAGCGAGGCGAGAAAGATAATCGCACCGAATCCGAATTCTTTCCAGATATCACTTGTGACCACGACGATTCTAAACCAGGTACCTTCTCCGAGGAAAAAGATTGGTTCCAGACCAAACACGGCCCCAAGAAACTGATTGATCATACCTTTTGTTGCCAGCATGTCCAGCAGTATTCCGCCAAGAATAACCCATGACAAAAAGTGCGGCAGGTAAACGAACGTTTGTATGCTCTTTTTGAAGGTTTCCTTCCGGACTTCATTCAGCAGCAGGGCAAAAACCAGCGGGGCAATCAGACCTCCAATCAGTTTCATTCCCGCAATAATTAAAGTGTTCCAGATCACCTGTACATTCTCCGGCATGCTGAACAGAAATTGGAAATGTTCTAAGCCGATCCAGGAAGACTTAGCAAACCCGAGCCAGGGTTTGTAATCCTGAAAAGCAATGACCAGTCCGCCCATCGGTATGTAAGCAAATATGAACGTCAAGATAACCGCTGGCAGTAACATAAGATCCAGTGCCAGTGTTCGCTTAAAGCCTTTTTTGCATTTCGTGTGCCGGGGACTCGGACGAATCACATCGGCTTGCGTGGGTGTAGTGGCTTTTGCATTACTCATTCGTGTGCTCCCCTTCTTTCTCTATGTTCTGCAGAGATAGGCTTCAGACTCTGTTGTATCTCCGTATATTCAGTATAGATTCAGCGCTTCGAAGTCAACATGATAAAACGATAACTTCGATAACAAATTATTAATATGACGTGTTGTTTGAACGAAAAAAACCTCATACCTATGGATGTTCTCCACAAGTATGAGGGTCCTGAAACATCAAGAGCAGACCACTCTATAGAAGGCATTTTTAAATGTTTTATCACATTTAAAAGGTCATTATGAGACCTATCCTCAATTTGAGATTAACATAAGCAACTTACTTCCAGCCCATAGTAAATAACCAACTTGGGTGATAATATACATTGATCGTTCAACACCGGTTAATGGCCTTTGTATTTTAATTTTTCTCAAGTGTAGGAAATAAACAAAGGAAGCAACAAGTAAAAAAATCACTCCCAAATCATTAAGTGTGCTTAACATGAGTATCTCCCCTTCCCTCTCCTTCTGGTTACATTAGCGTTTCCAAGGAAATTATCAACTTCAATCACCCTCATTTTACATTATATACAATTTTAAGGGTTAGTATTTGGATAAAATATTAAGGAGTACATCTCCATCGATGTTGCCACCGCTTAACACAAGTGCGATATTTTGCCCTCCAATTCGTTCTCTGTGTTCCATAATTGCCGCAACCACAGTAGCGCTTCCTGCTTCAATAATATATTTTTCTTCTTTGGCCAGAAAACTTACGGCTTGGCCAATCGAATGCTCCGACACCGCAATAAAATCATCAACATAATCTTTAGCCATCTCGTAACTCAGTTTTCCAACCCCACCAAGCAGTGCGTCGCAGAGGGATTCTTCGCTAGGATATTGTTCATATAAGGTATGATCTTCGTAAGATCTGATCATGGCCGGGCAGGCTTCGGTTTGCACTCCAATAATTCGGATGGACGGCTTGATCGATTTGGCAGCTACCGCAATCCCTGTAATCAGGCCCCCACCGCCTACTGGAACGACGATCGTATCAATATCCTGGTTTTGTTCTAAAATTTCAATGCCTATAGTCCCTTGTCCACCATATATTTCCGGATCATCGTAGTACGGATCAATATAAGTTAAATGATGTTCATGAATGTACTTCATGCCGAGGGTATGAGCCTCGTCAAAATCTTTACCTAATTTCATCACTTCTGCCCCAAAATAGTTCATTTTATCAATCTTGCTTTGCGCTGTCGTTTCTGGAACGATTACCTTGACGTGATTAATTCCGAGAATGGAAGCTGCGTAGCTCACAGCACTACCGTGGTTACCTGAAGAGATGGCAGCAACGCCTCTATTCGTTTCTTCCTCAGATAGTGTCATCATTTTGTTTAAAGCCCCTCGGATTTTAAAACTCTTTGCTCGTTGAAACGACTCCAGTTTGAAAAAGTATCTTCTATTCAGATCGCCTAAATAGAACGATTCTTCAAGTGGTGTTTGCTTCAGATGTTTCTTGATGCGGTCATATGCTTGTAACACATGTTCATAGCTAAAAGTCATTTTCATTCTCCCCTAGATGTCAATTTTAACGCCAAGATTTTTTTCCTCTGCAGTCTGTAACGCCATTTTTGCTGCATATATATCCAAAATCGCCATACCTGTCGCATCTAATATAGTGATTTGTTCTTTTGAGGTTCTTCCCTCTATTTTCCCTAAAATCAAATCACCGATCTCACCGCATATATGGCTTTCTGTAATCTTTCCTTCTTTCAGTGGTATTTCAACCTCACCCACTTGCATACAGTGTTCTTTATCATCTACATATAAGCGTGCTAGTGACATCAGGTTGGAATCAATTTCCTGTTTCCCCGCCATATCTGCACCTATGCTAGAAAGGTGTGTGCCTTCTCTGACCCATTCTCTCTTAATAATTGGTGTTCTCGATGAAGTTACGGTGATAATAATATCACTGATTTTTACAGCTTCTTCTAGTGATTCCGCTGCATTAAAGATAATATTCTCTATGTTAATACCAAATTCAAATTGAAGTCTGTGAGGTAAGGCGTGTACAAAAGAGTTCAGCTTCTCTTGGTCCCTCGCGGCAACACAAACCGTATTTAAGTTCGGAAGCACAGACAAGGCACAAGCAATTTGGAAGATCGCCTGATTGCCAGAACCTACGACAAGGAGAGTTTCAGAATCCTGCCTTGCTAGATATTTTGCTCCGATCGCTCCCGAAGCGCCTGTACGTATGCCAGTAATAAAGGATGCCTCGGTTATTCCTAAGGGTCTACCTGTTTCGGCATCAAATACGTTTATGAGCCCTGTTAAGGTAGGGAGATGCTTCGCTTCATTCTCGGCAAACCATGTGATCGTTTTATGGCCAAATACCTTTTCATGTTTCAGGTAACCTGATTTGATGTCCATGTCTGCCTTGCCTGGAACAAAATCGTAGAAGATTGTAGGCCAAGTCTCCGTGTTATCTTCGCTCCTAGCCTTGTATACTGTTTCTACTAGGTGTATCACCTGCGGTACATTCAATCCTTGTCTGACTTCGTTATCACTTAAAAATCGCACCTGGTCCTCCTCCTTCTTAATCAAAAAAAGCACTGAATCTCATCCCTCCTACATTACGTAGGCCCTAGTGGGGAGTGAGATTCAATGCTTTTTATCGTTTTTACCCGGGGATAAAAACAAGCATGATATAAAATTTGTAGCTTTATTTTAGCTGAATTTTGTTGAGAATACAACGAGAATTCAGCTAGGCAACTGTGAGATAAAGGAATGCGGGTTTTGATCAGTGAGGGAAAGGTGTTGAAGTACAAGGGCAACATCTGTTTGGCTTGAAATCATTTCTCGCAGGTGTTTCGTTTTTATTGGTTTACATAACTTTAACTATGGTGATTATCTATCATATATTTTGGTTGAAGTCGAACGTATATATTATCTTTTACGCCGGGCTGTCCGTTCGATTGCATCAACAACTGTTTCGAACAATTGCTGCGGAAGATCATGGCCCATACCTTCAAGTAACATCAATTCTGCATCATTGATAGCTTCCGCCGTGTCTCTACCGCAAGCGGGAACAAACATCGGATCATCCACTCCATGAATGACTAAGGCTGGAACCTTAACTTTTGCCAGTCGCGCCCGTCGATCACCTGAAACCGCAATTGCAGCAATCTGTCGCCCAACACTCCCCGGATCATAAGCTCGCTGTATTTCTTCTCGAATGAGCGAATGAAACTCGTCTTCCTCAAATGGGTGACCTGTACCGGCAATACGCTTGGCAAAAGCTACGCTGTGAGCCAAATATCCCTCTTCATCCTCCATCGGATTTGGTGCTGGTCGAGTCATTAGCGCCATGACTTCCGGAGATGTTGGTGGAAGCTCAGGATTGCCTGTAGTTGACATCATGGAAGTAAGCGAAAGGACACGCTCCGGATATTGGCTGGCCACAAGCTGGGCAATCATACCACCCATCGAACGACCAACAACATGTGCTTTTTTGATCCCTAAGGCGTCCAACAACCCAATCGTATCGTCAGCCATTGTATCAAGGGTATATGGAAGCTCAGGAAGTTTTCCCGACAGGAGTGTTTGGGCAAGTGATTCGAAATCTAATGTTGCATGATTGGTATAATGGGTTGATAACCCTGTATCTCGATTATCAAAACGAATCACTCGAAATCCGCGTGCGGCTAACATCTCACAGAATGTAACCGTCCAACGAATCATTTGTGTTCCGAGCCCTGCAATTAATAGAATGGTTTCATTCTTGTCGCTGCCATAACTGTCATAGGCAATATCAATATCGTTTACTCTTAACATATTCATTATGATGTTTTCCTCTATTCCTGCGTGAATGAATTACTGGCTAAAGACTTAATATAGTCTCTGATATCGGGTGTCCAATCATCGATTGATTCGTAAAAACGATTTTCATTCGTGGCATAAAGTGCTCTCAAAGCTTCTTCGTATTGGGGCAAATCCCCCGCCATTGCTGTCATGAAATGATACGTTACTTCCTGTGCCGCACGAACTTTATTTCCGTTCTCCCCTGAACGGCGAGCCTCATCAATCAGTTTTCTCAGGGTTACCGAAGCGCCTCCTGGTTGAGCTTTAAGCCAGTCCCATTGTCTGGGCAGCAAAGTAACTTCACCGGATACTACCCCTAGTTTGGGGCGGCCGGCTCTGCGAACGGGTTGTTCCTTTTCTTTCGTATCCTTTATTCGTCCCGGTTCACTGTTAAGGCGGTCTAATATTTCCTCTAGGCTTCCTCGAAAATCAATATCTATCGGTTTCCCAGTAGAATCGTCAAATACAAGCAATTCAACAAGTTTACTCTCTTCCAAGTTTTCTTTTATGAATTTAACAACGTGTTGTAATGTACCTTTGACGAAATGTGTTCTGCCTAAAAAGGCAGTGCAGTTTATTTGGGTAAGCGAATCCTGCATGTTAACCCTCCTTTAATGATCTTTCTTTAAGAATTATACCCGGGTAAAAATATAAAGTCAATATTACCCGGGTATAAATATTTTGTCTGAAATTGCTTATAAAAAAATACTGTTAAAACTCCAATATAAATGTAAAATGACTGCCGGCAAATATCGCCGACAGTCATGCTCTTACTCCGTAGTATTCTTCCCTTCATATTCGCTTGATATTTCTTTGAGCGATCTGATTTTACCATGAGGGTGCTGTTCTTGCTTACGTGACTTCCAAGCAGCTTCCTGCCTTTTTTTCTGGCGAGCCATATAAGATCTCCTCCTCAGGAAATGAGAATGGTACTACTTCTCTAGGATGTCATTAACAAGTTGCTTTCATTCATACCAAGCTGTTAATGAGCTGTGTTTCCCCCGTTACGCTCAAAAACATTTCCTGTCCTATACGAAGAGCCGTCACTTGCTACATTAAATAGGATTGATTTAGCCATTCTGCCTCCAATGCGTCCCAGTTTGGCGTAGGTACATCCGATCTTGACCTCCATTCAGCAAAGGTCTCATTTAAGGCGGCGAGCTCCGTTGACGTTCCATCAATCCACCTGCTGACCGGAAGCATGAAGAACAGCTTTAGTGCCCAGCGAACGAAGTTTGGATAGTGGGTAATCCAGGATGCCTGCCTCGCAGGAGTTAACGGATACCCGAGTGAATCTAGTACTCGAAAACCCTCTCCCATAGCCGCAACGAACTGACGCATTCGTTTGTCATCACGAACAACCTTTTTCATCTGAAATTGATGGTATAGAATGACCATATTCATAGGCACGACCAGCACCATATGGTTTTTCAGCCATGCATCGATTTGATCTTGATCATTGAGCTTGTACTTGGTTCGTGAAAAGGCCTGTTCTAGCAAGGTGCGAAACGGAATTTGCCCCTCCAGACTCCCGATGACCATCTCTCCATGGCCGCCACGAATACAAATGACTCGCCCGTCCATACGTGTACCGGCGGTAGTTTGGAATCCAAAAACGACCTGTTTGGGAGATTTTCCATTTTTACTTAAATAGTCCTTCATGGCATAGGTATCCATATTGTTGCCAACCAGCACAATATGGCGGCTATAGTTGTTGGCTAGGATCGGGAGCACAGCCTCAAAGTCCGAATATTTCATCATGACAAAGATCAAGTCATACACATCCTCAGACGCGAGCCCACGAATTACCCGAACTTGATCCACAGTTGTTTTGCGCTGAAGGTAATGGCGAATGATCAGCCCTTCTGTTTCCAGTTCTTCCGCTCGTTTTCCTCTCGCCAACACGGTTACGTCATGCCCTCCCTGGACTAGAACATGTGCCAGGTAGCTTCCCTGTACGCCTGCACCGTATATAAGTATATTCAATATGTTTCCCTCCCTATATAATTAACAGTTGTTGAATATCTAACATCTGTACATTACAATCAAGGTATCATTGAAACCGATACAGGAGCAATGGCTAATTCCATTCGCTTTTGTTGAGAAATGAACAACGAACACGGGATCTGTTCAGGAAAGCGGGGAAACTATGGATCGACGTATTGTACGATCAAGGCAAATGATAATGCAAGCGTTCATCGAGATGCTGGGTGAGCAAGAATTTGAGCGAGTCACCATTCAAGGTATTGCGGATCGGGCGAATGTCAATCGCGGAACCGTTTATTTGCATTTTACTGACAAATATGACCTGCTCGAACAGAGCGTGGACACATATCTAGTGATGCTTGTTAACAGCTGTTTATCGGAAGAGGGGCCTGGAGTAGAAGTATCGCATGACTTATTAATTCGCGCATTTGCGTATCTGAAAGAGCATGCATCAATCTATCGCGTGCTTATCAATAGCAAAGGCACTCCAACGTTTAGAGACCGTATGACACAGATGATTAAAGGCAATATCACCGTAATAGTGAACGAGATGAAATTGGAAAAAGACATCCATAGAGATGTACTTGTACAATTTTTATCTATTTCCATTACGGGATTAATTGAATGGTGGGTAGCTGAATCCATGCCCTATACTCCTGAGGAGATGGTTGAACAGATGAACAACATCCTCAAAGCAAAGCTAGAGTTATGGTGAATTCCTAGCTGATTGCTACTCAGATCATCTTTTAAAGAGGAATTTCACCCTCGCTGAACTTCCTCTCGTATGAGCTAACGATACTCGTCCTTCTGTAAAGGATAAGTTATTAAACAATGCATCTCCCTATTTACGTAGTAACAGTTTGATACAACAACAAATAACAGCAGTCTGCAGCAGACTGCTGTTTGAAAATTGATAACTCATATAATGAACGATATTATATGAAATGACTTCGACTACTCAGCTCTAATTTCTCGAATGAGATTTCCTTCAAGGAACGCCTGGATATTCTCCAAGGAATGCTGGTAATAAGTCTGGTAATTATTTTGAGAAACGTACCCCATGTGCGGAGTAGCAAGCAGATTAGGAGTGGAGCGCAAGGGATGTATATCAGGTAATGGTTCAACATCGAATACATCTATGCCGGCACCCGCAATCCAGTTATTGTGAAGTGCTTTAATCAGCATATCCTGGTTGACAATAGAGGCGCGTGAGGTATTGATGAGATAGGCTGTTTTCTTCATTAACTTTAGTTCATTCTCACCGATCAAATGACGAGTCCGTTCGCTAAGAATGAGGTGGATTGAAACAATATCACTCTTAGCCATGATCTCTTCTTTCGTAGAAGCGAACTGTGCACCAGCAGCCTCTGCTCGTTCTTGGGATAGATTTTGACTCCATGCCATCACATTCATGCCAAAGGCATTCCCGATTTGGGCCATTTTTGTTCCAATCTTTCCTAATCCAAGCAGACCTAGTGTTCTACCGCTCAGATCAGAACAGACGGTGCTTTGCCAAGGACCGCTTCTCTGAATCGATTGACTTTCTGGGATCAGATTTTTGGTCAAAGCCAAAATTAAAGCCCATGTTAATTCGGTTGGAGGCTCTGAACTGCTTGCTGTGCCGCATACCTTGATGCCCTGTTTCTCAGCATACTTTATATCAATAGAGGCATTCCGCATTCCAGTCGTAATTAGTAGTTTTAGTTTAGGTAACTGCGAGAGCAGAGAAGCTTTAAACGGGGTTCGTTCCCTCATGAGGACTATGATTTCATAATCCTTTAACTCATGAGCAGCTGCGGCTTCGCTTTCGAAATGTTTATTAAAGGATACGACGTCTACCTGATCTGATATCTGTGCCCAATTTGCCATTTGTAGTGCGATATTTTGATAGTCGTCCATTATTGCACATTGAAGTTTCAAGTTGTTTTCCTCCATTCATGAGTCGAGTTACTATGAAATGCGTAATGAAGACAGCATGGCAAGACGTGTTTCTATGTAATTTTCTTAATTAAAAAATATACTTCTAATAATTAATCATTATACAGTAATCGGTTTCCACTTGTTGGAAAAGTTTATTGGATTTGCAGTTGATATTTGCAGAACAAATAGACAAAGGATAACTAAGTAATGCAATATCATCTCCATAAAACAGTGACATATATAGAGTATCGATTGATGCTTGAAGGCAACGTTTCAGAACGGGTATTACATTACCTTATAAGGATAATGCCTGGCTGGAAGAACAGCTGAGCAATAGAGGGATGCACCGTAAAGATATCTTTCACGCATCTATAGATGAGAATCTGGAATTGTATAATTCTCAATCCACAATGAATAACATCCCTCCAATCGAGCACTTAACCAAATGATCTCAATTTGAATGCCAGCTCATTCGTTATTTTACCTTTCGTATGCTCTTCCTCTACCCAACTCAATAAGGTAGCATGATATCAATAACCAGTTCTGTTCTTCCCAATTGTTTAATGGACCGGTGTTCATTTACCCAGCTTAGTCAAGCGCGTGGAAGGATGAATGTTACGAATCAGCAAAATGCCATCATACTGATCCCGAGGAATCATTTTCTCATCCAACACGCCCCAAGCCTTGGCTATACGAGGTGTAAACATCCATTCCGTCGCTGGGCTTAATGCTTGGTCTCTCAGATCTATAAATCGTGCAACACCCATCTCTGTTCCTAGAATATCTTCCAGGCTACCCTTATCGTGAGATTGAACCTGTTCCTCTTCGCCATTATTTTTGGATGAGCTTCCTTCGTAGGCATATAGCCCGATCACATAGTTAGCCTGCTTCAGTGAGTAAGGTAACAATTCCCCCAACGTTGGATAAGGATTTTCGTCAAAATCATATCCGTTGTGCTCTGTAATCATCGTGGAGTTACTTTTACGTATGTGATAGTTATGTGCCCATATGATTATTTTTTCGTTGGGATATATCGTTTCAGCAAGCCAAGTCAAGTTGTCCGCCATCACGCGGTCTCGTCCATAACTGGCCAGTTGTAACTGTTTTTCAGGATCAATTCCAGCGAACAGTTTTACGAAGTGTGGATTATAATGATCCAGCATATCCAAGCGATTTTGTAATACACGTTCAATTAAAGGAACCAGGTTGGAATGTTCCATCTGAGCCAGATTTAATGGATCTCTCTTGTCTCGGACGAATTGTTGAAGAGCTTGATACTTTTCTTTGATCTTCTTTTTCTGTTTAGTAAATTCATCGATTTGATTAGTCATGCTGAGCTTCAGATACCATCGTTCTGTTTGGGCAAAGGCTTTAGCTTTACTTGAATCGACCTTAGCAAACCAATTCTCAATGAAGGTAGTAAAAGTTTCTGATGTACCTTGTGCGTCAACTCCAGTCAAAATCAGAGGGTGATCGGTTTTACTTTGCTGTGCGATGTATTCAAAAAGCGGTAAATTTTCTTCTACTTGCCAAACACCATAGATAGAATTTTTCATCAATTGTTCTGGCGTCATATGACGTACCTGTGAGTATGCAGTAGCCGTATCCGAAAGATTAGACTCGAATGCGAGCACGTTATACCCTAATTCCTCATGAAGAAATTTGACCAGTCTCACTTTCATCGAATTGTACTCGGATGCACCGTGCGAAGCTTCGCCCAAGCTAACCATTCGTTTGTCTGCCAAAAGAGACTTGAGAAATGATAAATCGTTGTATGCATCCTCATTTTGTGGTTTGACTGATGTTATTGTTTGGGCACTTGCACGCACATTTTCATTCCAGATTTGATCAGAAGACGTAAGGCTCTCTTGTACTACAGTAGTTCCGGCCATATAGGCCGACTCGTCCACAGACAATATACTGAAACTGCTAAGCATTGCTGTAGATAATAAAACCTTCTTGTACCATGAATTCATTAGGCTGACACTCCTCTCTTAATGAAGTTCAGCTTAACATTCTCCGTTTAAAACCAGTCCACGTGATGTTTAAAATTAGTTTAAGAATGGTAACGTTGGTTTATCCTGCAATTTATGGACAAAGTGAAAAAAAGGATTAGTCAGCTCACTGTCCATATAGATGAAGAATCGAATATGTTCTTACAAGTCCTTAGCGTCGAAAGTAAAAAGCAGCCGCTCTGAAGGACTACCTCCCATGATTACAAATGGTATAAACTCTGGGTTAGTTCCATTAGCGCTGCTTATCCAAGTTTAATTGAATCAGACATAATAAGTTGTAAAAAATCATGCAAGTTGTCTGCCAATTTGTTGACCTCTTCAAATTCAGGTTCTTCTCCTCGTACAATGGAACCGATTTCATTCTTGATATCAATGGCATAAAAAGAATATCCATCACGAACAGACATCATAATCGGCAGATACTTATCCCACCATGTCATGATTTCTGATCGCCATCCCTCATCGTCCACTGCTGCCTCCAGGCTGATTAATTCAAATTCATTCCAGTGAAAGTCCGAATCAGAGCTGTTATTGTAGTCAGCTTCGCACAGGAACCAGGTCTGCTCGCTAGATGTCATGCATTGTTTAACCACATACAAAAACGCTGTATATTCCGGGGGCATATTCGTGTATCTTGTGATGAACTGATGATCCAGATTGAGGCCAGGTTCAGATTTAAGAGTTATAATCCAACCATTTGACTCAGCCCAAGTCATAAATTCCAGAATAGTTTTATTCATATCGTACATTGTCCCTCCCTCACAAGATTTTCCTCCCGAACGATTGTGTATAGCGTAGCCCATCAGAAAAATAATAGCTACAGTCAACCTTCATCCTTAAAATGAAAATGTTCGTGATGGATTGAATCCATTCCTGCCAGCTTACCCGTTTTTTTGTGGTAAAACGCAAAGTTATGATTTAGCGGCAATCGTAGCAATTGATAATTATGATCTCGGGGTAGAGAATGGATTTCTTTTACGGCCTCCTCCCTCGTGCCGTACATGCCAATGGGAAAAAAGTTAGGAAAGTGTGCAGAGACATCTGCTGCGAATATTCCCCAAACGAAATTAGTCAATGGATTTCATCTCTTTTCTGTAAAATGATCAACCGCTGCTTGCTCAATGGCCATTCCTTTCGTGTACCGTTCCATAAATCGGTTGAACCCGTTCACATCAGAAATGTCTGGATCAATCCTCAGGGCTTCCACGTCATTAAATACTTTCAGATTGAGGTAATCTGTTAAAATTTCGTTTTTCTCCTTACAAACCATGTAGGAAGCCAATACGGCTATCCCCCATGCACCGCCCTCACCAGCAGTCGGCATGACAGATACGGGAGCATTAAGTGCAGCTGCACAGATTTTCTGACCAACCAAGGGTGTCTGTAATAGTCCGCCATGTGCCAAGATCTGGTCAACCTTTATTTTCTCCCTCTGTGTTAAAATGTCCATTCCGAGCCTTAATGTGCCAAACGCACTGAACAGATGTGTCCTCATAAAATTAGCGAGTGTAAAGCGGCTCTCTGGAGAACGAACAAATAACGGACGCCCTTGAGTCATACCGGTAATTTTCTCTCCCGAATGATAACCATAACTTAGCAAACCGCCGCCATCCGGGTCTGCTTCGAGCGCTTTATTAAACAGAACATGGAACAAGTGACTGACGTCAGCTTTATATCCCAATGCTTCATAAAACTCATGAAACAATCTCATCCATGCATTGATATCACTAGTACAATTGTTGGCAAGAACCATACCAACAGGACTTCCATCCGGTGTAGTCACAATATCAATCTCGGGATACACCCCTATATCTTTGTCCAGAACAATCATAGCAAATATGGATGTTCCTGCGGATACACTGCCGCTGCATGTTTGGATACTGTTCGTAGCCACCATGCCTGTTCCGGCATCCCCTTCCGGAGGGCAGAACGGAATGCCGGCTTTTAGATCGCCAGACGGGTCGATAAGACGTGCACCAGCTTCATGAAGAAAACCTGCATGTTCACCAGCTGCATATACAGAAGGTAAAATATCTTTAAGTTTCCATGGGTAATCTTTATGTTTAATTAATTCGTTAAACTGCTCAATCATCTCTTCATTGTATCCTCTTGTCACCCTATTGATCGGGAACATGCCCGAAGCATCCCCCACACCGAGCGCTTTATTGCCTGTTAGAAGAAAGTGCATGTAACCTGACAACGTTGTTATATATTTAATGCTCCTTACATGTTCTTCATCGTTTAAGATGGCTTGGTACAGATGCGCAATACTCCAGCGCTCCGGAATTTTATATTGGAATTCACTGGTTAAAAATGCTGCTGCAGTAGTTGTTGTGATATTACGCCAAGTACGAAATGGAACTAACAGTTCTCCCATGCTGTCCAAAACAAGATAACCCTGCATCATGCCGGATAGTCCGATGGAGCCTATGCTGCTAAGCGTTACTCCATAATTTCATAACCTGTTGTTTCAGTACAGCATATACTTCTTGCAACCCCTGAACCATCTTATGGGAGTCATAGGTCCAGTATGGATTGTTCCATTGATTTTCCCATTCGTAGCTGCTGGAAGCAATGATTTCAAAACGGTTATTGATCAGAACAGCCTTGATCCGTGTTGATCCAAATTCAATGCCAAGCGAGGTATTTCCGCTGAGGATCGCTCGTTTAAGATGCTGATTCATTATGAGCTCTGCACCTCCTTTTACTTGAACTTGGTGTGATAATAACATGTTTACGGCACTTTGTATATTGGATAAACTAAGTTTTGGCCATGAGAAGTAATAAAGACATATCCCAAATCTTCATCTGCCTAAGATGGATGTAAAACAACACTTTTGGCATATGAAGATAATAAGACATGTCTCATGGAAATATGATTCTTTTTTATTTATGGCACGCCCATGTTTTATATTAGCTACGCTGTGGACGATCTGCTCACTTTATGATTTGAAGTTGCTTAATTTCTCAATAGCCTGATCCACGTCTTGAACGAAAAATATATCATTACCATTATTGCTCTCGTAGATAAAGTCTTTCAGACTTTTGCTTGCCTATTCATATACAAGCACCCAGTATCTTGCCCCTGGATCACCTTCTTCAACAACAGTCTTCCAGCCCTGCTTTTTATAGAACGAAAGTGCCTTATGGTTATCTGAAACACATTTTAACGTGACAGGTGTCCCCAATCTAGCTATCGATTGCTGAAGTAACTGTTTACCTGCGCCTTTCCCGGCCGCCTTTGGGTGTACAAACAAATTATGAACAAAACGATCTGGTACATATAGTGACGCAAATCCAAGGATTTGATCACCTGATTCAGCCACAAGAATCTCTTCTTCCGATGTATCCCGGTCAAAATCTTCGAGAGCCATCTCACCGGCATTAGCCCAGTGAAAGCTTTCTTGCCGGGAATGCATATAAATTTCTCTCAATTGTGCATAATCTGAAATTCTCGCTTCTCTAATGATCATTCGATCAATCCCCCACCTGTCTGTTTCATCAATTTAGTTATCATTTGGAGCTGACGTTTACCATTTGTTTAGCCTGTGTACGACCTGCTTGTAACAGATCATCACTGAGCTTTGAATCACTGACTGCACGTGCCAAAGCAACAGTTCCTACCATACTGCTCACTAGAGCATAACCAGCAGAAGTATCGATTCCAGCCAACTCTGTAATAAACGTAATAAAACGCTGTAACTCTCGTGTATAAGCCTGCCGTATCTCCTCCGATAGCTGAGAAATCTCACCTGACAGTGCAGGTAGGATACAACCGACTTCCGTTTGATCTCGATGCAAGGAGCCTAAGTAAAAATCAATGACAGCTTCAATTGGAGACTGATCTTCATTTTTGTTTTTATCAGCAACTTTTTGCAGCATTTCGATGGTGTCACTAATAGCAAAATGACAGGTCTCCATCACAAGCTGATCTTTGTTCTCAAAATGGGAGTAAAATCCCCCGTGTGTCAGTCCAGCACCTTTCATAATATGTGGAAGACCTATATTCCGCACACCATGGGTTCGAAATGCTTTAGCCGCGCTAGTAATAATATGGTTTCGGACTTTGAGTTTGTGCCCTTTCGGATAAGGCATCCTGCTTCCTCTCCTTTTTTGTCTATGACTGCATCTAATGGATCGCTTTTAAAATATTATATTTATCATATTATTTAATGTCAATTCATAGATCAGCATCTTCAGCAGAGGAAGAGTGATTATAAATGGAGTATTGACTCCTTTAAAATATGATGACTATAATATATTACGATCATAATATTTTATTTTGGAGGTACGCATTATGAATGCATTCGAAGCTGTAGATACCCTGGTCATTGGATCAGGGCCAGGAGGTTACGTGGCCGCATTACGATCCTCTCAACTCGGGATGAAAACTGCCATAGTAGAGCGTCAGCAGATCGGAGGTGTATGTACGCATGTAGGCTGTATTCCTTCCAAAGCGCTAATTGGTGAAGCGGAGCGTTTTACCTTACGCAGGCATTGGGGTGCTGTTGACAAAAGTATTTCCTTTCAGGAGGCTCAGACTTTCAAACAAGCCGTGGTGGATAAGCAGTCTGGAGGAGTTCGGTTTTTGCTCAAAACGACGGGTGTTACTGTTCTGGCAGGTGAAGCAAGCTTGATAGATGCACATACCGCCGTGATTCATCATGCTGAAGATGGTGAGCGTCAAATAGTCTTTAAGCATCTCATCTTGGCAACCGGCTCCCGTCCCATTGAAATAAGCGCTCTTCCCTTCGGCGGCCGGATCCTCTCATCCACCGAAGCGCTATCACTGCCCGAAATTCCTGATAGTCTTGTTGTGGTTGGAGGCGGTTATATTGGCGTGGAGCTCGGTCAGATGTTTGCGAGATTTGGAACCAAAGTTACGATGCTTGAGGGGGGTGAACAGATTTTGCCCGGATTCGAGGCAGAGCTTGTTGAACCTGTTATTCGTCAACTGAAAAAGGACGGCATAACCATCTTAACCGGGGCTAAGGTTACAGGAGCAGACCAGTATACGAGTCACATCGATCTCCACTATACACGTCTAAATGAACGCGACGTAGTTCAAGCGGAATATGCGTTAATTACGGTGGGCAGAAAACCGAACACAGATGGAACCTTAGGTCTCGAAAATATAGGTCTCTCCCCTACTCCACAAGGCTTGATCGAGACTGACGCGCAGTGCAGAACATCCATCCCGCATATTTATGCTATTGGAGATATCGTTCAAGGCCCTGCTCTAGCTCATAAAGCTTCCTATGAAGCAAAAATTGCAGCAGAGGCTATCGCGGGGAAACCCTCTATCATCGACTATAAGGCGATTCCGCTAGTTGTGTTTTCCCATCCGGAGATCACTAGCGTTGGTCTTAGCGAGACGGAATGTAAGCAAAAATCCATTCCCATTGTTGTTGGAAAATCTGTTTTTTCCATCAATGGCCGTGCACTCGCTTTAAAGGAAACGGAAGGTTTTGTGAAAATTGTAGCTCACGCTACGACGGGTCTTGTATTAGGTGCACAGATTGTCGGGGCTGAAGCTTCTACGCTAATCTCCGAGTTGTCTCTTGCTATTGAAATGGGAGCAACGGTGGAAGATTTGGCCATGACCATTCACCCTCACCCGACGCTGGGGGAAATCATTATGGAGGCCGCAGAACAAGCTTGTGGGAAAATAGACAAAATGAAAACTAGGGAGAAAACATCATGAGATCTAAATGGGGCTTGTATATCTTAATCATGTTGATCATAGGTATGGCTTCATTAGGCATCGGATTCGTTCTCTGGCGAGAGTCGCGTAGGACTGCGGTGAACCTTGAAGTAGAAGCTGCATAGAATGAATAATCGCCGCAAACCTGTTTAAACAATAGGTTGCGGCGATTTGTACTGTGAATTTGTGTAGGATCTGTAACAACTTAAGCGCTCTAATTCAATGATCGAACCTGACTATTGTCACTTCGCTTCTCAGTTCTTTTGCGGTTCATTACCCTTATGAGTTTCTACAGCTTTTCCCCCCATGTTTATGGATAACTGTACACTAATCATTAGCATTACAATGACCAGCATGGCAACAATGGATACGTTAAAGCGTCCGCTGAGATCGAAGATCCATCCAATAATAAGCGGACCGAAGGCACCCATGATATAACCTCCCATCTGTGACATCGCTGACCACGAGCCTGCTTCCTCGGCCGTATTTGTTGCCATAATGGGTAGCATCAGCGCTAGCGGAAACAATCCACCAGCCCCGATACCGAGAAAAATAACGGCAAGTAGCATGGGCACAGGCGACAAGAGTAACACTAAACCGATGAGTTCAGAAACACTGCACAAGACAAGCCATAGTTTGATCTTGCCTGAGCGGTTTACAAGATTCGGTATCAGTAATGCGACAGGAACTTGAATTAATGTAAACACAGTCAGAAGCATCGCTGCGTTTGGTGAACTGTATCCAAAGCTAAGAGCGATCGGCGAAATCCAAGCTGTCAAGCTATAGAACATACTGGCCATGAAGCCAAAAAACAAAGTGAATTGAATCGCTTTTTTATTACCCAGCGGCAGTTTAACGCGCTGTGATCTGCTGCTGGAGGGTTTGTTTTTTCGAATGAGTAAGGTCCAAAAGATCACAGCAATGAAGCCAAAAGCGGCCCAACAGGACAAGGCTAGTGAAAGATTGTGTTGATTTTGATTATAAATCGGAATGGTTAACCCAGATGCCAGCGCTGCCCCAATCGTCATCGATACGGAGTAAATACTCACTATGCCTGGACTTGCCGGGAAGTACTTTTTAATAAAACTTGATAGTAGCGGTCCCGCGAAGCTGATGCCGATCCCTCCGACTAAAGCGGTAGCAAGTAGTACGGCAACAGATTGATCTACACTGCGAAGTGCAGTGGCGATTGTGATCAGAAGAAGCGAGATAAATATAGTGCGCTCCAAACCGATCCGCTGACTTAACGTTGTGGCGACGGGAGCAAATAATCCCATGCACAGGACAGGCAGTGTGGTCAGAAGGCTTGCTGTTAACGCGCTTATACCTAGCTCGGTTTGAATCATGCTCATCATGGATGCCACGGAAGTAATGATGGGTCGCAGGTTCAATGCCGCAATAAATAGTGCGAATAAATATAATAATTTTTTCATCGTTCTTTTCCTCCTGGTTCTTCTTGAAGTCACTTTGAGTATACGTCCGCTCTGTTCATTGATCAATCCAATAATTCGTATTATTATGATAGTAAAATACTATTATTGAACAAGGAGAAGAGATGGATACCCGAAATATAACGTATTTTATGGCCGTCTTTGAGCATCTTCACTTCACGAAGGCCGCAGAGATTCTCGGAATTTCACAGCCAACATTGAGTCAACAGATCCGTCTGCTGGAGGCTGAAGTAGGCATGCCACTTTTCGATCGGATTGGCAAAAAAGTAGTTGCGACAGAGGCTGGCAGGCTGCTCCATCAATACGGAATGAAAATGATTCAGGCTGAAATGGATGCAAAAAGTGCAATTCAAGAACTGGTATCGGAGAAGCGTGGAACGGTCCGGCTTGCTGTGTTACCCTCTGATCTTGATTTTCAACTTGTTCCGCTGTTTGTTGAATTCAAGACCCGGTACCCTCATACGAAGCTGCAGGCTTTTTCAACCATATTTGTGCGAGACGAAGTACTAACACACAAAGTGGACCTTGGCATTGGGCTACGTGGTTCTAAGGACAAGCGGCTCGTGCAGATTCCACTGGGAAGTGAGCCTTATGAACTGTTTGTTCATGCATCTAGTGATCTTGCGAAAAAACACGAAATAACCTTGGACGAATTGACACGGCTCGCGCTGGTCATGTATCCCAAAGGGTATATTGGCAGAGATTTGGTGGATGAAGTTTTTCGGGAGCAAGGCCTAGAGTTAACGACGGTGATGGAAGCAGGTTCTGCATCTTCCCTGTTGCAGCTAGTAGCTGCCGGCATTGGTGCAACGATTCAGCCAAGAGAACTATTAAAACAGCATTCAGGCTGGGAAGATATCGTAACAATCCCCATTGTAGGGCCTGCACCTGTTCGGCATATGGAGTTGACTTACTATGCGGATCGATTCATTAGCAAAGCGCAACACCAGCTAGCGGAGTGGTTAATTGAATTTTTTAAATCGAAAACGAACTAGTGAAAAGCGAAAATCCAAAGAGATGAGGTTTTTTAAAATGAAGAAATCGGACGAAGTATTTGCCGTTTCGGAGCGTCTCGTGATTCGAAAGTTCGGTATGCAAGATGTGCAGTCCTTCTATCAATACCGCTCTAATCCCGATATAGCTCGTTTTCAATCGTGGGAAAATTATACGCTTCAAGATGCAGAATCATTTGTCAGCCGTCAATTAGCAAATTCCCCTGATCAGCCAGGGACGTGGTTTCAATACGCGGTTGCTTTAGCTGGGTCTGATCAGATCATCGGGGATTGCGCGATTCATACACTTGGAGCCGAACCCAGAATTGTCGAGCTTGGATTTACGCTTGCGCCTGAGCATCAGGGGAAAGGATATATGCACGAAGCACTTTGTGCCCTGCTTGATTATGTTTTCGGTACACTGAACAAGCATAAACTGATCGCTTTTTCCGATGTACGAAACACAAAGTCCATCCACGCTCTGGAACGTTTAGGTATGAGACGCGAAGGACATTTGCTCGAAAATTACATGTCCAAGGGTCATTGGGTCGATGATTATCAATACGCGATTTTGCAATCGGAATGGTTAAATATGCGTAAGTAATCTGTTATAAAGATATTCCTCTTTTCAATATAAAGAAAGAGTCTGATGGTTATTGTTTTAATGGGGTGATGACTATATTGGGTACCCACCCCTTCTCACCTTCAGTCGTGTGCACAAAGCTCCATTCGTTTAACTCACGCTCTTTATGAACAATAGTACCCGGTATCACGTTCAGTTCGAGTGCGGAGTAATCCTCTTGTACTTCGGATTGTTGTTCTTCATTCGGTGTGCTCAGTATTTGCTTTGGCACCCAACCACGCTTTTTAGACTGAGCAGCTTCGCAAAAAATCCAGTTCGGAAATTCAGTATCTTCCTCTCCGTAATGAACAACATCTCCCTTAGCCAGAACAATAGGGTCTGGATAATTTGACTGATGCGGGTGAATCACTTTGTATTGCTTCATATGTACTCCCTCCAGAATGTGGTTCTTTAAAAAGTGAAACAATGATCAGGACAATTCTTCATTTTTATAATAAATGGTACGTTGTCCATAGGCACGAAGGAAGACACGTACCCCTTCAGTGATGATTCGCTTGGTTTGTTCATCTTGAGAATTCCCGATTTTTTTGGGTTGATTAAATACCATTAAAAACGTTAATGCGGCGAAATGCTTTGTAGCAAGTTCAGGATCGGGCACATGAAGCAGTCCGTTTTCTCCAAACTCGGTAAACCTCCTGATCAGCCCCTCTTCTGTTGCATTGTCTAACTTTTCTAAAAAAGAGATGGGTAGGTTGGCTTCTTCCTTTGTAATCAGACGGATCAAAGCACTGTAATCAGAAGAACCGTTCGCAGAAGCCACGAATTGTTCACAAAACAAAATAAGCGTCTGCTCCAAATCCTCGAATTCCGAGAGATAGTCTGTTATTCCTTGTTTGATCATGTCCAAAACCGCCCTACTGGTTTCTTCTATAACAGCAAGCAGTAAGTTCTGCTTGTCACCATAATAATCATAAACTGTTCGTTTCGAAACACCTGCTTTAGCTGCGACCGCATCGACGCTGGAACGATCAAACCCATCTGAGAGAAACAAATCACGTGCCGCCGCAATAATTTTCACTCTTTTGTCAGAAGAGCCTCTTCGTACTTTTTTGTTTTCCGTAGTATTCATCCTTAAGCTTCCCCCCTATAACTATACTATCAAAAAGGAGTTCCACTTTACAAATTACACTGCACGGTGTAGTTTAGTTAATGTAACCTATCCAAACCCATGATTAAGGAGGAATTTACTTATGAACATGCCACAGTCTTTTGTAGATGTTCTAATTGTTGGGGCTGGACCTACAGGGCTGACACTTGCCTGTGACCTTGCCCGTCGAAACGTAGACCATCGGATTATCGAACGAAGCACTTCTTATAACGCAGCATCCCGTGCCAAAGGAATTCAGCCCCGTTCACTTGAAGTCGTTGATGATTTGGAAGCCGTTCGTTACATTATGGACACAGGAGTCGTTGATTTGCCTGTTCGATATTACACCGAGGATGGCAGAAGTATGGTTAAGCCTTCTATTACCGTTGCGGCCAGCGCTGAACTGGGATCACCCTATCCAGATCCGGTCTGGATTGCTCAATTTGATGTGGAGAAGGCATTACGTGACCGATATGAGATGTTTGGAGGTAAAGTGGAGTTGGGTGTGGAAGCTGTAGAACTTGTTCAAGACTTGGACGGTGTACAGGTAACGGTGAATACAACAGAAGGAAAAGAGCAAATTCATGCCCGTTATGTGGTTGGCGCTGATGGTGGGAAAAGTAGTATTCGCAAGTTCATCCATCTTCCGTTAATTGGGAATACACACGATCATGAACGGTGGTATCTTGGCGATGTGCGTTTGGAAGGACTGGATCGTGATCATATCCATATCTGGACTTCTCCGGAGGGGATGGTCGGATTAACGCCATTACCGAAATCCGACATTTGGCAACTTCAAGCTACCATTCCGTCAGAAATTAAGGAACCGGAAAAGCCGTCGTTAGAAGTGTATCAGGATATGTTTAACCGACGAGCAGGTGCTGGGTATGTTCGGCTTATGGATGCCTCCTGGCTATCTATCTACCGGATCAACGTGCGAATGGTCGAGTCTTACCGCAACGGTCGGGTTTTTCTTGCTGGCGACGCTGCGCATGTTCACTCGCCAGCCGGAGGGCAAGGCATGAATACCGGGATGCAGGACGCCTACAACCTAGGATGGAAACTGGAATCCGTCATACGCGGAGCAAACACCACCCTGCTTGACACCTATGATGAAGAACGTCGTCCCGTAGCTCAAGCGGTGCTTGAGGATAGCACCAAAAAAATGGAAGCCATTTTAGGAACAGCGACTGAACGTGGAGCATTATCCCAATCCTTAAGCACCGTATCTGATGATCTAACGAGCGGACTTCTTATTTCCTATCGTTCAAGTTCACTTACCCACTCCACATCTCAAGCCAATGTTACCTGTTCTTTGCCTGGAGATCGTGCTCCTAATGCAGAGGGCCTGCAAGGTGCTGAGTTCACGGGAGATGTCTTTGACCTGTTGCGTGGCCCACACTGGACTCTTTTAGCTTTTGTAAACCGTACAGAYCACTTTTCTCTACAGAACTTCACTTTGGATGAACTCCATACGCACTGCATTGTGCCATCACATGTCGAAGGAGAAGAATGCATCATTGACACAGCAGGTAATGCCTATCAAATGTACGATGTTACAAGCGAAACGCTTATATTGATTCGTCCCGACGGGTACATCGCATTACGTACTTCCATTGAGGACAGTGCCTTGATTCTACAATACCTGAACTCTATGTATCGCGAAAACTAATTAAAACTAGGTTACACGTTGTAAGCTTCTGTCGCTCAACCTAAAGATGGCCCCGAGAAAACAGGAGCCATCTTCTTCATTATTTATGATGTCGAATAACGAAAATAATCAAAATCAGCATGTTTACGAGTTCCGCCGAGATCCTGCACACAGAGACCGATATAGGTTCCCGTGAACCGGATATATTCCGGGGATTCATCACACAGATGAGTGATATCCGTCCAATCACCAACCTGAATCCATGAATCTACATGATCTCCTAACGCATAGTAAAAGCAAGCACGATCATGCTGTACTATAGTCTTCAGCCGAATTTGACTCCCCGATAACATTGGGATATCCTCGACAAGTTCATCATATACCCCGTACATAGACTGGATGATGCCAAGAGACAGTCCCTTATCTTCATGAACCGTTACTCTAAGGTAGAGATAGTCCTGTGTATCGTAATAAAGAATCAGTCCTGCCATCTGCTGTGGATGATCCGGCGCAAATTCCAGGCATGTTTCGGCTTCACACTCAAAAGCTTGCAGTCTGCGAGCAACCATGCTTTGTCTATGGGTTGAACTCATGGATTCCATCCCATACAGGCGTAAATAGCCAGGACGTTCAGTCAGTGTAAGCCAAGTTGCGTCTGGTGGGATACGAAGGGTGTTCCAGTCGTTACGAAGCTCGGCTTGATCAAAGTGATCCGTCTCATCTAGTAGTTCAAACGGTTGCGGTTTAATTTTTGGTGCCTTCACTTGAAGCTCTGGATATCGATCTCCGCTGGCAAGCCTCAGCCATCCGTCCTCACTCCAGATGCAATGCTGCAGAGCCGTTTCACGTCCAAGGATGCAGTGTTTCTCCTGAACAGGTCTGCCCACCAGATGTGCCATATACCATTCGCCCGTGTGGGTCTCAACGAGACTTCCGTGCCCTGCCTTTTGCAACGTTAAATCCGGCTTGCCTGCTGAAGTGAGCATCGGATTACTCGGATCAACTTCATACGGGCCTTGTAATGTACGTGCACGTGCAACCGTCACCGCATGCTCATAACCAGTTCCGCCTTCAGCGGTGACTAAGTAATAATAACCGTTGCGTTTATACAGATGTGGCGCTTCTGTCAGTCCCAGTTCCGTTCCCTTAAAAATATTGACGGCAGTTCCGACCAGTTTTTGCTCCTGAAGCGAATATTCCTGAAGTACGATGCCTGCAAAGTGGTTTTTACCTTTTCGGTGATCCCAGATCATATTGACCAGCCACTTGCGCCCATCTTCATCATGAAACAGAGAAGGATCGAAGCCGCTGCTGTTCAGGTAGATTGGCTCTGACCATGGGCCTTCAATATCCGTTGTGGTCACAAGATAATTGTGAGTGTCTTTAAAAGCACCCACCCTGCTTTTCACATCGGTAAATATCAGATAAAACACACCGTTATCATAGCTTAGACAAGGCGCCCATACGCCTCCAGAGTTAATATTGCCCTCCATGTTTAACTGGGATATCCGAGTCAATGGTGAAGGTAACGCACGCCAGTGAACCAAGTCTCTGGAGTGGTGAATGCGTACACCCGGAAACCATTCAAAGGTGGATGTAGCGATATAATAATCTTCTCCAGCCCGGCATATGGAAGGATCGGGATGAAAGCCGGTGAGGATCGGATTGGTAACCATGGTTGTGGTTGTATTCATGAAAGCAACCTCCGGTAAAAAGTAATAGCTATAAAACATGACTGGCTAACATCGTAAAAGAATAGGTGGATTTCAGAGCCTCAGTTCCAACCGAGCGCCTTTTTGCCAGCCTCAAGTGCAGTTATGATGCGGTCTACATCATATACATTCCCTCTCCAGGTGCTTCCACTTACTGATTGTAGTGCTGCCCATAAACGTGTATCGTCTGGTAGAGCTTCATCTGGTCGCATACTCGGATGAAAGGGCCTCTGTGCCAGGATCAGTGCTCCTTCTTCGGGAGAAACCTCACGTCCTGCTTCTCCGACAAAATTAACACTTCCCTCCAGCGTGTTCCGATCCACGACAATGTTAATCAAATCCCCGTCTTGCAGCTTGCCAATCGGACCGCCAGCTAGCGCTTCGGGCCCAACATGACCAATACAGGCACCGGTGGATACACCGGAGAAGCGAGCATCAGTAATGAGCGAAACATATTTTCCAAAAGACAAATGTTTAAGCGCAGAGGTAAGCTGATACGTTTCCTCCATTCCCGTCCCGGATGGTCCACGTCCTAGGAGAACGATGATGTCACCCGCGAGAATTCCTCCAGTTTTGATTGCCTTAATCGCTTCACGTTCGGTGGTAAACACTTTTGCTGTGCCCTTATGACGGTAGACACCTTGCTCATCAAGTACATCCGGATCAATGGATGTAGATTTGATAACAGAGCCTTCGGGAGCGATATTGCCCGTTGGAAATGTCACGGTAGAGGAAATGCCCAGACGCTGGGAGTGTTCCGCACTCATAATAACACTGTCCGGATCGATACCATCCACCTCTTGCAATTGTTTCCGCATCACATGCCGTCGTTCAGATGCTTCCCACCAATCCAGTACATGACCGATAGAGGTACCCGTAACCGTCTGTACATTCTCATCTAATAAACCAAGACGTCTGAGGTGAAGCATGACTTCTGGCACACCGCCTGCCTGAAAAACCCGAATGGTTGGGTAAAAGATGGGTCCATTTGGCAATGCACTCACGAGTCTCGGAACATTTTTATTGACCTGAATCCAATCTTGTACATTGGGCAGTGTTAAGCCAGCCGCATGTGCAATGGCAGGGATGTGAAGCAGCAGATTGGTAGATCCGCCAAAGGCTGCATGCACGACCATGGCATTGCGAATCGACGCATCGGTGAGTATGTCCGCCATTTTCATCCCTTGAGTCTCCATCTGGATCAGTGCCCGTGAGGATTGCCGAGCCATCTCAAGCCAGATCGGTTGCCCTGAAGGGGCTAGAGCGGCATGAGGCACAGTCATTCCCATCGCCTCAGCTACAACTTGAGCCGTGGCTGCTGTCCCTAAAAATTGACAGCCTCCTCCCGGGGTAGCACAAGCCCGGCACCCTAACTCTGATGCCATCTCCAGTGAAAGCTCTCCGTTCGAGTATCTTGCGCCGATCGTCTGAATTTTTCCGGCGTCTTCTCCATCCGTAGGCGGCAGAGTAACACCGCCAGGAACAATAACACCCGGGAGTTGTGGCATACCCGCTAGAGCAAGCATCATCGCGGGTAGTCCTTTATCGCATGTTGCCACGCCTAACACACCTTTGCGTGTGGGCAACGACCGAATCAATCTGCGGAAAACCATTGCCGCATCGTTTCTGTACGGTAACGAGTCGAACATACCGGTTGTTCCTTGCGATCTTCCGTCGCAGGGGTCGCTGACATAACCAGCAAATGGGATTCCACCGCGGCTGGATAATTCATCCGCCGCTGCTTTCATCAGCAGTCCAACCTCCCAGTGCCCCGTATGATAACCGAGTGCTGTAGGACTGCCATCCTCATTCCGGATACCGCCTTGCGTACTTAAGATCAGGTACTGTTTTCCGTTTAAATCTCCAGGCTTCCAGCCCATACCTACATTCTGAGACATACCGAACAAGTCGCCACTTGGTGCGTTTCGCAGTAAATCATCGGTTAGAGGCAGACGTCCTTCTACCCCAGGAGCATGGGCTTGAATTTTGTAGAGATCAGACTGCCTTTTCCCATAATCAGAAGTCCATTCCTTCGGATCAGCTATCTCATCCCCTGATGTAGACTCTTTATTATTTTTATCAGGCGAATTTTCACCCATAATGGTTCGAATCTGTTCGTACATGATACCCTCCCCGCAGTTTATGACTTCACGAAGACTGTTTTGATTGCGGTGAAAAATTCAATAGCTGCCTGTCCTTGCTCTCTGGAATGGGAACTGGACATCTTCATCCCGCCAAACGGAGCTTGTAGCTCGACACCCGCTGTTTCCGCATTAATTCTTACAAGTCCGGCGTCCATATCACGGATAAACGAAAGCATAGACCCAACGTTCTGCGTATAGATTGAAGCACTTAATCCGTAGTCACTATCATTGGCCAGAGCTATAGCTTCTTCGATGGAATCTACAGGCATCAAGGCCAGTACTGGGCCAAATATTTCCTCTCTGGCGATCGCCATATGGGGTTCGACGCCTTCAAATACCGTTGGCTGTACATAAAATCCATCTGCAAGCTCAGGACTGTCCGGTCTATTCCCTCCGGTTAGCAGCACTGCGCCTTCGTCTTGCCCTTTTTGAATGTAACTCAGTACCGTATTAAGCTGTCCTTCACTAGCGCATGGACCCATCCAGCTCCCAGCAGACATCCCATCGGCCAAGCGAATTTCCTGAACCTGTGACAAGAGCTTTTCTTTGAAAGCATCGTATACTTTTCGTTCAATAATAACGCGGCTGGTCGCCGTACATTTTTGTCCGGTTGATTTCAGACCACCGCTGATCGTTCCCTCAACAGCCAGATCTAAGTCAGCATCCGCTGCAATAATGACCGGATTTTTCCCGCCCATTTCAAGCTGATATTTGGCCCCCCGAGCAAGTACGGCAGCACCGACACGTTTACCAACCTCATTAGAGCCTGTAAACGTAATTCCGTTAACATCCGGATGCTCCGCCAGTGCCGAACCGATTACCGAGCCTTTGCCGCATACAAGATTGAGAACCCCAGCCGGGAGACCTGCTTCCTCAAAACATTCTAGTACTTTGGCTGCCGTAACCGCTGTCTCCTGTGCAGGTTTCAAAACAACAGTGTTACCGTAGATTAGTGCAGGTGCTGCTTTCCAGATCGGAATAGCGACCGGGAAGTTCCACGGTGCAATAACCCCAACTACACCAAGGGGTACACGGGTCGTAAACATTAAAGCTTCACTGTCCGTTGACGGAATGACATCACCCGTTTTGCGCATGCCTTCACCTGCGTAATATCTCAAGATGGCAACGCCGCGCATCGTCTCTCCTTTGGCTTCGGGGAACGTTTTCCCCATTTCTCTCGTCATGGCTTCTGCGACTTCACTAGCTCTTCGTTCCAGCACGTTTGCTGCCTGAAAAAGAAAATTGCCTCGTTCAGCGCCGGTTAACTTGCGCCAAGTTTTCGCAGCTGCTTTTGCTGCAGCTACTGCTTGATTCAGGTCTTCTACGCCAGAGGAAGGAACATGCCCTACGATCTCGTTCCGATTGGCTGGATTGATGCTGGGTTCTGTTTTCCCAGACTCGGGCTTCACCCATTCTCCATTAATAAAATTGTTATAGGTCTGCTCTAACTGAAAAGTGCTCATCGTCTTCATCCTCTCTAATGAAATCGTTGGAACATATAATCAGACATGCCCTAATTCGATATAACAGGATTCATCAGTGTCCCGATCCCGCTGATAGATATTTCAATATGGTCACCTGGCTCCAGTGTAAAATCATTCGGTGGTACAATATTGGTACCCGTCAGGAGTACGGTTCCGTCAAACAAATCATTATCTCTTGCCAAAAAGGAAACCAAGTCATCCAGCTTACGATTCAAATCACTTGTGCTGGCATCACTTCTCACAACGACCTCTCCATTACGGTATATTTCGCAGACAATGTTAAGGTCATACGGATTCTTCACCGTTTCCGCCAGTCGAATCGCTGGTCCGATAGAGCAGGAATTGCGCCATATTTTGGCTTGCGGCAGATACAGCGGGTTTTCCCCTTCGATATCCCGGCAACTCATGTCATTGCCCGCAATATATCCTACAATGCTGCCATCTGATGCAAGTACAAGCCCAAGCTCGGGCTCTGGAATTTGCCATGTGGAATCACTACGGAGCGTGACTGCTTCATTTGGTCCAATCGTACGTGCAGCTGTGGATTTGAAGAAAATCTCCGGACGCTCTGCATCATAAACCTTATCGTAAAACGTATTTGCATCAAGCTTGCCATCCGTTGCTTCATAATTACGTGCTTCCCTGCTTCGCTGATACGTTACACCTGCTGCCCAGACTTCCGGTGCTTCGATGGGATTGACAATATGAAGGGTTGTCCAATCATCCGTTAGTTTGTTCACTGGTTTAAAAGCGCTTTCAATAAGTTGGACAGGCGTAACGCCTTGCTCCCTTGCTTGATAGATCAAAGTCATGAAATCTGCCTGTGGCAAACGATAGGCTTGTTCATCATCCGTCACGGCTGCCAGCCACTTCTGTTCTCCATCCAGAAATCGAATAATTCGCATGTAAGCGTGCCCCCTATTTCCCCTACCGGGTTGATAGTCTTACATTAGCATCAGCACTGTCTCATGACGATGTTCTAATCACTCCGACGATTTACCCTTTTCACGCATTTTTTTTCTGTTAAGATAAGTTTATACGTTTCACAAAAGGATGATTTACACGATTAGTTCAAACATAACCATCTTCAAAATTGTACAGGACAAGGGGGCTGAGCTGTTGTGACGAAGCATTCAGAAGAGATGTATTTAGGCCGTTTGCCCGACGTTCGTCTTTCGTTCCAACTCATGGGACTTCATGCTAGAAAGGCAGATTCGAATTGGACGTATCCATCTCATGAACATTCGATGTATGAAATTCACTGGATGATGGATGGTCAGATGGACATGGTCATCAATGGAAAGCTGCACCAGCAGTCCAAGGGAGACCTTTTGTTCATTCGTCCCGGGATAACGCATTCCTGTACAGGTGCCGGGCCGGAAGGATTCACGTATTTTTCGGTTCATTTCAGCGTACACGATACTTCCTTCTGTCGGGAACTTAATCGCTGCAAAGATACCTATTATCCGGCGGATTCGAATCTGGCACTGGCAATATCCCCTATCCTCTCTACCTTATATGAGCTGTCCAAAGAGAATTTGTCTGATTCATTGTCCTCCTCCAAACAAATGAAGGTGCATGCCGCCGTATTTGAGCTGCTCGGTTCGCTGGTAGGACAACTATCGCAGAACGCATCCGTTACTCTATCCAGAAAAGAGACGATTGCCCATCAGATCGCTGAGCACATTGAGGATTCGGTACGGTATATTCATTTACATAGTGAAATTCAGGATAATAACCGTACCTGGATTCAGGATATTGCGAAATCGTTAAGCTTGAGTACGTCACAGGTCAACCGGATTTTTCGAGAAGTATATGGTCAGGCACCACGCAAATATTTATCGGAAACTTTACTGAATGAAGCGCAGCGGCTATTAAAACAAACGGATCTGAACGTGGATCACATCGCGATGATGCTCGGGTACAAAACCAATGCGCATTTCAGTCGTCAGTTCAAACGGTGGACAGGTATCGCACCGAGCGAATTTCGCACTCATGCCCAGCAGAGCGTTACGAATGATGCACAAGATGGAGAAAAAGTGTAAAGTTTCCATTAAAATGCGATGGCAACATAAAAAGCAGCTCAGAGATGAGTGACCTCACCAGTGGCTGCTTGTTTTTTTTGCAGAAGGAATCTGATTTAATCCAATATAAATGAAGCCAGGCTCGCGCCTCCCGTTCCCCGGTATGTAAAATACAAAGCCTGCTTACCGTCTGGAATGCTTATTGTGGCTGTGTATGATTTCCATACATTGGTGAAGTGTACGGGAATTGTCCCCAGAACAGAGCCGTCCCATGAAGTTTTCACCTCAAAAGTTCCGTTGCAATATCCACGTACTCTAATCGTGACCTGCTTGATACCATTACAATCGAAGTATTTAAAACCGGCTGTCGCCGATTCAGTCATATTTGCAATATATCCGGGTTCTTTGTCACCGTCTCTGCCGTCCTGTGTGATTTTGGGAAAGCGGCTGTCCAGCCAAGCACCTGCACCGAAACCACCGGAATACATTTGATCATCTTGGGTAAAAAGGTTGCATGCAATATAAGCGGGGTACTCCCCTTTACCTTGTAGTAGTCCCCCATTCAGGCCCGAAGAAGTCATTTCGACTTGTGGGATGGAACCGTCTTTTTCAAATATAATCCTTTCGATACATCCCTGCCGGTTGAATGCATCTCCATTCGTATGTCTGTGATAGAAAATGTACCAGTCCATGTCGATTTCAACGATGCTGCCATGATTGTTGCCTCCATAATACATCGGCTTGCCAGCCGGCTTGTATGTATCGATATGAAGATCACAGTTGCTTATGATCACGCCTTGATATTCGAATCCTTGTGTTGGTGATGCACTCGTTGCATAGCACAGTTCATGCATTACGACGGAGGAGTATACCAGATAATAGAGCTCTCCTCTTTTGCGAATCGAAGGGGCTTCGAAAAATTCATGGCCTTCGTATCCGCTGCCATCGCTATACGGTTGACTTGGTGCCACAAAAACGGGTTCCTCTACAATAGTGAGCATGTCCGGGCCAAGCACTGTTGCCATTGCACCATGTCTGGAGCGGTCGCCTGGTGCACAGAAACCGGTATACAGATAAGTAACTTCTCCTTCGGTCATAACGCCAGGATCGAATTGCGGCTCATCCCCTTCTCGTTCGCCGAGCCGGGTACCGTCTGTATATTTTACATATCCATAGAATTCATATTTGCCCGCTGGTGTATCACATACTGCCACCGAAACTACCGGTACTTTATCGAGTACATAATATAAATAATAACGACCGTCTGGGCCCAATGTGACATCTGGGGCATAAAGACACATGTGGCCATCCGGGTTGAGTGGATCATCTGTTTTTTGGTAAATGACACCTTCATTGCGCCAATTCCCAAGGTCATCGACCGGTGCAGACCAGCATACGTAATCATTCAGGCAAAAAACATGTCCGTTAAAGCGGTCATGTGATCCATATACATAAACTCTGTCATTAAACACGTAAGGCTCTCCGTCAGGCACGTATTCCCAAGATGGAAGATATGGATTGAACCCTTGTTTTTTCATTCAAAATGCACTCCTTATCTAAAGTAATGTTCTATAAGAAAGGTGAAGAATGAACAATGAATACGATTTTTTACGTTGAATATGATGCCGTACATCACAGCCCGTTTATGTTTGATATTCCCGAAGGGCATGATTGCTGGTTGTTAGTTATTACGCATACTCCAGCACTGTTCTGGGTCAATGGTAAGCTGGAAGAATACCCCCCTCATTGTGCTGTTTTATATAAGCCATATCAGAAAATATACTACCGCGCTTGTACGGAACAATATGTGAACGACTGGATTCGTTTTGCCAGTGAAGAGCTGTATATAACGGAAACTTCTCTCCCACTAGGTGAGCCCTTTCCATTGGATGACCCCGAATACTGTCATAAGCTGTTTCAGTTACTTGTCGTGGAGCATTCTTTTCGGAATGGCTACAAGGAATCATCGATCAGTTATTTGCTTCGAACATTGTTTAACAAGCTGCTGGAATCTTGTGCTCAAGAGAACATTGGCCCACAGCACTATCCGCTCATGAAACTTCGGACAGCGATTCACAACAATCCGAGTCACGTATGGACGGTTGCTACAATGGCGGAAACCTTGAATATTAGCTCAGGGTACTTGCAACTAATATATAAAAAAGCTTTCGGATTATCCTGTATGGATGATGTCATTCATAGCCGAATTCGCTTGGCGAAAGAATTTCTCCGACATCATCGATATACGGTTGCAGAGATAGCTGACAGATGCGGATACCGCAATGTAGAGCATTTTTGCCGACAGTTCAAACAGATCACTGGTGTATCGCCTAAACAATTCAAGCAGCAGTTCTAACATGTATGCAATTTGGAAGTGAGTTGCCTATTTCAGGTTTTTCATAGATTGGTAGCGCTCTCTTATCATTAAAGTTAAAGTTTTGACCTATCGGATACAATGACTTATCCTGACCTGTTATTGATCAATCCTCATATGAGAAGTGGTTGTTGTGAAAAAAAGYCGCTAGTTAGCGGCTTCGGGTGGAGTGTTTCTCTTATGTTGATTCATCTGCTTTCTTTAAAAATATGTAGAATAACTCACAGTATATTTATTGTGTATAGCTATGGCTTGACATTCGTATCACGATACACAGGCTTAGACTTGCTAGGTTCATTCTTCCCGTTAAGCTTTTTTTGTTTTTGAATAGTCACATAGATCATAATAATTATAAACGCCGGAATTCCGATGTTAATCAGAATAAATAAAAAAATTGTTCCAAATACAAGAATGTAGCCAACCGAGGGGTCGCTATAAATACTGTTCTCCTCCTTACTAAATTGATCTTGTCTATGATACATATTATACAGACATTACATCTGAAATTCACTATTAATCAAGGGTGTTTCTCTGACCATTGCTATTGCTTTAATCCCTTTGATTCATAGGACAGTTTAGCTTCATCAGATATACATAGAATAATATAGTATGTAGAGGTTTCGGATCTTTTGAGATTTATGGTAAAATAAACAAAAAATGATACTTAATTAAAGGAGATATGACATGAACGAAAGACCTAATAAAGAAGAATATGCTGCTTTCTATGAAGGATATATCCATCTTGTTCCTGAAGGGAATGTCATTGAACTATTGCAAAAGCAAGCTGAACGAGTCGAGCTTTCGATGCGATCTCTGTCAGAAGAAAAAGCAAATTTTCGCTATAGTGATGAGAAATGGAGTGTTAAAGAAGTCTTTGGTCACCTCATTGATAATGAACGTATTATGAGTGGCCGTTTGCTTCGTATCGCGAGAGGGGATAAAACTTCTCTTCCAGGATATGATCAAGATACTTTTATGCAAAACAATCCTTTTAAAACGTATACTGTGGTTGATCTGGCTGAAGAATATGCAGCGGTAAGACACTCCACCCTTCTTCTGCTTCGCCGTCTGAGCCCCGAAGACTGGATGCGTACAGGATTAGTCAATGAGTATACGGCTTCTACGCGTTCTATCGCTTATGTAATTACAGGGCACGAGCTACACCACTTGGCTATACTCCGTGATCGCTACAATGTCCAAACATAATTCAGGGATGTGAAGTGAAATTGAAAGGATCTCCAGCCTATTTGAGGCAAATACAGCTTAAACGCAATCAAATTGCTACTTATGATGAGTATCCGTATGACTTGCCCGTTATTCGTAACCTGCATACGATGGATTTTCATCCCAAAGTTACGTACATTGTTGGCGAAAACGGGATGGGCAAGTCTACGTTAATGGAGTCCATTGCCGTGTCATGGGGATTCAATCCCGAAGGCGGCACCATGAACTTTACGTTTTCTACCCGAGCCACGCATTCAAACTTGTATGAGCATATTCAATTAGTCAAAGGCACACGGCGTCCCAAGGACGGTTTCTTTTTCAGGGCTGAAAGTTATTATAATCTGGCAACGACCATTGATGAGTTGGATCGTGAGCGTTCATGTGCCCCTCCAATCAAGGATTCGTATGGCGGAAAATCGCTGCATGAGCAATCCCATGGAGAGTCGTTTTTTTCCACGTTTGTTCATCGGTTTGGCGGTCATGGTCTTTATATTCTGGACGAGCCTGAGGCGGCATTATCGCCGCTTCGCCAGATGGCCATGCTTGCCCGAATTCATGAGCTAGTACAACAAAATTCACAATTCATTATTGCTACCCATTCTCCTATTCTGATGGCGTATCCAGACTCTCAGATCTTTAACCTGACACCCAATGGAATTGAGATTCAGACGTTGGAAGAAACGGATCATTATGTGATTATGAAGGAGTTTCTGAATAACAAGGATAAGATGATTCAGCAGTTATTTGAAGAAAACGATAGCTAAAAATGCAAATATGAATAGCTGTCAAAGCTTAGATTGACGGCTTTTTGGTTCCAATATCTCTATCTCTATTTCACATAATTAAGCATCTCTTCGGCAATCTTAACCAGATCCTCTTTACGTAGATTGCTGTCGGCATTATTAGATATTTCGTATAACACATGCTGTTGATTGTCTCTCCAACCAATCCGGTGGTAAGCAGCAGGATCCGTTTCGACATCTCTGGTATCGGATTTAATATAATATACCTCATGACCTTGAATGCTCAGCTTTTCAGATTGAGCTTCTTTTCCCTGAAATATAGTCACTTTTGAGTCAGGAAGCAGTCTGGTTGCCATAACAGTTATAGCATTTTTTCCTTGGACATAGCGTACCGAAGAGAAATCAGCTTTGTCCCATTTCAGCTTTTGCATAAATACTTTCTGTCCATCTGAAGAAGATTCCGCTTGACGTTTAAGATTTTCTGCTATCTTCAGGTATTCTGCATTTGCGAGATGCCGTGAAAACAGATCGGCAGGATATACATATCCATAATCAAATTGGTATCCTTGAGGAAGATGTGATAGTGATCCTAAAACCGGAGCCTTCGTCCGTGAGATCTCCGCTTGGAAACTTTTGAAATCAGTATATTTGATCCATTTATATTCGAATTTTACGGGGTTTAACGTATCAGCTTCGTTAATGAATTTATCTTTTACAAAGTAGGCTGCATAATCACCAGGCTGCAATTGACCTTTAATCTGATTCGTATACAAGGCCAGCCTGTCTGTATAGTGTGTAACAAAGTCAGTAGGTTCCTGAGCTGCGGCAGTATTCAGTACCACCTCGCCTTTGTTGTTAAGGAATTCAATATATTGGGAGGCTGCATAACCTGTCACCGATATACCAAGAATGAACATGGCTGTTAGTCCGGGAATAATGAACTTTTGACGCATGCGTGTATTACTACCTTTAATCCGCTTTTCAGCCGCCAGATTGTTTACCCGAGCCATGACTTTGTCCGTGACATCGATATCCTGAAACGCTTCTCCGTGCATAAGATCCATTTGTTTCAGATTTTCGTTTTGAGAAGGATGTTGTAATTTTGACATCGTTCTTCCTCCGTAGAATTCATCATTTTTTGAATTTTGATTTTGGTTCTGGCAAATTTCTTCTTGACAGCTTCCGGACTTTTGTTCAGTATTTCACCTATTTCTGCAAAAGATTTTTCTTCAAAAACACGAAGAACCAACAGGTTTCGTTCAGCTACATTCAATTTTTCAAGTGCCCGACTTAATGGTTCGTTAAACAGTCGCTGTTCCAGCATCTCTGCGGGACTGTTCATAGATTGATCTTGAGACAGCAAGCTGAATTTCCATTTCTGATGCATTTTCTTTCGACGGATGATATTTATGCAGTGATAATAAGCTATCTTGTACACCCATGAAGTGAAATTCACTTCAGGTTTGTACAGATTTATTTTCTCATAGGCTTTAACCAAGACATCCTGAACAGCATCTTCGGCCTCCTGTTTGCTTGAAAGAAGTCTCCAGCAGTACATAAAAATCTGTTTCTGATACTTCTGAACGATATAAACATAGTCTTGAATTTCACCTGCTTGAACTCTTCTAATTCGATATTCCGTTTCCTCATCCATTTCTCTTTAAGACACCTCCTGGTATTCGGCGTGAAGTTTATATATGTATAACAAACGAGAACACTAAAAAGGGACACTTTTCCCACTGTTACGAAAACTATTTTTATTAGAGTATATCTTTAAAATGTTTGTATGAGAAAAACAGCTAATTAACATCATCATTAGCTGCCTTCTCTGGTGTAACTGTATTTGCTTATATTATCATTCTTGCTTCTACATTAGCCTTTATAGTAAAAATCTGGTATGCTGGTCCAGCGTCTTTTAAGTTCATGTGCAATAGCTTTCGGTTTGCGATCCCGTGTGAAAATGCCTTTTTTATTGCCTTGTACACGAATAATTCCCTGACTGGTGGCAAAATCAGCAAAGTTCCATACTTGTTCACYGACAAAATGCTCGAATTCATCGAATACCTCATGGTTCGCTCTGTAAAATTCCACTTGGTATTCCTCCGTAAACATCACAGGTTCAACATCATGTAATCCGGCAACCGTGTCTGCCCCGTATTCGGTCATCATAAAAGGTTTGTTCGGGCATCGCTTTAGCCATCCATTGAATTCAGCACGAAGCTTTTCCTTGGCAGCGTCCAAATCCCCACCATCCACATACCATCCGTAGTATCGATTAAAAGTGAGAATATCCAACAGCTCCGCAATCTGATCCTTCTCAGGCGAGGATTCCATTTGAGTAACAATAGTCACCGGACGTTTCTGTGGATCTAATTCCCTCGTTAGATCAATCAACGGTTTAAAATATTCATAGGCTCCCTTTTCTTCAGAGGCAGGCTCGTTAGCTATATTCCACATGACCACACACGGGTGATTTTTGTCCCGCTCAATGAGTTCCCGAATGACGTCCTGATGATGTTCAAACGTATTAAGCTCTTCCCATGTGTTCTTCAGCACGCCCCCGCGATGCACAACCAGCATGTTCAGATGCATGCCAACTGCGGCTACCTCATCAATCACAACAAAACCTTCGCGATCTGCCAGTCTCATCACTTCTTCTGAATATGGATAGTGCGCAGTGCGGAAGGAGTTGGCTCCCGACCATTTCATCAGATTAAAATCAAGCACATTGGCGGCTTCATTAAAACCTCTGCCATGAATGGTCGTATCCTCATGTTTGCCATACCCTTTGAAGTAAAAGGGTTTATCATTAATCAGGAACTTGCCCTCCTTCACTTCGACACTTCTCACCCCGAATGGCTGTTCATAAACATCCATTGTTTCCCCTTCGGTTTCAAGTTCTACGCGCAACGTGTATAAATAGGCATTCAGCGGCTCCCAAAGACTAACATCTGAGATGATCATTGTGCCAGATTCGCCTTCAGATGTTGCAACCAAAGAGCCGGATTCATCGATAATTTTAGTTTTAACTGACGCAGTTCCAACCACATCAATGGAATACTGAACCTGTCCGTCCAATTTGGTTACGATCGTGACATCCTTAACATAGCTCGTTGGTGTCGTGTATATTTTTACAGGGCGATGCAGTCCGGCATAATTGAAAAAATCAAAGTTCGGCAGATTGTGCACCGTAGTGTTCCCGTTTGAATGATGTTTCTCAATGATGGAGCCAACGGGTAAAGTGGTTTCATCCACGATATTATTTACAGCGACGGTTAGGCGATTTTTCCCTTTGTGCAGGTAACAGTTTATTTCAGCTTCAAAAGGTAAAAAGCCGCCTTTGTGCTGTGCAACAAACTCCCCGTTCACATACACCTTGGCCAAATGAGTAACGGAGCCGAACCTTAATACAACTCTCTCTTCACTCAACACACTTGGCAAGGTGATCTCCCGCTCGTACCAGACCCAGCCGACATGGTCACGAATTTTGGCGCTTACTCCAATGTCGTTATATGAAGCTGGAACAGCCATGCGCATAGGATCTTGGAGTTTTGCCTTTTGCCAATTTTCCTGAAATCCCTCTCCGGTATCCAGCTTAAAATTCCAGATTCCATTCAGATCGATCAGATTACGTGTTTCGGTCAATATAGGGTATAACATATGAACATCTCCTTCATTCTCTATAAAATAGGCGCTTCCTCGACCTCCTGCCTTCTACACGTTGTGAAACGAGTCTCGGGTATCAGTTCATTCGTTTTGCTTTGATATCGCTTACAAGTTGTGCTGTACGTTTCTTGTTTAATGGATATAGGAAAGCAATGCAGATAAATACGAGAAACATACCCATAGCTGGAACAAGCGTTGCCAAGAAATAAATGCCTTCAAGTGTGCGTGGTGTTTGCACATGCAGTGCAGCATTATACCCGACAGCCGCCATGGCTACCCCGCCAATACCACCTGCAACGGCCTGCCCGACTTTACGTGAAAAGGAATAAATGGAGTAGATCGTCGCATCCTCTCGTAGTCCTGTAACATGTTCATGATAGTCAACCAGGTCTGTGATGAATGCCCAGCTGATCAGATTGAACAGAGCGTATCCTAATAAGCCAATGAACAAGATCGCCATGTATTGAACAGCGGAAAGATTCGGAATGAAATACAGCAGCAAGTAAACAAACGTTGAGAGTAAAAAGCCTGCAGCGGCGACTTCTTTTTTTCCAAATTTCGCTACGAGCGGTTTGATTAACGGCATTCCAATAAAAATCGGCGCAGCTTGCACCAGACTGAACACACTAAGTAATTGCGCATTACCAAAATAGTCTTTGAACAAATACGTATTAACCGTGCCAAGCAACATTAAATTGATTAAGAAAATGAGTGATCCGATCAGGAAGACGATGAGTGGTTTATTTTTCAAAAGGCCATATAATGTTTTTCTCAAATTGGTATTTGGTTTCCCATTCGTATCCGGGATAACACGTTCAAGCGATAATTTATAACACGCCAAATAAGAAGCAATGGACAATATTCCAAAAATAACAGCTCCCAGTAAAAAACGGCTTGCACTCGCTTCGTTATTTACAAACAGCAGCAATGGGCCCACCACGCCTACAAATAATTGCGCCAATGTTGCTCCGAGCGATCGCCATGTAGACAGTACGGTACGTTCTACTGGGTCAGCAGTAATGACCGAAGCCATGGAACCGTAAGGAATGTTAACCGTGCTGTAAAGCGTTCCCCAAAGAATATAAGTAACATAAGCGTATGCGAGATAAAATCCATTCGACATTCCGGGAATGTAAACAAACATGAGTACCCCAGAGATCACAAGCGGAAATGACATGCGATAAATCCATGGTTTGAATTTACCGTGTTTGCTTGCTTTCCGCGTATCAACAAAACGTCCCCACGTGACATCGGCTACGGCATCCCACAAACGGGCTAACAGGAATAATCCTCCGACCGCTGCAGGGTTAATGTGAAATACGTCGGTGTAATAAACCATTAAAAATGAGCCAACTAGCGCGAAAAAGAAATCGTTTCCAAAATCACCAAACAAATAGCCGAATTTATCCTTATATCCGAAAGGACGCATAAAAATACACCTCTTTATTCAAAATTTGAAATACTATTATCGAATTTTATTACAAGATGAATCTGATCATTTGATAACGCTCTCAATTCAGGGTGTAGGTCGTGTATTATAATTGGCTGAGTAGCTGATCCCCCTTAAATCCATGCTTGAAATCGATTTCATGACAAATTATAATCGGTCTTGTAAGGTTTCATATGGTAAGTTTCACAGGTAAATAGGAATATTCACATGTGTTTTTACTTCTTAGACTAGAACGGAGGCTTGGTGATGCATAAATTTTGTGATGAAAATGTTGAATATATATGTAATGTGACACATCATTTATACAATGTACCCGTCTACTATTTTGATAACGAATACAAGCTAACCTATCAGGCCACCCCTGTGGATTTCCAGTGTAACCCCTTATATCCCTCTGACGATAAGATCATGACAGACCTGTTTTCCAGCATGCCACTCGAGCAGCTCCCTGTCCTTCGTGAAACAATCTATTTGGAGAAATTTTTCGCAATACGTATTCATGCGGATCATCAGTGGAAAGGAATCATTATTGTAGGCCCAATTATCAATTTTAAAATGACAGAGGAGATCATTCGTGTGACTCTAAGTGATTTGTTAGCCAAAGCGGATCATCACGAAATGAAGATGTATTACGACGGAGTCCCTGTGATGAGTACGTTTAAATTCATTAATCTCAGTATGGCAATGTATTTCATGCTCTATCAGAAAAAGCTAACGTTGGACGAAATCTTAATGAAAAATGAGGATGAGCGTTGGAGAAAAACGCTGGAAATCGAGCAACCGTATAAGCAAATCATAGACGACCGTCAAAATAATCTCATTCACACGGAGATCGATAAAGAGAAGAAAGTATTTGATTTCATTCGATTGGGTAGAACCGATAAGGTGTTGGAATCCTTTCATACCATTCACAAACAAGGCAAAAAGAGTGTGTTGTCCAAGACGAGTTATCTGCGTAGTCAAAAGAATCTGGCGATCTCCCTGATCACGCTTGCAACAAGATCAGCGGTAGAAGGGGGTGTTTTTCAAGAGATTGCTTATAATCTTAGTGATTTTTATATTCTTAAAATTGAGGACTTAACCGACAGCCAAGCGGTAGAGGATTTAATGGAGGTTGCTCTGCTTGATTTTGCGGAACGTGTAAAGCGTAGTAAAAAACACAAATACTCGAAACCGATTAACGTATGTCAAAACTATATCTTCAACCATTTAAATGAGCGGATTACGATCTCACAACTGGCTGAAATCACTTCGTTGAATCCGAATTATTTGTCCAATCTGTTCAAAAAAGAAGTAGGTATCTCCATTTCGCAGTTTATTTTGAAAACAAAAATTGAAGAAGCTCAAAATCTGTTGACGTATTCTCACTATACGTTAGCGGAGATTTCTACCCTCTTAAACTTCTACGATCAGAGTTACTTTGCGAAAGTGTTCAAAACGTATACGGGATGTACACCGAAACAATTTAAAGATCAAAGAAAAAAAGATTAAACAAAATTGGATCAGAAACAACAAAAAAACCGCTGTAAAAGCGGCTTTTGAAGGTTTGTTTAGTAAAGCTTACATTCCAGTGTTCGAAAGTAACCTGTGATTCGCATATGCGGCGGCACCGATCATGCCCGCTTGTCCGCCCAGTTTGGCTTGCACGATGGTACACGCTCCCGAAGCGAGCTTTAATGAATGATTTTGAACGGTATTACGGACGGTGTTAAGGAGCCGATCACCTGCTGCGGACATGCCGCCACCAACGATAATCATTTCCGGATTCAACATATTTATCACATTGGAAAGGCCGAAACCTAATATCTCTCCTGTTTCGTGCATGACTTCAATTGAAAGTGCGTCGCCAAGGTCATACGCATTCGAGATCATATGAGCGGTAATTCTGGACGGATTTCCTTCTATCCACTCCGTAATCATACTGGATCGGCCTGTCTCCAGCTTTTCCGTGAACGTTCGAACCATTCCAATAGCAGATACATATCTGCCCAGGCATCCTGAACTCCCGCAACGACAAGCACGGCCTTCTCTATACATATTCATGTGTCCAATTTCCCCTGCACTTGAGGTTGCTCCGTAGATTACCTTCCCGTCATTAACGATTCCAGAGCCCAGACCGGTTCCTAAAGTAATTAATACCAAGTTGCGGCAACCGACACCGGCACCAAACAGCCATTCACCATATAGATTCACGCGTACATCATTGTCGATAAAAACAGGGAAATCAAAGTGTTTGTTCATGTGATTCACTACATGAATATTCTCCCAGCCGGGGAAATTAGGCGAAAAGGTAGATAAGCCCGTTTGTGGATCTAGCAATCCAGGCACACCTATACCCATGCAATGTACCTCATCTGGATGGATTCCTTCGGCCGCCATCATTTCTTGCGTGATGTTCACTATTCTATTTAACACATGGATCGGGCCTTTATCGGCTTCCGTGATATCACTTCGTTCGTGAATTTTCTTAAATGCTGTATTAAATACAGCGGATTTAATATTGGTACCGCCCAGATCTATTCCGATTATATATTTGCTCATATATTAACATCCTGACCTTAAATGATATAGACACATCATTATTAAAACACGAAACCGGGGAAAAATCTAAAACACAAAAGTCGCCATGTCGGCGACTTGTTTAGGAAAGATTATTTACATGAGTAAGAAACGATACCCTAAGGTTGTTTATTCAAATCAAATCGGTTTATCTGAACATTATCGGTCATTACATAAATAATGCCTTCCCCCTCATATACAAATGTGGGATCAGATTCCTTTAGTTCAGAAGTATTAACGGTGTGAAGTAACTTCAGTTTGGTCTTTGCCGACGCACTAGTCTGATAGATGGATATTTTTGAGTTCTCAACCAGCATGACAGTTCCATCTGGCGCAGTCTGGTACATTTTGGCTGAAGCAGTGACAGTTTGCATGATGCCTTTGGGGTCAATAATGAAAAAATTTCCATTCGATTGAATTCCTGTGAATCCATTAGAAAACACGTTTCTTTTCACGGTCATGGATGTCTCCATGTCGTCATAGTAGCTCACATTGCTGATTTTTTTAGTCCATACTTCCTTCCCCTTCGTTGTTTTAGCACTGAAACTTATAACATTGTTTCCGTGATTCTTCTGAAAATGAAGTAAACCATCGGGACCGAACCCTGAAAAAATGCCTTCTTTGAAGTCAAAATGGTATTGAAATTGCTGCTTCATTTTAAAATCAAAATATGTCATGCGGCTGGACGTTTTGCTTGTGCTATTGATGGTTTCGAGTAAACCATTGACAAAACCGTAAAGAATGGATGCGTTCCAATTGTTTTTACCCAAAAACTTGCCTTCCGGACTATACCGATAACTAGTCACCCGCTCAGAAGCTGTTTCCAGATAAACAAACAAATTACCATCAGGCATGATGGATACTCCAGATATGGAACGGACTTTTTCGTCAAAGTACTTCATCCACAATACTTTTCCGTTAGGATTGTATGCGGTTAGACGTTGTTTAATAACGCCAGAACTATTTTTTATCGAAGTGAGGATATAAACATTACCGTTTTGCGCGACTTGTGCATATGTACCAAAAAAACTAAAAATCAGGTTGCTTCCAGCAGTATAATCGGTTTTGGATAATTGTTTTCCTGTCTTCTTGTCAAAAATGTACATCTGATTGTCCATACTCATAAAGTTCAATGTTTGATTGGTAATCCGAACATTACTGTCGGACAAATACTCGTGTCCATCTGGAATGGAGAAGGTCCAGTCTGGTTTGGGCAGGCTTTGAAAGTTGTTTGCAGAAACCGTTCCGGTAAAAGCACTGCTGAGCATTAGGATGATTACCAGAGATATTAATCTTTTGATGTGAAGCAACATATCACCTTTTTCTTTTTATTTTTTTATAGATCCATTATCGTCATTTATGTGTATAGAATGAATAGCAGCCTTCAATTGGAAGACTGCTGGATCTGGTTATTTAGGCTAGCTTATTTTAGATCAACCAGACAATTGATTTTTCGTACAGCAAACCATAATTCGACGAATTGCAGTCCATCCTTACTTCCTGTAACCTCAAATTCGAGACCCTCGACTTGCTCATAACCTGCTGTTGGGAGCCATTCTGAGAAGAAACGTTTATATAACGTGTCCATAACCTCACCCAGTTGATCCCAGGCAAATGGCTCAGATGAAAAGATAGCCCACGTATGCGCAGGTATAGTCATAACCGTGTAACCAGCAGTTGCACTTGTCTCCTTTTTAAATGCACACAACATATACGGGAAGGTTTCTCCTTCCGTTGGTCTGTAACTGCACACCGCGTGTACAGGATGATAGTCACGATCTAAATGCTCAGGCAGTCCTTTTGCATGAAGGGCAAGGCTTTGAACCTCACCATTCTCATGACTTTGTTTCCATAGGTCGGCAGGGGTTTCTTTTCCATTAAAATTGAATATTTTTTCTATTCCGAACACTTCAAAGCTTTCTTTTGTTTCAATGCGATAATTCATTGGCTCAGCCCCTTTAATAGAGATAAGAAAGGAAAGCCGTGGATAGGCTTTGAGCGCCGTACCTTTTTCTCTTGCTTGTGAAGGGTTCACTCCATGCAACGCATGAAATGCCCTTGCAAACGATATCGGAGATTCATAGCCATATTTAATTGCAACATCAAGCACTTTGGCATCACTGTTCTGTAATTCGATGGCAGCCAGTGTAAGCCGTCTTCTTCGAATATATTCAGCCAGTGGCACATTCGTAATGAACGAGAACATCCTCTGAAACTGATATGAAGAACAGCAAGCACACTGCGCAACGTCATTTAAACTGATTTCGTTGGATAGATTCGTTTCAATATGATCCAGAGCACGATTCATTCTCATCAGCCAATCCATCTGATCCCTCCTCTCAACTAAGGTAAAGTATAGCGTTATGTAACCCAAGTTTCGCAACGATTTGTGCACTCAGAAGTTTCATCATCCCTCACCCATCTCTGCACTAATATTGTCTACAACACCTTTTCTTTAACAATCATTTGTGATCTTGCACAAATCAACCTTCTGATGTCATGTTATTTGACATTCTTGTTTGACTCTCCTTCACAACCATGTTACATTTTCAAACATAAGCAATGATTGGAAAAAGATTACATGAAAACCGTCCTGTTATTCCTACTCATTTTAACTCAGCGAAGGAGTTGCTGACTATGCATTTAACGGTTCAGGAACGCGAAAAATTATTGATGTATATAGCCGCAGATATGGCCGAAAAAAGGCTGAAACGTGGCGTTCAGCTGAATTACCCGGAAGCCGCTGCCTATATTTCAGGTTTTGTCGTAGAGGGTGCGCGGGATGGGAAAACCGTAAAACAACTGATGGAAGAAGCTCGTCACCTTTTATCAGCTAATCAGGTGATGCATGGCGTAGCCGAGTTGCTGAGCGAAGTTCAGATTGAAGCCACATTCCCCGACGGAACGAAGCTCGTGACTGTGCATGAGCCTGTTGCCCGGATCGATGGTGCGATTATCCCCGGTGAATATGAATTTGCGGAGGACCCCATTGTCCTGTTACCTAACCGCAAACGAATTACCCGTTCAGTGACCAATACAGGTAGCCGTCCCATTCAGGTCGGATCACACTTTCACTTTTTTGAAACAAACCCCGCTTTATCATTTGACCGCGAAGGTACTAAAGGATATCGACTGGATATCGCTTCAGGCCTTTCCGTCCGCTTCGAACCGGGAGAAATTCATGAAATTACGCTGGTCGAAATCGGTGGAACGAAAGAAATCCATGGATTCGCCGGGTTGACTAACGGGAGGGTTGAGTCATGAATACGATTGATCGCGCGACGTATGCAAGCATGTATGGTCCGACGACCGGAGACCGGATTCGGCTCGCGGATACCTCGTTAAAAATTGAGATCGAAAAAGACTTTACCGTTTACGGAGATGAGTGCGTTTTTGGCGGAGGTAAAACGGTCAGGGACGGCATGGGACAGCACCCTCTGGCAACGCGTAGCGAAGGTGTCTTGGATACGGTCATTACCAACGTTGTAATTGTGGATACATGGGGAATTGTCAAAGCCGATATTGGCATTAAGGACGGACTGATTCGGGGAATCGGCAAAGCGGGAAATCCATTTGTGATGGATGGTGTCGATCCTGACATGTATATTGGGGTAGGCACAGAAGTGATCTCTGGTGAGAATTTGATTGTGACCGCTGGCGGTGTAGATAGCCACGTACACTTCATCTCTCCTCAGCAAATTGAAATTGCGCTTCAGAGTGGGATTACGACGATGGTTGGTGGAGGCTCCGGCCCGGCCACGGGCACGCTCGCCACTAACTGTACCTCAGGGGTATGGCATATTGAACGCATGTTACAAGCGCTCGATTCCCTGCCAATGAATTTTGTGATGCTTGGTCGAGGCAACAGTTCCAGACCCGAAGCGTTGATGGAGCAAGTACTTGCAGGTGTCGGCGGGCTGAAAATTCATGAAGACTGGGGAAGCACGCCTTATGTTATCGACAAATGTTTAAGCGTGGCGGAACAGTATGATATTCAGGTCAATATCCATACCGATACGCTGAATGAAGCCGGATATGTGGAAGACAGTTTACGTTCATTCAATGGTCGTGCCATTCACACCTACCATACGGAAGGTGCGGGCGGTGGTCATGCGCCGGACTTATTACGTGTCGCTTCCATGCCGAACGTTTTGCCTTCTTCCACCAGTCCAACCATGCCCTATACCCGAAATACCGTCGATGAGCATCTGGATATGCTGATGATCTGCCATCATCTCGATCCCAAAATTCCGGAGGATGTCGCTTTCGCCGCTTCGCGGATTCGGGAGACAACAATTGGTGCGGAAGATATTTTACATGATATCGGTGCCATCAGTATGACTAGTTCGGATTCACAGGCGATGGGCCGTGTAGGTGAGGTGGCCATCAGAACATGGCAGACAGCGGATAAAATGAAGAAACAACGCGGTTCCCTTGCCGATGATATCCAGGCGGATAATAATCGTGTGAAACGTTATATTGCGAAATATACCATTAACCCTGCAATTACGCATGGTATTTCCACATATGTAGGCTCGATTGAAGTTGGTAAAATGGCGGATCTTGTGTTATGGAAGCCCGCTTTCTTCGGAGTTAAGCCAGAGTTGGTACTTAAAGGCGGTATGATTATCCATAGTGTAATGGGTGATCCGAACTCGACGATCTCGACACCGCAACCGTACATGTACAGACCGATGTTTGGAAGCTATGGCAAAGCACGTTCAGCTATTTGTGCAACCTTTGTTTCTCAGGCATCTATTGATGCCGGCACGCTTTCCCCTCTGGGGCTCAGTAAATCATTAAAACCTGTGACAGGCTGTCGTGCAGCCAGTAAAAAAGATATGATTTTGAATGGAGAAACGCCAACGATTAGGGTTGATCCGAAAAATTACACCGTATCCGTGAACGGTGAAACGCTACGTTGCCTTCCGGTTGACGAACTTCCCATGGCACAAAGGTACTTCTTGAGTTAATATGATGGAATAATTGTTGCCTTCATTGAATGGCTCCGTTTAAATCTACAAAAAAGCCCAGCTAACCTAGCCGGGCTTTTTATGATTCCAATCATATTCTTGCCAGTCCCGTTCGATTATTCTCGAATGAATCCACCTTCCGAATGAATAACTTGTCCAGTAATCCAAGCTCCGGCTTCACTCACGAGAAAATCAATAATGTTCGCTGCATCCTCAGGTGCTCCAATCCGTCCCAGCGGGAACTTTGGCATCAGATAATCCCGAATGGAGTCATCCATCCACGTTGTATCCGTTGGCCCAGGGTTTACAGCATTCACTGTAATTTTCAATGGTGCAAGTTCACGGGATAATGATGTAGTAAAAGCAGAGATCGCACCTTTGGTCGCAACGTACGCTAGCTCACCTGGCATCGGCGATATGTCCTGTCCCGAAGTCATATTGATAATTCTGCCTGAGGTTAGATTGGATTTTTCGAATTCACGGGCAAATATCGTACACAGTAGAAACATCGATCGCATATTAACAGCATAGTGGTTATCCATGAGTTCGGCATCAAAGGACTTGTAATCGGTGTTGACACAATAAGCCGCATTGTTTATAAGTATGCAAGGTTGCCCTAGTTTCTCGACTGTATTTTCGTATACTCGTTGTGCTGCGTTACGGTCGGTTAGATCGATCTCAATTGATGCACAGCGAACACCCATGTCTTCAATTTCCTTGTGAAACGCAAGGGTCCACTCCGGATCAGCCTTATAATGTGTGAAGAAAATATCAATATCTCTGGAAGCTAGTTTGCGACAAAAAGCACTTCCCATTTCTCTGGGACCGCTGGCACCTGTGATAATTGCTATTTTCCTCTGATTTTGAGTCATCATTCTACCTCCACTTATGAAAATTGTTTATGAAAAAATTAATTAATCTTCATCATAATAGATAATAGGGTTAATGAACATCACCTTTGTTGATCTGACCAAAGTTTTCTAATCTGCTCAATTAAGTTATTTAATGTTATTCCATCGGTCTGATTGGTGAAGTTGCTCATCTCTTCCGTTTTCCCATGATAGGCAGATAAAACATACTTTTCATCCACCACATAATACGTGGCATACCTGGTAAAAGAATAACTTCCTTTTTGTTCAGGGGCTGTTCCCTTTTTTACGGAAGCGACAATGGTCATGCCAGGTTTTAAATCAGGTTCAATCCCTACGAAATCAGCGTTATAAAATAAGTTGGTGGTTTCCTCAACCACTTCTCCCACGATGATTTCTTTCACTCTAACTTTATATGAAACAAATGTGGGTCTGTATGGTTGTACACCCCGTTCTTTGTCCTTATCTGAAAAATCACCCTCTGGTGTTCCTGGTTCCACAGATAAAGTCGATTGGAAATTTTCGTTTTGCTTCACAACTTCAGCGATGATGACGGAATCTGACCTCTCCAAAATTTGTTCAAAAGGAACATCTATGCTTTGAGCATAATCAGAGTGACCATCGGAAAGCGGGTATTCTTTGCGAAGTTCTTTGATTCTTTCTTCGCTAAGTCTCAAGCTGGATTGTTGATCCGTTGAACAACCCAATATAACCAATGTTAAACTAAGTAATAGAATTATCACTATMATTTTTTTCAACGCTCTCTCCCCCATTTCAGTACTTATAGTTGACATTATTCAGATCATGTTGTCTAGGTACATAAGTGATTTTTCTATCCAATTATTTGATACAATCGATTAGATCCGTCTATTTTACCTATGAGGTGATACCCGTTTGATGAATTTATATGGCGCGCAGCATCACATTCTTGTGCATTCCAATGCCATCGATGCCGAGGCACATCAACATACGTTTATTCAAGTTACTATTGGTTTAGAAAATCATTTTCAGATTGAAGTTCAGGGAGAGAGTATAAGTACAGCCGGAATCATACTTAACTCCAATGTATCTCATCGATTGCAGGTCTCAGGGCAGCCCGTAGTATTGCTTTTAATAGATAGCACATCCCAGATAGCAACAGCCTTTAAACAATTAATGGGCAAGAGGGATTATGCGAGTTTTCCCGAAGAGCTTAGTAAAGAAATCGCCGAATATATCGGAACGTGGTTACCGCTAATCCATGATGAAGAGACTTACCGTGTATTTTTACAAGAACTTATGTTGCTTTTTCACCTAGATTACACGCAACCTGTAATCACGGATTCACGAATCAAGGAACTAATCCAACATATGAAGGATTGCACGGATTCGGAGCACTCTATTCGTAAATACGCAGAACACTTCGGTCTTTCGAGCAGTAGGCTCTCACATCTGTTTAAAGAGAATACAGGAATATCCCTTAGTGGTTATCTCGTCTTACATAAGCTGCAGAAGGCATGTTATCTGATTTTCCAAGGAACGAGTATCACAGACGCAGCCATGGCAGCTGGTTTTGATACCCCCTCTCATTTTGCCAATACCAGCAAACGATTGCTTGGTATGACGGCCAAAGATATTCGTAAAGATAGCGTGTTTTTGCAAGTTTCTTCCCTGCGCTGACGTTACAATGTTTGCAGGAGGTGCTCATCATGAACAACTATCTCGAGCAAACACAATTGTTAAATTACAACCATTCAGCCATTCAGAGTCTCATTCGCAGTCGTAATTGGGCCTCACTCCCTGTAAAGGAACAGATTCTTCACGCTTATAATTACGTTCGCGACGAGATTGAATTTGGTTATAATCGCAGTGATGATATTCAAGCTTCAGAAGTGTTGCAAGACGGCTACGGTCAGTGTAATACAAAAGGCATTCTGTTCATGGCCCTGCTCAGAGCACTGGGTATCCCTTGCAGGATTCACGGTTTTACGATTCATAAACAATTGCAAAAAGGAGCAATGAAAGGCTGGTACTATAAGCTTTCTCCGAAAGAGATCATCCATAGTTGGATTGAAGTGTTATATAACGACAGGTGGTTAAATATCGAGGGATTTATCCTGGATCTTGCTTATCTGACCAAGCTTCAACAAAAGTTCGAGCAATGTACAGGTTCATTTTGCGGGTATGGCGTGGCCACGGATGATTTTCAGAACCCGGCTATTTTCTGGAATGAAAATGACACCTATGTGCAGAAAGAAGGCATTGTCCAGGATTTCGGTACGTTCGACAATCCGGATCAATTCTTTTCTCTCCATCCGCAAAAGTTAAATGTAATCAAGAGAATGATATTCAGCCATGTGGTTCGGCATCTAATGAATAGGAACGTGAGACGCATTAGGCAGGGATGATCGTTTATTCTTTTGAAGCAGCTCATAAAACAAAAAAACACGGAACGATGCCGAAGGATTCTCCGTTTCGTTCCGTTTATGCAACTTTATCGTAACCATGTAGAATAGATTTGGAATGGAAGCTGCTTTTTGGGGATTTTCCCTCCCCTCTCTGCTTCCTCTTTACTGGATGTAGAAATAATCAAAGTTGGCCACAAGTCCTGTGCCTGCACAGGCAATAAGACCGATTTTAGGATCTTCCAGCTGGGCTGTTTGGATATCTCCAACCTGTGTATAGTTCGTGCCATCGGCAGAGTAATATCCGGTATACGTATTCCCCTCTTTTACAATGCGCAGATACGCTATTTCGGATGAGAGGGTGTCCGGAATTTCGGTGTGGTTGCGAACACCATTGATTTTTGTGTCCAATTGAAATTGATTGCCTTGCCCATACAACCGTGTCATTCGAATATACGTCTGATCATTCACGTACACAACCAGTCCGCCCTGTGACCACCTTGAGGAAGGTTTTCCCTCCAGCCTGGTTTCAATCGTCCAGTCACCTGTAGGCGCACCGGTCAATAAAATATTTTTGGCATCCCCTGTTGCACCGGAGATATCGCCCTGTTCACTAGTAATTTGCATATATCCTGGATTTGCTTCAAGCGACCATTTGGCCGGGGTTTCTCGAACCCAGCGCCATTGCTCATCTAAAGTTGCGGAGTCAAAATCATCATCTGTTCCTGCCGGATATGACACAGGCGGTTCACCTTGTCCGGGGGAAGCGCTGTACTGAATTAACTCCAGATCATCAAAGTACACATGGCCGTTTCCACCAGCTTTATAGAGATAGATCGTTGCACTGGTGTTCGTGCTTCCTGTGGTGAAGATCTGCTCTACCCTCTTATATTCGGTTGAATTGATATGAGAGTCCTTGGCACTTCCACCGTAGTTTTTCACACCTAAAACGGCACGACCGCCATCCACACTCTTCGCCCATCCAATCAATTTGTACATTGTATTCGGATATAAACCTTCTACCGTCTGCTCTGCACCTGCCGTGCTTCCGGTCAGTTTGGCCGCATAGGTGCCGCTGTGAGCATTGGTGTTTTCTATCGATGCTCCATTGTAATGGATGGGCCAGTCGGAGAAATCTCCCGTTTCGAAACCTGGATTCGCCAGCAAATTTTCACCCGAAGGTGCTTCCGGCAAAGGAGGCAAGTTGTTCGGATCAAGCCCCGGACCTTGGTATGCTCCGATATTTGGTGCGGTGGTGGTGGAAACCGGATTCCCGAAGTAGTCCCTTCCTCCGTTATTGGTAATAATTTTGCCTGCCCCGATGGCTGGTGATGTATTCAGCAGTTGGTAACCGGCAAGTGTATCCCGGCCTATACCGGCAGAGCCGGGTGAAGCCAGCTGTGGGTCAGCAGTAATTTTGTAGGGATCAGCTGGTTCGTTCGTTGGATGTGAGCCGAAGAACAGGTTGTTTTCAAACACATTATTGGTACTGCTCGCAAAATTATACCCTCCAGAGCCCAGATTGTAGATCAGGTTATTATAGAAAAACGTATTCTTTGCATAACCGCCCCAGTCGAGGGTATCTATAATTTTGGTATTCGAGTGTGCAGGCAAATAAATCGTATTGTTGTAGATCGTGGTGGTATCCGGTGATCCGCTAAAATTAAACACTGCACCGCTGTCATTCTGACTAATGTTATATCGTATCGTTGTATTGGTGTTTTTGTTGGCGGCCTGGGTTCCGTTATTCACAACGAGAAAAGCGCCACCTGCATTATGATGACTGTAATTATACTGAATAATGGTTCCGTCACTGTCATAATCTGCATCATAGGCCATGGCATCGCCGCCAGGTGCTGTGTTGTACACCTCGTTAAATTGAATGATATTATTTTTGGCGGAGAAAACCCACAGAGGAACATGGTAGCCGCCTGCTCGCACATGGGTATCATGAACAACATTGTTTTCAATGAGTCCATCGGTCGTATTTAAAATAAACGCACCATCCGCTGCCACATCGTAAATCAGGTTGTTGGTCACTTTCAGATTCGAGGAATATTTGGTTTGAGCACCATTTAGATAAATACCCACGCTATCCAGGGAATAGATTTTACAATTGTTCACGACCACATCAGATACATGATAATCCCACGTTGTGCCCCAAACGATGATCCCCCCATTGTGTGCATAATCGTTGGATACATCACCTTTTACATGATGAATGTCCAAATTTTCAAACACAAAATGTTTATAGACCTTCGGATTAGACCAGGTCCCACTGCTACCATCAACATGAACCCCTCGTCGTACTCCTTTTTCAGGCGCATCGTTCGTGATTTCCATATTTCGAACTTCCCATTGCTCCTGATTATAAAAATAAACCGCTGCGGGAGCACCAGCCCCCGAAATTAAAGGTTTGCTTCCTTCCCCATACCGATCGATCTTGATGGGATTTCCCTCTGTACCTGAACCTTTGGGGTGAAGGGTTCCCGTCCATACTCCGCCTGCCTTGAACATCAATGTATCGCCAGGCTGAAATTCAGTCGCATTTACTTTATCAAGGGTCTGCCAAGCTAACTGTATACTTTTACCGTTGTTATCATCACTACCAGTCATCGAATCCACATAATACACATTTTTCTCTGCATACACCGTCGCCCCTGGCAGAGGCATAACGCTCGATACCATAATCATAAGAACGACAACCCAGCTAAACCAATGTTTAACCCTGACATTTCTCAATTGCATACGAACCTCCTTAATATTATGTGATTTATCCTAATAGCAAGTTACCGTTCCTGTATAAGTTGAGTCCAGAAGAATTGTTCAACTTACACAGCCTAAGTAACCGCTTTCAAGATCAACTGGAAGGAGTTAATCGATGGAGACACGATGGTATGCTTCAGACAGAATATCAATCTGAGCATGGGAAGTAAGTTTGAGGATGTAACGAGCGTAAGCTTGGTTCAGGTAACTTTGCCGGATGAGATTTTGTTCTTTTGCTGTTAGTTTATTTGTTATACGTTCACTTAACTGTTCTCCGAAGGTTCTAATCAGAACATATTGGCTCAGTGCTGGTTCATCGATGATAAAACTCGTAAGTTCAGCATTCAAATGGTTTTGGAGTTCCGCGTACAGTGCAGGTTGGGATTTGAAATATGTGCTCGCTGTCTGAGGGTTGAATTCTTCTATGGTATGGTGAAGGATTGTGCTGTTGAATTTGTTTTGCAGGACTTTGATGATTTCAGACATCTCGCTTTTGTCTCGCTGCTCCAAAAGCGACTGTGCAACTTCAATGACCTTTTTGGCAGTCTGTTTGTGTAATTGAGTCTGGTTCAAATCCAGATCAGTATGCTTATAGGATACCGATATTTTATCGAACTTTATCGTATTCTCTCTCACAAAAAGTTGTCCTTGAACCTCTTTATAGTATTCTTCAAGTTCCTTGTCTGTGGGCTTTAATTCGTTCAAGGATAAGGCCTCTTTAAGCCTGTTTCGTACTCTGCTCGTAAAATAATTCATGAAGGAGATCTCATCCAATTGTTTTGGCCCATAGATAGGCTGATTAGAAGCTAACGCTTCCCTTCTATGCTGATTCTCCATTTCCATTTCGTGCATCAGATCATCATGGCTTGAGCCACGAATAAGCCCTTTGTTTTGTGCAAGATCCATTTCAACTTTAATCTGGGTGATCTCCTCCATGGCGAGTTGTTTCAAAAACTGTTCGGGATTTTCACCTTCATAATCAGCTTTCCAGAAATCCTTGTTGTATAGCGCCCCATATGTCGATTGAAAATAATGGATGACCATTGCCCTCTGCTGCTGCATTTCACGTTGCAATTCATGCACAGTAATCCAGCTTTCGTTGACCTTGGCAACGTAGGTGTTCTCTGAAGGCGTATGACCTGAAATAGCAAAATAAGTGGAGCTTGCAATAATCAAAATGATGGCAACGAAAGTGAACCGCTTCATTCTCATTATTATTTTCAAGTTCAATACGCAACCCCTCCAGCATCATCCGAAGTTTTTCTCCCTTAGATTGAAGCTTGATTACGCTTGCTCCAAGTAAAGCTCATTTAACGCTTCCCCCAGCCACGCCCCTTGGCGGACAAGCCTGCTCTGCAAAGCACTTACATCGATACTTCGTGTCTCATTGGACCCATTCTCTCGAAGCATCGCAGCAGCCGTCCCGGCAGCTTCACCCATGGCAAAACAATTCGGCATGACTCGCGCGGAGCCTTGTGTTGCTCTGTCGGTAGAGATGGATCTGCCCGCTACAATTACATTTTGAATACCTGCAGGAAGTAATGAACGATAAGGAATCCCGTGTGACTCCCCTGCTGGCAGATGAATCATTGTCATACCACTTGTCGGTTTTGCCATATGAATATCGATAAAATAAGCATTACGTGCGATGTCATCGGGGAATGAACGGCAAGCCATGAAATCGTCAGCTGTAATTGTATAGTCGCCCACAATTCGCCGAGTCTCCCGGATGCCAACCTGTTCACCGGTCAATGTCAGGAAAGCGTTCTCAAATCCGGGGATAGCCTCACGTAACCATTCGGTAATATGCGCGGCCAGTGCCCTGCCTTCGATCGCCCCACGTGTTAAATCCTCCGCATTTGTGCCGTCGATCCCGAAGACATGACCAAAATTAAGACCTGCTGTATGGCTGTTCAGCCATGAAATCCCCGCCCACTCTCGCGCTACATGCAGACGTCCTTCTTTTTTAGCTTGAAGGATGGCATGTTTCAAATCCTTGCCGTGCACCTCCACGCTGGACAGGAATTGGCTTCGATCCAGATGGGTAAGCACAAAACACATCGTGCCCGGCTGCAGTTCTCCGTTCTCACCACCTTTGAGGAGCTGTCCCCCGGCAAGATAGGTGATATCCGCATCACTGGTGGCATCAATATAGATATCACCCTTCACTGCATGTGTTCCACTTTTGTTATGAATAATGACAGCTTCCACATATCCATCCTTATGCAGCACATCTCCAACGAACGTATGGTATAGCACTTGCACGCYCGCTTCCATCATCTTGTCGTCCARCACTCTCTTTAACACTTCCGCATCAATTGGAACCCAATCGAGTATATCCTGCCAATCCTTACGGAACGTTTCCTCCATATTAAGCTTCATATCATTCAAAATCTCCAGTCCAATCCCTCGAATCACAGGTTTAACCTGATCGGTGTATGGGCAAAAGGCTGGAACCTGGGATACCGTCGCCATGCCTCCAAGGTAACCTCGCTGCTCAATTAGTAATACCGATGCTCCGTTTCTTGCAGCGGCCAACGCTGCGGCTACACCAGAAGGTCCTCCTCCAGCGACCACTACATCCACTTCGCTGTATAACGGAATATGACGTTCCGGAATTCGTATCTCTGATTTGGGTTGAGTCATGTGAACCACCTCCATGAATTACTTTCATTTTAACTGCCATCGAACCTTATTTTTAGTTACACTTTAGTTTCACTTTTGGTTGGTTTTATCTATAATGATAGAACATTGATCGTTAAGGTGGTTCATATGCCCATTCCCAAGAAGGTTACGCTAAAAATGATTGCGGATCAGCTTGATCTGACCGTACACACGGTGTCCAAGGCTTTACGCGGTCTGCCGGGGATGTCCGAGCATACACGTAATGAGGTCGTTGCCCTTGCTACCCGGTTGGGGTATCGAACCAAGGAGCAGGAGCGCAGCTTGGCGGTTGAGCAGATCCCTATCTATTCTTCCAAGCCGCGAAGGTTCGCGTTTATCGTTCCGAACACAGAACTGCCGTTCATTCATCACTCTTTGTATGAGGGTATCAAGTCTCGGCTTGCCGAGTTTGGGCACAAACTGGAAATCCTTTTTGCACCACAGGGTACAGTTTCAGAATCGCAATTTTTGGATTGGATGGAAGAGAATAAATTACTTTATCTGGACGGTTTCTTTATTGGACCGATGATTCTTCCGCCTATGGAGGCCAGATTGATGGAGCTTGATCTCCCCAAGATTTTGCTTAATTATCCGCCGCCTGTTGCACAGGTGGATAGTGTCATATGGGATGTTTCGTCGGCGGTGCACCAGTCTGTTCGTTTTCTCGTTAGCAAGGGCCATTCACGTATTTTGTACATTGGAGACATACGAATGCATCGCGGCTTCCGGCTGCGCTGGCATGCTTTTCAGGAAGCGCTGCAGCTCGAAGGGATTCCCGTGAATGAAGAGCAACATTTGACAAGACTTCAGTCCAAAACGTTGTATATCCAGCAGTTGACGAATCTATTGGAAAAGGAAAAACCAACCGCGATTCTGGTTGGCATGGAGCATGATTTAGCGTGGATTTATTACGGATGCAGCTTGCTGACCCGGCAAATCCCTCAAGATTGCTCTCTGATTGGTTTGGAGCATGCTGCTTCAGAGCTAATCCCTGATTTGACACGGCCAAAACTGCCTGTGAAAGAGGTGGGGGTGCGCGGGGCGGATCGGATGTTATGGAGAATTTCTAATCCGAGCCTGCCCTATGAGCATATCCGCCTGCAAGGAGCATTTCATTCTGGCGCGACGGTGAGTGATATTACGAAACGACGAGCGTGAGAAGCGTATCCGATAGTGGTGGCCCTAATCCGGGGTCAGTTCAGTAGAACGTTCCTGACGTTTGAATTCGCTCGGCGCGACTCCCCAATATTTGCGGAACACTTTGGCAAAATAACTAACGTCACGATAACCAGCTGCTTCAGCAGCATCATAAACTTTAACCCCGTTTAATAACAGTTCTTTGGCGTATTCCATACTTCGTTTTAACACGTATTCTGAGAACGACTTCCCCTCTTCTTTTTTGAAGAGGCGGCTGAGGTATGAAGGGTTGACATATAAACGCTCGGCAAGCGTGTGCAATGTCAATTCTTCTTTTCCCAGCATGAGTTCGACCGTATCGAGCATCTTTTTAACAAGCTCATGGCTCGAATGTTTCCGTTCCTTCTCCCGGTAAAGAATGATTCGACTGGCAACTCTTTTCGCCCATGTCACGATCTGATCTTTGGACAGCAGTGATCCGAAGGCAAGGAATGCGGAATAGTCTTCTTGCAGCACTTGCTGCATCGACCAGCCTCTGGATTGAATGATTCGAGTAAACACACTGCTTAGATACAACAGATGTTCATATACACGTTGAGTAGATACATCATAGGCATATAGCTGCTCAAAGTAGTACTCAATCAGACGGATGACTTCCAGTGAATCGTCGGTATGAACCGCAATCTCCAGCTGCTTTTCAAAATCAGAATCGAATTGTACGGGTTGTCTGCTGCTTGCCACATCCAAATATGGAATGAACATATCATTCCCATAGATGGCCCGCTCTTGTATTGCACGGCGCGCTTGACGGTACGAAAGCGATACATGATCCCATGAACCGAAGGTTCCTAGTCCGGCACTGGCTGTGATTTTCAGGCATTCCTTCACGATGTTCAACAACCGTGCTACATTTACGTTGATCCGTTGGATCACTTCCTGCTCCGATTCTTCCGGTTTCCCCACAAACAGCAGAATTGTTGCTCCGTCCGCATCCGTAAACACCCGGCAATCCTCGTCCCGAAGACATTCGGAAGTGATGCATTCCAGCGAAAACTGCAATAAAGATTGATCAGAGGATGTGAACCGTACGTCTTGCTCCGAAAGCGGATCTATTTCACACACGGCGACGACAAAGGTTGAGAATACGTTCAAGGATAGATTTAACTCCTGCATATGCTTTTGCAATTCCCATTCCGCATAACGATCCATCATCCAGTTTCGGTAAAAGTCATCTTGAAGCTGAGGCAGCCGATCCTGCCACTTCCGCTTTAATTCCAGCATACTATGCTTCTCCATGAGTTCTTTGCGAATCTCACCGGCAGCTTGCAAAACAGCATCCATAATCTCTTGATCGCCTGCAGGTTTAAGTAAATACTTCATTACGCCAAGTCCCACCGCCGCTTGGGCATAGTGAAAATCATCATGGCCACTGAGCACAACCAATTTAATCTGTGGTTCCAATTCTCGAACGAATTTTGCCAAAGTCAGACCGTCCATTTCGGGCATTTCAATATCAAGCAGTACAATATCAGGTTTTTTACGTTCGATGAGACTTAACGCTTCGAGCCCGTTCTCGGCTGCGGCCACCACCTCGATGCCATACTCATTCCATGGAATATTGTTAACTAGACTATTCATAATGCGAATCTCATCTTCAACAATCATTAGGTTCATGTTCTTACTCCCTTCTGTCCATACTACAGCGGTTGACGGGTAATTTCATGGTGGCCGTTGTGCCTTGGCCTTCTATGCTTTCAATGATTAGATCAGCTGTCTCTCCGTAATAGATGCCTATACGTGCTTGCACATTGAGCAAAGCGAAAAACGATGAATTTCGTTCCGAAGGTGACGTTATATTCCCCTTCTTTATGAGTGCGAGTGCTTCCTGAATTTGGTCTAACCGTTCTTTCGGAATCCCGCGCCCGTTATCTCTGACTTGAATGACCAATCGATCCTGAATGACGTTTGTACTTATGTTCAAAGTGCCCCCTTTTTTTCGTTTTTCAAGCCCATGCAAAATCGCATTTTCAACTAACGGTTGAAGCAGTAATTTCAAAATATGCAAATGTCTGCTATTTTCAGAGGCATGGTAAGTGATAGTGAACTGTTCGGAAAAACGGATTTGCTGAATGCGTACATAATAATGCAGATGTTTGAACGTTTCCTCTACCGTAAATGTTTCTTGCCCTTTGCTCAGGCTAAGTCTGAAAAAACTCGACAGATTCAGTACCATGGTACTGATTTCTTCGGCATCATAATTTTTGGCTGTCCAATAGATGGAATCAAGTGTATTGTACAAAAAGTGCGGATTAATCTGCGCTTGCAGCAACTTCAGCTCTGTTTTGGTCATGCGCAGCTGCTGCTCATAGATGTCTTTAATTAAATGCCTTTGTTGCGTCACCGTCTGATTAAATGAATCTATTAAAAAGCCTAACTCATCTTGTCTTTTATTCTCAAGCTGGATGTTTAAATTCCCCTTTCGCAGCTGTCTCATGCCTGAAACCAGACCGGAAATGGGAGAAGATATTCCACTGTATACCAGCCRAGCAATCCAGAATGCAAGGATTACACTAAGAACGATAATACCGTACGTAAAGATTTCCAGCGGTTTTGATTTCATATATACTTCTTTTTCAGGCTGCACCAGTAAAATGGACCATCCACTCCGGGGCGAGGTCACTCGTAATAACATGTTTTTTTTGTTACTCTCCAGGCTGTCCTGTACAATGATTTGATCTGCCTGAACTTCATGAAGCTCAAAAGATTGCGGTTCATCTGCAGCATTGGAGACAATCATTCGATCCTGATCATCGTACAGATAGAGCTTGGATTGATTCTTTTCCGCTAACGATGACAGAGCACGTAGCAGCTTACTTTTGGATATGGACAACATCAGTACGTTTTCACCTTTATCTACACGATAAAAATCCAGCAGTCTCATCATGATGAGGTCGTTACGATTATAGATGGAGTCTGCTCTCCCTGCCATGGTCTCTTTGTAACGATCTGGCAAGTAGTAGATACTTGCACCATTTGCTTTTAGGGCATCCGCGTGCCATCGCTCCGAATCGGAGGAATCGAGATGTATCAAGCCAAGCTTGGTAGTCATCAAGGAACTCGAAGCATGATGATAGATCATGACGTTACTCAAATAATCATTCACCGCAGTGATATCTGTAATTCGCTCAATCACACGGGAGAAATCCATAATAGCACCGGGGCTCAGCGTTTCTTCTTCATGAGACAGTAAAGATAATAAATTGGAGTCGGTCGAGATGAGCGTAGATAGGTTTTTGATGCTTCCGAGCGTCAGATCCACAAACTCCAGACCCGAACTCATCGCACTGATTGTCCGCTCACCAAGCTCCTGCTCCAGAATCTGCTGGGATCTCACGTTAGCATAGATGCTGAATGCAACCAGTGGCAACAGAATCAAGAGAAAATAACAGGTCAGTTTCACTTGAATAGACTGGGAATAATGTTTTTGGAATCGTTTGAGCCATTTCATTTGTTGCACTCCCCCAAAGACAGATACGTTATGTTACGTTTTTTTATACGCTTAGCAGGGGTGTTACTTGTTGAACCAGCTGAAACAGCGCCCATTTGAGCGCTGTTTCGAAATTGCCTTCTCCACCTATACTAATTAAACTTTTTAATTACTCTGGTTCACTTCATTTGTAATTTCTTCTCCACCGTTCTTCTTCCAATCTTCGACAAACTGGTCGAAAGCATCCAGTGGCAGATCACCCATAATGATTTTGGTGAATATTTCGTTTTCCATTTTGCCTAATTTCGGGCCGTATTTACCCATACCTGCTGTCGGAACTCCCAAGTATTGATTACGAATGGCAACCGTATTGATCTGATCAATAATTTCATTGAGTTTGAACTCCATCCCTAGTGAATCCAGACGGTCTCTGGAAACTTCGGCTTCAAATGGTACAATGGCTTCACTCAGTGTCTGACGGTAAATATGTTTGTTGTGTTCATCAAAGTTGGTGACAACTTTTCCGTCCTGCGTGTTCCACACTTCCCCTTCGAAGCCGAGAACAAGCGTACGATATCCATCACCAATCATGAAATCAAGCATACGAATGACAGCATCCGGGTTTTTACTAGTGATCGGCACAACATTGTAACCGGATACATAATTGTTGCCCCAAGTTCCTTGTTTACCATCCGGTCCAGTTGGGTACTCCAGCGTGATCCATTCGGCCTTTTCATCATTTTTTTGATTGGTTAAAATAGGTCCCCTCGTATCATACCAGTTTCCTGAGAACAGTCCGACTTTACCACTCGCAACTTTTTCATCCACATTCGCCATTTTGTTCAAAGCCCATTCGGGATCTATTAATTTTTCCTTATACAGGTCAGCAAGATACGCCAGAGCTTCTTTCATCTCAGGTAAAGTGCTTGACATCACCAACTTACCGTCCCGTTCTGTCCATTGACCCCGTTGAATGCCCCATGCACCGATGAACGGAGCTGTTTTCCCCAGATTTTCTTGCAGGATCAGCCCGAAGGTGTCATTTTTACCGTTTCCGTCTGGATCATCCTGTGCGAAAGCACGCATTACGTTTTTATATTCATCAAGCGTTTTAGGTGCATTCAACCCCAGTTTATCAAGCCAGTCTTTGCGTGCAAAGATAATTTCATTTCCCGGAATCGGATTTAAACTTGGAATGGCATAAATTTGCCCGTCGACCGTTACTGTTTTCCAAGCCTCTTCAGGAATGTTCTTTTTCAGATTCTGTCCGTATTGATCAATTAAATCGTTTAATGGAGTTAGCGCTTTTTGTCGAACATAACTCTCAAACCAGTTCGGATCGTAGGACAAAATCATATCGGGCAGATCACCGGATGCCATAATGACGTTCAGTGCCTCCCCATAACCGTCTGCCGGCGGAGTGGTTAGCTTAATATCCATCTTCGTATTTTCCCGAATATAATCGATGTACGGATTTTTATTTTCATCCATGCCTTCGGGGAACTTCCGACCTGCATTATTTAATACAATCTCGATGGACGGTTTCTCACCGGCTCCATCTGCTCCGTCTTTTGCATCGGAAGAACATGCGGTAACGACGAACAAGACGGCCAGGGCCACTACAGTTACAGACCATTTCTTATAGATTCCCATTTTTGATCTCTTACTCGTATTTTTATTCATATGACAATCCCCCTCCTTATGATCAGTTGCATGTTATCCTTTTACAGAACCAAGCATAATGCCTTTGACAAAATGTTTTTGCAAGAAAGGATAGACCAGCAATATTGGAAGTGTGCTCGCGATCAATGCAGCTGCTTTTAAAGATTCCAGAGCAAGCAAGGTACTGTCGATGTTGGCTGAATATCCATTATTATTGCTGATGTTGGATTGATTGAACATCACTAATTCTCGCAAATAGACTTGAAGTGGGAACAACTTGCGATCTGTCACGTATAATACGGTGTCAAAAAAGRCATTCCAATGCCCCACAGCATGGAATAATGTAATCGTTGCGATCACGGGCATGGATAGTGGAACGACGATTCGGATTAACGTCCCGACATTGGACGTACCATCGATTTTGGCGGATTCCTCAAGTTCCAGAGGCACACTCTGAAAAAAGTTTTTCATAATAATCACATTAAACGCGCTGACAGCTCCAGGTATGATATACACCCAGAAGGAGTTCAGCAGTCCCGTTGCTTTGACAACCAGAAACGTCGGAATCATGCCACCGCTAAACAGCATCGTAAATACAATCAGAAACATAATGATCGAACGACCCTGGATATAGGACTTCGATAACGGATATGCAAGCATACAGGTGATCACAACATTTACCGCGGTGCCGATAACTGTACGAAGCAAACTGACTTGAAAAGCATTCAGGAACGCCTGCTCTGCCAGCACTTTTTGATAGGCTTCAAAACTGAAATCCACCGGCCATAGGTGTACTCGCCCTGATGTGATCGCCTGATGACTACTGAAGGACTGGGCAACAACATGCAGAAAAGGCAGCAAGGCCAGCACAGCGAAGAGGCCAAGGAGTACAACATTCAGATGGGATATCATTCGTTCTCCCCTTGTTAGTCTCACATGATTTCCTCCTTCTCTACCATAAACTGTTCTGCCCGAGTTTTCTGGCTGCCTGGTTTGCGAATACGACTAGAATGAGGCTGATAACGGATTTGAACAAACCAACAGCTGTTGTGAAACTGTACTGAGCTTGTGTGATCCCCGTTCGGTACACATAGGTTTCAATGACATCAGCGACGTCGTAGACGAGCGGATTATAAAGTACGAAAATTTGCTCGAACCCGACATCCAGCACACTCCCCAAACGAAGAACGAATAAAATAACAATCGTTCCCATAAGGGATGGCAACGTAATATGAATCAATTGCTTCCATTTGTTTGCACCGTCGACAACTGCGGCTTCGTATATTTGAGGATCAATCGAGGACAGTGCCGCCAGGTAGATTATTGCCCCCCAGCCTACTTCCTTCCAAATATCGCTGGCTACAAGTATAGTTCTAAACCACTCCTTGCTCCCGAGGAAAAAAATGGGTTCCAGCCCGATCATGCCCAGGAGCTGGTTGATGATGCCTGTAGATGGGGACAAAACATTAATCAATATGCCGCCGATAATGACCCAAGATAGGAAGTGCGGCAGATAAACCAGAGTCTGAATGGATCGTTTATACATCATGTTACGAATTTCATTCAACATCAAAGCTAGAATAATTGGTCCTGGAAATCCCCAGACCAGTTTATAGAGACTGATCAAGAGGGTGTTTTTGAAAACGGAATAGAATTCACTATCCATGAACATGTTTCTAAAATGGGTGAGTCCTACCCACTCACTGCCGCTAATGCCGGCAAAGGCGCTGAAATCCTGAAATGCAATGACGATGCCTCCCATCGGCAAGTATTTAAAGATGATAAAATACGCGAGCCCTGGCAGCATGATCAAATATAAGTCCCAATATTGTTTAAAAGATCTGAATCGCTCGGGTTTGACCTTATGGGGTACGGGGGATTCGGGTTGTTCCAGCGCTGCCATATTTGAAGCCACGTGCATACCTCCTTTTCTTCGAATGCGTGTTCTTTGTATACCTGTTCTCGTTGAACTCTTTGTTGAACACTCTCATTGTAACTTCTGAACACCAGCTGTTTTAAGACCAATCTCATGACCTCATAGGTGAATTTGATGACTATTTGCTTGGAAGTCGATATGCCAACGGTTGCTTAAAGCCACTTCAGATACATGAAAGGAGATAATCTCCACGAAAAGAAGAGGAGTGTACTCTGGTGGTGCAAAAAAAGGAATATCGTAGGCAGACTTGCGTAGCGCTTACGTGGGACTAGACAGGCAAAGATGGATATAAAGTAGGCATAGTCATGTCCAATTTGAGGGAGTTGTCCACTTGAAGAGTAAGTCGTATCATTTGTTGCTAGAATAAAAAGTGGATACCCGTTAACGGGCGGAAGGATAATAATAGAACGGAGGTGTGTCCGCATGGGAGAACATCGGCAACGTTATAACGAAGAATTTAGAAACAAACAGTAAAATTTATTCAAGAACAAACGAAGACGCTTGGAGATCTCGCGGAAGAGTCAACATTCCGAAAAGATCCGCAAGCGAATGCATGGTACATTAAGCTATCTTTCCCCTGCTCGATTTACAATGAAGTTTACAGACGAAACCGTAGCCTAAGTGTCCACTTTCTTGACATAGCTCCAAAGTTCGTATTAATCCATATTCACAGGCTCGATCACTTCGAATAAAAATCGATTACCGTTTAAATATTCTCTTATGTATGCTTGGGCATATTTCTGTTCTTCGATTAAACTGGCTGTTTCTCTTGGATCAGAGGCGTGATGGCAGTAATTTTCGATCAGGATCATAACGAAAAAACATTCCAGATCCCGAGTATAATCCGCTTCGAGCTTCCCAATACTCTCATAACCTTGGATAAGCATCCATCGATGCTTTGGCCAAAGCTCCAACATGGTGCCTGCCATATCGTAGAGATAATATCCGTACCCACATCTTCCAAAATCAATCGGAGAAGGTTGATTATCGTTAAAAACCATATTACCAGTATGTAAATCAGCATGAATGAGCCCATAGTTATGTTCACTTGGACGCATAGTGGTAAGCTGAGATACAACCTTCTCAGCTGCGTCTTGATACAGCTTCCATGCCTCTTCGGATAAAAAACGTTCATGGTAACGTTCCAACTTAGCCAGTTCACGTTTAAAATTTTCTACTCCCCAAACAGGTCTTACAAAATCAGAAGGTGGATTGAAATCCTTTGTTGCTTCATGGAGCCTGCTTATTAATACACCCATATGATATGCATGACTATCCGTAAATTCCCCTGTTGCTTTTTCACCCTCGACCCACCGCATCATCGTTACATAAGGGCTTCTATATCCTATCTCTGTTTCGATGTCCAATACATAAATACCATCACGACTTGCAATCCCTTCGGGTACACTTAGATCATTCCATGTATTCAGTGCTTGTAACAGTAAAAGTTCGGAACGAATTTCCTCTTTGCTCAATCGGTCCGAATGAATACGAAGTAAATAATGGTAATCTGTACTGGTTTCAATTTTATATGTGATCGTATCAGAAAGTTGAATAAACCGGATGTTATCCCACTCTATATCATACTGTTGAATTGCTGATAATGCGACTTTCCTTGCTCTGATGAATAACGCTCGCCGTTCTTCATCCGTATCAAATCTAAAAAAATCATTCATATGTTATCCCCCTGCAGTTTTCACAAAGTAAAAATTAACTACTTTTCTTATATCTTATTGTAACGATAGTAAAAGCGTAAAAATATGTAATAAACATTTTAAACTATGTTCTACACAAAAAAGGAACGAAGCGTCATCAAGCGATGCCTCGTTCCATTTGAATCGGGTCTACTGAATAGAGAACACTTCTTTTTTCAACAATTCTTCAGGTTTCTGACCGATGGGATCGCTGTGGAAATAATCACGGATGACTCCATCCTCCAGATAGTTCGCAATAGATACCATAATCATGCCTTGATCCAATGCCAGATAAGCTTTGGCGATTTCTTTGGTCTCCAGATTGATAGAGTCGTATAAACCATATTTACCCATCATGTTTAACTTTTTCAATGTTTTGATGTTTTTGCGTGCCTCTTCAGGCGCATAGTCCAGGGCAAGGAATGTTGCATGCGCAGTTACCGTTGCTCCGTCTTTGTAACCTGAGATGCCAAGCGGTGTCGCTGCAAACTCACTATATCCGGTAGCTGTTGCCGATGGCGAGAATCCCCAGGCAGCATACCCTTTTTCTTTGGCATATTCGATTTGCAGATCGACATGACGTTTATTGTTTAGACCTAACGCCTGAGTACCCAAGTTTTTTTCCTTGATCACCAGACCTGGCATAAGCCCTTCAAACATACTGCCTCCCCAGCTAGGAACGAATTTTTTACCTTGATACTCATAACTTCCTTCGAAGACATCCACGCCATCATAATTCACCGTTATACCCTGTGGAATCTGAGACTGCCAGTCCCATTCAAGAGGCATGGTTCGATACATCTTCCACCAATGCTCTTTCGGTACGTCTCCTTTACCGATGGCAATATAACTACCAACACGAGGTTCCGTATAAAAGGAGCCATAATGATGCTCGGTCAGTGCGCCTTTGGCAACGTCATAACCACCGCGGAATTGGCCGACTTCCGGATCGTATAACGTTGTATAGTTCATCTGGTTAACGAGTGTGCTGGTTTGTGCATTCAATTCCTTATAGGCTTGTCCAACGACGATTAATCCTGCGGATAACCAGCCGTTATCTACTTGTGATATAAATTGCCCCCAATCTTTTTTAACGGAACCATCGTCCGTGTTATACCAGTTATAAAAGAGTCCGTTCCACTTATCCATTTTTTCCAGCGTGTTTAGTGTTATTTTCAAGCGGGATACGGCTTCTTTCTTCGAAAGCAGTCCCATTTGTTCGGCAGAAACAGTACTCATCATGTACATCGCAATGTTTGTGGGTGAGGTACGCTTGGCTTCTTCCTTTCCTGTTTCCTTCATTCGGACTTCATCATACGTCAACCCGGTTTGGGGATCGGTGAAATCTTTGAAGTACTTGTACGTTTTTTTGGCAACCGCTTTCAATTCGGGTTTGAAGCCTGGCGGTTTGCCTGAATCATGTGCAGATATGACAGGAGTGAAAGCTGTACTGGCAAACAGACAAAAAGTTAAAATGAATCCTAACCTTTTTACAATGTTCATCTCTTTTCTCCCTTCAAAAATGAATTCGAAACGTTTCGCATTTATGATATCATGAATGTCCACATTTGGTAAATATCAAAATGAAAACCCTTACTTTTATAAGTTCAATTCAAGTTTTCTTTTTGTTTTTCAGTTCGAAACGTTTCATATAAAAAAATGAATTCTTAACGCATTCAAACTCTCTCTTCCGTAATAACAATGCTTCGACCCAGATACATACATAAGCAAAATCTAAAAAAGCCGCTATGGTTAGCGGCTTCCATAAGAAATACTAATAATGAAGATCGGTCACGATACTCTATTCGAATTGCATCGGTCTGTATCGTGATTGTTCGCTTCAATGCTGTTCAAACCATCCCATCATTTCACAAAATAACAGGCTTCATTCGCCCATCCGTTCCAAACTGAATCGGGTCAATACACATTTCCCGGTGGTACCCTTTCCCCTCGGAGAACCGCGATAAAGGAGTGACAAAACGATGGTAAGCCACATGGTACTGGTCCGTTTCAGAATCACGGAATATACAGTGATGGCCTGTTCCGAGCATGTCTTTTTCTACATTTTTGCTTAAAACAGGGTAGTGATAGGTAACCGGGCCATAGAGGCTTTCCGACGTGCCGTAATTGACATGGTAGTCCTCACTTCCCGTATCATCACAAGACCATGTGAAATGGTACAGGCCCTCCCTCTTTAACACGGTTACGGCCTCCCTGAAATCATGCAATCCTGCAAGGTTACGCATTGTTTCTTCAACAACAGTGATCATGTCGTCACCAAGCTCAACAATAGCAGCATCTCCGTTGCCAAACAACAGATACATCTTGCCATCCTGCTCTGCGTAGATTGAAGGATCAATAGCCTGCCCCATCGTGATCTTAAGACGTCTTAATTGATCCATTGTAATCAAAGGCTGAGGCTCCGCCCGGAATGGACCTGTTGGGGAATCGGCTACAGCGACACCGATAGCACTTTCCTGATTAGGCATTTTGCCGCAGAAATAATAGTAATATTTGTTGTTGCGGCTGGCAATCGCTGGTGCCCATGCATTTCCGATGGCCCAAGGCACATCATCCGTTGCCAGATCAAGAATGATCCCTTCATCCTGCCAATATTGCAGATCGCTGGAGGAAAACACCTTGAACTGCGTACCTGACCACCCGTCGAAGCCATCACTAGTTGGATACATATAGTAGCGGTCGCCAAACTTCGCCACATCAGGGTCAGCATATTGACCAGCCAGTACCTGGTGACCGTCTCCATAAGCGGCCAGCAGTCGATTACCTTCTTCCGCGGTGATTGGCAGAATGCCGCCGTGCCGCTTTTGGGTTTTTCCCATATCAAACTCATCATCTGAAGCTATTCGGAAGTTTCCGCTATCCAAATCAGTCGTCAACAGCGGTAGATAACCTTTTCCCTCAGCGAAACGATCAACAATGAGACACCACTCATCCCGGTCGTTGAATTTGAAAATCTGCGGCCCTTCTACTCCCATCAGAGCTTCCAGCACAGGCGCATGCAGCGGAGTAAATGCATCCTTATCCAGAGAGTTTCCCTTTTCAACACGAACGTTTTTGGTTGTTTCATCTTTGGAGTATCGGTAGTATGAACCCGAAGAAGCAAGAATGGTCGTATCAATGATGTGATTTTCACGCTGGATATACTTTTCCGATGGAGTGAATGAACGGAAGTCTTTGGTGCGTGCGCTGTAAATCTTTTGTTTACGTTCAGATTCATCTGCATCTTGTGTCGCCGAGGCCCAGAATACAAGAAACTCATCGGCCGCTTCATCATAAACGGCTTCAGGTGCCCACACACACCCTGCACCCGGAGTGCCAAGTGTAACTGTCCAAGGAGAAGACCAATCCATGAGATTACTGGACTCCCATACGACAATATCACGACTGCCTTCGTTTACAGCAACACCCCAGCCTTTGCCGTTTGCGATTCGCAGATCGGTTGCAATCAGATAAAACTTGCCCTCCTTAACGGAGCGAATGATAAACGGGTCGCGTACGCCCTGTTCCCCTAGATTGGAGCGCAATACGGGCTTACCCCCGTTTAAATCCTTCCAGTGAAGGCCATCCTCGCTATATGAAAAATAAACCTGCTCCCCATCGGGCTGTTCACCGATAAAATGCACAAAAAGATATCCTGCGTAATTGGTGTTTGTATTCAACAAGTTTGGTAGCCTCCTAAGTATGTATACTCAATTTGATTTAAAAGAAAGCGCTTAACCTAATATATATCATACTTCAGATCAGGGTTTAGGAGTAGGGAAACTTCCTGCTTATCCTCATTTACCGTTGCGTTGTACGGTATGTTTATCTTAAGCAAAAAAATGAATGTAGCCCCTCGGAAGAGAGGGGCTACATTCATTTTCAAACTATTAGTTTAGATCATTCAATGCTGTGGAGTGTCCTTTTAAGCATCTTTGGTTCAACTTACATTTTATTTCGCTTGCTGCTTCTTTAGATTCTTCCCTTCTCTTCCTGCGCCATGGAACGAATGTAGAACGCCCCAAGTACGGAACAGAGCAAGAAAGAGAAAAATGCAATCGCTGCGGCCTGTTCGCGCTCCTGAAATACACTGAACACCTGTTGCATAGATACGCCGAGCATTTGGGGAGAGTTGGCTCCGATCAGAAACGGCGCGGTGAACGAACCGATCACTCCCATAAAGACAAAGGTGATAGCAACAAGAAACGTTTTATAGGACAATGGGAAAATAAACCGGGTAAACAGTGTCAACCTGCCTACACCTATGTCCTTTGCACTTTCGATCACCGATGACGGGATGCCCGACAGTGCTGAACTGAGCAGCATCGTGGTAAACGGTATGTTGAACCAGAGGTTCGCAATAATAATTCCTTTTTCATCAAAAATGATGCGTGGTAACGTTAACCCCACCACTTCCAGCATTCGTGCCAGCCAGCCATGGTTTCCAAGCAGATTAATCAGACCATAGGTTGCGATGACCCCTGGGATAAAAAGCGGAATCATGTACGTTTTACGAATCAGATTCACAATCGAACCTTGATTGAAACGCATGTAGATCGCCAGACTATAACTGATAAGCATAACGACGATGCAAGTTATCACTGTGATTCGCAGCGTAAAAACGATATTGTCACGCATGCCTTTATCGGTAAACAAATACATGTACCTGCTCAGATCATAACCGCCTGAGTCATTGCTCAGACTCATGATAAACGATTGAATAATGGGAATGATGACCACAATCAGCAGGATTGCGAAGGAGGGGAGTACCATCGCTATGCCTGTAATTGACTGCCTGATTTCCTTACTCATTGGGCCGCAACGTCACTCTGCCAGCGTTTATTAATCTCTGTGCCCAGATCCCCGATGTTGAATGTGCGGAAGCCCTCAGCTACTCCRTCAAATTTGCTTTGTACTTCACTAGACATGTTAGAAAGCTCGATTCCCGGGAATCCATTCATTTTGTTTACAATCACTTCTTGTGCTTCTGGAGAAAGAACAAAATCCAGGAAAGTGTTGATCGCTTCTTTTTTGTCCGACGCTTCATTCACCATGAGGTATGTTGGACCACCGTTAAAGCCTGGCGTAATCTGTTGCATTTTGATTGTATCCGGCAGCAATCCTTCGTTCAATTGTTGCAGTACCATATCAGACCAAGCTGGAATCATGGATACCTCTCCATTCATGAGCAAGTCCAGGGTGCCCTGATTTTTCTTCGGATAGATCCCCTTGCCGTATACGAATGGTCCAATTTCTTTAAGGGTATTAAAACCGGCACTCCACTTCTCCATAACCGATGGATCGGAGTTGTGAATGTCTTCTTCCGGCAGGTCTTTATACACGATCGTTTGCACAAAAGAGCTTCCCGAACCGCCAGTTGAAGGGTCATTATAGGCAAATTGCTCAGGGTTTGCTTTGATCCATGTCAGGAGTTCATCCAGTGTTTTGGGCGGATTGCTAATCTTACTGCTGTCATAGGCTAGCACCACTGCGGATGAACGATAGGGAATCGCATAATTGTTAACATCCTTCATCGTGTTTGCGTTAACTTTGCTCAGATTAGGAATGTCCTTTGTATCCAATTGTGCCCATACGCCATCTTTCGTCCCTTGAGAAACAGTGACGATGCTATCCTCATACAGATCGATATCTCCTGAACCTTTGCCTGCCTTCTTGGCAGCAACGATCCGGTCATATGTCGGCTCTGCTCCGGTTCCTGATGGAATGTAGACCATCTTTACGTCGATATCCGGGTGTTCTTTTTCAAACATTGGTTCGAGGGAATCCCACAGATCCTTAACATTTTGTGATCCGGTAAAGTAGAAGTTAAACGATGTCGGTATGCTTGACGCGGTTGTACTGCTCTCACTTGAAGCCGTCTTGGCATCACTTGCACTGCCACAACCAGCTAATAGGGACATCGACAATCCAACGACCGTCAACAATGATAAAAATGGTTTTTTCTTTAACATATTTTTCATCCTCCTCAGTATGATTCCTCATGTGCATATGCAATCATTTTGCTGATCGAAACGTTAACGTTCTTACCTGTATGAAGCTCTTCTACTCGATCCTTGTTAAGAAAAGCACGGATGACACCTAACTGGGCCAGATCAACGGTAACTTCTGCATAATGCCCCAAGATCATCACTTGTTTGATCTTACCTGCCAAGGACGGTTGATCCCCTGCGATTAATTGCAACTGGACGTCTTCCGGACGAACGGCTGCGATCACCTGTCCATCCAGATTTTTTTCATTCGGGAGATGGATATCTCCGATTTGAATACTCTCCTGTGCTGCCACCCCTCTCAGGAAATTCATTTTGCCGATAAAACTGGCAACATATAATGAAGCAGGCTCATCATAAATCCGTTGAGGCTCTGCGATTTGTTCAATACGCCCATGATTCATAACGATGATACGGTCGGATAAGGACAAGGCTTCCTCCTGATCATGCGTAACAAATACCATCGTGAGTCCGGTTTTCATCTGAATCTCACGCAATTCCTCACGCATCTCATGTCTCAGTTTGGCATCCAATGCTGAGAATGGCTCGTCCAGTAAGAGCACCGCCGGATTAAGCAGCAAGGATCGTGCAAGAGCAACCCGTTGCTGTTGTCCACCGGACAGCTCGGCCGGATATTTTTTGCCAAAGCCTGATAACCGAACCAGCTTGAGCGCATCCTCTACAGCGGATTGAATCTCGGCCTTGGATTTTTTACGAATCTTAAGACCAAACGCCAGGTTATCGTACACCGACATATGGGACCACAGATTATAGCTTTGGAACACCATGGAAGTTGGCCTTTTCTCAGGTGGCAGCTGTATTACACTTTGGCCTTCGATCAGAATGTCCCCAAAGTCCGGTTCGAGGAATCCACCGATGCTCCGTAGCACCGTTGTTTTCCCGCATCCTGAAGGTCCAAGTAGCGTAACCAGCTCTCCCTTTTGAATATCGATGTTGATCCCACTGACCCCATCACCGGTTTTGTAACGTTTGGATAACTCGCGTACAGACAACTGCATGTTACTGACTGCCTCCCTTTTGCCCGGTTCGTGACCGAAACGTTGTTATTTCATCTGAAAACCACTTGCCAGTACATCTGCGCTCACGAGTCGCTGGGCAGCCACCAGCAAAATGATGGTTGGTAGCGTGAGAATGATCGAGAATACGGCTCCAGCGCTGCTTGGAAAATCGGAAATGATTGAATACATCACAATAGGCATCGTCTTATAATCGGGGATCCCGACCAGAAACGTTCCCTGCGCTTCATCAAGTGAATTGAGAAAGGTGAAAATGGACGCAACCATGATGCCAGGCATCGCCATAGGCAGTGTGATGCTGCGGAACACTTTGAATGGGCTCGCTCCAACATCCCGCGCGGACTCTTCCTGTGCCCTGTGTACATTACGGAAGGCCGAGGTTGGAATCCAGGTCATGAACATCAGTACGTTGATCATATGGATCAGCACAACACCAAGCAGGGTATTCATCAGACCAAGCTGATAGAAAAGCACAGCGATGGACACGTACAACCCCATTTTGGGAAAGGCGTGTGTCAGAAGAAAAGAAAACAGAAACATACGCTTAAGCGGAAACTGCAGTCTGGCAAAAGCATACGCAGCCGGAATACAGATCACGATCGACAGCAAGGTTACGAGCGTCGCAATCAGGAAGGATAAAGAGATCGACGAGACAATGTCGTCCTTAGCCAGTACGAATTTCCACCATTTGAACCCCCAGATCTGAGGTAGAATGTCCGGGTAATTCCATTTTTCAGTAAATGCAAGTACCAGCAGATTAACCAGAGGCCCTGCAAAAAAAATGGCGAATAGGGTCAGTAACACGAATTCAATGATTCTCCTTGGTCCAACATGTTTCCAATACCACAACATCGCTATTCCTCCTTTCTTTTCGTTGATTGACGAACCAGTACGTGGCTTTCATATTCGGTCAAACGAGGTACATTCTCTTCCCCACGAATCAGGCGATCCAGAAGGGATACGGCATCCCGTCCAATGCCTGTAGCATCCACGCTGACGGTTGTTAGTGAAGGGTGAACCATTATCGATAACTCTGTGTTATCGTAACCCATAATCGCTACATCTTCCGGGATTCGTATGCCACGATCTAATATGACCTTCATTGCTCCCAGTGCCAGCATATCGTTTGTACTGAAAAGAGCACTGTACTGTCCTTCCCGGAAGGCTTCATAGTGTGCTTCCATCAACTGGTGCCCGGATTCAAAACTCGATTCCGAAGATTGAACAATACGAACCTGTCCTTCAGATACGGATAAACCAAACCTTTGCAAACGTTGGCAAAAACCTTTCAGCCGTAACGAGTGGCTCCGATGTTCGCCTGGCCCGGCAATGATGAAGAATCGGCGGTGTCCACATGCAACCAGATGTTCTGCTGCCCGTTCACCTCCAGCCTCGTCGTTGCTAACGAGATGTACAACCTCGGGATCTTCGGTAGATCCGTTGACCATGAGATATGGAATATTGAATTTTTTCACGTAATCGATTACGTTCTTCTGTAGCCTGCTCACCAGAATAAGTCCATCCACACGTTGCTCCAGCATATAGTCGGTAGAGCGTAACGACATTTCCCGATCTGTCTTCAAAAAGATCGAGTAACCCAGCGCTTCGGCGGCCATTAGAATCTCATCAATGATTCGCCCATATAGTGTGTGGGATACAATCGGTAGCTTGTCCCGAAATACGATGACACCGATGTTATACGTGCGTTTGGAAACCATGGCTCTTGCAACCGCGCTAGGTTTGTAACGGAGCTGATCGACAGCCTGAAGTACACGCTCTCGTACATCCGGACTTGCGTACCCGTTTCCGGAGATTACACGCGATGCTGTCGATTTGGACACACCCGCCAGCTCTGCGAGTTCACGCAGACTATAATTCAGCTTTTGGTTCAATATGTTTCTCCTCCGCCCGCGTCATCTCTTCTCGCACAGCCGTCAGTTTCAACGGATTACGCGTTGTAATAGAATCGACACCCCAGCCTGCTAGCGTACGCATATCCTCTACGTCCATGACCGTCCATACATAGATATCAAGCCCGTTCGACTGAACGATATCGATTAATGGTTCTTGCACGACCTGAAAGGGCAGGTTCAGTCCAAAGCAGCCGGCATCTTTGGCCTCTTCGCACATCTGAATAATGGCATCCGCATAGTTGAGACGTTTCAGGTGTTGAAGGTTCACATTCAGCAACCGGCGAAGTTCAGGTGCATACTTGCCAGCTTTCAAAGCAATGTCGTAGGCACAACCACTTAGAAATACGTGTTCTTTCATGTTCATCTGCTCAATCAGAGCAGACACGGGCTCTAATGCACGATCCGTTTTGATATCCAGGTTCATTACTTTGCCTGCCTTGCGAATTTGCACCAGCATCTCCTGAAGGGTCGGGAATGGCGTTAGACTCATCGCATTTAACTCATTCAACGAGAGCTTTTCCAGACTGCCTGGTCTTCCATCGCCGAGTTCGATCTCATCATCATGTGCCAGTACAGGAATTCCATCCCAGGTTATCCGAATGTCATCTTCATAAATATCTATCCCAAGTGCTAAGGAGGCTTGCAGGGATTCGAACGAGTGATCCGGATACCCCATACTGCCGGTATGCGCTGTAATCAGCGGAAAGCTACTCATAACGGCTTCCCTCCTTCCTCCCAATAGATCGCGTTGGTAAACGCAATTCGTACATAGGCGCCTTGCATCGTTCCCCAGCATTCGGCTCGAATCCATCTTCGAGGTGTTACGGCATCATCGGCGGACAATGACATCTCCAACTCATGAAGAGCCTCATTGTGTAGCATGGTGACTTCTGCTTGCCCTTCCTCACCCAGATTGGAGAACAGCACTAACCTTAAAGGCTGCTCCGGCAAAGACCATTTCCCGGCACGTACAGAGAAGTCCAAAGCAATATGCATCAGCAACTGCTGTTTAGTATTTTGCGTCTCAGGAAGCGGTGCCGGAATCATAGAACCCAGTGGGTACAAGGTTTCTCCAACGCTCAGTGTCAGTGTGAGTAACGGTCCCATCGTTACAGACGCTCTTCCTTCACGCAAGGAACCTATCAAACTCTCGATTCCAATCTCCCCCTCATCCTCAATGCCAAGATATGTGACAGAGATGGGGTCATTGGTCTTATCCTGTGAATGCCAGTCTCGTCCTGATGTGGCCGCGATGCGACATCCTTCATTCAGTTTTTGTGTCCACAGATCAAAAGCTCGATGGTTATTCGTCCGAATGGAAGGAAACGTACCTGACCACACTTCGATATAATCCACACTGGACCAGTCGGTAATCTCATATTCCCAGAAGCAACCTGTACAGGCAGGACTTCCGATGCGGAATGGATGTGCGATTCCAGCAATGCCGCCGTGTTGATGAACGGAAGCTATCCCTTTTTCAATCTGTTCCCGACTCACATCACGCCAATCTGCAAATTCATGAAGTCCAATGGTCACCATATGACCGTAGAAGGTTGTCCATTCCATACCGGGGATGATGTATAACTCATATTTTTGCTCTATCTCACCTTTGCCGATCAGACCAGACATCGTGTTATGGTCGGTCAAAGCGATTGCATCGAACCCGAGATCAACAGCACCTTTAACGAGTTCCTCCAAGGTTTGACTGCCGTCACTATGCAACGTATGAGTATGCAGTTCACAAGCAAGCCATCTCATAGGTTATCCTCCTCAGATGTCCAGATTTGCATCTGGTACGTGCACGTTTCTGTGACAATGCAATGCACGCTCAACATGATCGTCCAGGTTCCAGCGGGCAGTTCACCCGGCATCAGTCCGGGGGAAGCATCCATTTTACTTATGTAAAGTTCCTGGATAGGATCGTGGCGATGACATGCTCCTCTATATCGATTGGTATCATCCAGCGAGAGTGTAATCAGGTTTTTTAACGGAAGATGATGAGTTGCATTGGCAATGGCGTATTCCCGGTGTTCGGGTAAAATGTACAGATCGTAACTTTTCTTAAGCAACTCTAAGGATTTATCCTGATCCTCGAGGGTTTTGGGTCCATATTGTAAACGCATGTGGAGCTTCGCACATCCGGCTTCAACGATAAATGGCATGCATATATGTGTCTTTGAGTCATGGGGAGTGAGGCTTCCTTGCAGATCCAGCACCTTCATTAGAATCACACCGCCCTTCAGCGTGTTATAAAAAATGAAATGATTGTTCAAGTGTGGGACCGTTCCCACATCCAATACTTATGTTAAGGTGAAACCATCAGCCCTGTTTCAGGCACATGTTAATATTCTGTAAAGCACAAAAAGACCTATCTTCTATTAAAAGAAGTCAGGCCTTTTTCGTGTCAATCTCCCTCAATTGTTTTCGCATTGGCAGAGAAGATTTCTGTATTTTTCCAAATAATCATTTGTTTTCATAAGGGTTCAGTAACATATCCCTACGCGTGCATTTATAAACTGGCGGTCGCCAAGTTGACGATAGGTGAACTCAGCGGTATCGCCAACGGTAGTTTCTGTGCCGCCCTCGGGTAAAACGTCACGCTCTATCCGGTAGTTGCCTCGGACCTCTCCATCGGGCAAATACGTAGGGCATACAATCGTCCACTCCAGGGTGGAGCCTTTAAGCAGTGTGTACACTTGTTCATGTTCCTCAGCGGCCCTAGTTGACTTACGTCTGGATTCATTCGACTGATATCGAAGTTTCTCTGGCTCGGTTCTGCTTTGAAGAATACCGGCTGTTCCTACAGTAATGATTCGCGTTATACCCTCGTGAAGCATGGTATTGATGAGTAACGGCATGCTTTTGGACAGTGTGGTTGTTCCATCCGTGTTCAACGCGCTGATTACCCCATCAACGCCTTGCATGGCATGGAGAAGATCCTTAGGTTCCAGCACGTTACCTTCGATAATGGTCAAGCGATCGTGTTGCGTGTCTATTTTATCTGGAGTGCGAACCAAAGCCGTTACTTGGTGACCGTCCTGAAGCGCATATTTAACGATATGGCTTCCGACACGTCCAGTAGCTCCGAGCACTAAAATATGCATATTGTATGTAACCTCCTGATTTTATTTGAGTGTTCATTGTGGGTTATACCGGCATGTTACCCGTAAAACAATAGAATAACAAAAAAAGCGTTATACGGGTACTTTAAGTACGCCGCATAACGCGGTTGCTTCAATGTGTAGTGATCTTTTCGCCGAACTCTTTGATCTTCTCGGCAATCTCCTTGGGATGGGAGCGATACAAGTAATGTCCCGCTTCCAGTAAAACCATTTCTCCCTGTTCAATGTTCGCTATCTGTTTCTCATGTTCTGTAACCCATTCTTTCACGACAGGGTGATTTTTCTGTACAAAGAAAAGAACCGGCAAATCCGAAGGCCATGTAAGCTGTTTCGCCTCCTGGAAGTTGGAATACATGCTTACGGCCTCGTTTAATTGGGTGTTATTATACATATTTTTTCGTATTAAAATGTTCAATTGCTCTCTGGTATCGTCGTCATAAGAAAGTCCTTCATACGGGTCATCACTCAGCTTCAACTGCACACGGGCAAAACCAAGGTTACGGAACCATTTAATTGGTTCGATGTCGGATGCTTCAACCTTTTGCTCACTAAGAGAGGGAACACTGTGATCTAGTCCAATGAATGCTTCTACCTCATTCTCGTATCGGTTCACATATTCCAGACTGTAGAGACCTGAGATGGAATGCGCCATCAGCGTATAACGTTTGATACCTAAACTTTGCAAGGCACTATGGATCTCATAAGTGATATTAGCCAAACTACGTTCCTTGTCAGTAGGATCGCTTAATCCGTAACCAAAAGGTTCAACAACTACGACCTTATAATGAGGACTGAGTTCGGAGATAAGTGGCTTAAAATCAAGTGCAGGCGAAGCTGTTCCGAACCCAGGTAAAATGACTATCGTTTCTTTCCCTTCACCCTGCATGAAGACATTCATTCGTTTTCCGTCGACAGATACCTGTTGCCCGTAGTGCTCCATTCGCTTTTGTTCAGAATGACTGCTGACTTGGTTCACCGTGAACACGGTCGCGATGAAAAGCAGGATGACGATAAGTATAGAGACTATGACTTTTAGCAAAAGTTTAAGCACTCGCTTGACTTTGGAATCCTGGCTTGCTTTTGTTTTTTTTGAATCTGAATGACTTGGTTGAATCAACACTTTCAGCTCCTTTATGTCATGTTTCCTTCTGGGGTGGGTCTTGTTTTACTGCAAATCAAGTGTACTTAACTTCGATGTCCCTGGAATGAATGCAATATGAACGGAACATGAACGAACACTATAAACCTTACTTCAAACCTTCTTCAATTTTCCTTCTACCTTATTTTAAATGTAAAAAAACACCTCCAGTCATGATATTCCTTAACGTAAAGGACTACCTGTTGCTGAAGGTGTGCGGTCTTATAATCGTTAAACTGTCGTTCGTCTCAYGTGAGTTTTTAAAATAATTTCTCCAGATAGTTAACCAGTTTCTGACGAAATTCAGTTTCCGAGCAACCCAAAATCCCTTTAAAATTCTGCGGCTCACGGATCAATTGATTCAAAGCCTCTATACCGTACTTCTCTAGGACAAACTCGACAAATAGATACGAGAATTGGAATCCTTTCTTGGTTTCAAAATCCCATGTATCATCGTCTAATTGAGCAAAAGTGGGAATCGAATTCCTGCGAATGGCCTCTTTCGTCGAATTTTCAAGAAAATCGGTCGTCATCAGTTTGGCTTCGTATCCGCCGATTCCTTGTCTAATCCATTTGGGGGCCTGCGGATTAATCTCCTCAATCAGCCACATCGAGAACAAGTGAATCGTACCTTTAATAATAGACTCGTAGGTATGATCGGGTCCGGGATTAAGTGGTGATACGATCTTAAGAATATTTCCTTCATACGTACCCGTGAACCAGTTAGGCGCATCCTCTTCCCCCACAGCCCGATGAAACGTTGGCAGATCTGGATACATTTCAATGATGACTTTACGTTTGGGCTGGTAATTGTATTTGGTCGCAAGTCGTTCGACATTTCCGCTTAGCTCCGTGAAGAGATCGTGATTTGCTTTTTTCAGACGGTTATCCGAATGTTCCGAACTTCCTTTGTTTTCTATAGAAATCAATTGTTCAATCGACATGATGGCCATGTTCCCCCATTCTTTTAATTCATGCTTCAGCTTTCCAAGAGCGCGGTATAACCGGTTCTTCACTGCGCTCTCACGCATGCCAACCATACTCGCAATCTCGGGTAGCGTACAATCTGCGAAAAAACGTAACGCAATAATCTCCTGATTTTTCTCATCCAGCGTCTGTAGTGCCGCTCCAATGTCAATTCGAAAGTCAACATACTTTGTAAATTCAAGAGTGATGGATTGGGATTCTAATTGTGTAAAATCAAGCGGTGTTTCCTTCTGACGTGACAATCTGCGATATTCATTTTTTAACGTATTCTGGGCAATCTTGAAAATCCATGTGAACATATGCGCGTTCCCTCTAAAACGATGCATGTTCTCCGATGCTTTCATAAATACCTGTTGGGTAAGGTCGTCTGCAACCGCGGCATTTAATTTCAGCAAAAAGTAACTACGGATGCGGTCACGATATAATCCATAGATGTGTTCAAATCGGGTATTGTTGTTCTGTTCATCCGGATAAACAGGTGTGAATTCTGTGTCATGAGCTCCTGACATGGTGCGAACCTCCTCTTGATTTACAATGAATTAGACACCGCAGCACAACGAATAGCCACAACTAAGTTGAAAAAATATGTATACTTCCGATAATCCTCACGATCTTCTTTTGGTTCGTGCAGGTCAAAAAAGTGCAACACAGTTCAAATAAGTGCAAGATCCATACACACTTTCCATTCCAATCGCCCTCACTATCTTCCTCTAAAGTAAAAAATCGTACAGATTCTGGTCAATAACGTTTATATCCTCTCTTCTTATTCTCCATTACAATATCTTCAAGTACAACATTCCTAAATATGACTTGAACTTGAGGGGGAACGTGAATGAACCAGAAGATGAAGCTTCTAATCATGTCAGTGAGTATGTCTGCTCTGCTGATCACAGCTTGTAGTGACACGGGAAAAGGTAAAACACAGACCGACGCGGACGATGATGGCACAGGTGCAGTCACCATTCATACGGTCACATCGGAGTACAGTTCAGCGAAATATCCAAAGGGCGATGATATCACCAATAATGTCTGGACTCGTCGGTATAAAGAGAAGTTAAACATTAACGTCAAGACGGACTGGGTTAGTGATGAATATGAAACAAAACTCAATCTCGCGATTTCTTCCAATGAATTACCTGACGTTTTCCGGGTGAACCCTTCTCAGCTGCGCCAGTTGGTTGAAGCCGATATGGTCATGGATTTGACAGAAGCCTTTGAACAGCATGCCTCGGAACGTCTAAAAGGTTATATGAAAGCGGATGCAGACAGCTACGAATCAGGCAAAAAAGACGGTAAGCTCTACGGTATACCGCAGATGCACTGGGGGTTAATTGAACAGCCCGACTTTATCTGGATCCGGAACGACTGGAAAGAAGAACTTAAACTGCAAGATCCGAAATCCGTTGAAGATATCAAAAACATGGCACTCAAATTTATGGAAAAACACGGCGGATACGGCATCGCTGTGGATCAATCCTTGGACTACCTCAACCTGCTAGCTATTGCTTGGGACGCACATCCCGACATGTGGATTGAAGATAATTCGGGAAAACTTACCTATGGCTCCATTCAACCCGAGATGAAAAACGCGCTTGCCGCATGGGCGGAATGGTATAAATTAGGCATTATTGATCCCGAATTCGCGATTAAAGACTTCAACGCGATGAATGCCGACATCGTTGCCGGTAAAGTAGGCATTCAGCCTTACTATCAGTGGTGGGGGTATAATCCGGGCGTAGATACGATTGCCAATCTGGGCAAAGATGCGATTTTTTATCCATATCTCATTCCAACCGTGGACGGTAAGGAAGCAAAACAGTCCATCTTTTTTGCCAACAACAATTACATTGTTATGAAAAAGGATGCCGCCAATCCGCAAGCAGTGATCGAAATCTTGAATGATTATGCCTACATCGTAGATGAAGGTAATGGCAAGGAAAAACCGGAGACACTGTCTGCCTTGCTCGACAATGATATTGCCCACGTTGTTGGTGCGTTCCGTGTACTTAATCCGAATTCGGACTACGAACAGTTTGAGGCTGTGTCCAAAGCTCTTGAAACGAAGGATACAAGTGGACTAACGACTTCAGGAATGTGGCAGAAATACAACAATAGCGTGGAGTTCATCAAAAATGCCACACCGGGAGCAACTGGAGATTATTTGCAGCAGGGAGCTCCGAAAAATGCCTATGGTTTGGCCAAAAAAGTGCTCGATAGCAACAACTATATCAAAACCGCGCTATGGGGTGTTACGCCCGAAGCTCTCTCCAGTTACGGTACAACGCTGGATGACATTCTGACCGAAGGATTTACGAAAATCATTATGGGCAGTGAAAGCATCGATTATTTTGACGTGGTCGTACAGAACTGGCGAGCAGCTGGCGGAGACAATGCGATTGAAGCAGTCAACGAAGCCTACGGGAAATAAAGCATTTTCGGTGTGAAGCTGGAGGGGGTTGAGCCCATTCTCATCCCCTCTTTTTGATAATTGAACGGAGGAAAAACCATGCTGAAAAAATGGAAGCAGCAAAGTCCTTACCACCTCATGTTGATCCCCAGCGTTGTGCTGGTATTTATTTTTAGCTACATCCCGTTCTATGGACTAATTATTGCGTTTCAAAAATATAACCCCGGTCTCGGCTTTAATTCACCGTGGGTCGGATGGGACAATTTCACGCATGTATTTAATCAGCCTAACTTCGTGAGAACGATCTGGAACACCCTCTACATGTCCATATTCAAAATGATTGGCGGCATTGTCGTGCCGGTTGTTTTCGCACTGCTACTGAACGAAGTCCTGCACAACGGGATCAAACGCACGTTCCAGACCCTGGTATATATACCGAATTTCTTGTCATGGGTCATTATGGCTGGGATTATGCTGGATATTCTTAGTGCGGATGGCATCGTGAATACGTTTCTGAGTTTGTTCGGCGTCAAACCGATCTCTTTTCTCGGCACCCCTTCAATCTTCCCATGGACGATGATCGTGAGTGACATATGGAAGGGCTTCGGCTTTGGAACAGTCGTTTATCTGGCGGCTTTAACCAGCATTGATCCCGGACTGTATGAAGCCGCAGTGATCGATGGAGCGAAGCGTTGGAAACAAACGCTTTATATCACCCTACCGCTATTGATGCCAACGATTGTTTTGATGTCTGTGCTTTCCCTTGGCAATGTGCTGAATGCCGGATTCGACCAGATTTACAATCTCTACTCTCCTGTCGTTTATCAGACTGGTGATATCATCGATACCTATGTCTACCGTCTGGGGATACAGCAGGCCCAATATTCGATTGCAACCGCCGTTGGATTATTCAAATCCGTGATCTCCTGCATTCTAGTAGCTGTCTCTTACATTCTAGCTTACCGCGTGGCGGGTTACCGTATCTTCTAAGGAGGGCATATTCGCATGATCTATGATAAAAGTATAAGCAGACGTGTCTTTCTTATTATAAATTACACCATCCTGCTGACCATCTCGCTACTCTGTGTGCTACCATTTGTGAATTTGCTCGCTGTGTCCTTCAGCAGCAGTTCGGCGGTATCGGCTGGTAGTGTTACCTTCTGGCCTGTCGAGTTCACAACCAAAGCGTATGAGTTTGCTCTTTCTGGTGGCGCGTTCTATTCCTCTCTGTGGGTTGCCATTCAGCGAACGTTTCTAGGTACACTTGTGAATCTGGTGTTAATTGTGCTCACAGCCTACCCTCTATCCAAAACCAAACAGAAAGTGATGGGGCGCAACGTTTATATGGGATTTTTTATCGTTACGATGCTGTTTAGCGGCGGTTTGATCCCGACCTATCTCGTTGTAGTGAAAATGGGACTGATTGATTCCATCTGGTCTCTGATTCTACCAGGAGCGCTCCCCGTGTTCAGCATGATTATTCTGATGAACTTTATTCGTGGACTTCCTGAAGAGATCGAAGAATCGGCCATCATTGACGGCGCAGGCCCTCTGCAGGTGTTGATCCGCATCATGTTGCCACTTCTCAAACCTGCGCTCGCGACGGTTGGTTTGTTCAGTATTGTGGGTCACTGGAACTCCTGGTTTGACGGCATTATCTATATGAACAATCCTGCCAACTATCCGTTACAGAGCTATTTGCAGACGCTGCTTCAAAGCTTTGAGCAGATGATGCTAAAATCCGGATCGGATTACACCCAGCTCTTATCCATGATGAATGCCAGAACAGGGCGTGCAGCGCAGATGTTCCTCGGTGCGATACCGATTCTGCTGATCTACCCGTTCTTGCAGAAGTATTTTACTAAAGGACTGGTACTCGGCAGTGTTAAAGGCTAAAGTGACATGAGGAGGCTTCTCATGAGGCTGTTTAACACACATTCACTTGTTCTCTGGTAAACAGGGTATCGCTGGAAGCAGAATTGCAAACGTTGTTCCTTTGCCGACCTCGCTTTTCACCTGTATCCCATACGGCTCGCCAAAGTGAAGTTGAATACGCCGTTGTACATTATAGAGGCCTATCCCCCGGCCTCCATTTCCTGTTTCATGCTTTTCCTCCATCAAGCTTCTTACCATACTCTGATCCATTCCGGTCCCATTATCACAAACTTCAATGCAGATATTTTCCTCCTGAGGCCCGATTCGAATCGTGATCACCCCATCCTCTTCAATCTCGGCCAGACCGTGAAAGAAGGCGTTCTCGACGATGGGTTGCAGGATCATTTTAGGCATTGCATAATGTAGCAGATTCTCATCTATCTCATATTTCATCTGAATACTGCCGTAATATCGGACATTTTGGATGGTCACGTAATGTGCAATGTGATTTAATTCTTCACGAACCATGACGAGACTTCCATCAGACTTGGTGGCATATCGGAGCATAGAGATCAGCGCATCGGTCATATCTACAATTTTGTCGGCCTGTTGCATGGAAGCGATCCATTTTACTGAACCTAAAGTATTATACAGAAAGTGTGGGTTAATCTGATCATGCAAGGCCCGCATCTCGGCGGCGGCCTTCTCGATCTCTTCCTGTTGCATGCGTTCTACCATTCGTTTTAATTCATGGGACATTCGGTTGAATCGGGTGGATAAATGACCAATTTCATCACGGGAGCGGATATCCTGCACCTGCTCAAACTGCCCCTTTTCGACAAGACGTATATTGTTTAACAGCTTTTTGATGGGACGTGTAATGACGTGGGACAGGAAAATGGAGATCACCGCAGCGAAAAGTGACATGACGATCGCTAGCGTTACGAGGTTTTTACCCAGTATTCTACCATCGGCGGTCAGCTCTTCCAGCGGCATATAAACATAGGTAGTCCATTTCTGCTGACTAAGCGGACTCTTTACCACGACATTGGTTGCCTCGGATGGACGAACGTTATCCCGAAACAAGGTGCCGATTAACTGGTCGTTGACGTTATATACAATCTTTTCGTCTTCGTCAATGATCATGAATCTGGATCGAAGTCCTTCCTGCAAGTTGCGATTGACGATTTCGATAAATTTAATATCGATGCTAACGACCATCACGCCCAGTAATTTGCCGTTTGTTACATCATGAATTTTTCGTGCGTGGGACACGGCCAGTACTTTATTTTCGAGTTGCTTGTCAACCCGGGTTGTTAACGTGATCGTACGCTCGTCCTCATGCATAAACTTCTTGAACCACAGCTCATTTCTCACATTGAAGGCCTTGTCAATCGGTTGATGTGGACTTACAAACAGGTCTTGCCCCCCGTTCATATTGTAGAGATAAATGGAAAATACACGATCCTTCATCATGATGTAATTCATTAATATGTTATATGCCGCGATTTCGGTTTCTTCATTACTTACACGCAGAAAATCCTGGATCGGAAAACTGCCTTCATGGGTAGCAGATAAGCTGTCACTGAGTCCGTTGCTGGCGAGCAGGGTGATCTTTTCGATTTCTTTCAAAAACTCGTCGATGCGAATGTTCGTCTGTTTGGTCAAATCACTGAGTAGTGTATTGTAATTCTGTGATAATAACCGCTCGGAAGAATAGTACGAATTAATGGTCATCACGAACACAGGAAAAATAATGACGATCATGCAGATCACCATAATCTTGTATTTAATCTGAAAAGGCCGCTTATATTTCATCCATCACACCTCTATTTCCGAATGGCATGCACATGCTGCTGTTCCCGATATTCCTCTGGCGTAAGCCCTGTGTTCTTTTTGAAAATCTTACTGAAATACGTGTAGTTGTGATACCCGACTTTATCGGCAATCTCATATATTTTCAGTTCTTTGCTGAGCAGATAAGCCTTCGCATGATCAATCCGAACCCGGGTCAGATACGAGATGAAATTTTCCTGCTTTTCCTGCTTGAACAAACGACTTAAATAGGACGGATTCACGTTGATCTGACTGGCTACACTTTGCAGTGAAAGATCCTCTGCATAATAACTGTTGATGATGTCTATAGCGAGGTCTGTGTATTTGAGTTCGTGTGTGACCTGGGAGCTGGCGCTAAATGTCGTCGTGATATAAGTCAGCACATTCTGATGGATATCCTCCCAATGCTCCCCGTTCAGGACAATCTCATAGGGGGATTTGTCAGTTACTGAGAGCTTGCTGCGTGATGTGCTGTTCAGCAAATGGGCGTGCATCGTTTCGAGCAGCGTAATGTACTGTTTGCGGATACTGTTCTCGTCCGCCCTTACGGTCTTCAGGCGAATGTAGATTTCTTCAAGAAATTGTCGGACTTTCTCCTTGTTTTTGCTCATACAAATTTTCATGAAATGTTGTTCTTGCTGAGGAATCAGCAGATGTTCAACGTCTTCCCTGCCCGGGGATTTACGTACCTCCTCAACATACAGGATCTGGCTTTCACCAGTAAAAAAACGTTCTTTAAGCGCAAATTCTGCCTCCTGACAAGCCTTCCGCAACGACACAAAACCGAAACAAATCGAAGATACTCCTGCCGTAAGTGAAAGATTCATAAAATCCTTAAGAGAAGTGAGCACTTTACGAATAAGCTTGTTCAGGTCAGCATATGCATCCTGGTCAGATCGTACGTTAACCACTACCCAGTATTCAGACGAGCTTTCCACAAAAATCTCCTTTGCCCACCGGGATGGAATGACCTCTTCCATAATGTTGAGTATCGAGAAGCGGAGCAACTTTTCCCCTTTTTCAATATACTTGCATTTGACCTTCTCATAATGATTAACGATGAATTTGATGACGACCAGCTGGTCTGACTGGATACGAAAATGGAGTTCTTCTGCTTTGGTAAGCAATTCATTTCCATGGGTGAATCCGCTTACAATATCTTCGAAAAAACTATCCTTCAAATAACGAATACTCTTGGAATAATTGGAGGATACATAGGGGAAGGTGTTTAATTGATGCTGTTCACTTTGCAACTTCTCTCGTATATTCTTCAAAAGCTGGATGAGCGACTGCTCATTAACTTCGCTTTTAATCAAGTAATCGGTGGCACCAAACTTTAAAGCATTTTTCACATAATCTAATTCATCAAAATTGCTCAGAATGACGAATTTACTGCTTTTTAACGAGGGGGATAGCTGCTTAATTAACGCTAATCCATCCATTACGGGCATTCTGATGTCTGTAATGATCAAGTCTGGCATCTTTTCTAGTGCAAGCTCCAATGCTTCTTTTCCATTACTGGCCTCAGCCGTCACACAGAAGCCATAATCTTCCCAATTCAGCATGGAACGGATGCCAACCCGCATGAGCAGTTCATCCTCAACAATCATCAGTTTATACATGGAAGTCCTCCAAAGTTGATTATTTATACACGATCTACCCCTAAAGATTAGAGGCAGGTGTATTCTATCTTGTACTTTATTCGGACTGTATGCATGAAATCCCCTTAAAAGGTTAGAAAATGATCAAAAACAATCAAAATAAACTTCAAATTAGATAACAGATAAAAGACCGCCAAAGTTGGCGGTCTGCATGGTACGCATTATTGCTCTCTAGGAATGTCGAGATCACATGAATACATGCTGAGGAAGGTGTTTGCATTTCTACAACCATTAGGTCATAGCCGAGCTTCTGCCCTTTAATCGTTCGATATTAATATGGATATAGCACATTTGGATTCCATGTATACAACAAGGCTCTCTTGAACTTGCATTTCAATCTTAACCTGTTTACCTTCTTCCTCATCGTTAAACAGTACTAATGCCGTGCTTCCGTCCATGTTGCGAAAAGCTACTGTGCATATAGAAGCGTCGCTGGACACCGATTGGATTTGAACCGCTTTAGGTCGGATCAAAGCACTGAAATGAGCTAGCGCGTAATAATCCAGCGTGTAGACAAGCTCTCCCGTCTGCTGGTTAATCTGCACAATTCCACGGCACGTGCTCTGCCCAAAACCCGGCACCGTAGGGCCATTATGTTCATCCAGTGCCATATTCCATAAAACGAGTGACTTACTATAGTTTCGCAGTATCTGAATGCCTGTTCGAATCACATTGGAGAATGCTTGTTCAAACGGTGGAATCCATTCCCCTCCGGAACCTTCGGTGAAATGCACTTCTTTTCCCGCAAGAGCTTCGTATACTTTGGTTTGGGCTGAAGCATCTCCCCCGTACCAATGCCATGCCACTCCATCCACGGCTTCTCCCGCTTGTTCCAGAACAGTCAACGGATAATCCGGACGATCCCAGTTATGGTCATAACAGAGGATTTTGGTGTCAAGGTTGTTGCGTACAAACGCTGGCTTGAGATGATTGACAATAAAATCTGCTTGCGCCTCAGCAGGCATCAGCATACCCGGATAATGTCCAGGCTCATATAAAGCCTCATTCTGCGGGGTGATTGCATAGATTGGCAGACCATGAGCTGCATATGACTGAATATATTTTACAAAATACTCGGCATATGCCGAATACCACTCAAGCTTCAACTGGCCAGTGATCATGGAACCACTTGTTTTCATCCAGCCGGGCGCGCTCCACGGCGAAGCAAACAGTTTCAACTCGGAGTTCAGTGCAAGCGCCTGCTGCGTTAACGGAATGATATCCGCTTCATCATGTGCAATGCTAAATCCGGTTAATTCCGGGTCTGTATGTTGGTCAGGCAGATCGTTATAGCTGTATACCGTGCGGGCATAATCCGAAGCACCCATCGGGTTGCGGATCACCGACAAGCCGATTCCTTCTGTTGGATCAAAGAGGCGCGTCATCACTTCCGTCCGCTGTTCCTCTGTTATCTTTTGATTCATCAGATATGCCGCAGCGTCCGTAAACGACGCTCCAAACCCATCCATCTCCTGGTACGTTTGACGCTCATCCAGTTGTACGGTTACGGCCGACGAATCAGCGTTCATAGACTTGATCGGATTGTATTCCTCGGGGCTAACGAGACGAAACAGATCACTTTCCCCCGTTGTTTTGAATATTTTAAATGTTGTCATCGGAAGCCTCCTCATTATTGCATGCCTAATTTCTCTTTATTCTGCTTCATCTTCTCGCTACGGATCTTCACAATGTCAGCCCAGCGGTTTTCTTCCAGGAAAGATTGATATGCCGCGAGAGCATTATCAAACGAGGCATCATCCTTTGAACGCAACATGCTTACCAGTGTTGAGTTCCATTTGGTGTTAATGGCGGACAAAGCGCGAGCTTCCGGTGTTCCCAGGTTTGGATTAATATTTTCCAGAATAAAATGAGGTGTCAGCTTGCCTTTGCCCCACGCTTGCATTTGTTTAATGGCCTCGGGAAAGGCATCGGCACTCAGCGCCTTATGACGGTCATGACCGAAGAACATAAATTCACCCAGGCGATAATCCTTCTTGAATTGATCCGCATTATGCAATTGCATGTCTTTCACTGCCGGAAGTAATTCAACTGTACCGTCAGCTTTTTTCTTAAACGTCTCTCCTTCAACGCCATAGTTCATCAGGATCTGACCTTCTTCACTCAGCAAATAGGTGAAAATCTGCATCGCTTTGGCCGGGTCTTTGGCATCCTTGGAAATGAAATTAATCATCCAACCTGTAATACCGGATTGATTCAGTGTCGGTGCGTTGCCCTTGGTACTTTGAGGCCCATCAATAGCAATGTACTCTTTGCCTTCGTTATCACTCATATAAATCTGAAGATTTCCACCTTGCTGAGGTGTACCGTCGAGCAGCATCGCCGCATATTTACCGGATTTCACTTTTTCTTCAAAGGCTGTACCGTCATCCGCAAAACTGTCATCACTAATATTGCCGTCTCTGTACACGGCATTTAATGCTTTCAGCCAAGTCAGATAATCTTCATCCAGATTGCGGTCATAGAACTCTCCGTTTGCCGTCTCCAGGGGTACGCCGATAAAATCCTGTAACGCATCGCCAAGTGAACCGGTACCTCCGCCGATGGCGTTAAAGCCAAACGGAATGAGCGATGGGAACTTTTCTTTGATCTGTTTCATCACACTCTGGAATTGCTCCGGCGTTCCCATGACTGGACTGCCTAATGCTTCATATACATCCTTGCGGATGATAAATGCAGTCTTTGCTGGAATGTTACCGCTATCATAATCCGCTTGTGTGTTGGAATAATTCGGATAACCGTAGGTMTTGCCATCCGCTTGCTGGAACCACTTCATCGTGTCCGCAGCCGCGACCTTGTTGAAATACGGATCATATTTCTCGGCCAAATCATTAAGAGGTATGGCCCAGGTCGATGCTTTGCTCACGACTTGCGAATTGGAATCAAACACCGTCAGCAGGTCAGGCATATCTCCGCCAGCAAAAAAGGTGTTTAATTTGGTATCATCGCCTGTAATAAATTTGATGTTAATGTTCAAGTCTTCCTTAATCTTTTTGGTGACGATATCTTTACCAAAATCGGTATTCCACCAGTCTGCATTGACGTACCAGGTCAGATCAGTCACTTCTTCTTTTTTATCGAGCTGCCATGCTGGTTTCTCCGGATCAACCGTATAACGATTCTCAATGGATACCCAGTTTGCTTCACTCGATCCATCGGAACCTCCGCTGCATCCCGTAACCATTAACACTGCTGTCAGTAATGCTGCACAACCTTTAACTCCTCTTTTGCCCAGAACCCGGTGAATATTAAACATGTGTTTTCCCCCTCGTAGTCGAATATAAATCGTTGATGTGAATCTATCGTTTTATTCCTTAACAGCTCCAAGCATCATGCCTGAGATGAAATATCGTTGCAACAAAGGATAGATCAGCACAATTGGCAACGTGGTAATGACGATGGTGGCAAGTTGCACTCCTTTGGTTGTTGTTTCGATCACGACAGACCCGCCAACGTTCTGCATGGACTGTGTCTGGGATTGCACAATAATTTCATATAACATCATCTGTAACGGGTACAGTGATTGGTCTGTGATATACAGTTTGGTCGTCATAAAGTCGTTCCACTGGCCTACCCCATTAAATAAAGCGATGGTTGCCATTGCCGGCATGGATAGCGGAATAAAGATTTTGAGGAAGATATGCCAGTCTCCAGCCCCATCCATCTTGGCGGACTCTTCCAGTGAATCCGGTACATTACGGAAGAAATTCATCAGGATGACTACATCGAAGAAACTGAATAATGCCGGAATAATATACACCCAGAAGCTGTTCAGGAGACCTAGTGCCTTGATGAGCAAAAAGGTTGGAATCATGCCGCCGGAGAAAAACATTGTAATTACACCCATGGCTACATACAATTTACGTCCTCTTAGGTATTTCTTACTCAGCCCGTATCCGACCATGGCACAAAAGAATACATGTGTCACGACACCGATCATGGTTTTGGACACAGAGATGAAGAATGCCTGCCAGATGTTTGAATCATTAAACACCGCTCGGTAGTTTTCCAGCGAGAACTCGGGTGACCAGAAGATGAATCCTCCTTCCGCGAGTGCTTTGCCTGAACTAAAGGACGAGATGATGACATTCCAGAGCGGAACGATAATGACGATGGTACAGATCATTAAAAAAATGATATTGAGCGTATCAAAAATCCGGCTGTCCAGATCTTCTTTTGCCGCTTTTCCATTCATGAGGGAACCTCCTTCTACAGCACAGACTGGTTGTTATTAAGCTTGCTTGTAATTTTGTTTGCAGTGACGAGAAGTATTACAGAAATGATGGAAACACCCAAACCTACTGCGGTAGCATACGAGAAGTCACCTTGCGACATCCCCATGCGATAGACATAGGAATTAATGACTTCGGCCTTTTCGCGGTTCTGTGAGTTCATGAGCACCAGCGTTTGATCTAGATTCGAACCGAGTAGTCCGCTGACCGTCAGGATCAGATTCAGACTGATAATGGATTTCATGTTAGGCAAGGTGATATTCCATATCTGACGCATCCGGCTGGCTCCATCAATTTTGGCGGCCTCGTAATACGTGGGATCGATCTTGGACATGATGGCGAGATACAGAATGGTTCCCCAACCAGCTTCCTTCCAGATATCCGATAACGTGGCGATCCACCAGTACTTGCCAGCATCCAGCAATATGTTTTGCGGCTGTGATATGATGCCAAGACCAAGCAATAGTTCATTGAACAAGCCGGTTGTGGAGAACCAGGTGATGAGCATACCACCCAGCACGATCCATGAGAGAAAGTGAGGCAGATATGAAACCGTTTGCACGAACTTCTTGAATCGTCCGCTGTTCAGCTCGTAAATCATAATGGCCAGAATAATCGGAATGACAAACCCAATCCCTAGCTTCAAAAAGCTGATGCCCAGCGTATTCACAACGGCATCCCAGAAGTATTTGTCTGACATGATGATTCTGAAGTTATCCAGCCCCACCCATGGAGCACTGGACAGTGTGTCAATGACGGTGTAATTTTTGAACGCAATCGTTAATCCGTAGATCGGTATGTAACAGAAGACAATCATGAACAGGATGCCGGGCAGAACCATGGATTGGATCTCCCATTGTCTGGCAAAATCAATCCAAAACGCTTTGAATCGTTGTTTCAACGGCAATTTGCCGCCAGGTTTTAGAGGTTGCTGTTGCCTGCTTACTGTAGTGGTCGTCAGATGACTCATCTTTCGTTGCTCCCCTCTGTATGTTTCATGTAATACATTTCATTTGTTCCATCTTCATAAAAACGTTTTTATTTTCACTCCGGAAGCTCCCTCCCCTGTAATATTAAATAAAAGAAGTAACCGAGGAGTGCTTCAACCTTTGTTAGCGTGCATCTCTCCGGTTTATTCTTACATGACTTGAACCTCGTACCACAAGTTCCCCTGCAAGCTTTTGCGCTGTCCCTTGTTCCTGTTCTTTAATCATATTGACCAATTGGGTGATAGCCAGAATCCCCTGTCTTGCAATCTGATTCCGAACCGTTGTTAGCGGTGGAGAATAATACGGAGCGATATCGATGTCATCAAATCCGACCACGCTGATGTCACTCGGAACTTCATAACCATGGGATTTCAACGCTTGAATGCATCCGATTGCACTCAAGTCATTACCTGCCAGAAATGCATCTGGTAACTTGCCCGGGTGCTTATGAATGAAGGACTTGATAGCACTGTAAGTGGCCTCTTCTTCAAAATACCCTTGAATAATGTAATCCTCATCGACCGGAAGTTCGTACTCTCGAAGGGCTGCCAGATACCCCTCCCGACGCTGTACACTGTCAAACATCTCATCTACACCAGAGATATAGGCAATTTTTTTATGACCCAGCCCAATCAAATATTTGGTGGCTTCGTAGCTTGCCTCGTAGGAATCAAAAATAACACTTCCCATTCGCTCGCTTTGATACACACGATCCAGGAAAACGGCTTTAATCTTGTCTTTTTCCATCGACAGAATATCCTGTTCATCAATCCGAAGCTCTTCGTAGATGATTACGCCATCCACCCGCCTGCCCAGAATATTGCTCATAATAACATGTTTATCTCTTGTCACAAACACATTGAGACCATAACCAAGACGGTCACACTCACGCGACATGGCTTCGACTAACTTGTAAAAATACGGTCCCGACACACTTGTCGTGAAGAAACCAAGCATTTTTGTCTGACCTGACTTCAACAGTTTCCCATTCAGATTGGGAATGTAGTTTAAACGTTCCGCCACTTTGAGCACATGGGACTTCGTTTCCGGATTCAGTACATCCACACCATTTAAGGCATTCGAAACCGTAGAGATCGAGACACCGGCTTCCCGTGCAACATCTTTAATTGTGATTTTTCCCATAAATTCAGGTTCCTTTGCTATTAAAACGTTTTTATACATTCAAAATAGCATAAAACCGTTTTCATTACAACAGTTAACTTTTCAATTTTGTTTAAAAGTAAACCGCTGATCTTCATTGATCAGCGGTTTCATCTCTTGAATTATACTGCTCCGAAGGCGAATAAGTTTATGAATATGAGTAATTCACACGAACGACATTAGAATTCAAGTTCATTCTATTCAAATGAAATGGTATAAGTGTGCCCTTTTTGCGTTGGCAGGCTAACTTGATCGTCTTTTTCAGAGGTCGTTTGTACAACACGATCTCCTTGATATACTTTCAAGCCAGGCTCAGCCTGCAAATAACATGTGTTGCCCGTATGCGAGAGGACTTCTGCTTCGATCAGCTTGCCATTCTCCCAGCGAAGGCTAACTTCAAATCCGCCTCTTGCTCTTAACCCCTTAACCGAACCTGTTGACCAGCGTTCAGGCAAAGCTGGCAGGAAATCGAGATATCCCTGGTGCGATTGCAGCAGCATCTCGGCAATACCTGCGGTTGCCGCAAAGTTTCCATCAATCTGGAATGGTGGATGAGCATCAAACAAGTTTGCGTACACTCCGCCCTGCTCATGTTTGCTTGGCTCATAAGCTTTAACGAGTGTTAGCAAATTGGAGATGAGCTGTTCAGCACGGTTCCCCTCTCCAAAGCGAGCCCATAAACCGATTTTCCAGCCAAGACTCCAGCCTGTACCACCGTCCCCCCGAATTTCCAGTGAAGTGCGGGCAGCTTTCATCAAGTCAGGTGATTTTTTCTGTGTAATCAGTCGTCCCGGGAATACACCAACCAAGTGGGATACGTGGCGGTGCTGCGGATCTTCTTCCGTGAAATCCTCGCTCCATTCCTGAAGGCGACCTTGAGCATCAATCTGCAAAGGCAGGAGCTGTTCTTTCTTCGCTCGTAGGATTTCCACGAATTCCGCATCTGTTTGCAGCACTTCTGCTGCTTGAATGCAGTTATCAAACAGCTCGGCAATGAGTGAAATGTCCATTGTGGTTGCTTCACTAACAGCAGCATGCTCTCCGTTAACTACAAATTTCATCTCTGGCGACGTTGATGGTGATGTGATCAGATGTCCTTCTTTATTCTCAATGAGCCAGTCCAGACAGAACAAAGCGGCATCCTTCATCAACGGGTAACCTGTTTCCTGCAAAAACTCTTTATCTTCTGAGAAGGCATAATGCTCCCACAGATGCTGTGTCAGCCATACGCCGCCCATCATCCACAGCGCCCAGACCGGATCTCCGACGCCATAATCGCCAACAGGAGCTGTTTGTCCCCAGATGTCCGCATTGTGATGAGCTACCCAGCCTCGAGCGCCATAGTTTACTTCAGCCGTTTTCCGTCCGTTCTCCGCAAGTTTTCCAATATAATCAAGCAACGGCTCATGCAGTTCAGCCATGTTACACGTTTCCGCAGGCCAGTAGTTCATTTCCGCATTAATATTCAACGTATAATTACTACTCCAAGGTGCGCGTGTTTCCTGGTTCCAGATGCCCTGCAAGTTGGCCGGCATTGTGCCTGGTCTGGAGCTGGCGATCATCAAATAGCGGCCATAATTGAACAACAACTCGACTAACCCTGGATCACTGCTTCCGTATTTCTCGATGCGCTCATCTGTAGGCATGTCCTGTGGAGCAACACTTTCACCCAAGTGCAATTGCACACGATTAAACAGCGCTTGATGATCCTGTACATGACGTTGAAGTAGATCATTGTAAGTACGTGTCGTAATCTCCCCAATGACGTCCGCCGTTTTAACATCCGGAGCAGTCACAGTACCCTTGGTTTGACCTGTAGGAACATAACTCGTAGCCCCGGAAAAATAAATCACAGCTTCTGTTGCACCGGTGATCTGCAGTCCACTATTGCTTGAATGAAGTGAACCTCCGGTATGAGATACAGCGAGTCTTCCATGGAAAGACATTGCTCGTGTTGCTTCCGTATCTCCGTAACGGACAGGTACTTCAACATCATGATAGTTAGGTGATACATACTCAGGAGCCGTTCCGGACAGTTCAAATTGAGCATTCGCAGCAGAAGTTTCGTGTCGCAGTGGGCTGCTCAGACGAGTACGGAAGTTTAATGCGCCCTCTTTGCTAGAGGTTAAACGAATGACGATACCCTGATCGGGATGGGAAGCAAACACCTCTCGGTCATAACGCACACCTCCTATTTCATAGGAAACGCTTACAATACCTGTAGATAAATCAAGCTTACGTTGATAGGTTCTCCGTTCACACAGTTGCCCGTGCTCCATTACAAGCTCCAGGTCACCAAATGGCAGGTACGATTGTGTAAAAGGCCCCATCATTTTTTTGCTAAGTTGATCTGCTTCTACATACTGTTTACGGGCGATTAAATCCCTGATCTGAGGCAATACTTCGCGTGCCTCCGGGTTATTCCAATCCTGTGCGTAGCCTGACCATAACGTGTCTTCATTCAATGCAATGCGTTCTTTTTCGATACCGCCAAAGACCATTCCGCCCAACTTACCGTTACCGATAGGTAGTGCTTCAACCCAATAAGTGGCTGGAGTGCCAAACTGAATATTCATGCTGATCGTTACCTCCGAATACACTTGATTTTGGACAAACTCTAATTTTACTTGCTCAGGAATTATTATATCTTTCAATGCGAAGGGAAGATATATATTTAATAAAAATGATATTGAAAAGCTTAAACCAATGACAAATAACCCTTAATATCCCATTTGAGCTAGAAGATTTTCCGTGACGTCTCAACTTATTCCCTCAAGATCAATTGAACAAAAATGTAAACTGTGTGATAACCAAAAAACGGCACCAGGTTTGGCACCGCTCTTTAAACAAAGTGTGGGAGTTATAGGTACTTCTTTTTCTTTGCTTTATTTGATTTACTTTATTTTAATTGAACACTCTTCATATAAGCTTTGAATTCTTCAGCAATTTCTTTGTACTTTGTATGATGCAAATAGTGTGAGCCTTCCATCGGGATCATTTTACCCTGATCGGATTGTTTGATCTGCTCCTCATGCAGCGGTATCCAATTTGGATTCGCTGTATTATTGGACTGAACGAAGAGCAACATCGGCAAGTGGCGAGGATAGGTCAGTTTCTCTGCATTTTTGAAGTTAGAACCCAGATTTTTTAACTCATTCATTAAGGTCGAATTGCTCGACACCTGATTCGAGATCAGGTTCATCTGCTCTATGGTATGCTCATCATAGTCCATAGATTTGTAAGGATCTGCACTCATATTTTTGATGAAACGCATCATCCCTGATTTTTGAAGAAATTGCATCAATTTCAGAGGTAGCTTCGCATCCATGCCGGGCTGATTAGGCACACTGCTGTCTATACCGATAAAGGCCATCACTTCGTCGGGATAGTTTTTCACATAAGACACGCCGTATAGTCCTGTAATGGAATGTCCCATGAGAATATAACGCTTCAGACCAAGCTGCTCGACAGCGTCATGAATTTCACTGACGATATTTTCAGAGGTACGCTCTTTGTCTGTACGATCACTTAATCCATAGCCAAATGGTTCAATCGTTACCACTTTATAATCTGAAGTTAACTCATCAATTAAAAGTTTGAAGTCTAACACAGGGGATGGCGTTCCTTGCCCCGGCAGAAGCACAATGGTCTTTTCTCCGCTGCCCTGGATCGAGACGTTCATGTTTTTGCCATCCACTTGTACATACTGTCCATAGGATTCTATCTTTTTCTTTTCCATCCCATTGCTAATGACATTTATCACAAATAAAATGCCCATAAATAACACGAGAGCCGCGATGATTCCCCCGAATATTTTTAAGAATAACTTGCGTTTCTTGCCGCGTTTCTTCTCTGTTGGTTTAATCTCTACGATTTCTTCCACTCTCATCTTCTCCCGTCCTTAGTCTGTGTAACTGTCTTGGTGACTTATCAACAGTATAATCTGGCAAGATGTCGCCATCGTGACGCCAATGTGAACGGAATATGAACTGGCATATATAAGTTGAATTGGTTTACACAAGCACTCCGATGACAGAATAACCTAGAGAGTAGCGGTTATCCCCAGATTTTCTTGATTACCTTTTCGAAAGGGAAAAATCTGGGGATAAAGGCTAAGCTTATGCTTCCGATGTAGCTTTCTTTCAGAAAGCTTTTAGCTCCGCTTTCCAGGTTTTTTCTATCCTCTCCGTTTCTGTGTAAATAATCATTCATTTTATATTGTTTCATTAACAGTATATAAGAAAGAGAACTACTTATATACAAGCAGCTCTCTTTGCCATGTTTAATACTATTTCCTAGTGGTCGAGGAAGACAAGTTGAATGAAGAACAGAATTGCAAAAATATAAAAAATCGGATGAACATCTTTGCCTTTACCCCGAAGCAGCTTGAGCACAGGATAGAAAATAAAGCCGATTCCAATCCCTGTTGCAATACTGTGCGTCAGCGGCATCAGAATTATGATCAGGAATGCCGGGAATGCCTCTTCAAGATCACTCCAGTTCATTTTGCTAATCACACTGATCATGAAGAAACCTACAATAATCAGCGCCGGAGATGTGATCGCCGGGATGCTGGAAATAACACTTACGATTGGGCTGAAAAATAAGGTTACGGCGAGTAATAAACTTACCGTTACCGCAGTCAGTCCTGTTCTCCCCCCTGCCGCTACACCCGTACTGGACTCAATATAAGCCGATGTTGGACTTGTTCCGAGCATTGCACCCGTGGTGGTACCCACAGCATCAGCGAGTAATGCGCCACGGGAACGTGGGAATTTACCGTCTTTCAGTAATCCCGCTTGCTCTGCCACACCAAGCATGGTACCTGTAGTATCAAATAACGTAATTAGCAAAAACGTGAAAATAATCGTGTACAGTCCATTGGAGAAGACACCCGCCAAATCCATTTGGAACGCAGTTTCACCGAGTCCTGACGGCATCGCTACAATGGATGCAGGCATTTGGAACAGTCCCATGAACCACGCAATAATCGCGGTGATGACCATTCCGATAAACAGATAACCTTTCACATTGTAGGCCATCAACGTAACGGTGATGATCAGCCCGATAAGCGTCAGATACGTCATAGGTTGTGCCAAGTTGCCAAGTGTAATCAGATTGGATTCTGAATTCGCAATGATGCCTGCATTTTGCAAACCTACTGTTGTAATAAACAATCCAATTCCTGCGGTAATCGCGTGTTTGAGACTTGCCGGAATCGCATCCAGCAGCATGTAACGAAATGAGGTAAGCGATAAAATAATAAATAAAATACCCGCAATGAACACAGCGCCAAGTGCTGTCTGCCAAGTTACGCCATACCCCTGTACAACACTAAAAGCAAAAAACGCATTTAACCCCATGCCCGGAGCGATAACAATTGGATAATTGGACCACAGTCCCATAATCAATGTTGCCACAATACTCGCCAGAATCGTAGCAATAAATACGCCGTTAAAGCTCATTCCCGTACCACTGAGAATTCCGGGATTCACAATCACTATGTATACCATCGTGAAAAATGTAGTAATACCAGCAATAATTTCGGTTGAAACGGTGGTGCCTCTTTCTTTCAGTTTGAACCAGTTGTCCATCGTAAAGCCAGCCTCCAACTTTCATTTTGTCTTTGTAAAATCTCACAGCTAAAAACAAAAATCCTAATTACCTATAGGATTGGAAATCTCAAGCTCCTATATTCGTCATTAGGGTCTGAAAAGCTCCGAATGTAAAGATAAAGAAACGAATTTTGTTTTCAATCTGAGGTGCATTTCGAATTCTATTAAAAATAACACAAGATGTCAATGGAATTCGAGCTTTGTTCACAGTATTTACGAACTATAAGGGATGGAAATGCGAATTTATTCGTTTTTTGGTCCTTTGAATTGTTTTTGTAACATTTTTGGTTTGTACATTTATTTTACGTTCCTCATACAATTGTGATGGTTTTTATTTACAAATGAATGATAATCTTCTTAAGGATGAACAAATGAACAAAGCTTCATGCATTCATATTAAAGATAAAATGAGGAGGAACTATTTTGAAATTTTCCAAAAAAGCTTTGCCTGCATTAGCACTAACCCTGGCTGTATCAGCCTCCACTCTTCTTTCCCCTGGACAAGCAAGCATTGCTCAAGCCGCAGGAACAGAGAAAAAACCAATCAAAAATATCATTTTCCTTATCGGAGATGGCATGGGAACGTCTTATACATCCGCTTATCGTTACATGAAAGATAATCCTAAAACGAAGGTTATGGAAAAAACGGTGTTTGATCCTTATCTGGTAGGCGCTCAAATGACCTATCCCGATGATGACAAACAAAACGTTACGGACTCCGCATCTGCAGCAACCGCAATGTCGTCAGGTGTAAAAACGTATAATGCGGCAATCGCGGTGGACACGAATCAAAAGTCAGTTAAAACGGTATTGGAACAAGCCAAACAAATCGGTAAATCAACAGGTTTGGTTGCCACTTCGGAAATCACCCATGCTACTCCAGCGGCATTTGGAGCCCATGATATCAGCCGTAAAAATATGGATGCTATTGCAAACGACTACTACGACGAATTGATTAACGGAAAACATAAAGTAGATGTACTGCTTGGCGGCGGCAAAACCAACTTCATACGTAAAGATCGTGATCTCACGAAAGAATTTCAAAAAGCAGGTTATAGTTATGTAACGGACCGTTCATCTCTGCTCGCTAACAAAAACAAACAAGTTCTCGGGCTGTTTGCGGACGGCGGACTGGACAAGTTCATTGATCGCACAAGCGCAACGCCTTCACTGGCTGAGATGACAAATTCGGCTATCGATCGCCTTAAAACGAACAAAAAAGGATTTTTCCTTATGGTCGAAGGAAGTCAGATTGACTGGGCAGGACACGATAATGATATCGTAGGTGCGATGAGTGAGATGGAAGATTTCGCTAAAGCCTTCAAGGCAGCGATTGATTTTGCTAAAAAAGACGGACAAACCCTAGTTGTCGCTACGGCTGACCACTCCACAGGTGGGCTTACACTTGGTAAAGATGGAGAATACAATTTCTTCGTAGACCCAATTAAAGCTGCGCTTCGTACTCCTGATTTCATGGCTGCACAAATTGCCAAAGGAACTTCTGTGGACGAAACATTGAAAAAATATCTTAAACTTGAGCTGACAGCTGAAGAACTTCAATCCGTGAAAGACGCTGCTCAAGGTACGGATGTTACCAAAATTGATAACGCCATTGAAGCCATTATTGATAACCGCTCGTTCACAGGTTGGACAACAGGTGGTCACACAGGTGAAGATGTACCCGTGTATGCCTACGGCCCGGGAAGTCAGCGTTTCTCCGGCTTAATAGATAACACTGATAATGCCAAAGTGATTTTCGATATTTTAAAAAAGGGTAAGTAAACGATTTTCATCGCGTCCTGATATTTATTGTATAGTGTTATAGCGATTTTCTAAAATGCCCCCTCTCTTCTTTCGAAAGGAATGAAGTAAGGGGGTTATTGTATTCACATTAAGTTTATTCCCTGTTATATGAGTATAAGAGGTGGAGTGCAGTTATACCTTGGTAAATTGTTGCATTATGGCCGCCGCTGCAAGGGTATAGCCCCCAGCTTCTCTTAAAGATTTACCGATGAGATGTGCCTGCTCTCTATAGATGGAATTGTGAAGTACTTCCATAATCGCATCCTGTAATTGAATTGCGCTCAGGTGATGTTGATCTAATACCACCCCAGCTCCAAGTTCTTTTACGCGACCCGCAACAAAGGGCTGATCTGAGGTCATGGGAATCATGACAAGTGGAACATCGAAATACAATGCCTCGCTTACACTATTCATGCCTCCATGGGTAACAAAAACGTCTGCATGCTGCAATATTTCAATCTGAGCAACATAAGGCTTCACAATAAAGTTATCGGGAATCATTTCTTCAATGGATGTAATATCGGTGTATTTCCCCGAAGATAAAACAACATTTACAGCCTGATCTTTTAATGCATCAAAGCACAGTTTGTAAAACTCCAGGTTTTTATTCAGTATGGTTCCCATTGAAATGTATACCGTCTTGGTGTGACGTTCACGAAGAAGATGAAATGGGAATTCGGGAGCATCTTCCCGCGGAATAATCGATGAACCCGTGAACAGAAAACGATCATGCAACTCTTCTGCCCGCGGCTGAAAAAAACGGCTGGTGTAAACAATATTTAATTGAGCTTTATGTGCCATCATTTCCTCCACAGCAGGCAGGCTGACCTTATAAGTTGCTGCTATTTCTTGTGCTGTATTTATAATCGCTTCATATAGTTCCTGTGTATCGATATCCTCCCCGTTTTCTATGCTTGCTGGCTCAACGGAAGCAAAAGAAGCTATCGTACATACGGCTGGAATTCCTAATTTCTCAGCGAGAATTTGGCCTCCCCACCCCATCAGTGAATCGTAGATCAAATAGTCAAACGTCTCATGCTCTATCAAACGAAGCACCTCCGGAATCATTTTGGGAATGATACCGCAAGTAACCATGTGTATGAATTGATAGGGATGCCGATACGCCAATGGCTTGAGTGTAGGTTCATGTGAGAAAGCATCCTCCGCAAAAGGAAAGGTCATGACCTTAGCCCCCGTTTGCTCAATCCGAGAACGATATTCCTCTACACAGACATAAACTACATCTTCCCCAAGTTTGACTAGCTCTGTAATTAACCCAAGGGATGGGTTTACATGGCCTTCAGCCGGAGTAATGACAACTAATACACGCGCCATTGTGCGCACCTCCTGAATGTAATATGCCTCCGATCTGTATCTGGTCTGACCGGTTGTTTGTTTACATCGGAAGTGTGTCTATTTTTTGCCCAGCGGGCTGATTTGATTGAGAAGTAACAGCGGCAATCCGTAATGATGAGAAAAAGCTCAGTATAACCAATAGAAGTTGAAGCGTCAGTACCATCAGAATCCCTGTTGATATGCCCCATCCCATCGTTTTGGCTAAAGCAACCAATGAACCGCTTACACCAATGCTTACAGCCACATAAAAAGAATCGACAAACTGAAGGTTGGCAGACATCTTTCCCTCCTGTCCAAGCTCCGCATACTGTAAAGCAAGGACCGCGGTAGTCGGGTTAGCCAGACCCACACCAAAACCAATAATAATCTGTGAGAGGAGAATGAGCGCGATTCCGATATCCGTCAAAAATAAAGCTAGCATCACGAGCATAAGTCCGACGATCATTATGACAATTCCATACATCACTCTCTGCTTTCGCCCATCACCATGGTCTTTTACATCCAATCTGGCTTGTAACCATGCTGCTCCAGACCAGCTTAATGAGCCTGCTGCGACAAGTAGTCCGGCAGTTTCTGCCGATAACCCCTTCATCTCAGTCAAACCCAGAATAACAAAACTCTCGGTTGCAAAGTAACAAGCCACATACAATCCTCTTGTTACTAAAGTTGCCGGTAAACCGGATTTGATTAGAAATGTTCCTTTAGGCAGTAATCTGTGCATGAACGGTATCATGATTATGAATCCAGCGATCGATAGAACTATGCCCTGCCAGTTTGGAATCATACCAAGACCTGCCAATAACAATCCCGTACCAATAGCTAATAAAATGGCCTGACCTGTTCTCGAGTCAACTGCTCGTGCTTTTTCTATAATGTGCTGATTGCGCTGCAGATCACGAAACGAGCGATATGTAAGCAGAAGAGCAAGTGCGATCAAAGGGATAACGATCCAGAAAACAAACCGCCAAGACAGATAAGAAGCAAGAACTCCTGCAAAATAAGGCCCGATTAATGAAGGCAGAACAAACGCCATCGAAAAAGCTGCCAAAATCTGAGTTCGGAGCGTTTCCGGATAGTATAATGTTACACACACATAGACACATGTAATTAAAGCTCCAGCTCCAAATCCTTGAAAGGCTCTTCCTCCAATAAGCATATACATGTTAATGGATGTCGCAGCAATGATTGTCCCCACCACAAAAATAGCAAAAGATATAAGAATGGAAGTGAATACACCTCGCCTGTCCACTTGCTGGCCCATAACCAGTGTTCCTACAAGCTGACATAACAAAAACGCGCTGAAAATCCAACCATACAAATGAATTCCCTGCATGTCTTGAGCTATTTTGGCAGCAATGGTTGTTATCGCGAGCCCTTCGAATGCCGAAGTGGTTAATACTAACATGATGCCAATGGTCATGGCGCTGTAACGTCGATGAAAAATGCCAATTGGTTTCTCGTTTGTCACGGACACCTCCATAAATATTGAAATATTAGTAAAATGCACCTGCAGATGTATCTTTAATATAGGATAAGTAAGTCACTTTGTAAACAAAAATGTTTATTAAGTCGTCCTTCATCGTTGATCTCGCTGATATCTAAAGACCCCTTCAGTGGCTCAACATGTTCATATGCTGCTCTCAATCGCAAGAATTGTCTTCTCTGCATTGACTTCCGGCAAAGTGCTTATACTACGTACCGAATATATCTAAGGAGAGATTCAACATGGATCTGCAGAGCGGTAAGTTATATTGGCCAACCACGGTAACAATCCCTCCTTCCTACCCGAAGCTTGAAGAGGATATTGTTTGTGATGTTCTAATCATCGGTGCTGGCAGTTCGGGTGCACAGTGTGCTCATTTTTTAGCTGATGAAGGATTATCGGTCGTTGTTGTGGACAAGCGGAAGGTTGGAGAAGGCAGCACAAGTACCAATACGGCATTGATTCAATATGCCGGGGAAAAGAGTTTTGTATCTTTGAAGAATACGTTCGGTGAAGACGTAGCCGCCCGTCATCTTAAATTGTGCGAACAGTCGATTAATCATATCGAGCAGATCAGCGGCGAGCTTCCGATCACGCCTGATTTTATAAGGCGCGATAGCTTGTATTACGCGAGCTACCAGGAAGATATTCCGGCATTACAAGAAGAATATGCACTTCTCAAAAAGCACGGTTTTAATGTGGATTTTTGGGATGAGCAACATATATCCGGCGTATATCCCTTCTCTAAGTCAGCTGCGCTTTATTATCATGATGATGCGGAGATGAACCCGTTAAAATTTGTCTATGGACTGCTCGAGAAAGCAAAATCAGAAGGTGTTCGAATCTATGAAGAAACCGAGATTTCGGGTAGACGTTTTGAGAATGATTCGGCTGTTTTTTATACCCAAGAGCGCCACGAGATTCGTGCGAAACATGTGATTATTGCGGCTGGATATGAAGACAAAGACTTTAAAGTAGAGAAAAATGCCACACTGTCCAGCTCTTATGCTGTTATCACCAAGCCGGTTTCCGAATTAGATCAATGGTACAAGCGTACATTGATTTGGGAAACGGCACGTCCGTATGTTTATATGCGCACGACCCCGGACAACCGGATTATTATCGGTGGCATGGATAAGGATACGGCCTACGCCGAGACGAGGGATTCCAAAATTTTGGCTAGTAAGGATAAACTGATTCACGAGTTTAACAAGCTTTTCCCAAATATTCAGGTAGAACCGGATTATTATTTAGGTGCTTTTTACGGCGGAACACATGATGGCTTGCCGGTAATCGGACAATATGAGTCCTATCCGCATTGTTATGTCATTATGGCATACGGCGATAACGGAACCGTGTATAACGGAGTTCTCGCGAAGATTGTTACTGATCAGATTGTGAATGGCTCCAGTCCGGATATGGAGATTTATTTGCAGAACAGACCCGTTTCTGAAAAAGTTACTCACTAATTCGTTTCATGGACATGCAAATCTTTCGTTTATGCTAATATTATTGGCACACTGAGCTATTTCTTCACTTTGCCTTCGTGTTTACCATTACATGTTTACCATAAAGTAAAAAGCCGACTCCTTAAGTGGAATCGGCTTTTATGCATAACTTCTCAAACCCATATAAAGCCCTATACCATTACAAAGTAATAATGATTGGACCCTTTTTGGATAGAATGATCGTATGTTCAATTTGTGCTACATAACTGTTTTTGGTAGCAAACGTCCATCCATCCCCTTTTTGATACACTTCTTCTTCGGAAGTAGAAATAAAGGGTTCAAATGCAATAACCATACCTTCTTTTAACAACTCATCATCGGATGTGTCATTGTAGTTATAGATATGATCCGGTGCCTCGTGTATTGCACGACCAACCCCATGTCCTGTGAGGTTACGAATAACAGTTAATCCATTCTGACGGGCTGTCAGGAATACCGCTTTTCCAATGCCGCTCTTTTTAGATCCAGGATTCGCTTTTTTCAAACCTGCTTCAAAAGCGAGTTTGGCTACCTCGCAGATTTTCGTTAAAACTTCATCTCCCTGGCCAACCACAAACGAGATGCCTGTATCTGCGAAATATTCGTTTTTGGAGCCGGAAACATCAATGTTGACGATATCGCCTTCTTTGATTACCCGATCCCCTGGAATCCCATGAGCCACTTCCTCATTGACACTAATACATGTAAAACCAGGAAAGTCATATTCACTTTTGGGTGCGGAAATGGCCCCTTCTTTCTCGAACAGCTCCCCAGCCAAGTCATCCAGTTCTTTGGTCGTAACACCCGGAACCGTCCGTTCCACCAACGTATCGCGGATGGCAGCAACGATCCTGCCAATTTCTTTTAAACTATTAAAATCCTCTTCCGTTTTTGCAATCATATGCGAGTACCTCACGTTCCTTCTTCTTTGTAAACAGAAAGTTTCATCTTATTGCAACATAAATTGCTACAGTTTGCAACATTTTGCGTCGAAAATACTACCTGCTATACGACTACGCTACTTGTATAATGAGAAAAGCACTGTTGTCCTTAAGGAACGAAACAGTGCTTATCATTAACATATGTTATTCAAGATTATATGTTTTCCCCGTGACTTGCAATACATTCCTTGTACCAGTAAAACGAATCCTTCCGCACCCTTTTCAGAGAACCTTTTCCCTCATCGTCTTTGTCCACGTAGATCAAGCCATATCTCTTCTTCATCTCACCTGTTCCCGCACTGACTAGATCAATGCATCCCCATGGTGTGTACCCGATCACTTCGACCCCGTCTTCCAAAATTGCTTTTTTCATCTCGCTAACATGTTGTCTCAAGTAATCAATTCGATACGGATCATGTATTGATCCATCCGCTTCCAACACATCGATGGCACCCAGTCCATTCTCCACTATAAACAAGGGGATCTGATACTTATCGTACAGCCAGTTTAATGTAATCCGAAGACCTATCGGATCAATCTGCCATCCCCATTCGCTGGCTGGCAAGAGAGGGTTTTTATAACCGCTGATTTCATTGCCCTCGCTCTTGTCCTGATCGGTTGGATTAGCCATCACGACCGAACTGGAGTAATAACTGAATCCGATATAATCTACGGTTCCTTCTTTCRGGATCAATTCATCCTCTGTAGCAGATTGAATTTTCAATTGATGTTGCTCCAAGAAACGAAAATATGACCGCGGATATTTTCCTCTGACATGTACATCAAGAAAATAATAAGCTTGCTGGAGTTTCTTGACATGGGCGAGTACATCATTAGGGTCGCAAGTTGCTGCATAGGACGTTGGATGAAGAAACATGCCACCAATGATAAAGTCCGGGTTGATTTTTTTACCGAGTTTGACTGCCTTGGCACTAGCGACCAACATGTGATGTGCAGCTTGATACATCGTCTGTAGTTTGTTTTCTCCTTCAACCCATTGAATTCCTCCTGGCTTCCATGGCTTGCGTACAATCATATTGATTTCGTTAAACGTCATCCAGTACTTGACCTTTGTTTGAAATCTCATATAGATTGTTTCGCAATAGTTTAAATAGAAGTCAATCAGCTTTCGATTACGCCATCCTCCATATTCCGTTACCAGATGATAGGGCATTTCAAAATGGGATATGGTGACTATCGGCTCAATTCCATATGCCAGACAGGTGTCAAACAAGTCATCATAGAACTGCAGGCCTTCTTCGTTCGGCTGCGTCTCATCCCCGTTTGGAAATATTCTTGTCCAAGCAATACTGGTTCGAAAGCATTTAAAACCCATCTCATGAAACAATTGAATGTCTTCCTTGTATCTCGTATAAAAATCACTAGCCTCATGACTAGGGTAATATACATTTTCCTCTATACCTTCTGTAATTCTCCGCTCAACTCCATGCGCTGCTGCTGACATTACGTCAGCGACACTTATGCCTTTGCCGCGTTTGTTCCAGCCGCCTTCAACTTGATTGGCAGCGACAGCGCCTCCCCATAGGAAGTGTTCTGATAATTTGTCCATGATCTCATCACCTCTAAGCATGAATGCGTAGCAATGCCTCATTTTGGGCAATTCGATCTGTAGCGACCTGCTCTACACTCTGATATTCAAACGTATTTGAAATAATAATCGGTACCACGGTATCAAATCCTTCTGCACGAATAGCTTTATGGTCATATTCAATTAACAAATCCCCTTGTTTAATGATCTGATCCTGCTGCACATGAGAAATAAAATGTTTGCCTTTCAACTTGACCGTATTAATGCCCACGTGAACAAGCATCTCTACACCTTCGTTCGACATCAGTCCAATGGCATGTTTGGTCGGGAACAACGAGACAACCTTTCCGTCAAATGGCGCATATACTTTACCGTCGATGGACTCGACTGCAGCGCCACTGCCTAAAGCAAAGATAGGGTCGTCAATTTCTTTTATGTTTTTAATTGTGCCGTTAATAGGAGATCCAATGATTAACATTCCTGAAGGTCGAATTACGCTCTCATTTCCTGTATTTGCAGATGGGGATGCGGAAGATTCAGAAATCGCCCCTGTGGGACTAACTGTTGCAACATTGGCTGTTCCATGGCTAACATCGACCGTAGCTGGAGCTGGAATGTCCTCTTCAATTCCCCAAATTAAAACGGCAACCAAGGCAAGCGTTATACTTATTACAACGCCAATGATAATGTGAATGTAGCTATCAGCAATATAAGTTGGCAACGCAAGAATTCCCGGTAAGATTAGGGCTGTAGCTCCTCCGCCCCAGAAATTGATATAAGCTGCTCCAATGCCTCCAGCAAGCATTGCACAAATAAACGGCCGCTTGTATTTCAGATTGAACCCGAAAATAGCCGGTTCCGTAATTCCAAACATGGCTGTTATACCACTGGACAAAGCACTGGATTTGCTCGCTTTATGTTTCAGTAAGAGGAATACGCCAAGACATGCTCCGGCTTGAGCTAGATTTCCTGTCAGATTAGCAGGAGAGATCACCGAGTAACCGTATTCTGCGATAAGCTGACTGTTTATGGGTGTAATCGCGTAATGCATGCCAAATATGATCAAAAGTGGCCTGAATGTTCCGAACAAAAAGGCACCGATAACACCATTTACGGTATAGAGATACGTTACAATTTGAGCAACACCACTGCCGAAATAGGTTCCGATCGGCCCGAAAACAATTAATCCAAGAGGAACCATGATAAACAACACAATCATCGGTACAAACAAGATTTTAAACATATCGGGTATGCGCTTATTGACAAAGCGGTGTACGTAGCTCATGACCCAAACGGAAATAATAATCGGAATAATCGTTGACTTATAGTTCACGAGCAGCAACGGGAGCCCGAAAAAACTCAAGCTGGTGATACCGGTCTCTGCTGCTTTTGCAGCACCTTCCATGATCGTCGGATACATGTAAGCGCCCGCAAGAGCAACAGCTAAATACTCGTTCGTTTTAAACTTCTTGGCTGCACTGACTGCTAGAAAGAAGGGGGAAAAATAGAAAATAAGATCGCTAATTAGATTAAAGGTTTGGTATGCACCGCTTGTTGTTTCTAGAAGATTCGTTGTCGTCAGGATTGCAAGCACGGACTTGACCATACCGCATCCAATTAACACGGGAATGACTGGCCCGAATATACCTGCCACCGTTTCCACGACTCGGGATAGCACATTCTTTTTTTGCTGCACTGCTTTCACTTCGATGTCCTGATTATCCAAGTCAAGCTTTTCACTTACTGCGTCAAAAACGCTTTTCACTTTTGCACCAATAATGATCTGCAACTGACCGCTGTTAAACTGCGCTCGCAGGACACCTTCCAGTCGGTCAAGCGCTTTCAAGTTGACCTGAGACTCATCTTTTACGTTGAATCTCAGTCTAGTTGCACAATGCGTGGCATACGTAATATTATCCTGTCCAATGTTAGCGATAATTTCCTTAGCCAATTCCTCAGTTTTCATATGATTCCCCCACCCTCTTAGCTGTCTTTACTTGCCTCCGGCAAAGTTATATAACATCTTCTCACGCAAGCCTGATGTATCTTTGCCGAAAATCTCTGCAATTTTGTATGCAAACGGATAAGGTGTTGCAGGCCCTTGGCTTGTAACGAGGTTTTGGTCTGCTACGACAACCTCATCCTTGAAGATGCCGCCAATCAATTTCTCAGCGTACCCTACATAACCTGTTACCTGTTTGCCCTCAATGACCTTGGCATCAGACAGTACCACCGTACCGGAACACATTGCGCCAATGTATTTGTTGTTCTGATTGAAGTACTGCACCATGTCAATTACATCGGGATTTTCCTTCAGGTTTTGGCCACCTGGGCGGCCTCCCGGCAGAACGATCATGTCATACTGCTTTACTTCTTCGCCAAAAGGTTTGTCTGCTTCTACAAAGATGCCGTGCATGCCCTTAACCAGCTTATCGCCAAAATAAAACGTGTCACATGTCAGGCTGGCTCTTCTCAAAATATCCACAATCGTCAGCGTTTCGCCCTCTTCGTAACCTTCCGCCATCAATACTGCTACTTTATTCGTCATTTCAGTTCCCTCCTATTCAGCATCAAATGCATTGAAATAAACCATACGATTCTTTACAGCCATACTATCCCCGCCTAAGGCATCCACCAATGCATAAGCAAAGGCATAAGACGTTGCTGGGCCACGACTTGTAATCAGATTTCCATCTTGAACCACAATGTCTTCTTTAAAAGTGCCTGTCGTTTGAATCTTCTGATCATAGCCTACATATGCAGTAAATTTTTTATTTTCCAAGACACCTGCTTTAGCAAGTGCAAGTGGCGCCGCACACATAGCTGCTACATATTTGCCAGATTGGTTCATCTCCTGAAGTAGTTCAATCACACGTTCATCATCACGAAGATTGGCAGCTCCTGGCATGCCTCCGGGAAGTACGATCATATCGTAATTTGTAACATCGTTACTGAATAGAGCATCGGCTTTCACTACGATATCATGACTGCCGCGCACCATTTCCCCCGCTGTACTGATCATATGACATTCGATATGGGCTCTTCTTAAAATATCCACAATCGTCAGCGTTTCACTTTCTTCAAATCCTTCTGCTAAAAGAACTGCAACTTTACTCACGCACATAACCTCCTGTTTATTTTATTTAGAGTAAGCAATTGTTTATTGCTCACGCTTACAACGCTGTAGGTGCCGTGATACATTCATAATTTAGCATACATGTACGCAACCCTAAAGCACATTTAGATTGCTTGTATGTAACTATTAGTTGCAGTATGATAATCCTAAGCTTGTTGGTATAAATCATCCGTTGATTAAAGTCATAGAGAGAAAACATAGGAGGTCAGTATGCTGAATAACTATAAATATTTTTTGGTTCTATCCGAGGAATTAAACATTTCAAATGCAGCCAAGCGGCTCTATATCTCCCATCAGTCCCTAAGCAAATACCTGAAAAGCTTAGAAGAAAAACACGGGGTTACGTTTTTTGAACGAAAACCTAAAATTGCTCTGACACCTGCGGGGAAAATTATGCAAAACACGTTTCTCCAAATTGAATTGCTGGATCAAAATATGGAGAATCAACTCACCGATCTAAAAGAGGATAAGTCAGGCACCATTCATTTTGGCATTACCGAAGGACGTTATCCGATTATCGTACCAAAGCTGTTAAAAGAATTTCGTAATTTGCATCCCAAGGTTCAGCTTGAAATTCATCGTACAACTTCACCGCAAATGCAGGAGATGGTGTTAAACAATTCACTGGATCTGTTTCTGTCGGGTGTAGACAATATTGTGACGCAAAATGTAAAATATGAAACGATTCTGCATGAACAAATGTACATGGTGATTTCAGACAATCTGCTTAAGCAGTATTTCCCGGAGCAATATCCCGAATGTATTGAAACCTTTAATCAAGGTGCTGATCTGAGTCTGTTTCAACATGTTCCATTTGTACTGAACAAGAAAAACTTCAATTCTCGTATTTTACTCGATAAACATCTAGCTGAACGTAATATATCCTTGTATTGCATTAATGAATTAACTCAACCAGATATTCATCACCTTCTGTGCGCGGAAGATTATGCTGCCAGCTTTTCGTTAACGATGTACCTTTCAGGAATACAGGCGTTGAATGAGTCCGGACATACGAACTCTCCGCTTCATGTATTTCCGATCGCTGATTTTGCCCATCTCCACCCGCTCGCATTGATTTATCACAAAAACAAAATTTTCCCTTCATACGTTGAGGATTTTAAAAAAATAATTAAGCATTATTGCAGCCCTGCATAGCATCAAATCGAGTAAAGGATTAAGAGACATTGCCCTTCTAGCTTCCTTGTGCATACAAAGGTTGAGTGATTGCAGTTAACTTGTGCTGGAGTTCAACATCTTTCCAACTATATATTTCTGTTATGTAACTTCCCGTACATTCGCGGATGGAAGTCAAAATAACGAGGTGAATTGTTGTGAACACGATGATTGTTGAACTGGCCGATTATGTAACTCGCCTTCAATATGAGGATCTCTCCGAGAGGGCGATCGAGGTCGGTAAACAAGTGATACTGGACTCTTATGGTAATATGATATTTGGTCGATACTCCGAGGCAAGTGAACGTATCCTGAAATATGCAGCCCTTGCAGACTCGGTTATCAAAAATGAAGAATTGGTTTCATTAATTGGTGAGCAGAATGTTCGAACAAGCACAGATCATGCAGTTTTCATCCATACGATGATGGCACGCTGTGCAGATTTGGATGACGGGTATCGCCACGCAATGGGTCATCCCGGTTCTGTGCTTGTTCCGCTACTGCTAAGTGTAGCCCAGTTGCACCGAAATGATGGGAAACAGATGATTGCAGCTATTGTTGCAGCATATGACGTATATGCCAGGTTAGGTGAAGCGATTAATCCATTTATGTACCGAGAAAGAGGATTTGATGCTACCGGAGTATGTGGAGCTGTTGCAGCCGCGGCCTTGGTAAGTAAATTAACAAATGCAGATGCCAAGCAGACCAAAGATGCCATGGGGATTGCTTCCCTGTTCACGGGAGGTTTGATCGAATACCAGAACGATGGAACTTCGGGAAAAATTTTGTGCAGTGGCTGGGCGGCGTTGACCGGATTAAGAGCCGTAAGACTGGCATCCTGTGGTTTTACGGGGCCTGATGCAGCATTAGAAGGAAGATATGGTTTTTTTCAAGCCTTTAAAGGAACAAGCGGGCATTGTGATACAAGTAATGTATTGAATGGGCTGGGAACGGATTTTAAAGTAACGAGTATTTATTTTAAACGCCATGCCTGTCAGCGCGGCTTACACGCAACGCTGGACGCGATGCTGGAACTTCGTGAAGATTATCATTTAACGCCTTCCAAGATTAAGTCTGTTGATGTGAGGACATCTTCCTTTGTTTACCGTCTAACGAACCCTAAACCCAAGACAGCCATTGGAGCACAGGCCAGCACACAATTTACTTCAGCCGTGGCACTTAAATACGGTCGTATGGATTCAGAGCATCTAATATTCGATAGCTTCACTGATCCGGAAGTGCATGAACTGGTTGATAAAATTACAGTAACCTTAGATGATGAAGTACAGCAATATCTGACTGATCATCCAACCCACTTTTGCGCTGCTCATGTCACTATAACAACGTATGATGACAGTGTATACGAACGTTGGATGCCAGTGCCTTTAGGAGATATTGAGACGCCGTTTGGCTGGAACATGCTTGAACAGAAATTTAATCGATTTCTTGCAGACACCCCTTTTGAACCTACCCATGAAGAACGATTTAAGATGATTCAGCATATGGAGAACCTGACGGATGTGGATAAATTGCTTTCTTTGTAAGCGATTTGATTAACGAATAGCTGAATATGGTTTGAAGCTGAACAAAATGACACAAGAAAAAGGGGCTGTCCCTAAGTCATAATTATGGCTGGGACAGCCCCTGCTTCTATTCTAGTTATAGCCCATTATTAGAAATTAGGCTCTGGTACCAGAAGAAACTCTCTTTCCGTCTTCGCTCCAGCGTGCCGTTTCCGTCATTATCCTGGTCGACGTGGATCAGACCGTAGCGTTTTTCCATTTCGGAAGAGGAATAGCTGATCAGGTCGATGATTCCCCAAACGGTATACCCCATAATGTCAACACCGTCCAGCAAAGCCTCATGCATCTGTTCGATATGAGAACGCAGGTATTCGATGCGATAAGGATCGCTGATTGTACCGTCATCTTCAACGGTATCGTAAGCACCAATGCCATTTTCTACGATAAACAAAGGTACCTGATAACGGCTGTACAGATTGTTAAGCGCGAGTCTCAGACCAATCGCATCGATCTGCCATCCCCAATCACTGACAGGCAGGTAAGGGTTCTTCACGCCGCCCATCGTATTGCCGCTAACCGTTTCCAGGCCCTCGCTATCAGCACTTGCAACAAAGGAGTTATAGTAACTGAATGATATGAAGTCAGCCGTATACTCTTTTAGCAACTCACTATCGCCTTCAACTTTTTCAATGATAATATTCTGTTCTCTAAAATATCTCTCGATGTAACCAGGGTAAGCGCCACGCACCTGCACATCGGTAAAGAACAGATTAAATTGATTGTCCTTGTGTGCTGCCAGTACATCGAGCGGATTACATGTGTGAGGATAGTGCAACAGGCTTGTAAGCATACAACCGATTTGAGCATCTGGAATAATCTCATGGCACAGCTTTACCGCATAAGCACTCGCTATGAATTGGTGATGCAACGATTGGTATACCGCATGCTCAACATTCTCGAAACGATCCGGAACAATGCCTCCGTTCGTGAACGGATGACGCACAATGCCATCAATTTCATTGAAAGTAATCCAATATTTTACCTTATCTTTATAACGGTTGAATACTGTTGTACTGAAGCGTACAAATAAATCAACAACCTCTCTGGATGTCCATCCACCATAATGATCGACCAGATACATCGGCATCTCATAGTGAGACAAGGTAACCAGAGGTTCAATTCCATTTTTAATCATCTCATCAAAAAGGCGATCATAGAAAAGCAAACCTTCTTCGTTGGCATTCGTTTCATTGCCATTCGGGAAAATCCGCGTCCACGCAATGGACGTGCGTAATGTTTTGATGCCCATCTCACCCATTAAAGCAAGATCCTCTGGATAGCGATGATAAAAATCAATTCCTCTGCGTTTCGGATAATTCAATGTAGATTGATCCTGAAGAGCCATTTCCAGCTGCTCCGAGCTTACAGCATTTTGTTTTTTGTAGTCACCTACGTTTTTCTTATTCATAGCCGTGTCAGCGGTGGAAATCCCTTTTCCTGCTACGTTCCAGGCACCTTCTGCCTGATTCGCTGCAATGGCTCCCCCCCATAAGAATCCTTCGGGAAATGTTCGATTTATAGTCATATCATAATCCTCCTGTTAATGCGCTCTGTCCATCACACGGCTAATGTGAATGATGAGATACAATCTCTCTTCGTTGGACATAAATCGTTCAAATTTCGCGCCAATATAATTGTTGATCTTGGAAACACAATTGCTTTCCTCTGGATATTTACTCGAAATTCGTTCGAGCAATTCATCATCCTTGGATTCAAGCATTGTGTTCTCTAATAATCGCTGTACAAAAAACTGCAAATGAGTCAAGAAGCGTGAATAATTAATGCTCGATGTATCCAGCTCAATTCCATAATGAATGCGAATAATGTTAAGAATATCTTTAACGGTATTCGTCATCATCATGACCTGACTCATGTTCTGTTCTGTTTGCTGAGCGTTGACCAGATGGAAGGCGATGTTAGCTGCCTCCTCTTCCGGCAGATCCAGTCCAAGTTTATCTTTAATAAACTTCAATGCCTGCTTCCCAATGAGGAATTCTTGCGGGTAAAACTTCTGCACTTCCCATAACATTCGATTTTGTATCGTAATATTCGATTTGAATCGTTTGGCAGCCATATGGAGGTGGTCTGTTAACGAAAAATACAGATTTTCACTGAGATCACGCGATAATACTTGTTTCGCATAGGATATGATTTCGTCTGCCAAAATTAAATACTCTTCCGGCGTCTCTCTCATCAGTGCAGTCATATCCGAGGACATTCCTTCATTCTCAACGACATATACTTTTTCAATTTCATTTTCGTTAATCATGTCCCCGGGCCTGCTTCTGAACCCGATTCCTTTGCCCATGGCAATAACCTCTTTATTGTCATTACGCTTGGCCAAAACAATACTTGTATTGAGAACCTTAACTACTCTCATATCCATGCTCCTCTATGTTCAGGGTGAACTTCACCCCATATTCATTACAAAATGGTTATAAGTGGCGTCTCAGGTCCTATTTTTTCAGATTGCTCATATCCAAGGATTTCAAGATAATCACCACTATTGGTTACAATTACGGGTGTTGTTGTGTCAAAGCCTGCTTTTTCAATGGCTTCCATATCAAACTCAATTAGAAGTTGACCGTGTTTCACGATATCTCCCTCCTGAACAACAACATTGAAATGCTGTCCTTTTAATTTGACGGTATCAATGCCGATGTGAATCAGAAGTTCTATGCCTTCTACTGATTTTAAACCGATGGAGTGTTTGGTGCGAAATACGGTTTGCACAGTTCCATCAAATGGAGCCACAACTTGTCCCTTGGCAGGTTTAATTGCCATGCCTTTCCCCATCGCTTCCTGGGAGAAGGCTTCATCATTTACCGCCTTTAACGGAATTGCCTCTCCTTCAATCGGGGAGAAAACAACCAAACGAGATTGCAATTTCTTTTTCTTCGGAGCTGCTGGCGTTGTTACTTCCTGAGGAGATTTTGCTGATGAAGCTGGTGCATCAGACTCTGCTCCAGGATCATTAAAGCCGATGAAATATACGGCAATTGGTGTAACAATAATCGAAATAGCTGCTGTAATCAGCGCGTAGGTAAAGTTATTTTCCGCCCCGATAAACATCGGTAAAGAAGCAAGACCCGGTCCTACTGCTGCATAAGCTTTCAAGTTGACAATACCAGCAAAGAGTCCCGCTGACCCTGCACCAATCATACAAGCTACCAAAGTGCGTTTCAGACGTAAATGTACCCCGTACAATGCCGGTTCAGTAATGCCGAACAATCCAGATATACCTGCTGGCAATGCAACCTGCTTCAATTTCTTGTCTTTTGCCAAGAACCAGACTGCCAGTGCACCAGCGCCTTGTGCCATGTTAGAAGAAAGCATCGCACTATGGATCAATGTTTCATAGCCGGGTGAAACCATGGCTGCGAAAATAACGGGATAAAACACTTTGTGCATTCCGAACATCACGATAAATGGAAGGAATACGGCCAAAATTACAACGGTTAGCCAACCAATTTTACCTTGAATCCAGAATAAACCGTCTGACAAACCTACACCCAGATAGTTACCGATTGGCCCCAGAATTGTGAGAGCCAGTGGTGCCATGACAAGAAGGACAATTAGAGGTTTAAGGAAGATCTTTACTGGTCCAGGAGAGACCTTATCTGCAAATTTCTCAACATATGACATGAGCCATACGGTCAGAATGATAGGTAAAACACTGGACGCATAACTGATATTAGGTACAGGAATACCCGCAATTTGTACAGGTACTTCTCCTCCAAGTAATGCAATCATTTTGGGATGCAGTAAAACCCCCGCCAGTGTGGCTGCAATATATGGATTTGTTTTGAATTTCTGTGCACTTGAGTATGCCAACAATACAGGCAGGAAATAAAACGCTGCATCAGCGATATTAAGCAATAATGCGTAAATCTGACTATCTTTAGATAGTATACCAAGCGATGTACACAACAGAAGCAAAGCTTTAAACATCCCTGCTGCTGCGATTGCTGGAATGATCGGCTGGAAAATGCCCGTAATCAATCCGGCAAAACTTTCAAACAAACCTTTGAAACTTAGATCTCTTTTCTTGTTTTGTTCCGGATTTTCTTCTGTGTTTATTGTGACCATTTGTTTAAGTTCATTATATACATAGCTTACATCATTACCAATGATAACCTGATATTGACCACCGCTGTATACGGCTCCCATGACGCCATCCATCGCTTTAATTTCTTCGGTTTTTGCTTGATTCGGATCTTTCAGATTCATTCTTAAGCGGGTGGAGCAATGGAGAAAATCATTGATATTTTCTTGTCCGCCTACTTTGTCAAGGATCTCCTTAGCGGTTTCTTTGTAATTCATAAAAACACCTCGCCCCTAAAATTGTGCATAAAAAAAGGCCTAAATAGGGCGGGTATATTAAATATACAAACCACCCAATTTAAGCCTTGCCTGCCGAACAGTAACACGCCAAATTGAATCATATATGATGTTGTTTAAAGCAAATATAAACGTTTACATGGCTAATGTAGCATGGATTTCGACAAAAAGCAACACTTTCTACGCAAAGAACCTTTTTATATTTTATGCATTACCTTAGGATTTAATGGGCATCTTAACCAGATGATATATGTCCGCGACGGGGGTTATAAACAATGCAGCACATTAATGATTGGTTGAAACAGATCGCACATAATTACATCTTGGTGGTCATCGCTGCAATGCTATTTTTTGCGGTCAAAGCTGTTATTGGCTGGTATACGTACAGGCACTATGATCAAAAATTAAATGCAATTACGGATAAACTGAACCGTCTCCTTGAACAGAAAAAGCCGGATTAAATGGTGAAATGTCAGATATAAACGATTTATAGAACTGAGACTGGAATCAAAAATTTCAGTTAAGTTTGGAGGGAAAATGATATGTTGGTTAACTGGGTTTTTGGTATGCTCATCCCCCTGCTGCTGGGTGCATGGATTTTACGGCGCCACTATAGATTATTCGTTTTCTATTACCCTCTTGGTGTTGCGATATCTGCTTGCATTAACAGTATTGGATTTAATTATTTCTGGAATATCATGCCGCATACTCGCAATGRGGCCTTTGCTGCCCTTCCGATGGATCTAGGTATATATCCCGTTACAGGCTGTATTATGATGTATCTGATTCTGGTGAAAAACGCCAAACCTTGGCCAAGTATCGTTGTTTCAGCACTTTTGTTAACATTGATCGAGTGGATTGCCAAGATGATGGGATATGTTGTTTATTTTAACGGATGGAATATCTTCTGGACGTACTGGTCCTACTTCCTGCCTTTTGTGCTTGCTTATGGCTACAGTAAACTTTTGAAAATGACATTTCCAGACCCAATAGCTAAGCGTACCAATCGTTAAAATGTCAAGGTTTTGGCATATCATGAAGCATATCAAACAACAGCGGGTTAACGTTGCTAGGCGTATGTGCATATCTTAACTCATCATTGTTAATGGAGGGATTGGCATGTACACCACGTATCCTTATTTTTATCGAAAACCCTTTACTCCCGTATGGGAAACATCAACAGCTGAAGCGCTCGGACTCATTCAATCGGCTGTTCAGGGTGAACGAAACGATGAACTGTTCTATGATGCTCTTATTCGTATGGCGCCGGATACTTACCAAGCAACGATTATTACAAGAATTCGCGATGATGAGCGCGGACACAATCAGATGTTCAGAGAAATGTATAAAGATCTCACCGGTCATGAGATCACAGGTGTAAGCAGTGAAGCACCCGAAAACGTCACATCGTACCTGGGTGGTTTGCAAAAAGCATTTCAAGGAGAACTATCTGCTGTGGAGAAGTACAGAAAAATATGGTTTGGTCTTCCGTACGGCATTTACAAAGACACGGTGTGGGGGATTATTTTGGATGAGCAAAAACATGCAGACAAGTACAATAATTTGATTATGTATAATATGCCAAAATGATTGCTGGATGAGGTCATTGGCGTTGACGCTGGCATGTTAAAATGTGAAAGAAGCTTAGTTAGGTAACAACACCAAAAAAACCAGTAAACATTATCGTTTACTGGTTTTTTTGCGTATTCTTGCCCTTTTTACATTTCGAACAATATTACATGTATTCGTTGAGCGTTTCCCGCTCCGGCTCAGGCTCGACGTGAACGTGTACCGTATACACATCATGCTCTTCCAGCAGTTCATTCTCTACATCTGTACAGATATCATGTGCTTGTTGCAGATCCAAATCACCTCGAACCGTGATCACCACGTCCACTACAGCATTGCTGCCATAATTACGTGCTCGTACATCCTTCACCGTCTCAACACCATCAATTCCGGCAATCGTATCACGATATTCCTCAATCAATTCAACATCAAATCCATCCGTAAGATGGTGTGTAGCTTCTCTGAAAATATCCCATGCCGTCTTGCAGATCAGCAAGCCGACGATAATCGCCGTTACCGGGTCAAGCCAAGGCAGGCCAAATTGTGAGCCTACAATCCCGATGACTGCACCGATACTTACCCAAGCATCCGAAATATTGTCCCGTGCGGCAGCCATAACAGCCTGACTTTTAATTCGTGCAGCCAGTCTCTTGTTGTAACGATAAACCAGGTACATAATCACCGCACAGAAAACTCCGGTATACGCCGCAAGAAGATCGGGGGATTCATGTTTGCCTTGAAAAACAGAACCGAATGCCTCGAACAAGACTTGAAGTCCGACAGCCATCATAATGAACGAAGCAACCAGAGACGCCACCGTTTCTGCTCTCCAATGCCCATATGTATGATCTTTGTCTGCTGGTCGCTGTGCAAGCTTCAAGCCAATCAACACCGCAATAGATGCCACGATGTCGGTTGCATTATTCAGTCCGTCTGCCTTGAGCGCTTCGGAACCCGCCGTAGTCCCAATAATCAGCTTCAGTGCAGTCAAACATATATAAGCGACGATACTGATGATCGCTCCACGTTCCCCGAGTTTTAAGTTATCGTATCTTACTTGATCCACATTCCGTTCCTCCCGCAATCTTCAACTCTCTTAACACTTGTATGATGGTATCATTGAACATTTGTGTGGGTCTAGAGAAACGTTTTGAGTGTAAGCAAACATAGTCTGAGTGCCGCAAGAGTTTAATGGGAATCCAAAAAAGTTGCGTAAGGAAAACTTGTATTTTGTATGTTCTCAAGCTTTTTTCTAATATATTATTGCCTTTAAATATGGAAAATAGTAGAATTCACTAAAGGAACATTCGTTCCCTACTAGACGCTAGAAGGAGATGCATCAGGTGTTTAAAAAGTTAGAGTGCGTGTGTATTCATACGAAAGATATTGAGAAATCACTTTTGTTCTACACCAAAATGGGGTTAACAGAAAATTGGAAAATAGAACGTACCTTGGAGAGCGGTTCTACCTGGACAGTAATAGGTTTGAAATTCCCCCAAAAGGACAGTTCTGAACTTGTATTAAGCAATCACCCTGAACTCAACTTTACAGAAGTTGAAATTCTTGTTGATGATGTGAGACAAGCACATGATGAACTAAGCAAAAACGAGGAAATCCAATGGATTAGAACTCCCTCTGCAACGGAGTCTGGACATATTGCTGTAATGAAAGCCCCTGATAAAAATGTGTTTGTATTAGTTGGAAAGTAATCTGGAAATATAGAGGTGTGTTCATTTCACTATGGTTCGTCTATTCTGACGAACGTAATCAACTCATAACGACATAAAAACCTGCCCAACTCTTGGGCAGGTCCGAAAAGTAAAACGTATGAAACGTTTCTACGAATCAAGAAGTGAATCGATTACACTTTTAGTCCAGCAGGCTGAAGATATGAATACTCTCGACCTGGGCATCCTTAATATGGAACGACATGACATCTACATAGTTCGATGGCTCGTAACGGAAGTCGTCTTCCTCGTCAGGTGCCCCATCCCCTACCAACTTCCCTTCAGGATACGCTTTTTTAAGTGTGTCCAGGCTATCCCCTGCTTTAATGTTTCGAACTGTCGTGTATTTGGAATCGGTAATTTCGATTTCAAAGATCGAGTCTTGTTTTCCTTCAGGAACACTGATGGTTTTAATCTCCATACCAGGATACGTATATACTTTTTCCGTAAATCCGATTAAATTATCCATATTGGTTCCATCGCCAGCAGTATACGTATGGGATTTGAAATTGTCTGGTTTGCCCAGCATCTGTTCCATCTGCTCTTCATTCGCTGTATCCGAAATCGCAATAGTGTGCTCATTATAGACAAAAGCTAGCTCCTTCAGCACAACATTGCCTTCCTTCTTCACTGAGCCTTCCTTCACTACTTCAGAGCTCTGTCCTTCAGCACCTTCGGAATCCGTTTTTTTGGAATCTGACGTTTCTTCACCTTTACTTTGTCCGTTCGACGTATTTTGTTCAGCCGAGTTCTGTCCGGTTGTTGGTGACTTCGCATCAGTGGACTGACAGCCCGCCAGAGCCATCGTTAGTAAAACACTTATCAAGATAAAGCTCGCAGATTTCTTAGTTAATTTCATCATAATCCCTCCATAAATGTGTGATTTGTTCTTATGAAGTTATTATAAAAAAAGCATTTGTTAGTCTCATAACAGAAATGTATCAGTCTTGTAACGGTACTTATTTGGGCTTCCATATAGGAGCGAGCTTAAGCACGAGGTAACACAATCGTAACTGTCGTGCCGTGTCCTAACTCACTTTCCACGTCTATATATCCGTTAAACCGCTCAACGATTTCTTTGCAAATGGACAGTCCGAGACCAGAGCCATTCGCTGTACTTGCATTTTTCGCCCGGTAAAAACGTTCCTGCACTCGCTCCAGCTCATCACCTGCGATGCCAATGCCTTGGTCACTTATCTTTACAACTACCTCGCTTGACGTATGTTCCATCTCCACGTCAATTTGCGAATGACTGCCTGAATATTTGATAGCGTTATCCATAAGGTTGGCGATTGCATGGGACATCAGCATCGGATTTACACTCGCGTAGACTTTGGTCGTACCTTCATCTGATGGGTTTTCCTCCGCTTGTTTAACCTTGATCACAATCTCTTTGTCCTTCGTCTTGGCTTCCATATTCGTGGCGACTTGCTGGATCAGTGCGTTCATTTCCGTCTTTTCGACCTCCAGCTCGCTTGAACCCGTCTTGTCGAATCTCGATAGCAACAACAGTTCATTGATCAAACGGGTTAGCCGATCCGATTCCTGCAATAGATGTGCATAGATTTTTTGTAGCTCTTCGTTCTCATTTTCCCCTTCATACAGGTATTGAGAGAAACCCCGAATCGCTGCCAGTGGTGTTTTTAACTCGTGAGATACGTTCGAGACAAATTGTTTTTGATACTGAATGTAATCGTGAAGCTGCCTTCCCATGGAATCGAGTCCATCCGCGAGCATACCCAGTTCATCCTTGCGATTCAGATGAACTCGCTTAAATTCCTGTCTGGAGAAACTTTGTGCGGCACCAAGCAGCGTCTTGATCGGTTTGGTTGTATTACGTGCAATCCACAAACTGGCTAACGTAATCAACACAATGAATCCACCCGCACCCGCAAATAAGACATAACGGATTTGATCCATGATCGCATAAAAGTACGAGATGTCCTCTACGAACTCATACACATAAGCATTTTCATAAAATTGATTCTGAATGGGGGTCGCAAAATAAAGCAGATGATCATCCGTTACAGTGTAGGCATAGCTTCCGCTCAGAGCTTTTTCAATATTTTTCTCGAAAATATGTGGTTTGCCATCATTAATAATGATGCCATCTACAGCCAAGCCCAATAGCCGCTTGGAGCTATCATAGATACGCACTTCCTTGCCTGAAGCTTTCAGCTTCTCCAGTGCAAGTCTGACGATTTCTTTCGTCTGCGGCTCCCCTGATGATGATCGATGTTGTGCCAGCACTTCACGGAAGGACAACTCAGACAGATCCGCCTTCTCCATCATCTGTTTTTCAATAGTAATGAAGCTGTAGTAATCAATGGCTTTATTGACGGCAAAAATGATGATGCCAAAGGAGAACACAGAGAAAAATAAATAATTCAGCAGTAACCGGGTCGCGTACTTCAGGCCTCGCCACCTCCAAGCTGATAACCAAATCCATAGATCGTTCGGACATATTTCGGTTCGTCCGCGTTGTCCTCCAGTTTCTTCCGTAATCGCATGATGGTCATATCCACACTGCGACTGTCCCCCATAAAATCATATCCCCATCCGATTTGCAGCAACTCGTCTCGAGTATAGATTTTGTCAGGTCTTTTAAGTAAAGTTTCCAGAATTTTGAATTCTTTGGCCGTTAAAGAGACGGGAACATCGTTTTTCAGCACTCTGCGGCTTTCCATGTCAAAAGTTAGCTCTTCATGAATGATACGTGTCGATGGTACTTCCACCCCTTCACTTGTCTCATACTTGCTCTCGTTTCTTCTCAAAACTACCTTGATGCGAGCAAGTAATTCGCGGTTGTCAAAGGGTTTGGTCATATAATCTTCTGCGCCAAGCTCAAGCCCCAGAACCTTGTCGATAATCTCATTTTTGGCAGAGAGCATAATTGCAGGAACGGCACGTTTCCCAGTAATCTCCTTACACAAGTCATATCCGGAGCAATCTGGCAACATCAAATCAAGTACCACCAGGTCGGGTTGAAAAGAATCCAGCAATTGCAGTCCGGTTTGGCCATTTTCTGCGGTTTTCACATCATAGTTTTCTCGCCGTAGTACTAGCTCAATTAAATCTCGAATTGCAGCTTCATCATCAATGACAAGTATTTTCTTCAATGTCTGTACACCCCTTCTATCCGCGTTCCCCAACTTGAATCCTTAGTTACCCCCATCTTAGCACAGACGCTTTAGAACCCTCCAGCAATAGGAAGATGAGGTATAATCCCGAGAGCCCCACATACCTTTTAATAACCCCGAAGAAAGGAGAACAATCCATGGAACTGCTCTGGGTACTCATCGTTGGTGGACTTATTGGCTGGTTAAGTGGCAACCTGATTGGGCGGGATGTGCCGGGTGGTGTACTTGGAAACATTGTTGCGGGTTTTATCGGTTCCTGGCTAGGAACGGAATTGCTTGGGCCAAGGGGACCGGTGATTGGCGGATTTCATATCATTCCGGCGATCGTTGGCTCGATCATTGCCTTGCTCATCTTTTTTGCTCTGGCACGCGGCGGAGCCTTCCGTAGACGTTAACGAAGAGTAGCGGAAATCGATCCCGTTGTTCAATAGAAAATCATAAAAAGACCGACAGCATTCATCTTTTGGAGATGAAAACTTCGGTCTTTTTTTATTTTTGTCATGGATTCATTGATTTCATCCATTCTTCCAGTGCCTGAACAATCTGCTTAAGTTGCTCCTGTTCTGTGATCTTAGGTTCGTTGTCTCCCTTCTGCATTCCGTAGGAGCCAAATTGACCATGGTTGCCGCCTTCAATGCTAACAAATGTTGTGTCATTCGGAAGATTGGATTTGGCTTTTTCCCACGATTCCCAGTTCAGAACACCATCATTGCTTCCCGTGATTTGCAGTGCGGACAAGTTCGTTCCGTCCAGTCTCCCTCCATCATCTGCATAGGAAGCTAGGTAAAAGACACCTTTGATCTGATTGGTATGGCCTGCAGCATATCTTGAAGCAAATACACCGCCTAGTGAGTGTCCACCAATAACAAAGCTTTCACCCGCATGTTCCGCGAGAAACGAATCCGCCCGGTTTCCCCCGAACATCGCCAAGTTCAGCGGCATCTTCGTAATATATACACGATGTTCTTGCTCCGCTAATGCTCGTGCCATAGGCGCGTAACTTGCCGGCTCAACCAGACCTCCGGGATAAAACACAACATTCGGCTGCGTGATATCCTGCCCTTTAGGTTCAAATTGATAACCGTTCTTCACTTCACTAACAACGACCCGATCATCACTTTTCATTGCCGCTTCCGCTTGTTCCGACGGGCTGTATGTCACAGATGCCAGGTAGGCAAACAAGCCTGCTACCAGTGCAATAATAACTACGATAGTCCATATCGCCATTTTCTTCCATCTGATTTTACGTGCTGTTGTCTTTGCCATAACTTCGTTGCCCACCTTTAAACGTATCATTTTTAATTACAAAATTAATTATATTTACTGGTAAGTAAAATTACAAGCCTCTTTGCTTATATTTATGATTTGACATAAAATATTGTGGAAGGAGTGTGTACGAATCTATGCCAGAGCAGGTACCTAAACGTTTGCGTGGAAGACCCAAGCAGACGGACAATGACATTTCCATGCAGCAAACCATTATCTATACGGCATCTACCCTATTTAAAGAATTTGGCTACGAGATGGTTACCCTTCAGCAGATTGGCAAGAAATGCGGCGTATCCAAACCAACCATATATTATCATTTCGCGGGCAAAGCGGATCTATTCGTGGCAGCCATGACAACGATGTTGCAGAACGTTAGAAAAATTACGGCGCATATGCTGGATGAGGCGGAACATCTGCAGGAAGGATTAATCCAATTAGCCGAAGCGCGTCTGGCGAATCCTCATGGCGAGATCGAAATGATGATGCGTGAAGCGGAGTCTTTACTCGAGCAAGAACAGATTCATGCGATACGTGAAGCGGAGCATCAGATTCATGAAGTGTTAGCCGCTCATTTTAAAAAAGCGATGGATCAGAATATTTTTCGTGAAGAAGACCCGCTTTTCTTGGCTGAGGCTTTTTCGACTCTGATGTTAATGGGTAACCGTGAGCATGAGCGGCAGAAAAATGAGTCTCATCGCGTCCTGGCGGAGAAAATTGTACTTGTTTTTCTTAAAGGAGTAACGACATCTTAGTCCATTAATTGATTAATTGATTAATTGATTGATTTGATCTGATGATCAATTCTATAATTCTCCCCTGTGTATTCATGCTTTGTTCATGCCAAAAAAACTCGGTTGTTCGTTCTAAAGCGAACAACCGAGCTTTTTGACGAGGTTAATTTTCCCCGCGTAAACCATCTGTAATCTGAATTCGTTCAAGACGTCTGAGCGGCCAGTATGAGGCTAAGAGTGTGGCAGCGATAGCACCCAAGCTGCTAATGAGAATACTGCTCCAAGGCATAACCCATTCGATCTGCACAGCATTCCTCATTAGATAAGACACACCATAGCTCAAGGCTGTACTGAGAAGACTTCCGTACACAGCGGCAAATACACCATAGAACACACCCTCAAGCAAAACCATCTTACGAATTTCCTTTTGCGTCATACCAATCGCTTTTAATACGGCGAACTCCTTCGTCCGCAGAATAAGATTCGTACTTACCGTATTCAAAATATTCAGAAACGCAATGGCTGCAATAACTCCTATAAAGCCGTACAGAAATATATTTAGCGTCAGCGCATCGTTACGGGCTTGTTTCATCTCCTCTACCCGATCGCGATAGTTATACCCTGCATCCTGCTGAACAAGGCTTTTGAAATAACCCACAATTGCTCCGTTATCTGTCTCAGGATTGGCTTGAATGAATATTCTGTCATAAGCATTATCGCCCGTGATGTTTTCAATCACCTTCGGTGTCGTTATCATTTGAATAACAGCACTTTCGGTGTATTTACCAGAGAGAGGAGCTTGATCTGCGGTTCCGACAACAGTAACGGTTTTGTATGACTGCTTGTCACCCATTGACCGGACCTTAATTTTATCCCCAACCTTGAAACGGGTTTGATCAATGATCATGTTAGTCCCTTTGTCGGTGATCATTCTGATTTTCTGGATAACAATGACACCATTTTCATCGTTCATTTGGCTTGCATCAATGCTTCCGGAGGTGAGTTTGGGACGAAGCTCCTGAAGTCCGTTTATACCGTAAGACGTCAGAAAATTGTTATCCGTCCGATATCCGTTTTCCTGTTCAACAGTGTACATTTCTTTCTGCTGCTTGTAGTAATCCGGATTCAACTTTTCTTTCGGAATGATCGCTTGGAGCTGATGATTGTAAAATGAATAGGCCTGTTTAACCCCGTCAAGTGTAGCCAGCTTGTTATATACCGAATTAGGGATACGTTTATTCATACCCTGATAATCCAAGGAGTAAGAGTAATTGATGCCTGATTCAGAAGTTGTTCCTAAAACGTTCACCAAGCCGCCAAACACAATATACATAACAATGCTGATAATCATTGAAAAAGCAGTAATGCGAAATCTCTTTCGGTTCCGCCGAATATTTCGGCTGGCAAAGCGCCCTTCAAACCCTAGCCATTTGCTGCCCGCAAATGATAAGCGCTTGAAATCCCCCTGCTCTACCACCGTGCTTCCTGAAGTTTTCAGAGCTTCAAGTGGTGAGACGCTTGACGCCAGCTTGGCTGGACCCAGTGCCGACAAATAGACAACAATCAGTCCTAAACCTGCTGCCGCAAGTAAAATAGGCACTGAAATAATCATGTGCATGTCGTTCAAGAAACCTAATGTCAGCAAACTGATGTTATAGAATAGAACTTTCATCAAAATGGTTCCTGTAAATAAACCGATCGGAATGGCAATCAGACTAAGCACAGTCGCTTCCTTGAATACAATTTTGCGGATCTGAGCGGGTGTCGCACCTATGCAGCGCAGCATGCCAAACTGAGAAATGCGTTCAAGCACTGATATATGAAACGTATTGTAAATTACTGCGCTTGTGCATCCCATGATAATTAGAACAATAGCTGCAAATGCATACATTGAACTTTGGTTAACGTCGGCATAGGTGCTTTTGCCAAACAGTTTGAGCAATTCATTGTTATATTCTATGCGTACATCCTTTATCACCGTTTCCCGGTTCAGCTCCTGAGCGGAACCTTGATCCACACTCCCTAAACCCAATGAAGACAGAATGGCCTCGCTCTTCTCCTTTATATTGTCCATCGATTTCATGGTCGCATAGATAAAAAAAGTCTGAGACGGATCGATTTGTTGATGATCATCATACGTAATCCCTGAATAGATGAAAGTGGATGACCACGTTACATTTTTGGCCGTTTTCATCACCCCGACAACGGTATATTGCTGTTTCACGCGCGGTTTGAATTTCTCATCCAGATTCCACCCATAATCACCGATGGCTTTCGCACTTTTTACCTTTCCTGTAGAAGCTTCGATCCGATCTCCAAGGTTCAGCGTGATCTTGTCACCAACCGCTGGTTTCGAAGTGAAATTATTCAGACTCCAGGATGACAGGATGATTTCATTAGGCTTTTCTGGCAAACGTCCACTCTCCAATTGAACTTGAAGCTTGGACATGGCTTGCGAATCGTATCCTTTCACATTCAAATAACGATAAGGCGCAGCAAACGGGTTTTCGTTTTTCTCCTTTTCGCTAGTGGGACTTATGATTGCATAACCGATACGATGAATGACTCCCGCACTGCCTATGGCGGCCTGATTCACGATGCGAGGTACGTCTTTGCCTGAAACTCCATTGAAGGACACCTCATAATCCCCGTAATCTTGAATCGTCTGACGTACCAGTTTGTCCTGATAACTCATCGCAAGTGTGCCAACAGCCGTAAGTAGCGTTACGGACAGAATGATGCCAACAATGGTGAGAATGGATCTTTTTTTCTGTCCAAGCAAATATTTCTCCGTGAGCTCCGTATACTTACGCATCGTGTTGACCCTCAAGTTGCTGATCGAAAAGAACTCCGTCTTTAATGTTCACAATACGATCCGCTCTCCGGGCTACATCGGAATCATGTGTAATCATAATCAAGGTTTGATTGTATTTTCGAACAGAATAGGTGAGCAAATCTACAATTTCCTTGCTGTTTTTGCTATCCAGATTGCCTGTCGGTTCGTCAGCCAGAATGATCGAAGGTTTGTTAATCAACGCTCGTCCAATGGCTGTGCGCTGCTGCTGTCCACCCGACAACTGGTTAGGCAGATGATGCTTTCTGTCCTTTAGCCCGAGTACGCTCATTAGTTCGTCTGCATAGTCTTCATCGGCTTGACGATGGTCGAGCAGCATAGGCAGTTTAATATTTTCCTCTGCGCTCAGAACCGGAATCAGGTTATAGGCCTGGAAAATGAATCCGATCTTGCGTCTTCTGAAGATTGCTAAATCCGTCTCATTCAGAGAATATAGATCTATCCCATCAATATGGACTTGTCCACTAGTTGGACGATCCACGCCTCCAAGCAGATGTAATAACGAACTTTTTCCTGAACCGCTGGCACCAACAATAGCAACAAATTCACCCTGTTGAACTGTTAAGTTAATATCTTTTAGGGCGTCGACTTTGGCGTCATTACTTCCATATGTTTTACATAATTCATTCGTTTTTAAAATTTCCAAAGCATGTGCCTCCTTCAAAAGCTTGAAAAATTGATGTATTCTTATTGTTATTATAAGCTCGAAAGCTTACGTCAAAGTGAAGAGGAAGCTTACGTTATTGTAAGCTTCCTCTTAATACATCGTTTTCATGAAAGTAATTCGGAATTCCGTTCCTTCTCCAGGCTCGCTGGATACCGAGATTGTTCCACCCAAACCTTCAATAATGGACTTGGTCAAAGACAGACCTACTCCGGTACTGTGAGGTTTAGCATTACTTCTTCCCAGGTAGAATCGGGTAAATACATGGGGGATCTGCTCTGGCCGAATTCCTTCTCCTTCATCCCGGATGATAATCGAGTGAAACAAGCCCTCGTCCTCCATCGTAATGTACACTTTGCCTGATACGGGAGAGTGCTCCAGTGCATTTTTTGTTAGATTAATAATCGCCTCGGTTAACCATTCTTCATCTGCATGCAGCAACATGCCCTCGCCGCCTTGAACGATAATAGTCTGTTTCTTCTGCTCCGCCAAAGGCTGCAAGGTCTGCACAGTGGATTCAATAATGTCTTTGGGTCTTACGTTTTGCAGTTGAAAAACGATAGCTCCCGCTTCCACTCTTGCCAGCTTCAACAAGCTGATAATCAGCCATTCCATGCGTTCAATCTGCTGCCTGCTTCGTTCGAGAAAAGTGGTTCGGATCTCTTCTTTCATATGTGGGTCATGCAACATATTTTCATTAAACACGAGCAGGGATGCGAGCGGTGTTTTGAGTTGATGTGATATATCGGTCAGCAGATGGCTTAGAAATGTTTTCTCCTGCTTCAGCTGATCTACACTATGACTTAGTCTACCTGCCATCAGGTTGAAGCTATGCCCAAGCGCACTGAAGTCTCCTTCTGCACTCTCAGGCAGTGAGGTATTGAATTGACCTTCCACCACCTGCTCCGCTGCATGTGTAACACGGCGAATCCTGGAAAATAGCTTGCGGTACTCCCAAAATATAAGCATCAAAACCGGAATACCGCACAGAAAAAAGATCAACGCCGTATTCCCGGGCAATGCTGTTCCCGATAGGGCAGGCTGATTCTGAATGCCCATTTGCTCTGTATACCCGTATTGAGACAAGATTTGTTTACCTAACGTAATATCCTGTTGGTCTGAACCTTGAGTAATATGTTGAATGAGCTGATCTTCGAGCTGTGGCTGCTTACTTAACACTTGTCCGACAAAGGCCGCATGCTGGTTCACAACCGTTTCGTTGATGCTTTGGATCTGCAGATTCATCGCAACGTAAATGATTGCAGTCAAACCTAATTGAACAAGGATGAATTTGATGAACACAGATTTCCACTCCGGATTACGAATGACTTCAACCATCAGCGGTATGCTCCTGTCGTTTCAGCGTTCCATTTGTACCCAACCCCACGAATCGTAACAATATACTGAGGAATGGCTGGCGTTTCCTCCACCTTTTCCCTCAATCTGCGTATATGTACCGACAATGTATTATCATCAATGAATTCACCAGAGACATCCCATAACTTCTCAAGGATCGATGTTCTGCTGCATATTTGTTTGGGATGGGACATTAACATGAGAAGTAGTCGGAACTCCAGCGTTGTCAGCGGAACTTCCTTTTTGTTTTTGAAAACAACACCTTCCAGCACTCGAACTTCAAACTCTTCGGATTTCCATACGTTCGAATGTTGTTCAGGGCGGGAATGACGCCGTAAAACAGCCTTGATTCTGGAAAGCAGCTCCTTGGTACGAATCGGCTTGGTCATATAATCGTCAGCACCCAGATCAAGTCCCGCGACCACATTCATCTCCTCATCCAGCGCGGTGAGAAAAATGATCGGCACCTGTGAGTCCACACGAATTTCCTTGCATAATTCATATCCCGTTCCGTCAGGCAAATTAATATCGAGCAAAATAAGTTCTATTTCGTTTTGCTCAAGAACATCGCGAGCTTCCTTCAAGGTTCCCGCATGAGTGATCTCATACCCTTCATTGGTTAACGTATATTCTATTCCAAACACAAAATTTTCATCATCTTCAACAAGCAAAATGCGATTCATTGCTGCACCCCTATTCTAGCGTTACCTCTTAAACCCAAGTGTATGTGCTTCATCATTCTACTAAAGGTATCATTTGAAATACAAGCGGGGGTTCGTTTGCCGTTTGTTGTATGAAGATATTCTGTGCTGGCGGGAAAAGCAAAAAAAGACAACCGTTATATCGGTTGCCTGTGATGAAAAATGATAAAACGGTCATGTTGTACTATAAGTGCAGGATTTCTTTTGTCTTCTATCCCGAGAACTATTTAATTCACCAACTTCTCCGGGTTTTTCACTTTAATGGAAACGACCTCACCGCAGTTCAGACAAATCGTATACACACGTTCAGAACCAAGTGACATCTTTTTATCCAAAGGCCGCAAATTAATAAAGTCCGTTGCCTCCACAAAGGATGTACCTCCGCAATCGTTACAAGTTCTAGATGTTGTTGTCATATCAAATATTCCCCTTTCTACTTATGTAATTTCAATCCATCATTTCAATCATTACGATGCATTCTTACCCTTTCTTACATACACTAATTACCATTGGGCTTGAAGGTTGAAACGGCGTTTGATCCCAGTTCGCATATTGACTCTCCACGGTAAAACCTTGCTTTTCCAGCAACTGCTGCAGTGTCTGCACATCTGTGAATCGGCAAGCAATGCGTGACTTCGTTTGACGATGCCCCCAGTCCCGAATGGTTGTCCAGTGCATAATCTGTTTCTCGGCATCATACGTCTGGTTACCAGATACATTGACGGTCACGCCATCCAAATCGATGAATGTGCCCCAGTGCTCTTCTTCCTCATCCGATAAATCATTACCGTCCGGATYTCGCATCTCAAATGCAAATATGCCACCGGTCTCCAAATGATTATACGCCGTTTGCAGCAATGCCTGCTGATCCTCATCGCTCAGAAAAGCCTGAAATGCATTTCCCGTCAGAAAAATCATGGAGAAGCGCTGATCGGACTCAAACGTACGCGCATCTGCTTCGATAAAATCAACCGGCAGATCCTTCGCTTTGACCCTCGCATACGCGAGCATATGCTCTACGATATCTACACCGCTAATTTGAACTCCTCTTTCGGCTAAATAAAGTGTGGCTAATCCTGTTCCACAAGCAAGCTCCAGCACATGTCCCGGATTTTTCTTGGCAAGTTGAAGGAAAAACTCGTATTTATCCGTCTCGCAGCCGAATTCCAGATCATAGTTCATTGGATCTCGGTACTCTTCCTGATTGTTGTGATCAATCAATATGTCTCACCCTTTTCCATCAAAAATGTATTTACAACAGGAATTATAACACACTATAATGGTTTACATTGAGTAAAGGTTAACGATATGTAAACCACTTGAAAATGTGTAAATGATGGAGAAGGAGAAATTTTAACGTATGAGTTCGATGACACAATCCACCCGCTTTCCGATGTTCATTCTGATGTTAAATCTGTTTATTGCTTTGCTCGGACAAGGGATGCTGATTCCGATTTTACCGGAGTATCTTAAGCTGTTCCATGCAGGAGGCACCGTTGCCGGATTTTTGGTTGCAGCTTTTGGCGCAGCCCAATTTCTATTTTCGCCGCTGGGGGGACAATGGGCTGACCTTTTTGGACGTAAAAAGCTGATTATGGCAGGCATGTTTCTGGTTGTCGTTTCAGATCTTATTTTTGCGGTATCGACATCTCTGCCTCTTCTATATATCGCTCGTTTCATCGGGGGAATCAGTCTAGGTCTGATGGTTCCAGCCAATCTGGCTTATGTTGCTGATATTACAACTCCGGAGACCCGTGCCAAGGGGATGGGTTATTTCGGTGCATCGATGAATCTAGGTATGGTACTTGGGCCGGGTCTGGGCGGTTTTATTGCCGAGTTGGGTGTACGTATGCCGTATTTCGTCGCTTCCGGTTTGGGTCTGGTTGCCGCACTGCTTACCCTTCTTTTGCCCGAGACTCTTCCTCCTGAAAAAAGAACGATCTCGACGGAGAAGAAAAAAGGGGGCACCATGGGCGAGCAAATCTGGAGTTCGTTCAAGGTTCCTTATTTTGGATACTTGTTGATTATTCTTGTGATGACCTTTGGTCTGATGAGTTATGAGACGGTCTTCTCCTTGTTTGCGGAAACCAAATATGGCTTCACTGCTTCAACCATCTCCATTATTATCACCATGGGAGCCATTATCGGCATTGTGATCCAGATCTGGTTACTGGACTTTTTTGTGAAACGTTTGGGCGAAATCAAACTCATCCGTCTGTCCTTAATCATGACCCCGATTGCTCTTCTGCTCATGTTAATTAAGGTGAATTTGGTATTCCTGTTATTTGCATCGGCGCTTTATTTTGCATTTAATGCATTCCTTCGACCAACCGTCAGCTCCCTGATATCCAAAAGTGCCGGGGATCGTCAAGGTTATGCATCAGGCCTAAATACGACTTATTCGAGCTTAGGTACCGTCTTTGGGCCACTTGTTGCAGGTCTGCTGTTTGACAAAAACGTGAACTTCCCGTATATTTTTGGTGCCTTAATGCTACTGGCTGCATTATCACTCACGATGAGCGCACAACGTTCAAAGAAAGGAAACCGATATGCAAGCGAATGAGAATTGGCATCAGCAGTTAAAAAATCAGAATCGGGATGAACTGATCGAAGCGGGTAAACAACTTTTTCTAGAACACGGTCTACTGCAAGTGAAAATCAAAGACATTTGTGCTGAAGCGAATCTAAGCCGTGTGACCTTCTATAAACATTTTCAATCGATCGATGAGCTGTTGCTTACCATTCAGATGCAGTTGGTTGAATCCATGACACAGCATGTTGGACAGGCTGCAAGCACAAATCGTAGTGGCCGTGAACAGCTTGCAACGATGCTGAACGCATGGGTTTCTTTTGCCAAGGAGAATCCTGATCATATTCGTTTTATTCAATTATTTGATATCAATTATGAGGTAGTTCATTTTCAGCCAGAACTGAAGGATACCTATGAACGGTTTATCCAAAACGGTAAAGAGAACCACTTCCTGCTTCAAGCCTTGGTCTCAGGAGTTGCCGACGGTAGCATCCGTAATGCTACCCCTCCGCTTAAGCTGGCGCAGTTCATATTTACGGTGATGATGGGTATGCTGCAGAAGATGTTTACACACCGCTCATATGAACTTCATCAACTGGATGATCAGATGACAAAGCAGTTGGTTGATATGCTGCTGCATTATGCAGGCAATGAGGACAAAGGATAGTTGGATTTCGTTGAGCAAGATTAGACAGATCGAGCAACGATTCCTGAGCTAAATTTTGCAAAATAAAAGAAGCCTATCTTCTCATGTTTACATTTTGTACTCATGTGGAAGAAACGGCTTTTTTATTTGTGTTATTTGTGTTATGAGTTCGTAATTACATCAAGCATCAAGCTTTAGAACTGTGACACATTCAAAAGATGTTCAAAAGTTTGGATATTGGTTGCAAACTCTGGTACGTTCCGTGCTTCTTCTGCGGCTTCAACCAGCTTAACCACCATATCGTTATACGGTGTTGCAATCCCCGTACCTTTTGCCTTGCTCGAAACTACGCCGTTAATGTAGTGGATTTCCGTTTTACGTTGTTTTTCCAAATCCTGCAGCATGCTTGCTTTAAGCAATCTGGAAGGTTCCATCACCTGGCGCAGCGTTTGAATACGTGCAGGAATTTCCTTTTCGCTCTGTAGTTCCAGTGAGGCCATATCAAATCCGTTCATGGTGACAAAAGAAACACCATTCGCATGTCCGACTTTGATCGTTTCGTCAATAATATGAACAGCACTTCGAATGCCCGCTTCATGATCCAGAATATCTCCATACGTACCATTCAGTGCGGCGGACAATCCGCTAAAGGCGTTGTTAATTAAAAGTTTTGACCATTTGGTTCCTACCAGGTTATCCGAGATATGTGTACCGCCAACCAGATCCAGCACTTCTTTTACACGCTGAATTCGCTCGGTTGTTTCTCCGTTCAATTCCCCAATCTGGAATGCGTACTGTTTGAATTGAGGATACGCCGTGGTCAGGCTGGATACGCCAGGTTCCATGAACGTAGCGCCAAACTCAACCGAACCAGCGATGACCCGTTCAGCTCCAACGATCGATGCCACGTTGTCTTCAGGAATCCCGTTTTGCAGAGAACATACAACACTGTCTTCATGCAGATATGGCAGCAATTCTTTCAATACAGACTCGTTGTACAATTGTTTCGTTAACAACAGCACAAGATCATATTGCCCTGACTTTTGTTCGGGGGTGATGGCTTTTACGTTGGCCTGAAACTCGGTCGTTCCGGTTACTTTTGCTCCTGTCTGATTAAGTGCGTCGACATGTTCCTGATATGCATCAATTAACTCCACGTCCATTCCGCCATCTGCCAGATAAGCACCAACAATAGTTCCTAGTGAACCTGCACCTACAATTGCAATTCTCATATGTGTTGCCTCCTTATTTTTCTTCCAGATAGTTATATACAGGCTGTGCTGCATTCAAAGTTAAGTTCGTCAGGATGTGGGAAGCGGACACCACTTCAAGCACTGGTAAATCAGCCAAAGGCGCAAGTGCGTGCTCGAACAGCTGCAGCCGAGCCGGGCCTGTCCAGGCTTCCTTTACCTCGATATCGGTAATTTGCGTACGGATCAGATCACAGATGCGAAGATTACCTGTATAATCCGTGGCGATTTTGATCATAAAGTTGGGACGGCAGATTTCTTTTTTGGCAAGCTCTTTGTCCATCTCCACATGTTTGAAACCCATCGTTGCTGTGGCTACGCGCAGTGATCCATAGTCCAGCGTGCCCACGAGGGTATCGGAGTCTGTGTACAGCTTGGGAGCACCGAGCTTTTTCGGATAGGCAGTTAACTCTCGTCCGCTCGCAATGGCCGGGAAGTTGTCCACGTACATCGAATGCACATAATCCCCTTCTTCGCCATTGAACTGCACGGGAATGACCTGTCCAGCTTCCGTATATGCGCCAAGTCCGGAAACATCCGGCATCCACATCACTTCGAATTTCACCAAGGGTTCGGTAATTTGCAATGGCTCAGGAACAGCTGCCCGCAGAGCCCGCTCATCCGTTCGGTAGATAATGTTCAGATACTCCCGATTCACGAATTTATAAGGTGGCATTGGATATGCCGGGGCTGTTAAAGGCGTGTTCAGATTTTTGGCGATATTGTTCACATCAATTTTCATGAAAAAGACACCTGCCTTTACATCAAGTTATTGGTTGATTATGTTATTGACTTGTTTTGTTTGCTATAAATAAAGTCTACATCTTTCTTTAAATTTAATATAATACATAATAAGTAATGTATATATTTATTCAAATAAATAAGAGGTGCATATAAATGGAACTTCTCCAGCTGAAATATTTTCAAACCGTTGCCTATACGGAACATATCTCCAAAGCCGCTACTAAGTTAAATATCGCTCAACCTTCGTTAAGTCTCACCATCAAACGACTGGAGGACGAAATGGGTACCCCCCTCTTTCACCGAAAAGGCAGAAATATTGAATTGAACGCGGCGGGAGAAATTTTGCTGAAGCATGTTAACCGGATTTTTATTGAACTGGAAAATGCGCGGCTTGAAATCAAAGAAAAAGAGGATGAGCTTTCTTCGCTGATCCGTATTGCGATCTCGAATTCGAGGTTTCTATCGGGGCTAATTAGTGAATATATCGAAGTGTGTCCAAGCGCTCAGCTCCATCAAGGGATTGCAAGTCGAAGTGACATTGTGACACAGCTGAAAAAAGGAGATATTGATCTGGGCATCACGGGTCATCCCATTCTGGACGAGGAGATTGAAAGCGTGGTGCTGGTTGATGAGCATATTGTGCTTGTCCTGCCTTCCACACACGCTTATGGAGCGGAAAAGGAAATTTCATTACATGCGGTTGCCAACGAACCTTTTCTGTCTCTCGCCAATAATGATGAATACCGCCGATTTACCACGATGTTATGTGAAAAGGCTGGTTTTGTTCCACATCTGGCTTTTGAGGTTGATTCACATACATTGGTCGAGATTATTAGGCTGGATCGAGGTGTGGCTCTGTTGCCGATCTCCGTCTGCCGTAATCTTGGACTGCACTATGTCTCGATTGCTGATGTAGCCGCGGTCTATCCAATCAGCTTGTCATGGCTAAAACATCGCAAGCTCTCGCCATCCCTCGCGCAATTCCGTGACTTTATTACCTCGTATTATGTATCCAATCGTTCGATGTTCAAGTTTGAATAAAGAAGCTACTTGAACATGAAGTAATAACCAGCTTCTACCGCTTCATATTAAAACAAAAAAGCCGCTACGTTAGCGGCTTACGAATTTCAATATAACAATTCATGGTCTGATCTGCCCGATCCTCTTCTCTCTACTCTAATTATAACGTTTTTTAAAATTTGATAACAGACTGTTTTTTCACCAGCGCCTGCACTATACTGCTAAATACAAATCTAAAAAGTTGAGGTGTGTCCATATGGATGACAATAAAATAGTCTTAGATCCGGGTCCCTTTTTTCACGGTACCAAAGCAGAACTAAAGATTGGCGATTTATTGGAGCCCCAATTTTTATCTAATTATCAAGATAAAAAGTCGAATCACATCTACTTCACCGGAACCTTAAATGCTGCCAAATGGGGCGCTGAACTTGCTAGATCGAGTGCAAAAGAAAGAATTTACGTCGTAGAACCATTAGGAGATTTTGAGAATGACCCTAACGTAACGGATAAAAGATTCCCTGGAAACCCGACTCGATCCTATCGATCCAAATCCCCCCTAAAGATCGTCGCTGAATTAGGTTCATGGGACCGACACACGGATGAAGAAATTGATCATATGACTTCATCTCTGAAAAAGTTAAGTGATGAAGGTAAAAATGTGATCTATGATTGATTTTTAAGGTACCAAATCGAATTGAAATGCCATGCTAAACGAAGTTCATTAGATCGTATGAGCTTGTTGTTGTCCTTCTAGACTTATCTGGATACCGATTTGATCATCAGAATACAGATCCCTCCAAAGATAGACAGTACAAATGACATCATAAAGATCGATGAGAACCCGATCTGTGAGATTAAAAACGCTGCGATTACTGGCGCGATGGCCTGTGTTAACGTATTACCTAGATTGTAAATACCCAGAAATAAACCAACACGGTTTTTGTCAGGTATAACGTTGAGGTTCAACAAGTTATCCAAGGAGTTCCATATGCCCATCCCTAAACCAGCCAAAAAGGCATAGATGATAATTCCTGTGTCGTTTTGCAAAAAGTATAAACTCAGTGCACCAACACCCAAAGATATGGTAGACAGCCCAACAGGATACTTCAAAACATTAAACTTGTCCGATAGCGGCCCTGCAACAAATCCCATCAGGATACCGAAAACCAGCATGATGATATTGATTAACTGAATGGACTGTTGTGTGGAAGAGCTATCTTTCTGAAGAAAGTCTGTCATGATAAACAGAAGATATCCTGTAATGGCAAAGTTTCCGATCCCTTGGGATAACTTACCGATGAGAGCCAAGTAATAGTCTCGGCCAACAGACCAGTTTGGAAAAACAGCCATCGCCTCTTTCAGTGACAATTTCTGGCGAGTCGATGAATCATCTCTATCAGTTGTTTCATGCAGATTGGATGGCTCACGGGCAATTAACGCTGCAATAAGTGTACCCACAAATGTGATGATACCAAATATGATAAAGCCCAATCTGAATTGACCCAAAAAGAAAGCGGCCAGGATGGTGAATCCGTTATTGCCCAAAGCCATGCCAAGGCCACCGTATGCTGATGAAGCGGAGCCTCTTCCCCCTTCTGGAGCTAAATCAATCCAGGCAACCATCGGTGCTACAATGAAGTTTAATGCCACTTGGCCAATCATCCAGCTAAGGAGTAAAATCGGCACGTTTGGACTCATGGAGGCAAAGATCATAGCTAACATAAATACAAATGATCCAGCAACGAGCCAAGGGGTTCTCTTTCCAAAACGCGATCTGGTACGATCTGATAAATAACCGGCTGCCATGTTGGATACAGCGGCTACAATCATGCCGACCGCTGAGAAAAGGGCTAAAATATTAATTTTATTCGCCGCATCCAGATGCTGGATCAGAGCCGGCAAAAATAAACTAGACATCGCAATGTATGGTCCCAGCCAAGTGGCTGGTCCAATGATTAAACCTGGAATCAAACGTTTTAGCGGAATTGTGCGGGTATTCATGTTCTACTTCCTCTCTAGTAGCTATTCATTGTGAACGGAATAATATTTAAAATCTGCAAATGAATCATGCTGGTGGGCATCCACAGAACCGATAAAATTAAATAATCCTGTAAAACCACCAATTTCACCTGGCTCACCATTAACGCCTTCATCCGACAAATACGATACATCGATTTTCTTCAGCAGTGCTTGCCACTCCATCTGCTCTTCAAAACGATATGAAATGTCTGCAAAACCTTCATTGTAAACCAGTTTAAGTTCTGCCTGTTGTTCAGTCACAAGCACCTGATGATGGACATACTCCATACGCTCCCCAAGCTTCGCCTGAAGTACCGTGAGAATCATTCCTTCAGCCCTTTCGGAATAGGTCAGATGCACGTATAACCAGTTGTTTGAATCGTAATAGAGTCCCATGCCAGCCGTTTCGGAATAGTGATCTGCATGAAACTGCACATGCGTCTTCAACTCATACTTGAAAGATGTAGCTCGTGTCGCCATAATGGCAGGATTGACTTGTGAAAATAAAGAATTTTGCCCGTATATCCGCAAATGACCTGGACGTTCCGTTGTATTCACCCATTCCTCTTGCTGCTCTCGATAAGGTGTCATAAAATGCAGCCCTGGTTTCACCTGGTCAAAATCGTCGAACACATCATGGGACACGGAACCTGTACTCGTTAAACCTTCCATACCTTCGGTTTCCATCTTCGCCACATTGGAGCCATCTTTCATCTGCAGCCATCCATCCTCTGTCCACTGCATCTTCTGAATGGATGTCTCTCGTCCTAGCGGATTAAGAAGTTTATCCCCCAATGGACGCGACATTAAATGTGCGATATACCACTCGCCGGTATGCGTTTCCACTAACGAGCCATGACCTGCCTTTTGCATGATAGAGTTCGGATTATACATCTCAAAATGTCCTGCATCCGGATCACCGAGTGAAAATAAATGCTGCGGTGAAGAAGTAATGATCGGCTCTCCAGATGGATGCGGCTTGTATGGACCAAAGACATGCTTTGAGCGTCCAATCTCGACACCATGCGCATAACCTGTTCCACCAGCTGCCAGAAGCAAGTAATAGTATCCATTACGCTTGTAAAGTTGAGGTGCTTCTGCACATCCTCGTGTCGTGAAACCTTGCGTTACGCGTTGCCATGTACCGATGATTTTTCCTCTATCCATATCCAGCTCGGCAATGACAATATGCCCCGGAGCCTGATACCCCGTGCGAGTCTCCCATTCCAGAATGGCAACATAATGTTTACCGTCATCATCGTGATAAAGAGCAGGATCAAATCCAATGGAAGTGAGATAAATCGGTTCTGACCAAGGACCTGTAATATCTTCTGCCCACATCATATAAGAGTCAGCATTAAATTCCCGCCCAGCCATATTGACCATATGGGAGAAGGTTAACCAATATTTTTGAGAGGCAGCATCGTAAGATAGATGTGGAGCCCAGATACCAGCTGGTGTATTGGTTCCTCGCAAATTGATCTCACCTTTGTTCAAAGCCGATCCGATCTGCTCCCAATTAGCCAGATCACGGGACTGAAATAGTTGAATTCCAGGGTTCCAATGAAAAGAAGAAGTTGCGATATAATACATTTCACCGACACGAATAATGGACGGATCAGGAGCCATGCCCGGTATGACTGGATTGATAATACGGTTCATATTCATTCTCCTTTCAGATGTAAAATTGCGATTATGTTTTCAGAACTTGCTCTAACTGGAGCGATTTCAAATAAGCGCTTTCTTTTTCCTGACATGTGAGTTTACCCATTTCTGCTTGAGATCTCAAAATTTATGTTCATTGATCACGATCACGGGTTTGGCTATAATAACAGAGGTATTAGTTCAATAAAGATCAATCCCTGTCAGGAAAGCGGTTTCTCATCACTTGATACATATTATAAGCTCAATAAATCGATCAATTCGATTGTGTCAGTACAGATTAATTTACCCTTATCAAAGGTGGATTCAATTAAATGGAAATGAATAATCAGGATTATATGGTGGGTGACAGAACGGACCTTCTTCCACGGATTGATTGGAATATACGTTTTTTCGGTGCTCACAAACAGACGGTTCGTTCTGGATGGTCGACGACAAAAGAATTTCACCATGCCTTTGAAATTTTAATTGTTCTGGATGGAATGCAGGAAACAAAACTGGAGAGTGAGTCTTTTGAGGTACAATGTGAGGATATTCTTCTCATCCCTCCTGGCTTTGAACACACAAACACGAACATTTCAGCTGCGTCAATGACCTATTTCTGTGCACATTTCGATGTGGACGAACCTGCGTTGCGTATGAAAATCATGAAAAATTGTGACTGGGTGTATACTCCTTCCAATCCGTCTTATAGCCGGTTAAGAGCTTGTGTTCAGCAATGGATTGATCTTTTTGACGATCCGGATATAACGGTATCCAAAGCTAAACTGAGAGCACAAATCGTTCTGTTTGAATTGTTGGAGATCTTAATTGACTTACAACCTGTGAACATAGAAACGCATGCGAATCAGTCGATGACTACGGCCAAACATGCCCGGGAAATTGCCGAGGCTATCAAAAGTCATTTCAGACACCAGGTGCGCGAAAAGAACGGTGAAGCAGACGAGGATGATACAGTTCATATTCAACCAATCATCGCGTCGTTAGGAATCAGTCCCAACTATGGATTGGAGATATTCCAAAAAATCTACCATATGTCTCCACGAAAGTATCTGTCCGATCTGAAGCTGCAAGAAGCCAAGATGCTGCTGCAACAGCCTGAGATATCCTTGACCGAGATAGCTCTTCGTTTGGGGTACAAAAACCTGTCCCATTTCAGCAGGCAGTTTAAAAAGTGGACGCAGCTCAGCCCCACGGAATTCCGTAAATTAAAAGCGAAAGCGTAACCATGAAAACAGCTGCGGAATTAAATCGCTGTTTTCATGATTACGCTTCATATGCAGATAACAAAAAAGGAGCGGCCTGTTTTGGGCCCTCCTTCTTTTGCTTTGAAATGACAACATCTAAATGAATTCATATCTATCCGTTTAATAGGTTAAGGGTATAAATTCCGGATTCCGTATGTTTAAAGAATATCACCATTAGACTCAATGACTTGTTTGTACCAGTAGAAAGAGTCTTTGCGTGTTCTATCCAGCGAACCATGACCCGCGTTGTCTTGATCAACATAGATAAAGCCATAACGTTTCCCCATCTCCGACGTAGAGCAGCTGATGATATCAATCGGTCCCCAACTTGTGAAGCCCATCAGTTCTACACCGTCAGCTACCGCCTCTTTCATCTGCTCGATGTGGCTTCGCAGGTAATCAATACGATAAGGATCATGTACAGATCCGTCCTCTTCGAGCTTGTCCGTAGCGCCGAGCCCGTTCTCTACGATAAAGAGAGGCATACGATAACGATCATACAACCGGTTCAGCGCGATTCGAAGACCGATTGGATCGATTGGCCATCCCCATTCAGTGGCTTTCAGATGCGGGTTTTTGATCTGACTTACCAGCATACCCGAGTTGCTGTTGTCGTTTGGATCGTATTTTCCGATATACGTCATATAATAACTGAATGCAATAAAGTCGACCGTGTTGTCGCGGATAATCGCATCATCTTCAGGTTCTTTCACCAGTTCAATGCCTTGCTCTTTAAAATATCTTTGCATGTAGGACGGGTACTCGCCACGCGCCTGTACTTCCGGATAAAACAGGTTCATCTGATCTTCCTTCATGGTTTGCAGAGCATCTTCCGGTTTGCTGGATGCGGCGTATGTCTCAAGACGGCAGATCATACAGCCTATTTGGGCATTAGGCATTTTCTCTTTACCACTTTTTACAGCCAGCGCACTTGCTACAAACTGATGGTGTGTTGCTTGATAGGCTACCTGTTCCGGTGTGCCTTTGATTTTATCTTCCAAAATGCCTCCACCCGTGTACAAGCTGGTCAGCATCATATTCATCTCATTAAACGTGATCCAGTATTTCACTTTATCTTTGTAACGGTCAAACAATGTGTTGGCAAATTTCAAATACAGATCAATCATCTCACGGCTTTCCCAGCCATTGTATTTGCGGGTTAACTCAATCGGCATTTCATAGTGAGAGATCGTAACTAGTGGCTCAATGCCATATTTCAGCAGTTCGTCGAACACTTTATCATAGAAAGCAAGCCCTGCTTCGTTCGGAACGCTTTCTTCTCCTGTTGGGAAGATTCGCGGCCAAGCAATGGAAAGGCGGAATACTTTGAAGCCCATCTCCGCAAACAAAGCGATATCTTCTTTGTAGCGGTGGTAGAAATCTACTCCATTACGTTTCGGGAAATACACATCCGTGTTACCACTCAAATATTGTTCCAGTTCTACGGAGTTTACGTCAAAGGTGAAATCTTTACCATTTCGCTCTTCATGGGGAACATAAGGTGCCATGTCAGATGTGGAAAGTCCTTTGCCGTCTGCGTCAAATGCGCCTTCCAGCTGATTGGCTGCGGTAGCTCCGCCCCATAGGAATCCCTTGGGGAATGTGTGTTTTGTTGTTTGTGTCATGATGGTTTCTCTCCTTTTTTTGTGTAAATATAACGTTAAATTTTAAAACTCGGTTAAAATAGAAAACATTCATTCGTTTTAATAAGCTTTAACGAACGGTGAGCAGCAGCAATTCATTCATTGGAATCACCCCCTTCACCTGAACAGGGACTACATCAAGATAATCTGGCGTGTTGGCGACAATGACCGGTGTGATCAGATCTATACCTGCAGCTTGAATGCTCTCGATATCAAACTCCAACAGTAAATCTCCCTTGTTCACTCGTTGTCCGATAACAATCTTCTCTTCAAAAAATTTGCCTTTCAGGGACACCGTGTTAAGTCCAACATGAATGAGAATTTCGATTCCGCTGGAGGAAGTCAGCATAATGGCATGTTTGCTTTTGGCAATCATTGTGACCGTTCCGTCAAAAGGTGCAGTTACACGCCCCTCTTTTGGATAAATAGCAATGCCTTTTCCCGTCATTTCTTCTGCAAACGTAGGATCAGGTAATTCTTTGAGTAAGACCAGATCACCAGTGAGCGGACTGAATATTTCCCCTTTCTTTTCCTCAATCGAATGAACGATTACAGGAGGCGGTGTAGGTTCTGGATTAGACCCATCTGTTGTTCCTGAAGGTTTTGCTGATTCCGATGCTGTTGTTGGAGGTATTGTTGTCTTTGCTTCTGTTAACTCAGCCGCGCTTCCCTGCTCGGAGGAACTTGGCACAGCAGCTTGCTGCGTAATCGGTTCATCCCATTTAAGCAATAAGGTCACTGTAAAGGAAACGACAAAGCTGATGCCTACACCGATGAGCGCATACCAGAAGTTAGCCATACCACCATTTGGCCCAATATATAAAGGGAGTGACAACAGGCCCGGCACAGCAAAACCGAAACATTTTAACCCTACTGCTGTAATAAATCCACCGCCAGCTGCTCCTCCGATGATGGAAGCATAGAACGGCTTTTTGAGCTTCAACGTTACACCGTAGATTGCAGGTTCTGTGATGCCCAGAAAAGCAGATATACCGCTGGATAAAGCAATGGATTTCATTGATTTGTTTTTGGTTTTGAGGAATACTGCCATTACGGCGCCAGCTTGACTCATATTAGCTACAAGGTTAAGCGGCAGTAACAGCACGTCGTAACCGAGCTTGCTCAAATTCTGTAATGTTCCCGGGAAAAACGCATAATGCATACCCGTCATAACGATCACGGGCATAAGGCCGCCCAGCACGATTCCTGTTAATGGGCCCGAGTGAGCAAAGAGCCAGGATGTACCGATCTCCAGATAGATGCCGATGTAATTACCAAGCGGCCCGATGGCGATTAACAGAATCGGAACCGTAATAACCAGCACGATCATTGATGTGAAAATCACTTTAACCGGACCAGGAATGAAACGATCCACCCAGCGATGTACATAACTCAGTAGCCACACTCCGAGGATAATCGGAATGACAGATTGGGTGTAATTCACGATCGACACGGGCAGTGACAGAAAGCGAATCGGTTCCAGATGATTTTCCAAATATGCATTCAAAATGGTCGGGTATAATAGTGTGCCTGCAAGGGTCAAAGCGATATATTCATTGACTTTAAACTTGCGTGCAGACGATACCGCAAGCAGAAAAGGCAAGAAATAAAAAGCCGCATTGGCGATGGATGCCAAAATCTGATATTCACCACTCGTCTCCTGAATTGCTCCCAAAGTCACAAGTAATGCGAGAATCCCCTTAAGCATCCCGGTGCCTACAATTGCTGGCAGAATCGGGGTGAAAATACCCGAGATTGTGTCCAGTACTGCATTAATGCCTCTTGAACGTGGCGGTTCTGCTTCTGTCTGCGCTGCACCACCTTGTTTCAACTGATCCTCCAACTCTTCGTAGACGGCAGCAACTTTGTTGCCAATCACAACCTGGAACTGATCGTTTTGGAATTGTGCCCCAAGGACACCATCCAGTGTACGAATCTGTTCAAGTTGCACCTTCTTTTCTTCACGCACATTAAAACGTAATCGAGTGATACAATGCCAGGCTTGTGTAATATTTGCCTGCCCTCCTGTTAAACGGATGATTTCTTTGGACAACTCCCGGTGGTTCATGGTGCTTCCTCCTTTTTTGGCGAAAAAAAAACCAAATGTAAACCCGCTCCGCTTCAATAGCGGAATCGGAAACATTTGGTGGTGCCTGATCGAATCAGTAACACTCCATATTCAATTAACATGGTGATGGTATATCCTCTAAAAGCTGTTTGAGGTCAACCCGTGTCGGTACGGGATGTTACTCTTTCGATGTGGATCATAAGGTACACCATCTCATCGGGAGTAATTACAAATCCGCGTTGCTGTTCCATCGTCTCCTTGATTTTCAGTGCACATTGGAAGCTGTCTGGATAACGTTCCGACAATACATCATATAAAAACTGCTGATTCTTGAATGAGAGCACTTCCCGGTTCATTTGCCGAACGATGAAGTATCTCAGATGAGTGATAAACCTGGAAAAATCAGCAGACTCCTGATTCAGCGCTCTTCCAAAATGATCGGTCATGATCCCAAGAATGTCATTGATCATCTGTGTAATCTTGATCGTCTGATTCATGCTACCCGAATCAAATTGTGAATTCACAAAATGAAGAGCAATCGAGCTGGCTTCACCTGTAGGCAATGCGACCAGAAAAGCTTCATTGATCTTGTATACCGCCAACTCACCAGCACGGTATTCTGCAGGATACAGATGGCGAATATCCCAGTGCAGCGGATTTTGCATGTCCACACCTTTTTTGAAACGATCCAGAGCAAAATGAATATGATCGGCAAGCGTTAATAGGATAGAATCATTCAGCTTTTTCCCGATGATCTCCCTACCTTCTTCTATAATCTGATCCGTGATATCGATGACTTGCAGAGGGATATCGCTAAGAAATTGCTCGACTCGCTGATATTTATCGTTCGAACCGATCCGGAACGTTTTCTGAATCTGGCTTTGCTCGATCGGCTGTCCCTTTACTTTTTTGAAGCCTACACCCGTTCCAATGACAATGACTTCACAGCCTTCGGCATCCTCTGCTAGGGCGATATTGTTGTTTAACGACTTCTTGAACCTCATGATGTTTTCACCCCCATATATGCAAAAAGCACCACCATGGCCAGGTACACAAGAAAAATAAACTTGTGAGATCCAGACTGTGGTGGTGCCTGATCGAATCAGTGACACTCCTTATTTAGCTGTATTCTATAACAGCCATGTAATCGTTGTCAATACCATAACGCTGGAATGATGATATGTTTCGTTTAAGTCAGTTGCTGCACTGTCTTATATAAATTGACAACAAAAGCCACTTTTTATACATTCGGAGTTTTGTTTTCCTTGGCCTCATCATAATAGTATCGAATTAAAATGTCTTGATCGTAGTTGCCAAAACCTTTTCCAAACAGCGTAAGCCCCCCTCGGTCTGCTGCACCTTCTTCCGGCTTCAATCCAAACGTCCAATAAGTAGCTGTTTGCAGTTTCAGGTCCGAGATGGAAACGTCAGAGATACGCTGACCATCGATAAACGTACCTTCATCGTTGATGCGAAGCACCTTCAGCACGCCATACTGATTAACATCTAACTTCCACCACAATGGCGTATGTTTACCTTTCCGATCTCCGAAGTCACCTGGGCTTGTCCATGTACCGAGATCATTGCCGTTAAGCGTAAAACGGATATCGGATGGCCAGTTTTCATTGACCTTGGGCGCTTCCGAACTAAGTTCGAGTGAGATCTCAATCTCCCGAAGATACTGATCATTATGCAGATAATTGGGAATCTTATATTCGAGAAAACCTCGTGCCATCCAAAGAATTGCCGCGTTAACGCGATCGGGGTCCATGAAACAGGCAGGTGTGTCGTATTGTCCGATCATCTGAGTTGTCGTTGCGAGCCCGCAGGTCGGCCATGCTTCATAATCTGTATAATGCCCAACCGGGATGGATACTTCATGATAAGAAGCGTCAGCTGGCTCGGGTGGCGACAGTTGAATGGTCATGAACTCCTGTACGATAAAACAATATTTATAGGTCCCGCCATTCTCCCGTTTCATTCGGCTGCCTACAATGCCTGCCTTTTGCAATTTGCTGACATGGGTGCTCACAATGGCTTTGCTCAAATAAAGCTCATGAGCGAGAGCGTTAATATGCATTTCTCTGTTTTGAAGCAACAGCCGCACAATATTTAAACGGGCTTCACTGGCTAACGCTTCGTAGACAAGCAGCGAAGATGCATCTGTTCCAAGCATCATAGAATCCACTTCCTTTTGTATAGTCTGCTTATATATTGGGTATCTCATTTGTGATCCAGCTTTTGTTCTGTGGGTTAATTCAATCTTGTGTATATAGATATAGATTTAGAATTCGTTATTTAGCGAACTGTGAAAAATGAACTTGCTCTGTATATTCGCATTATGATACATATTAGATAACAAATCAATGTGTTGATTTTGGTTATATACGAATTCAATATTGATTAGCGACAACATACGACATGACAAACGATGATATGGTATCACAAATTCATTCACATGCACTATAAATTAATCTTATGGAGGTTTTCACTATGCTTAAATCCAAAATGCTGATCGATAAGGATTTTCAGATTGCTGAAGTAGACCCGCGTGTTTACGGTTCATTTATTGAACATCTGGGACGTGCCGTGTATGGCGGTATCTATGATCCAGGTCATCCAACCGCAGATGCACAAGGCTTCCGTCAAGATGCGATTGAAGCGATTAGAGCGCTGAATGTGCCCATCGTTCGTTATCCGGGCGGCAATTTCGTATCCGGTTACAACTGGGAAGATGGCGTGGGTCCAGTAGCTGACCGTAAACGTAGACTTGAGTTGGCATGGTGGACGATTGAAACGAATGCGGTAGGTACGAACGAATTTGCAGATTGGGCCAAGCTGGCAGGTACGGATGTGATGATGGCTGTTAACTTGGGAACCCGTGGTATCGATGCAGCCCGAAATCTGGTTGAATACTGCAACCACCCATCCGGCACATACTGGAGTGACCTGCGTATCTCTCACGGTTACAAAGACCCGCACAAATTCAAAACATGGTGCCTGGGTAATGAAATGGACGGTCCTTGGCAGATTGGTGCGATGACTGCGTATGAATATGGACGAATTGCCAATGAAACAGCTAAAGCGATGAAATGGGTTGATCCGGAGATCGAACTCGTTGCATGCGGCAGCTCTAGCCGTGACATGAAGACATTTGCAGATTGGGAAGCAACCGTGCTCGATCTTACCTATGAAAATGTAGACTACTTGTCTCTACATCAGTATTACAATAACAACAAAGACAACACGTATGACTTCCTAGCAACCTCACTGGATCTGGATCAATTTATTGATAGTGTGGCTTCGATCTGTGATTTTGTACAAGCGAAGAAACGTAGCAAAAAGAAATTGATGCTCTCCTTGGACGAATGGAATGTCTGGAAATCCATTGGTACAAGCCGTATGGAAGAACGCTGGCAGATTGCTCCTCCAGAGTTCGAAGATGTGTACACGCATGAAGATGCGCTGGCAGTAGGCTGTTACCTGATCACCATTCTTAAACATGCTGACCGTGTAAAAATGGCTTGCCTTGCGCAGTTGATTAACACGATCGCACCAATCATGACGGAAAATAACGGCGCTATCTGGTTACAAACGACGTATTTCCCGTTCCTGCACGCTTCCAACTTCGGACGTGGTACAGTTCTGCGGTCCATCACATCTTCACCGAAATATGATTCCAAAGACTTCACGGATGTACCTTATCTGGAATCAATTAGTGTGCATGATGAAGAAAATGGCACAATTACAATCTTTGCGGTGAACAGACACCTTGACGAGTCAATGGAACTGAATGTTGATCTTCGTTCCTTTGGGGAAACAACATTTGTGGAACACATTGTGCTGGAGAGCAATGATCTGAAAGCAAGCAACACCAAAGAAAACCCACGTAACGTATTGCCTCACAATGGCGGACACACAACCGTGGATCAAGGTAAAGTACAAGCTGTACTGAACAAAGCGTCATGGAACGTGATCCGTTTGAAAACAAAACAAGCGTAATCGCGCAAGATCAAAAAGCCCAGAGCATACCTGCTTCTGGGCTTTAACATTAGTATTAGCTTTTGAGGAAGCAGCACTTGTAGCATTAGAGGGTGAACGTTTCGTCCACTATATTTCCCCTTCTTTATGTGGAACTAACTAACCCCAATACAGCACTAACCAACTAGGCTGTGTCCCAAAACGCTAGAGGAATTCAATTTAGGAATCCAATTGTGATTGATTTTGTTCCAAGCCAGGAAGGTTCACCGTAGGCGTGCCGGAGTACGTCAGGTGAAAGTGACACAGTGGGGACAAAAAGGCGATAAAAGAAGCACTTCAGTGGGTTTAAGACACACACATTATGTAGCTTAGGTATGTAGGCTAAATTCTAACGATCTCAGCGGAGCTTATTTGGCTCCTTTAAGGTCATTTTTTATTCTAACGATCACAGGAGACGCTATTTTGGACAATTTGGGTGTTTTTAAGACAAAATCACGTCTTTTCAACAAAATAAGGTCTCTCAGGATCGTTAGAAGGTTAAAAGCTCAATATCTACCCAAATAAGCTTCCTGGTGATCGTTAGCGCTTTTTACTGAAAAACTCCCCTTGGCATGAAGTACGGAGAGCAGCTTGCTTTGACTTAAAGGAATCTATCCTACATGTTACCTTACATTCGACTTTTAAAGTTAATCTAACAGGCTTTGAGAATCATTTCTTCACCCTAAAGAAATCGAACTTGATTACATAATCAAATAGAGACGTTATTGCAATCGCTCCAAGCGGTAACAATAAATATACCCAGCGGGGATTATTGAGAGCTTCACCTGGCGGGGAATCAGTCAAAAAAATAAATAAAACAATGCAATATATTATAGCCACTACAATACCTGTTATGTTTCTATTTTTCATTGCTGTTTCCACCCCTTGATCATAAAAATGATTACATATTGTATTTCACCTTAAAATATCATAACACATAATTGGAATAATTTTTCTCTAATACTTAATAATGCTCCCTCCACCCGAAAAGTCTGAATTTACTGAAGCTAGTCCCCCCATTGAGTTTTTATCATATTCCGAAAAAAACTTAAATGATAAAAAAGCCGCTATAATAGCGACTTAGGAGTGCTTACCAGGCGCTTACTTAACTTTTCTCCTGCTCACACATCAACATGTTCTTGGCACTATACTTGTTTACTTTTTTACTCTTTTTACTCTTGTTACCCCCGTTGGGTTTCCGCTTCAGCCTCATCCTCATTTGCTTGAGCTTGGCTTGCGGGTGACATCAAACCTTGCACAGCACCCATAAACGGCTGGATTTGTTTAATCATGCCGTAGCCCATTTTCACGACAGGCACAAATCGCTGAATCATGCCGAACAAACGCATACCGCCTCCAAGCATACCTCCAAACGACCCTGCCCCGCCAAAGCCACCTAACAAGGAGCCCATCATCGRCATAAGGGATGACACCTGTGCTTGACGCGACGATCTACGGGAAGTTATTCGAGAATGTGCGGATGACTTGCGGGAATGATTGATTATTTTTCGGCTCGGGGAGGATGCTCTTTTATTTACTTTGGTTGATTTAGATTTCATTTTACGAGAATTACTCCGTGCAGCACCTGTTGTTTTTCCTGTGGTTGTTGAAGTTTGCGATAATTTCCCGCCTACGCTCAGTTCTACGCCCTCGTTACTCACGTCAGAGATGTACCCGATGTACGTCTCACCATTATGAAGAGTCACGCAAACCGGACGATCCTTGAATCGTTTTGCCTTGACGTGTATTTCATTGGTCTTAGCCATGGAATTCACCTCACTCGAATTGATCTACTTCAGTCTACGCGTTGGGTGGACGACTTGCCTGTGCGAATAGCACATCCGCGTGCCGAAAGTATGAAGATGCGGATGCTGTCAACACGGTTCGTACCACATTTCTCACTGAAACCAGCCTAAATCATAAACTGCATTAACCGTCAGCAAAAAACCAACGATACCTATAATCCAGGCAGTAGCATTCTGTGCATTGTTCACCAGCCACCTATCCATTTTAGCTAAAGGTTGTTTTAAAACAGGGTAAGCGAGCAATCTCCCTACCAGTAAAATGAGCGAAGGTAATATCATAACGAAGCAATATCCCAGTAACAGAATCCCCGACATAGGCCAGGCGGGTCCTTCACTAACTAACACGCCTATGGCTGCTAGATAGGGCAGCATTGTTCCAAGTTCCAGTACGACCGCGGTCAGTGCAAGTCCAATAAGTATAGTAATCGAACTTCTGCTGGAAACCGTTTCTCCCGTAACACGCGCCCTCCATTTTAAAATATAACCTTCCCCACTCGCTGCACGTTCCGCAGCACGAGCACGAGATTTCTTGGTATCCATGAGCTGGCTAATGATCATTAACAATATGCCTATCAACAATTGTCCTAACAGGAATGGTTTAGATGCCATTAGAGGTGCGTAGTTGTTCAGAAATGCATCCGTTCCAAACATAATAATGAGGCCAATTGCAAAGTAACAACCGGACACTGTGAATAAATAGATCAAAAACCGATCTACTCGAACACGCCCGGGTGTCATCAGTAACCAGACAGGAATCAAGAGAGTGCCCAAACTCGTTGAATCTATTAGTGCCAGCAGGACAAGGGTAGATAGTATTGCTGTTAACGTCATTATGTGCCTCACTCTCTGTTATGATTTTAACCACTTGCTGGAACAAAATGTAGAACATAGAACAGGACCTCCACCTACGAGTGAATTTATCCTGGCCCCAGCTGGAACTTCTTCTCACAGACAGCCTTCGCATCGCTTCCTCGGGACTTATGAGAAGCAACTAATTCCCCATCATACCAAATGGAACAGCTTACCCAGCTTGCACTGTCATCTGCTTTTACCCTAACATGAGTTGAGAGCAGAGGGATAAATGTATCTTTTGGAATAATAAATTTATCTTTGTATGGAACTTCAATCGTATCCCAATATACACTCTCCGGATTTTTCCGAGCATTGATCTCTACTTCCAGATCAGATGCCGAATTAACATCACTTTCAACAAGCACCTCAACGACGATTCCATCCGAGTCATTCGCTGTATTTTGTTTTGACTCCTCACGATCCAGTTCATTCACAGGATCTTCTGCTCTCATTCCACAAGCTGAGAATATGATGAGCAGACCGGAGAGCAGTAACAGAAGCCACATATTTTTACTTTGTGTCCTGTTTTGTTTAATCTCCTCCATTAGCAATGTCCTCTCTTTGTTTTAGAAAAAAGCGGATCATCTCATCAACGTAGGACATGAATTCTTCATCCATGCCCATGACTACAGGCTCAGACGCATCTCTTGGATTGATAAGCTCCCAATACTTATCGAGTAGTTTTTCATCATGATCAAACAGCTCTAACGCTGTTTTATACAATTGCCTCGCAACGAGTTGAACCTCTGCGGAATAGGGAGATGAAGGCATCAGGGATCGTACACGTTGAAAAATAGTTAAAAGTTCCTCCATTCGCGGATCGTTACTCCCAAGAATAGGCAGATGATTAAGTATATCCATTTCTCTAGATGTTAACTGTAAATCATCGCTGAATTCGGGACGAATCATCCCTTCAGAGAGCGGCCGATCTTCCATTTGGGAAATAATCTTCAATAAACTTTCGAGATCGCTCATTTCTCCAAATTTCAGCGTATGGAGGGTTGATCTGAGATAATATTGCTTCCGGCTTAATTCTTCTTTTTTCTGTTCAATCAGCTCTATTTGTTCGTTTAAAGAGGCCGCCCAGTTTTCATGTTCTCCCTTATTTCTTTGGTTCTGAAATAGTTCTTTAATTTGTGCTAATGTATAGCCGATGGACTTCAACAAAAGAATTTTTTGCAGGCGAAGGATAGCACTTTCATCATAGTATCGATACCCATTTTCCGTAATAAGTGTTGGTTGTAACAGTTCGATCTGTTCATAATAATGAAGTGTTCTTTTGCTGATATTTGTTTTTTTCGCTAATTCTCCGATTAGGATCATGCTTACCTCCCCTTTCCTGAAAACATTATAAACAATAACGTATACGTTAGGGTAAAGTCCTAAAATTTCGACGGATAACTATTGCCTAATAAAACGACAAAAAGACGATGCTGACATTGTCCTCGCTGTCTGTCAATTGGACACATCTGTCTTCCGTAGCTTACTCGGTACAAGAACTTGTACCGATAAAACAAAAAAGCCGCTATAATAGCGACTTCAACGGGTACATGTTCTTTTCCTCCAACAGTTTCTCCTCCCCCATTGACGACGACTTGCTGGAGATGCTCTGGGTAATTGCTTGTCCCTTTAAAACCTGTCAAAGGCTTATTTAACCGATGCTGCCTTCCATCTGGAATTTGATCAATCTGTTCATCTCTACCGCGTATTCCATCGGTAATTCTTTTGTGAACGGCTCTATAAAGCCCATGATAATCATTTGAGTTGCTTCGGCTTCGGTCAATCCGCGGCTCATCAAGTAAAAGAGTTGATCCTCGGATACTTTATTAAGTCTAGCAATGCCGTCCTTGACATCTATCAATTCTGCATCTCCACCATCACGTTGTAAGAAAGGGCGAAGTTTATATAGAACCTCCGATACCTCGTTAAACAATCTTTCTTTATCTTTCAATTCATTCCTCTCTGTTGTCCGTGGTTCTATCTCATCAGCTATATCCTGATCAAATTAGTGACCTCTATAGGAATATGTTCTTGTCCGTCGATATAGTCGAAAAAAGTAAATAGGCCGTTTTTGCTCTTGCTGTACAAAGCATTTATCAGGAAAACTCTCCATCCTAGAGAAGTTCAACATGAAGCTCATCCTCTGGTAACTCAGTATTCTCTTTCGGCTGACTTGCACCATATCCCAATTCTAGAACCGCAGCAATGCGCTCGTTACTCAGTACACCAAACATTTCAGTACGGCTCGGGTCGTACATCCAGTCATGCAAGGTACAGCGTACACCTAGACCCTGCTCATGAGCCAGAAAACGGAAATTTTGAATTAGGCAACAGACAGCTGCAAAGTCTTCTTCCCGCTTATGTTGATCCGCCTCTTCCTTCATTAAAACCAGAAGGTACGCAGGGGCCTGCTCCTGCAATCCCTGCATGATGTCCCCATACCGGTTATCAGCAAATATAAATCGCCACGGCTCTCGCAGCTCATCATTTGGCGCCCATACGGCATGATTGAGCAATTCAAGAATTAGCTCCTGTGATACCGGTCGATCCAAAAACTCACTTGGAGTGTGCATGTCTCCTTCCAGATCTGACAATTTCATTTTTACATCCTCCTCTTAGGTAGACTGTCCTCGCAAGACGGTCCACTTCTGCTCGGCTGGCGTTCTTTTCCGACTTTTTGGCGCTTTATCGTAATATCCTATATGAAGAATGCCAACAAATCTTTCATCCTCATGCAGGCCAATTCCTTTGAAAAAACCTTCATGTAGCATCATGGACTCGGTATCCCATAACATTCCTAACCCATGTTCCCAACCTATCAGTTGGAAGCTCTGCATCATTCCGCAGGCGGCCGCATAATTGCGGTCATTAGTCAGCCGATCCGGTCCTACTGTCGACATAACAATGACGTGCGCAGGAATATCGGTAAATCTCTTTTTGAAAATATCCAGAAGTTTCCCAGGAATCAGTTTAACGAACCTGCTTTGTGACATCTGCTCAAGCATGCAATCCACCAACCGTTTGCGCGCTTCTGGAGTTCCGGCATAGACCACACGCCACGAGCCAGTCTCAGCAAAAGGTTGAAGCCGACTAGCCTTGCGCAGTAATTTAACAACTAACTCCTGGTCCACCGGCGTAGAGTTATATTTACGAATGCTCCTGCGCGCCCTGATCAATTCCGCCAGACTCAAATGCTTCACTCTCCTTCGTTCGATCTGGATTCAATATTTATACTGCTGTCTTGAAGAAATTGATGGATTACTTTTAGCTCTGTCTCTGAATATTTGTCGAGAGTACGATAGAAGCGTTCAGTCTCTTGTACATGCAGACGTTCATGCAGTTCGAAGATCTTTTTGCCTTGCGGTGACAACCGGAAATAACTCTCCTTCTTGTTGTCATTCATTTTTGTGCGTTTGACGAATCCTTCCTCCAGCAGTTTGTTGCCAATTTTGGTGATGCTTGCTTTGGACAAATTCATCGCCTCGGCAATACCCGTGTTATTAATAGGTTCATGTTTGCCTATGCAATCAATCATATGAACCGCGGTCAAATGCTGAGGAATTTTCTCGATGCTTTCTCGCTGGGCAACACTTAGAAAATGCTCGATTTCTGTATCCTTGTGGTTCTCATATACATGTAAAAAACGGATAAACTGGTCATAAAGCAACTGTTTTGTTTGATCTTTTGAAGTCATCCTTTGATCTCTCCTTATTTACTTGTAAACAAAAATATCGTATTAATAGTGTGGCTTTTTAAAATTATTAATTAAATTTTGTTTACTTGTGAACAATATAACATGAATGATAACGATTATCAACTAAATTCTCTGACATTACACACACTTTACAATCCTGAACAGAGAGTTGCCTTAAATGAAATATCTTTTAACCTGCCCGCTAGTTAAACAAAATCAGCCGATCACGTCGATATGATCCTCCGTTCTTGTAGCCAAATCGACTTTTCTCCAAAGCACGGGATTCACATTTATCTGCATGATACAGCTAAATCTGTCGTTTTCTATTTCAGCAATCGGTATAAGTCCTTGGCTCGGAACAAGGACTTGTACCGATAAAATAAAAAAGCCGCTATAATAGCGACTTCAATGGGAACATGTTCTTGTCCCTCGACACTGTGATGTGAATTTTCTCTCTCCTTGAAAGCAGTTTCTATCATTGTGCCTGCTGTTCTTTAGTGTAATATCTTTCGTATTCTTTCGTCATCGCGTATCGATTAACTCCTCTACTAGCTTGTACGGCTTGCGAAGCCAACTCTTCGGCTTTCTTGTAATGATTCAGCTTACGCTCAATTTCGGCTAGAAGGGCCAATCTCATCCACTGTCTTTTAATGGAACTTAGATGCTCTCTGGCCCGTTCAGTCTCTTCTTCTTCGATCAGGACAAACGTTTCATAGTATGTACGATAATCCGATTTACGCATCTCACGTATCGCTGTTCTCACGGTATACAGATCCTTGCGGTAAGCGCCGTATGCTGCCTGATAGTTGGCTTTTGTCGACTTGCTAGCTGATGTATTGCTCATCAGCTTCTCTATCGTGAGCTCAACTTCTTCATCCAATCTGTTAGCTGTCGCATAATTCATATAAATGTATGGCGTACTTTGTTTTTTTCGTAAAAAAAGCTTCCAACCGCTCCATGCGCGTTTCCCAGGCCATCGGATAAAAAATAAAAACGCTAAACATAATGAGTGCAGCGACTAGCACGCTACCTAATACTAGGAAAATCGATTGGTCATTTAATAACATGACAAACACATAAATAAATACAGCAACATAAGAAGCAATTCCCCACTTACTCACTCCGGGCTCTCATTCCTTCCAAACAGAGTTCCCTTAAAAAGGGATGATGAATTTATATTATACCAGAAGTAAATTCACTTTCTAGGACAAAATCTTTAATTTGGATCTATACGATTTGACATGAGAACTAATTATAGATATAGTGTGAATCAGTTCACACTATATCTAAAGGAGTAATCTATGCCTAAAAATTCGTTCTTTCGTTTAGAGAAAGCTAGGCGTGAGGAAATATCTGATAGCGCTATGCATCTTTTTGTTGATCATCCATACGAGGATATATCGATGAAGATGGTTTTTAATCGTTTGTCTATGCATCCCGGAACATTTTATCGATATTTTGAAGACAAAGATGATCTTTATTGTCTCTTAATACGTAATGTGACCCAGAAAAGAGCTGCGTATTTTAATAACAATAATGAGGATTTCCTAAACCAGTTTTTCCTTACCAGCTTATTTGGAAACGTTACTGGCATGGTTACCGAGCCACTGAATGAGTTGGAAATCAAACTCACTGAAACATTTTTAAATATTCCAGAGAGCGTTTTACTTAAAGTGTATCTGAATGTGCTAAAGGGCCAATCATTTCCCTTGATCAAAGACATTTTACGCCGAATGAGGGTTGACGGTTATCTCCGACCTGATCTTGACGACGACTTGATTTCTTTTATGTTTGAGTCCATGCAGTTTAATTTAGTCATGTTTTTCAGAGAATTCGATATTAAGGATTCCGAGCTTCAGCTCAAGATTAGCAAGTACTTTACTGACTTTATGGGTCATGGACTGCTTGAAGATCATAAATATGCTGCAGTGGTTAGCGATTTCAAGAAAGCCAAGGAGTAGATATGAATTAGGGGGGAACAAGAAGATGAAAACGTATGACTCATTTCCAGAACCTATTGGCGGATATACGGTCGGTCGAACCCAGATGGACTTTGAGTATACAGCATCAGATGACTCAATAAGAGAACTGACGGCCTTTGTATACTATCCTTCCGACAGCTGCGAAGGTAAGTCGACTTCCACATACATGTTTCCCGAAGTTTACAAAATGTTTACTGAGCAGCCTCTTTTCACTGCATATCTTGAAGGGAAGGAATTTTTCTCTATAGATATCAAGACCCAGTGTTATGACAGCCTTGCTCTCTCCGGGAAACAAAAGCGCTATCCGGTTTTGTTCTATGTTTGTGGCGGTGGCGGTTCCCCAGAATGGGGTACCGTGATCTGCACAGACCTAGCAAGCATAGGATATGTTGTGGTAAGCATCGGTCATCCAAATAGCACGATGTATAAGCGAAAAGATGGGCGCCTGTTTAATGTATCTAAGGATTTTTCGGATGTCATTATGGCGTTTTCTGAAGATCCGGAGATGCTGGCGTTAGCTGGTAAAATGGAGATGAGGCCTGACGATGAAACGGCCATTGAGATGTGCCGTAATGTGCTTGCACTTCCGATCCTTGCCAAGTTAACAGCGTATAGTGAATTACAGGCAGAGGATATAAGATATGTGGCCGATTATCTTTGCGATCTGGACACTGGAGAGTTGAATTCCATCTTTAAGGACCGATTGTTGCTAGACATTGGCATGGGCATCGTCGGACATTCTTATGGAGGGCTTACGACGGCGATGGTTTGCCGGGACGACAACCGGTTCGCCTGTGGGATTGGCCTAGATAGTGGTGCATTCGGCCTTCTTGACAGCGACCTTGAAAAACCCTTCTTGCTCCTGTTTTGTGAACCAAACTATAACATGAATGCGATAATTGGTGCTAACAACAGCATGGAAACCTATTACTTCTCTGTTGACCGTGTTGCGCATTTAGATTACTGCGACATCGTGTTTACCCATGTTAATAAGGAACTTAGGGGCGAACGGGATGCCATGGAGATGCGAAATCTCGTTTCAGATTATACGAAGAACTTTTTTGATCAGTACATACTTCAGAAGGCAGCCAATTTGGAAAGTCTGGCATACGATGGCGTGGAATTGATCAAGAAGACCATATAAATTACACTGATTTATTTCAAATAAGGGGAATTCAGCCCAAAAAGAGCTTGTATCTAAGGCATACATGCTCTTTTCTGTTTATATTTTATTACATAACATAAGCTTTAATAATGGGATTTGGATTTAAAATCGCGCACCTACTTTCGTCAAAAACGCTTCAATCGCATCCATATACCCTTCCGTTGTTATGTTTCTTGGGGTAAATAGAAAACGCAGCCCCATCTTCCATTCTGAACCGGCAATTGATGTGGGTAACATAGAATGCTCGGTATTTTGAAACGTTTTGACATCAAGCAAATAAGAGGGATGGATCTCTTTACGATAGGTACGCTCCGTATCTTGAATATCCACATTAACGTCATCTTCTCCAAGCAGCAGCAACACCGGACTTTTGAAATGACGCAGACTTTCGGTAGCATCCGAACTATAGTTTTTGCTGACAAAGCTCCAGCGTTCGCGAGACATTGGTTCTTCGCCTTTTCGAATAAACTTGATATATTCCTCATAAGACCCATAAACTTTTAAAATATCTTTAATCTGATTATCGTGTTTCACCTGAGCTTCAATCTCCTGTTGCGTATGCCCGTCCTTTGCCATCTGACTCCGCGTATTATATTCCCCTTGCTTCAGCCAATTGATGGCTGGTGAGACCAGAATGCTGAATGCAAGCTGTTCCTTGCCTGCGAGCTTGGGAATGACCCAGCCTGCCTGACTTGCTCCCCATACACCAATCCGGGAAGCGTCAATCATCGGTTGTTGTTTAGCCCAAGCGATCGCCTGTTGTGCTTCAACGACACGATCATCAATACTCTGGTCCAGCCAGTTCCCCTCTGAACCTCCGATGCCACGTTTGTCCAGTGACAAGGATGCATATCCGAGTGAGGCAAGGCGTTCCCAGAGTGGTTTGTAACCTTCATTATGCGTTGCATCGATGGTGCCATCTCCGTGGATAAAGAGCACCAGGCCAAGCTTCTCTTCGCCTGTATCCTTTTTAGGCAGTGTGAAGATGCCTGTTAATTTCCCTTGTGGAGTATGAATCTCCACGGATTCTGAGGCCATGTTATAGTCCTGCTGTGCAACGATATATGCACCTGTACCCGCAAATAATACAATGATGACAAGAAGTGAAATCCAGATGTTCTTATGTTTAAGCTTGCTCTCTTTCATCTTAATTGTCTCCTTTGCGGGTCATGTAGTGCCATTGATGTTCACCAAGCAGCATGGCACTTAACAGACTGTTCGTGCTGCTTTGTTTGCGAAAATGATACCGTTCATACATCTGCATCGCTTTCTGGTTCTGACGAGCTACATGCAGACTGAGATAAGATAACGGTGCCGTTTGAAGCATGTATCGCTGTGCCGCTGCGAGTAACAGTCTGCCTACACCTTTACCTTGATGATGTGGGTGTACAACAATATCTTCGATATAACACTCTCCTGCTTCAGGCTCATGTTTGAGCAGATGTATGCCTGCCATGATATGAAGCAACTTCCAGCACCCGATGTGACTGCGCATGCTCCACCAATTGAGATGGGGATTATTAGACTTTCGGATAATCTCGCTCCCCTTCCATTTTAAAGCCATGGTGCCTACGAGCAAATCATTCTCTAGCGCTGCGAACCGCAGACTACCTGTCTGATGCGGACTGTAAAGTAACAAATGTTCAAAAACAAAAGCCATGTCCGTTGTAGACACAGAAAATAACTTCTGGAATTTGTGTCCGAATCCATATGCCATTAGTTGTGCTGCAGCCGAATACAGCTCAGAAGTTATAGGTTGAATTCGGACGGGATTCGTTTGATTAAGTCTGGTGTTCATGAGATTCGTCTCGCTGAGATGTGTGTTAAAAAAATGGCTCATTACTTTTCCGCCTCCGCGTTCGAAACATACGAGAGAAGCTCATAATGGAGCAGTTCTGGTGTGAATAGGGATAAGTATGATTTTTCCACCATGATCAACGGTCCTGAGCATAAGTACCTCATTTCTTCAGCATAAGCATAGAACTCCTGAATGCTTGTCGAGATTCGTTCTTCATTTTGTACAAAAAGTGTACATGAAAGGTATGAACCGGCACGCAATGTCAGAGTACTCTCCCCTCTCTCCTCTTGCGTATATAAGCCGACAATGCCTGAATCGTTGTACACATAATGAATATCTGCTTCGAACAGATTGGAGATGTTGCTTCGATGCTCGACTAACTTTTGAGCAGTCAGACTTTCTGCATCCTGCATCTCAAACCATAGAGACAATGGAACTTCGTCACGATGAATGATCGTATATGCACCTCCCTCCGTCTGGGCAGATTTTTGGGAAAAGGACTCTTTTTCCTCAAGCAACTTCTCAATAAAATGTTTGGTGTCCTGTAGCCTTCGGATCTCCGCCTCTGTATCTGTCAGCGCCTGACGAAAAATCGGAGTGATCTGCTCGGCAGTCAGATGGGACAGGCATTCTTGAATCACTTGCACAGACAAACCCATCTTACGTAGCAATAAAATATGAGCTAGACGGTACACTTCATCCATGCCATACATTCGGTATTGATTTTCACCGGTATATGCCGGGGTCAGCACCCCTTTTTCTTCAAAATATCGAATCTGATGTACGGATACTTGCATGAGCTTGGCTAGCTCGCTAATCGTAATTTCATCCTTCATACCATTCATCATGATCTCCACCTCTGTTGTTCTATCTGTTAACAGCATAAACCCTAGGTCAGACCTAAGGTCAAGACTAGTTTTCATTTCATTCTATATGAACCAATATGTATGTCCGAAAACATCACAAAGAAGAGCAAACCAGTTGGCGGTTCACCCCTCACATATGTATTTTGCAAAAATTCAAAAAAGTGCAGTGTGCGTTTTCTTATCTTTTGAACTTGATATTTCCTTTGTGATGCGCGCTAATCAACATAGGAATGGCGATCAGCAGACTGACGATGATAGGTACAATAGATGCCTCCAGTCCGAAGCTTCCCCCTGTCAACCAAGGCGATCCGGATAGCTGTACCTCAAAAAAGCCTTGTGTCGTTATGCCCGAAACCGGTATGCCCAGCATACCCTCCAGTGCATTCCACGCAAAATGGAGTCCCATGGCAAACCACAGATTACGCCGCCAGAGAAACCCTGCACCCAGCAAAATGCCTGCCTCAATGACAATAGCAATTGAACTCCAGAGCGTTGCTCCCGGATTAGGCAGATGAGCCAAACCGAAAAAAAGTGAAGTTACAGCCAAAGCGAACCAACTTCCAAGCCGCTTCTCCACCGCTTGCAGGAATAAGCCGCGAAAGATCAATTCCTCCACAATGGCCGCACCAATCGCCATAGCCAAAATAGAACCAACCGCGTTTGTCGCTGACCATGTGAAGCTGTATCCACCAAGCATCATGATGATCCCGACAGAAACACCAATTAAGATGAGACCAACCGCTGCGCCTAATATCAACTCATTTCCTGCTCGCTGAAGTTGTAATTCCTGCACTCTACGCCCTGCCATGAATTTCATGACAAGCCAGTAGATCGCAATAGAAACGATACCTCCTGCAAGTGCCATTATTATCGACAGGATGCCTTGTGAATTAACAAATAGCTTTTGGGTCATGAAGCCGGGTAGACCCAGAAGAATAACACCTGTTAACATCCATACGAGCGGAAACCGTATTATTTTTTTCATCTCAATCGAACCTCCTCACATGATTGGACTAGGGCGTGTATGAAATACTCTGAAGAAAGTAAATTTTACTGAATTTTCATTCCAAGCCAGAAATTTTTCTTCAGGCTTGCCGTGGCACGTCAATGGAAAGTGACGCAGCAGGGAGCGAAAAGGCGGTAAAAGCTGTACTTCATTAGGTTTCTAGACACGTCCAAGTTACCTATAGTATATATGTATGACTTTCAAGCAGCGGTTAACCATGGAGTGCCAAATTCACATTGATTTTGGAGCATTATAAACTTCTGAGCCTTTTTAAAACATGTAGAGCTCAACGAAAAAAGCCGCTATAAGCGGCTTTGCATCACAGAGCTAGGCTCCTTGTTCTCCAATCATTTGCAATTCAATTTGTTTCATCTCATAAAAATAATCCTTACGCTCCATCAACTCCTTGAACGAACCCGTTTCGACAATCTGCCCTTGATCCATGACAATAATCTGATCCATATGTTCAAGACCGGTCAGCCGGTGACAGATCAACAGCACAGTATCACCTGATGCCTGTGCTAACAGATGCTGTAATACGCGTGCTYCTGTGACATAATCCAGCGAAGAGGTCGGTTCGTCGAGCAACCATAACCTTCCCTTACGCAACATGGCGCGGGCTAACGCCAGCCGCTGCTTCTCGCCATCGGACAGATTTTCTCCTTTTTCGTACACGAAATCGTTTAAGGACAGATTAAACAATTGAACTTGATGTAATATTTCCAACAACTGTTCATCTGAGTGCTGTTCTCCGCTAAGCAACAGGTTGTCCCTAATCGTTCCCCGAAAAAAGTGGCTTTGTTGTAAGACGACATGAGTATGCTGCCAGATGCCTGTTTCATTCAGTTCATTTATCGAGACATCATTGAATTGCACATTGCCAGAAGTCGGAGTTCGTAACTTTAGAATTATATCCAGAACGGTTGATTTTCCCGATCCGCTTGGGCCGACGATTGCCGTTTTGGAGCCAGATGCAAAATGAAGGGTTATGTCATTCAATGCAGGTCTCCATTCCCCATCATATTGAAAAGAAACATTGCTCAAACGGATGGAAACTGCTTCACCATTTACATCGAGAGTCAACAGGTCTTGTAGTCCTTGCGCCTGCTCATCACGCCCATTGCTTGACTGCACAGGTACAGTCTCAGCTAATCGTTTTGCTGCATGTTCGCTGTCTTGTTTATAAGAAGGTAACACAGCCATTGCTGCCGATTCTTCGAACATCGTTTGTGTCGCCAGGATAAGCATAGCGAGGAATACACCAGCAAAGACGCCGTCTGCTATAAGAAGAGCGCTCAGTGCAAGCACACCCCATGTGACCAAATAGGTGACAAAAATATGCATGGATTGTCCGCGAAGTAATTGTGTAGCTGCACTCTCCTGCTTGGCTGCAAGTTCAACCGAATCCTGCCGAAGCTGTTGCTCGCGCTGTGGCAATTGTCCATAGACTTTCAGTTCACGAAAACCATACAACACTTCGGTTACATCCGTAGACAGCCTCGCCCGTTGCTGCCGTACATGTTCATTGATTTTACGCTGACTTATTAAGACGAGGTTTGGAACAATAAACGCTGTAAACAGCATGCCAATAACGAGTAAACAGGCAATCCAGAATGAAAAGACGGCTGTAAACAGAACCGTGCTCAGAAACACCATCACAACCATGATCGGCGGATAAGCCACACGCAGAAAATAATGTTGCAAACTTTCCACATCACCCACAATCCTCGCAAGCAGATCACCACTGCGGTTTTTGTTTAAAATTCCCGGTGTAACCGGAACAAGCTTGGCAAAAAACGAAGTTCGTAAACGGCTGAGGATGGAGAACGTCGCCCGGTGGGAAGCCAGTCGCTCTCCATAGCGGCTGGCCGCACGCAGGAATCCAAGTAGCTTGACCATCGATGTGAGTACAATCAACGTGTACAGCGGCGGGGCAAATACCGTTTGCGAGATCAGATACCCGCTGGCGGAAAAAAGAGCTACACCTGCTGTACCCGCAATGAATCCACATAAAATGGACAGCAATATGTCTTTGCGTTCCTGCATCATGGCCTTGGACAGTACCGTTAATTCTTTCATGCGATCCCTCCGGTTCTCTGAATTTGTACCATCTCGGCATATGCAGGCACACGCTCCAGCAGCTCCTGGTGAGTTCCCGAATCTGAAAGTACACCACCCGACATAAACCAAATCTGATCAGCTTGCTGAATCGTATATAATCGGTGAGCTACTGTAATCATCGTTGCCTGTTGCGACAGGGCTGTTATCGAACGCTGCAGAATCTGTTCCGTGCGCAGGTCGAGCCCAACGGTCGGTTCATCAAACAAAATCATCGAAGGCCGTTTCAGAAAAGCGCGAGCGAGCGCTAATCTTTGCTTTTCCCCGCCAGATAGGCCCCGTCCACCTTCTCCAACAGGAGTGTCCAACCCTTGTTCCAACTCAGCCATAAGTTCAGCAAGTCCTGCGCGTTCAGCGGCATTTTCAATGTCGGCACGGGATACATCGATACCAGCACCAAGCGCTATATTTTCAGCCAATGTGCCTGCAAATATATAAGGATGCTGTGTAATATAGCTGACCTGTTTGAACCACTCTGCCTCGTGCACCTGCGAAAGCGGCCTTCCGTTAACACAAACCTCTCCCGATGTGGGTTGTAATAACCCCGAGATCAGATTAAGCAACGTTGTTTTTCCCGAGCCACTTTGACCAACAATGGCGAGCTTTTCTCCTGGTTTTATCGATACATATCCCGTTTTAAGTGCAAATGAGCCAGGGGCGTAGTGAAAACGTACATTTTTCAGTTCAATGAATGACGGTGTTACGAACTCAGATGACGACGGACCCGTAGGAAAATGTGGATGTGACAGCTGCTCCACCCCTTCTTCGGACGAGGAATGGGTATTCGATTGATCGCTCTCTTCAAGCATCTCCTCAACCTTTTGAATGGCACCCATACTGGTGCGTCCGCTGTGAAAGGCGGTTCCTGTATTTTTTAACAAGCTGTAGAATTCCGGAACAAGCAGCAGCAATAGAAAAGCGGTATGAAAGGTCATTGATTTGAACACAAGCAGCTGAATAGCAAGCTCTAGCGCGACGATACCGATACTTAGCATCACGATGGCTTCCAGCATGAAGGTATTTGTAAATGCGATCTTCAAGATACTCATCGTTGTATCCCGATAACTGAGACTGCTTCGTTCAATCTCCTGTTGCTGACGGTTAGCCTGTCCGAATATTTTCAACGTAACCAGCCCTTGAAGCGAGTCCAGAAACGTGCCTGAAAACTCGGCCAGCTGTGCGTATTTTTCTTCGGATTTATTTTTCGTCTGCAAGCCGACCAGAATCATGAACAGCGGGATAAAAGGTGCAGTACACAATAGGATCCAGCCTGTGTTGGCATGTAGCGTGAAGGCAACAACCAGAATCACAATCGGAATGATCGATGCTTCCATCATTCTTGGCATGTACTGACTGAAGTAGCTATCCGCTTCATCAACGGCGTCCAGTGCAATACTCACCTTTCCTCCTGTCTGTCCTTGCAGAGACGAGAACATGGAGGCTTGAGTTAGATTCTGCAACACCTTGGAACGCATCTCTGTTTTGGCACGCGCAGCCATATGCAAACCAACTTTCCCGTTTGCATAAGTGAACAGCGTGCGTAGAGCCATAACAGTTAGCAATGTACCAAGAAGCAGCATGATCGATGAAAACGACGCCTTTTCCACAAAAATACGTTGCACAGCTTCGGCCATAAACACAGCCTGACATATAATCGCTGCACCAAGGGCAAGTGAAAAGGCCATAAGGAGAAGTCTGCTTTTCCGAAGTAAAGACATCTGCTGTTGAATCAGAATCGATTTTCGTCGACCTGACTGTTTTCCATGCTGTTTCGTTCGCTCTTTCCTTTGCCTTTTCACAGAATGACCCTCCTTTTTATTTCTTGCCTTTGACATAATCCGCATCAAACAGGAACAATTTGAACACCAGAATCAGAGATGGGATCAGTAGGCATAGTCCCCCGATGAAGACCACAACAAGCGCGAAACCCATAGCTGGTGAGGTGGCACTGCTCTGAATCGTGATATACGGATCAAGAATGTACGGATACTGACCGATGCCATAAGCAAAAAAGGCACAGAAAAATTGCAGCATGATACAAATAAATGCAAGTCCGTAACGACGTTCGTTATGCAGCAACCACATGGCTACCATGAAGAAAGCTACGGATAAGGCGAGCAGCCACCAGAGATCCATCATATTTTGAAAATGACGCTGATTGTGCTGACCCAGATAGATAAATGCAGTTAACGCTAAAATAATCGTGGGCGTACTCCAGAATAAAGAATATTTTCGCATGAGTTTCAAGGCACCCTTATCTTCTGCCCGTGACGCATAGAAGGTCAGGAAGGTTCCGCTAATAAACAATACAGATACAATGGCCAATCCAACGATACTCCAGGATAACGGATTGGTGAACAAAGCCCAGTAATCCAGCGAAACGGTCTCCCCCTGCTTCAAAATGAAGCCACCCTCGGACAACGTTAGGGCTACCGATAGCGATGCCGGAATTAACAACCCCGTAGCTCCATATAAAAACAGGTATACAATATTGTTCTTGGAACCGTAATTCTCAAAAGCATAGAACGAGCCGCGAATGGCAAGCAGAATAACAGCAATGCTTCCAGGGACAATCAATGCTGCGCCATAATAAGAAGCCGTATCCGGGAAAAATCCGACGATGCCAATATAGAAAAAGACAAAAAATACATTCGTAATCTCCCAGACTGGGGATAGATAACGAGAGATCAAACGGTTAATCAAATGATCCTGTTTCGTCAGACGTGCATAAAAAGCAAAAAATCCAGCACCGAAATCAATGGAAGCAACGATCAGATATCCATACAGAAATAGCCAGAGCACCGAAATACCAATCAACTCATAACTCATTGGGCACTTCCTCCATTCTCTGTATTCGCCGCAGTCTTATCTTGTTTCGATTGTAACCATTTCTCCATTTCAAGCTCGGCAGGATTGTTATTGAACAATCGCTTCAACACGAGAGCACAGATCACACCAAGTACAATATACAGGAGTAAAAAGACAAAAAATAAAATTCGTACACTCGGCGATGAGGTCGCGGCTTCTTCCACCCGCATGTACCCTCGAATAATCCACGGCTGCCGCCCGACTTCAGCATAGAACCAACCCATCTCTACAGCGAGAAAAGCAAGCGGTGCACTGAGTGCAACAAGACGAAGCAACCATTTGTTCAGCGGATTACGTTTCTTCCATAACACAAACAGAAAATATAGTCCGGAGATAGCGAGCAGAGCAAATCCGATGCCAGCCATCAGATCGAATAGATAATGCACCAGCAATGGCGGTTGTTCATCGAGTGGAAATTCGTTCAGCCCGGTTACCTCGGCATTGAAGTCTCCGAAGGCCAGAAAACTGAGTAGCTTGGGCAGATGTAGCGCCCCTATAATCTCATGCTCCGCATTCAGCCACCCGAGCAGAATCAAATCTGCGCCGCTCTCTGTTTCGAAATGCCATTCTGCGGCTGCCAGCTTCTCCGGTTGGTGTTCAGCGAGAAATTTGGCAGATACATCTCCAGCAAGGGAATTGAGTAAACTGAATACCAAAACAACGGCCATCATCAGGTTTAAGCCTTTTTTGTGGTACGCAGATGCTCCTCTTCTCAACATCRCCAGAGCCGCGATCCCGGCTAGTAAAGCCGCTCCTGTCAAATACGCAGAGCTTAATACATGGAACACTTTGGAGAACGTTGCTGTATTCAGCATCGCTTGCACAGGGTTAACGGCCATGAATTGACCTGCCTCCATGACAAAACCTTCGGGCTGGTTCATGAACCCGTTCACGGTTGTAATAAAAACCGCGGACATCCCTGCTCCCAGAACAACGGGAATCGTCAGCAGCCAGTGGATATACGGGTTCTTGAATCGATCCCATGTGTAGAGATAAATGCCGAGGAAGATCGCTTCGAAAAAGAAGGCGAACACTTCCATAAATAACGGCAATGCAATCACGTTACCAGCCAGCTTCATAAAATTCGGCCATACCAGGGCTAGCTGCAGAGATATCGCTGTACCTGTAACCACCCCTACGGCCACCGAAATGACGAATCCTCTTGACCACCTCTTCGCCATAAGTATGTAATGCGGATCTTTCTTCCGAATGCCGATGAATTCTGCTATCGCAATCATTAGGGGGATCCCCACACCGATGGTTGCAAAAATAACGTGAAACGAAAGCGTTAAACCGGTTACGAGTCTACTCCATAAAACTGTATCGATTGCCATTGTATACTGCCTCCTCTCAAACACTATTCATTTAATTATGAGAAAAAAATCACAAACGAGATGACAAAGATAGGTTGCCACACGCCTAGTGTATTTAGTCCTGCAAACGTAAGATGATATTTCAAGGTTGGATTCCTAATATCCTCTAATCACACAGCGTCTTAATCCTTGGCTTAGATCTATTAATCAAAATTATTATATCCTCAATTTTAAGCGATTCAATCGCTGACACGGCTTTGTTTACAAACGTTCAAGAAAGGATCAACTCTTTCTGACAACTTCGTGAAATTAAGCACAACCACCCTTTGGGGCTATTGCTTTATTAGAGTCGGACGTGGTAATGAGCCCTCAAAGGTTTTATTTATGAACATGGGGAATGGACGGATCATCTGGTATATTCTAAAAACCTGTTCTAAAGAGTCCTTCCATTAAAGGATGTGTATCCCAAAAAAAAGCAGCTGCCTCCTAGGGCAACTGCTTTTTTACTTCTATATCAGAAACAGACCAAGTGAAATATAAAAATACGTCTTCCTTCACCATGTAAATTCAGATCAGGGTATGCACTACTTTTATTATCAACTCATCAACACATGTATTAATGTGACTTTTCCGAAATACAACCCTCGGTGAAATTGCAATAACACATGGATAAATGTACTAATTCTACTGTTATCTTTTTCCTGAGTCAGTTACACCCGCTGTATAGCCATTTCATTTAAGATATGTCTTACCTGGTAGGTTCCCTCTTCTAATTCGGATTGAATGAATGACTCTACGTCATCCTTTTCCACATCATACAACACTTCAATTTCTTTGGAGAACAGAAGGTTTCCTTCCTTAATTTTGTGAGACAACGCAGCGATCTTCTTCGGCTTCGGCGCTTCACCCAGAATCTGTTGCAGTGCTTGAACGTAGGTTTCCAGAGGGCGAGCCCCAACCACTTTGATGCCTTGCTGCTCCTCGTTCACAATAATAATGGATGGGAAACCTCTTACGCCTAGCCGGGCAGTCATCTCGAAGTCTTCTTCCAACAAGTCTTGTGCAGATTGCTGAGTAGCACTGTCCACGATTTCTTTTCCATTCAGCCCTAGCCCATTCACAAGTTCAATCAGTACGTCATCTTCTCCAACATTTCGATTCATCGCAAATACAGCTTCTCGCGCAACCCTCAGAAAGGCATGTTCTTTGCCCGGATGCATACGCTCGATGACTTTAAATACGCGAGACGGCGGATAGGAAGACTGGATTGGGTTCTCAAGCCAGAGGGAACCGTCAATCGGCATCCGTGAGTGCTCGCCCACTTCTCTCCAATGGCCTGCCACATCTGCAGGTTTCTGAATGCCGTTTGCCCCATCTGAGAACCCTTCCCAGCTTGCTAACAGACCACCCATTTTGGTTTCCACATTAAAATAATGACCGTACTCTTCTATAAATCGATTTAACACAGGTTCCAGTGCCCAGCAATGTGAGCAGATGGGATCTGTTGCATAATAAAGTGTTATTTTTTTCTCTTCATGCTTTAGATTAATCACTTGCATTTCTTCATCATCAGTTACACCACATACTCCCGTTTCCAAATCACACATCATGGATTCATTACTCATCATTATCCCGCCTTTTTGATCTTATCTAATCGATTAACTTTGTGTTAGTATAATTATAATATCTACAATCTGAAGAACAAGTACGATTCTTTTTCTGACTAAGTATCAAAAAGTATACTAATGGGGGTTTTCGCATGAAATATGATTTTAATTTTGATCAGCTCTGTCCGGCTACCTATGCTTTTCAGGTCATTGGTGGCAAGTGGAATCTGCCGATCCTGGCGATTTTAAGTGAACAAGATAACATTCGTTATAACGAGTTAAAAAGAAGGCTGCCCGGCATCACACCAACGATGTTAACAAATTGTTTGAAAGACTTGATTCAATATGGAATCGTTCATCGGGAGCAATATAACGAAATACCGCCAAGAGTCGAATATTCACTTACACCATCCGGTAAAGAACTGGTACCTTTAATTGAATCCATGGTGGCATGGGGTCAGAAAAATATGCAGCAAGGGTTAGATTCACTTCAAAACTGATAAATGCCTTGTGGCATCATACGTAGTTAGCGGAAGTCCGGTTGTCCATCTTTGTACCAAATCCGGATTGGCAATGAAGGGTCGACCAAAAGCGGCCAGATCAATTACACCGTCATTGATTGCCTCCTCCGCCCTCTCCAGACTAAGATCCCCTACTCCGATAATCATATGCTCCCATTGCATCCTAACCGCCTGATGGAAGTTAAACTCACCTGACCAGTTAGCTGCATAACTTTCGGTTGAGGGATGCAATATGGTGATGCCCGTTTCACGAAAAAGCTGCAGATAAGCTTGGATTGTCTCCGCCTTGGAATTCCATACATATGACGCATCATCATCTTTTTTTTCGGAAAAGCGGATGATGATACGCTCAGGGCTTATCTCTTTTTTTACCGCCATAATGATCTCTTTCAAAAAGCGAAGTCTCCCCAGAAGATCGCCCCCATACTTGTCATCTCGTTTGTTCGTCCGCTCATTAATAAACTGGTCAATCAGATAACCGTGTGCCGCGTGAAGTTCAATCCCGTCAAATCCTGCCAAAACCGCACGACGAGCAGCCATCTGGAAATGATAAACGACATCCTCTATCTCTTGAGCGGTCATGGATTGGGGCATTTCGTAGGGCTTGCGAAGTTTATGCACCTTTCCCTCCGCTTGTATAGGGGAGGGCGCCTGTGGCATCCTGCCGATTAGATCGGAATGTGACAAGCGGCCCACATGCCATAACTGTGCGATAATCGTGCCACCGTGCTGATGAACAGCCTCCGTTACTTTTTTCCATGAAGCAGTCTGTGCATCTGTATATAATCCAGGTACCCCATATGTTCCTTTACCTGAGAGCATGGGGGTAATGCCCTCGGTAATAATCATACCTACGCCATCCTTGGCTCGTTGTTCGTAATATGCAGCAATTTCTTCTGTTACCGTTCCATCTTCATCTCTGGCAAAGCCCCTGGTCAACGGAGCCATGACGATTCGATTGCGAAGGTTCCAGTGATTGATCGTTACAGGTTTGAAAATGTTTAAAAGTGGGTGTGACATGTCTTTTCCTTCTTTCTTTTTGGAATTAAGGATATTGTAGAACGGATAAGACATATCGTAAAATGATTATAATATATAGAAGTATCACTCCGAGTGATATCTCACATTAAAGGGATATCCGGCAACGAATACTCGCTTAATTATCTTTATTTTGTATTTAGGAGGCCGTCATGGAATTATCCGATATTGACATCATGCTCGCCGTTGGACGCACAGGCAAAATCTCACAAGCAGCCAAGGAACTGAACTATGCCCAGTCCAATGTCACGACACGTATCAAAAAACTGGAGGAAGAATATCAGGTTCAGTTGTTTGACCGTTCTTCCAAAGGCGTGAATCCTACGGAAAAAGGAAAGCAGTTCCTTGCTTATGCTGCACGAATTCACAGCCTGCTGTATGATCTGGAGCAGGAGATGACAGACCCGAAAGAACCATTCGGCACATTGAGGATCGGAATTGTCGAAACGGCAGCATCGCGGCGTTTCATCGAGATTTTGAACGAGTATCAGATAAGGTATCCAAACGTGTCTATCTCTCTGGTGAATGCTACCTCCCCCAAGGTATTACGTCATAAAATTGAGTCCTCAGAGCTTGATGGTGCTTTTATCAGTGGGGCATGTGTCAAGGAAGGATTGAAGGTCGAATACGAAATGCAGGACACGGTGCATATCATCTCCAAACAAACGGAGACCCCACTCGAATCATTTTGTCAACTTTCATGGGTCGTGTTTCCACAGGGATGTCCATATCGTGAGATTACAGAGAAGTTTCTGGCGGAAGAAGGCCTTTCTGCCAAAAAGTTAATTGAGGTCAGTACAATGGAAAATCTGCTCAGCTGTGTAGAATCCGGGATTGCGGTTACGATCATGCCCTGCAGCGTTGTCCACAACAAACCTGAGGCATATTCAGTGCATAATCTGTCCGATGTACTCACGCCTACCACCACCACCTTTGTCCGGGGTGAAAACCGATATGTCAGCAGCGCGCTGCAGCAGTTCATCAGCCTGTTAAATGATAAGGGTATGACTTTCTGAATTTCTATTTTTGACATTTCATGAATTAAAAAAGAGCAGCCGACTGGCTGCCCTCATGCCTAGAGATGTACCACTTCATAATCCCTTGACTTACTTAAGGCTGTTCCAGAATTGCTGGAATGCCTCCTGGTCCACTTTGAAAAATACCGGAGCATGGCCGTAACGTACCATGCCTTCCTCTCCAAACAGCACAAGCTGAACCTTTGTTTTATCATCCAGAGTCAAATAGAGCATTTTACGATCTTCTTTGCCATAGAGACGTTCTTGCAGTTCAGGACTTGCTGCAACCGGAGCTGCTAAAGACAATTTCTCAATAAAGCTGTTCAGTGAGTCGTCTACCGAAAGCTGCTGGAGCTGCTGCAATCCGTTATTCCAGCTATCAAAGCCTTCCCATTGTGCCGCAGTTACATGATCCTTCATGTTAAGCTTGCCAAGAAGATCAGATAGGCCGCTGACCGATATACCATTGGTTTTATCAAAGAATTGCGCATAGACTTGACCGTCTATTTCTGTATACGACATCACCCGAAAATCAGAATCGTATCCTTTCACGGTATAGATATCAACTTTACCAATCGTCGAGGCCAGCTCTTTGTAATCATCTTGACCACTTAGCTCATGAATGCCACCAGTGGTTTTGCCCAGTTTCTCACCTCGTAAAGCCAAGGCATCTGCACCTTCCACTGTTGTCGCAGATTCGGTATAGACGTTACCATGATAAACGACCAATCCAATCATGTCTGCTTTAATATTCTGGTTATCCCCACTCGGCAGCTCAATCTTTGGAATCTCAACGGGAACAATGTTTGGATTCTCAGTCTTGATCACGGTCTGACCTTCGGTAACCGAGCCCTTGGCAACCCCTCCGGTATTTAACGCCACCTCTTTTGCAGGTGTAGTTGTTCCACCCCATTGCTGCCAGACGGTTGGTGCTGCCAGTCCAATGCTTGCTGCGATTACAACACTCGCTGCGATGTACAGCGATTTACGAGGACGTTTTGAGGAGTGACGCTGGGCATTCACGTTTCGTTCGATTCTTTTTTTCATCTGGTCATCTGGCTTCATCTGATCCACCGCTTTCTTATATTGTTGTTTGAATTGCTCTTCATTCATGATTGTTCCTCCCCCTCAAGCTCCAGTTTTAACAGTTGTCTCCCCCGCTGTAATCTCATCTTCACTGCTGATTCACTAATCTCTAAAATCTTGCTAATGTCCCGGACTGCATAATCTTCGTAATAATAGAGATGAACTACCGATCTATATTTCACGGGCAGAGACAACACCATTTCAATCAAAGCCTGATCCTCTGGATTGTCCATGATGATGGGTTCCACAGTTTCCAGCTTCACTTCCCGTTTACGCCAGCCTTTACGGAGCAGGGATTTGCAATGATTCGTAATCACCCGGATCAACCATGCTTTCTGATGTTCTGCATCGTTAAATGCAGGCGCTTTTTCCATGAATTTAATGAATGTATCCTGAGTGGCTTCTTCCGCGTCTTCCCGTCTGTCAAGGTGAATCATTGCAATCCGGAACAGTGTATCCGCGTATGTATCATAGATGTTCGTGACTTCATCACTTGGTTGGGATATGGTTTGCTGCATGGTTGTTGTGCCCTCCTTTATACCCTTAACACTCTTACGGACGACATTTGGTCACATTTTGTTTTCACTTTTTTTCTAGCTCGCAAAAACGCAGAAAAGGCTATTTCGCCGACGACACACCACGTAAGGTGTATCTCATTGAAATAGCCTGAACTTTATTATTTATTACGTTAGCTGTAGAATGCTGCACTCTAAGCTATTGAAAGTGAATTAGCTTATTTCCAAATAATCGAGATATGCATCCCAGGTACCATCGTCTGCTGTTACGATCAACTCAATCACCTGGTTTCCGGTGCCATGACTGATATTATTCAGCGTATACACTGCCGGGCTGCTGCCTCCAAAATAAAACGTGCCTTTCGTCTGCCCGCCAATCTTTAGATCCACTCTGGCCATATTGGCGTTATTCGACGCACCTCGCAGGGAGAATGAATGGGTTCCGCTTGAAAAGTTATGAGTTGTTCTTACAGCATCGTTATTGGCATAGAGAACAACACCGTTGAACGGAGAGCTAATATTGCCAGTATACTGACCGCTTTTAGTCATATTTTCGGCTTCAATTCTCACCGTCGTTGCGGGTGGATTGTTGGTCGCCCCATCCGGTGCAACAGCTCGTCCGGTGGATGGAGAGATCATGCCGGCACACAGGCCACGGTTTTTCAGATTCTGAGCAATCTGAGGAATTGCCTGAAGTGTCGTCTGATACTGATCATGCATCAAAATAACGTCTCCACTTGCCATACGATTTACAGCAGCTACAATCTGTGAAGCACTCGCCCCATTCCAATCCTGCGAATCGACGTTCCACAATACTTCTCTCAAACCGTTCTGGCTAATGACCGATTTCACCGTTGCGTTGGTAGCACCATAGGGAGGTCTGAAGAGTGAAGGCGATGAACCTGTAATCGAACGAATGGTCTGCTGTGTACGTGTAATCTCAGATGCCATCTGAGAAGTATTTAGCTTCGTCATATCCGCATGCGTATAGGAATGGTTGKCAATCCACATGCCGGCGGATACCTGCGCACGAACTAAAGCCTGATTGTTTTGTGAGTTTTGTCCGGTATTAAACATCGTGGCGCGAAGACCCGACTGCTTCAATGCATTAAGAATATTATTGGTATTGTTGGAAGGGCCATCATCAAAAGTCAGACCTACATAACCGTTAGGACAACGGGCATCGGCTGCAGTGGCAGAAGGAAGTGGCGGTATAGCAAATAATGTACCCAAAAGGGCAACAGACATGGCAGCTTTAATGAGTTTGGATTTAAACATGAATACACCTCCAGTAAGATAGTTAACGTAATTATTATTTTGGATTAATCATAAATTACTTGTTTCTGTAGTCACCTATGCCTCCTTTCTTTTACTCATAACCCCTCTAATAAAAGCGCTTACATAAGTGAATAAATAAAAATGCTATCTCTCAGTACGAGTAGCGCTCGTTCGGGTTGAGTCTAGTATATACGATGATTTAGTAGAAGTAAATTCAATTTATTACAATATATCCTATTTATTTTTTTCCAAAATCTATCTTATTCTCTCCATCAGCTTACTCAAGCTTTATATCCAAAAAAAGAAAACTCCTTGATGCAGAGTCAACATCTACGTAGATGTTTAGCCCTGTATTAAGGAGACGTACTTTGTTTCAATACGGATGAGTCATATCATGAATTAAACGTTGTTATTATTGTCAGCCACAATGAATATGAAGTACCGCCCTACTACTATTTATTAAAGGTAACCTTCTCAGAACTGCCATCCATAATGATGGATGTATCACGCGGTTTCGTTTCCGCGATTTTGCGGCCTTCCCTGAAGGAATACAGAACTGCAGCCTGTTTACGAACTGCTTCGTATTCATTCTCGGCTTCAAGCACGATGAAGTTCGCAGGTTTGCCTTCCTCAACACCGTAACGATCCTCAATGTGCAGTGTTTTCGCACTATTTTTCGTAATCAGGTCGATCGAATTCACAATCTGGTCGTATCCAAGCAGCTGGGAGGCATGAATGCCCATATGCAGCACTTGCATCATATTCCCCGTACCGAGCGGATACCATGGATCGAAGATATCATCATGCCCGAAGCAAACGTTCAAGCCCGCTTCCTGCAGCTCCTTCACCCGTGTCAGCCCTCTTCTCTTCGGATACGTATCGAAGCGACCTTGCAGGTGAATATTCACCAGCGGATTGGACACAAAGTTCAGATTCGCCATCTTTAGCAGACGGAACAACTTGTAAGTGTACGCATCGTTGTACGATCCCATCGCAGTTGTGTGACTTGCGGTCGTGCGTGAGCCCAGCCCGCGTTCATACGCTTCCTTGGCAACAACTTCGATGAAACGGGATTGCTCATCATCAATCTCATCACAGTGAATATCGATGAGACGATCATATTGTTCAGCCAGATCAAAAGCCACTTTCATGGAATCCACGCCATACTCACGCGTAAACTCAAAGTGTGGGATGCCGCCTACAACGTCTACGCCCATTTTGAGTGATTCTTCGAGCAACTCGGCGCCGTTTGGATAAGAGTGAATGCCTTCCTGCGGGAAAGCAACCAGTTGAATATCGATATAAGGTGCAAGTTCTTCCTTCACTTCAAGCATCGCTTTAACGGCGATCAGGCTTGGATCTGTCACGTCCACATGTGTTCTCACATGCTGAATACCTTGTGCCATCTGCCATTTCAAAGCTGTTTTGGAACGTGTTTTGACGTCCTCATGGGTCAGAAATGCTTTTCGCTCCGACCAGCGCTGGATACCTTCGAACAACGTACCGCTCAGATTCCACTCCGGCTCTCCTGCTGTCAGGGTTGTGTCCAGATGAATGTGTGGTTCAATGAATGGTGGCAGCACCAGTGCTCCGCCCACATCCAGTGTCTCTTCATTTGTATCCGTAGCTGACTGTTGCTTTTGTGTGATCTGCTCAAATTTCCCGTCTCTAACGACGATATTCCAGAGGCCTTCTTTATCCCGCAATTTTGCGTTCTGTATAATCATGTGTTTTCCCCTTTTCTTTGGATGATGTCATGGACACGATGGCCATGAGAGATACGTACGCCACGGCTGTACCTATCAGCGCGTTAAGCGGTGTAACACCGGGAGCCAGCTGTGCAAATGCTACGCCGATGGCCCATGCAGCCATGGCTACCCAGTTTACTTTTTTGAAATTCATGTCGGCAAATGGTGCATACGATCTGCGTTTCACGATGAAATAGTCCGCAATGATGATTGCTCCGATCGAAGGAATCGCAGCGCCTAGTACGTTCAGGAACCCCACGAAGTTGTTGTACATCCACATTGCGAACATCGTTCCGATGATTCCGTTGATGATAACAAAAAACTTTTTCGAAATTTTCGTAATGTTGGCAAAACCCAGACCCGAAGCATATAACGCATTGTCATTCGTTGTCCAGATGTTGAGACCCAGCACGATGATCGCAGGGATCAGTAATCCTTGCAGGAACATCACTTCTGATATGTCAGCCAGATTATAAGCCATCGCACCGACAGCCCCGAACAGGAACATAAGCGAGTTACCGAGGAAAAATGCAATCACCGTCGCCGTAACCGCCTGCCGGGACGTCCGGGAAAACCGGGCAAAGTCTGGTGTCAGCGTCCCGCCGCTTATAAAAGAGCCGATACAGATGGTCAGAGCCGCAGCAGCGGTAAGGGTTTGTGTTGGCGTGTAATCAAGCAGTCCTTGCAGACCGCCTAGTGAGCCCGCTCCCTCAAACATGGAGTATCCTCCGAGAATCGCTATAGCCGGTACAGCAATATAACCAAGAATAACAAGAGATTTCATACCGAAGATCGCTGAAGCTGTCATTGCCAGTCCAAAGATCAGGATCAACAGATACACATTCCAGTCCATCGCCTTGGCAACCGGAATGGCAAACATCGCAACGCCGACACCAAACCATCCAACCTGTGTGAAGCCTAGCAGGAACGAAGGCAGATAAGAGCCTTTTTCACCAAACGAATATTTCGCCAGCAAATGGGTGGACAACCCTGTCTTGGCAGCGATATGTGCCAGTGCTCCAGTGTAAATGCCAAGCACCAGATTTCCGGCCAGTACAATCGCCATGAACTCCATAAATGTCAGGCTGACACCAAGTGYCCCCCCCGCCAGCATGCTCGCTGAGAAAAAAGTAAAGCCGAGCATAACGGATAACGTCTTCCAAAAATGATTACGCTGTGATTTTGGCACCTCTTGCCATGAAAACTCTTGATCTTGTTTGCTCATCAGAATACCCCCAGATTAAAGTGTTCTGATACCATAAAAAAAGCAGAAAAAGAGGCTACTCATCACGCTTTACGCTGACAAGTAGCCTCTTTATGCATCATAACCCGCGCGAAGACACAGAACATCCCTGTGCAGGAAATGCTCTGATTTTCGCGTGATTACAAAATCCGCTGCCCTTGCCAGCCTCTCTGGACTGAATTAAAGGTACCAGTATTCGATTACGTTTATTATTTTGGAAAAATGTAAAACTGTCAATGTAATAATTATCCAAAAAAATTAATAATCTAATCGCAAAGAGACGTTAGATAACGCCCCATTCCAGACTGAGACTGGATTGCACGTCTTCCTTTGCTAAATCAGTATATGCTGCTGTTTATAAAAAAGAAAAAAATAATACAGCAGGAACCATCCGCATAAATGTAGAATATTGTCATAAGTAACTATAAACAGAGGTGTAAAATGAAAAAAATTGTAAGTGTACTTTTGTTCAGCTTATTATTTCTGCTCGCCCTGCCCAATGTGGGACAGGCTGCCACAGCCACCACACAAACTAAAATTATATTAGATGGTCAGGAGCTTGTATTGCCGTCAGATGTCGAAGTTGTCAATATGAACAAAAATGTGATGATTCCCATTCGTGTTGTTGCTGAGAATTTGAAATTTAACGTGAAATGGGATCAGAAGAGTCAGAATGTGAGCATTGAACAAAACGCAAAGGTGCTCTCTCTGAACGTTGGTAAGAAAGAAGCCAGGGTTCAGAATGAAAAAGTGACACTAAACACGGCGCCGCAATTAATCAAAAATACGGTCGTTGTTCCCCTTCGTTTTGTCAGTGAAGAAATGGGACTTTCCGTAAGCTGGAATAACAAAGAAAAAATTGTTGGTCTGAAAAGCACTGAACTTCCTCCTGTTGCTGAGCCCTCATCTGCTCCCACTGTTCCTGACGTAGGGAATAACGTCGTATGGAGCAAAGTGAATGATATCAGCTTTGCTAATCAGCAGCTTGTTGTATCTGTTGATACAGAAGTTACACCACAGATCACCAGGTTAACGAATCCGGATCGCATCGTGGTGGATCTGCCGAATACCACCTTTGGAGATATGGATTCAACCTTGCTGCAAGGTACAATGGGTAAGCTTGATGTCAACGGTATAGCTAATGTGACAGATGTTCGCTACTCCCTTTTCAAAAAAGATCCGGCTCAAGTCAGAGTTGTTATCGAGTTGAATAATTTGAACGATGTTCAAGCCAATTCTCAATATGTCAGCGGTAAACTGATTGTCGATTTGGCTCTGACCGCCACAATTGGCATTCCAGTCAACCCTATTGGCAATGACAGTGGTAAACATGTTGTTGTTATTGATGCCGGGCACGGTGGTAAAGATCCGGGTACAATCGGCATCTCCAATACACAAGAGAAGAATTTCACCCTGCCACTCGCTCTCAAAGTTCAGGCTCTGCTGCTTCAGGAGTCGGATATTGAAGTAGTGATGACACGTGAGACGGATGTTTACCCTACACGTCCAGAACGTGTGAAATTGGCGAACACGTTAAATGCAGATGTGTTTGTATCGATCCATGGAAACAGTGTGGAGGCTTCACCTCTGACCACAGGTACCGAAACGTTCTACTACAAACGAAACAGCAGTAAAGCACTGGCTGATATCGTACACAGGCATCTGATTCAAGCATTAGGTTTTAAGGATCGCGGAGTTAAGAACGGCAATCTGGAAGTATTACGAAATACAACGATGCCTGCGGTGTTACTTGAAATCGGATTCCTGAGCAATCTCGCTGAAGAACAAGCAATGCTCTCTGAAAGTGTACAGAACACAGCGGCTCAGGCTATCGTTGATGGAATCAAGGAATTTTTGCAGCAATCCTGATGAACAAGGAAGTAACGGGAAATGAATGTGAATATAAGGATGTGCTTATGATGAGAAAAAAATTAAACTACGTGAGCCTGCTCTACCTCACAGCCATAATGCTCATACTTGCTGGTTGTGGTAATAAACCTGCCACTGACCCCGGAAATGCGGAGCCCGCACCCAATCCGACTCAATCTAACGGCTCTACACCCTCCGCACCAGACGCAGTGAGTAAAGAGACACAGGAGATTGAAGTTGGTTATGTAGATGCTGAACTTACGCAAGTTAAAACAAAGAAAGCCACCATTGAGTTTTCGAACAGCAATGAGAAATATACACAGGCGTTTGACATGATGCAACGTTCGGATGACCCTGAATATATTTCATTATGGAGTAACATTGGACTGGAATCACTTGATTTTCAGGAAAGCGATGGAAAAATCACATTAAATATTCACATTCCGGATGAGGCGAGACTCGGTTCCGGCGGGGAACTTCTTTTCTTGGATGTGTTGCAACAAACCCTGTTCCAGTTCGAAGAGATCCAAAGTATTCAACTACTGGTGGATGGGAAAGAAACCGATAGCCTAATGGGACATGTGGAGTTGGAACACCCAATCGTTCGTGGTAAGGAATAATTGTTTTATTCAGTAATACTTGGTGTCTGGTAGCATGAAGGTATAAAAAAGAGAACATGAATGACGGTTACACTTGTCACGTTCTAAAAAAATACGAAAAGAGAAAACCATGCTATCTAATTTGAATTAGTTAGCATGGTTTTTCTACGTAGCCCACAAATTGAAAATCTAAGAACGTCCTGGATCAATCGGAAGCTTACCTTTTGCCTCAAGTTGACCCAGAAGTACCTTGATAACAGCGAGTGTATTGGGCTCTTGTTTCCCATACACAGCAAGCGCTGAGCGTACGTTTTGCAAATGAAGCATCTCGTACGGATTACCAAGGGACAGCAACGTATAGCGCACTTGCTCTTGATTCAACTCGTTGATTAATAGCTGCAGCTCATCCCAACGGAACTGACTTGCTACATTGCGGAATTGATATGAAGCTAGAAGAACATAATCTGTCTTGTTTTTGTTTAATGTTTGCAGCACGCTTTTCATATTGTTCGAATTCAAGACAACCGTCTTCGTTTCGATTGAAACGTTACCTGCGGCTTGTTTGAGCTGCCGTGCCAGCTGCATAGCTTGATCTGCATCAGATGCTAGAATGGCGACGCGATCACCAGCACGAATGTTCTCCGCTCTTCCATCTTCAGCCCCGGCTAGGACAGTAACTGCTCGCTCCGCGATGCTACGTTCCACCTGAAGGTGCGCATCAGATCCAATGATGCTTTTCAACTTACTTAACTTTTGTGTCAGGGATGGACCAGACTCAAACAGATTATACTTGGACTTTACCATCAAAATACGTTTTACCGACTCATGCACGCGCTCCTTGGAAAGTGTCCCATGATTAACGGCACGAATTAATGCTTGATGTGCAGCAGACACATCTTGTGGCATCAGTATGATGTCTACACCCGCCGCAGCGGCATGTTCTACAGCCTCTGTCTCACCAAAATGCTCACTAATGCCCTTCATTGTAAAAGCATCGGAAATAATCAAACCTTGATAGTGCAACTCCTCCCGGAGCAAGCCTGTTAACACCTTACGAGATAATGTGGCTGGAAGCGGAACCCGTGTACCGTCCTTGCGAGAGACGACTTGCTCGTTATCAATGGCCGGGAAAGCAATGTGTGCCGTCATTATCATATCTACACCTGCCTCTATTGCTGCCTTGAACGGTTTTAACTCCACCGCATCAAGTTGATTACGTGCATGTGTGAGTACAGGCAGTCCCAGATGAGAATCAACGGATGTATCCCCATGCCCTGGAAAATGTTTCACTCCTGCAATAACACCCGATTGGCGTAGTCCCTTGATCATGGCTAGACCGAGCTGCGTCACCAGTTCCGCATTCGAGCTGAATGATCGCATGCCGATAATCGGATTATCCGGATTGCTGTTTACGTCGAGTACAGGCGCAAAATTAACCTGGATACCGAGCGCTTGTAATTCTTCTCCAGTCAGTTGTCCCGCTGCTTCTGCCAGAGCCAAATCACCTGTTGCACCAAGCGCCATCTGTCCCGGAAGATTGGTACCGCCAGGAATGCGGCGGATCACGCCTCCCTCCTGATCGATGCCAAGAAACAACGGGATGTCGCCAGCCTGGGTTTGGATCTGATGTGTGAATGTGGCAAGCTGCTGTGCATCTACAATATTTTTGTCAAAAAGAATAAGCCCGCCAACATTCTGATCTTGGATGTTCCCTTTCAGTCCGTCGTTTACGGTTGTTGTCGCCTTACCATTCCATTGCCTGATATCGGGCATAATCATCTGCCCCACTTGCTCGCTTAGGGTCATATAAGAGATGAGCTTATCCCAATCCTGGGCCTGGATCGCCGCTTCACGTTCAAATCGAATGACACGCGCCATGAACACGGCATATTCCGCCCGACTCACCTTCCGATCGGGTTGATACATGCCATCTGCATAACCTCCGACTAATCCGTTCGAACTCATAATCTGAATCGGCGCAGCAGCCCAGTGTTTCACCGTATCTGTCCACCGGAAGGATTGAGCCCCTTGTTCAAGCGGGTATGCACGTGTCAAAAAAGCAGCAGTTTCGGCCCGACTGATCGGTACATTGGGCTGAAATGAGCCATCTGGAAACCCGCCAGCCAGCCCATGCTGCTCAGCGATGGCGATCTCACGGTAAAAAGGATGGCTTGTTGGCACATCCGTATATTTCAACTTTTCCACGGGTTGTTCAAGCTGCTCGGGATAAAGCTCACGTACTAAGAAAGTAATGGCCTGTCCTCGTGTTACAGATGTCTGGGGCTGGAATTTGCCGTTGCCATAACCTGCTACTGTACCTCTTTTTGCCATATACTGAATGCCATCTTTGGCCCATTGCGAATACTGGAGGTCAACAAATGTGGTTTCCGCATTTGCACTGCCCGCCCAGATCAGCATGGAACCGAAAGCTGCGGCCATGATAGTTTTGTAGCTTAAACGCACTGCATTTCACTCCTGTTCTATTAACTTTATGATGGATTAGACGCGGATTCTCCTGCTTTTGTTTCTCTCATATCTCCTCGCAATTCTTTCAAGTAGAGAGCGCTGAACACGCATGATATAATTGAATTCATATTACTATTCGTAAAGAAAACGTAAAATGTGGTTTTCGGATGAATAAGAGTTTGGAGAAGTCTGATGTTAGTGATGAATATTGTGATTGTTATGTTTCTTCTGGGTCTTCTGCTCGGGTTTGTTGGTGCAGGTGGTTCCGGTTTTATTATCTCGATCCTGACGGTTGCATTCGGATATCCAATTCATGTTGCGCTTGGCACGGCACTTGCAGCCATGTTTTTCTCCTCGATATCCGGTTCAATCAGTCATTACCGTGAGGGAAATGCTGTGCTCAAAACCGGTGTGATCGTGGGTCTCGCTGGAGCATCGGGAGCATGGATCAGCTCAGGATGGTCTTCCTATATCCCGGAAGATCGGCTAGGTATGCTAACTTCCTTGATGTTATTTGCTTCAGGGTTCGCTTTGTGGCTTCGATTAATTCTGGTTTCGCGTCATCGGGATAGCTCCGATAAGCAGACGTTTATGCTGGGAGAAGGTGTTCGTTACTGGGTATATTCGATACTTATCGGTGTCATTACCGGCATGTTATCCGGACTGTTCGGCATTGGCTCCACACCTTTCATCCAATTAGGACTTATGCTGTTGTTGAATATGCCTATGCGATATGCAGCTGGAACCACCATGCTGGTGATTATCCCTATTGCATTAGCTGGCGGAGCCGGATATATGAAAATTGGTTATCTGGACTTGCAGTTACTGCTGCTTGTTGTGATAGGTACGATGTCCGGTTCATACGTTGGAGCGAAGTTCACCAAACGAGTGCCTGCTTTCTGGCTGAAAGTGAGTATGGTTTTAACACCGATGATTGGTGCCACCATATTGTGGCTGTAACGTTCTTTAAGCTTGTACTGTAAGTTCAAGTTCACCATATCATAGTGAATAGCCGAAGAAGGTCTCATTATTAAAGGCTGTACCCTGTCATCTTGATGATGTGGGTGCAGCCTTTATAATGAAACTATTTTTAGAAAAAATCAGATAACTATTAGGATATTAAACGTTTACCAATGATTATACGCGCTGAAGATGAGTATCTTTGAACTCTKTTTCATACTTCAAGCCAAAACCAAACATTCGATCCATGCCGATGTGAGCGATCCAGATGAAGCTGATCAGCATCAGAACGTCCATTTTCAATACATATCCGACCGCCAATAAAACCATCGGTACTATGTATGTATGCCCCACATTATAGAGTAGTGCACCCAGCTTGTTGTTTGCGGCATAACCGATCATGAATACATCCGGGAAGAAAAGCAACAGCAGGAAGAGCCACCAGGAGTAATCATGATAAAAATAAATCGTTGTCGCTGCTGCAAGCACCAGCAAGCCTTCTAATCGAATCCATAACCTAGTCATTGTGGTCGATCTCCTTTGAATATGAAGTATTTTGATTTTGATGTATTCAATTGGCAGATTTGATACCCTTCAGCATCCACCCGATGCCTAGAGATACCTGTTCATGAGAGAGCGGATCTGCTGATAGCAGTACAGGGGATTGTAACGTTAATCCGTCAAACACTGCTTGAATCAAGGCGGTGAAGATTTCCTTTTCGGATTCGTCCAGCGGCAGCTCCATGCGATCAATTATTAATCGAATACCTGATTTCATCTCCTGGTACAGTTTCATTAACTCCAGGGCCAGCTTCTCGTTGTTCACACTCTCCGTCCACAAACTGATTAACAGTGTGAACCACTCTTGATTCGTGCTCCGAAACGCAACGACATGCCTTAAAGCTTGCTGGAGCAACTCTGCTGGAGGTGCTGTCATATCCAGTTGTTGAAGTGCTTCCTGCATGCCCCGGTTAATCATCCATTCCCGCACTACTTCCACCAGAAGCGTTTCTTTAGTATTAAAATGGTATCCAATCAGCCCTTGAGCGACGCCGGCTTTAGCTGCAATTTCTTTCATAGTAGCTTTCGTATAACCCACCTGACCGAACAACGTAAACGCCGCTTGCAAAATCGCATCTCTACGTTCGTCTTGGTTCCCTGCTTGTTGTTTAGACATATGATCTCCACTCCAATACTGTTTGGTTGAACAGTCAATTTATGTCCTTATAATAGTACTGTTTGTTCGAACAGTCAACACCAGATTAAAAGAGAGTTACTTTAGGCGTTGTTTCCGGTTCATAATAATGTAATAATATAAAGTACTAAATGTCTTATTTTAGGAGGTTCCTTGTGTTACAAAGTGTTGGCATAACTGGTTTAATTATTCTATTGGCTCTCTTCATATTTATCATTTGGCTGGTACGAAGAATCATAAGCAAAATATAGAGTTAACACGATATGCTGATTTACAATCATAAACATGTGAAATTAATATAAGAGCGCTGTCACATGGACAACGCTCTTATAAATCAATGAAACAATTATCATTACGTGTGAATTATCGTGCTGCATGTTATGATTTCACCTTGAAAATTTTAATGTCTACGCCATCCACTGCTGGATACCCCTCACCAATAAGCGCATCTACGTTCAGAGTTGATAAAGCCTTACTGTTGGTTATGATCCTAGGTGAGGTGCGAAACAGCATGTCATCTTTCACTTCCCCGATATATCCGTTATTTTCGATGTAAATCTCACAAGCTTGCCCCCTATAATCATGTCCCTGTAACATATACCTGGCTGACAGGCTGTGACGTCCTCCCTCTTTTCCAATAATTTGTGTATCCACGCCTCCCTCACGAACGGAGCCTTCGAAACTGGTTCCTGTGACATTTCCTGTAAATGTAATCATCACTACCGAGTCTCCATCCGCGTTTTTTAGTTCGATTGAATTTTCAATCTTAACGTGTACGGTAAACAACTCTTCCATCTCTAGCTTCGTCATCAATCATAGTCATCCTCTCTGTCTATTATTTCGTGATTTTACCCATTTATTGATCCTTACTTCACTTCGTCAGCTACATAAGGACTCCTGCTAGCGAGTATGAACGACTCTATAAAGCATAACAAAAAAAGCTGCCATAATAGCAACTTTAAGAGGTCAAGCAAGTATTTTACAGGGAATGGAAACCTACCCTTATTAACTAGGATTACATCACCAGACTTTATCATACTCAGGCTGAAAGAAGGCGTAACCTCTCTTTCCGTTTTTCTTGATTCTGTACATGGCCATATCCGCAAGTTTTAGTAGTTCAGTCGGATCTTGACCGTCTTTTGGAAACAGACTGATGCCAATGCTGGCAGACAGATGGACTTCAATGGAATTAACATAAATCGGATCTTCAAACGCAGCAGCCAAGTTCCTGGCAACGATCTCTGCATCATCGTCTTCCTTAAGCTGGTTCAAGATAATGCTGAATTCGTCACCTCCCAGTCTTGCTACGCAATCCGTACTACGAATGTTGCCCTTCAATCGCTGGGACACTTCCATTAAGACCTGATCACCTATATCATGACCATAGGTATCATTAATCTGTTTGAACCCGTCCGTATCGATATACATTACCGCAAACCGTGACTCAGTTCTTAGCGCATTGCTGACAGCCCATGCAAGACGATCCTTAAAGGCTAAACGATTAGGAAGACCTGTCAAAGAATCATGTAACGAAAGATGTCTACTGATCTTTTCCGAAACTTTGATTTTGGTATACTCCGTATCCAATTCCTTAATCAGGTTTTTAAGTTTGTACACGCGAGTGCTCGTGTTGGTTGTGTCGCTAATCTGCAACATTGCATAACTGTGATCATTTTCATAAAGGGGTTCGACATGCAGATTCTGCCTGTAAAAGCTTTCATCTCCTCCATCCTTAGGAAGGATAAAAGATTTATGTAGAGCGCTGGAACAGAACCTGCTCTGCCCGTGATACAGCGCATTTTGTATGATGCTCATATACATATTAGCCTTGAATCTGGGGCAAATCTCCAGAAGGTTTTTACCCAGCACGTCTCCAGCGAGCATACCTGTTAAACGTTCCAACCAACCATTCCACACGAGAATTTTCAATTGTTTGTCGACAATCATAATGCCCATTTTGGTTTTGTTCAGCGCTTGTACAATGAGATTATTCATGGTTATCCTCCCAGTAGAGCATTTATCTTATCCAGCAGACTGGAGATGGAATCCATGCTCAATGCAATAACGATAATTCCTTTTACATCTGTATCCGCAAGCAAAAAGGAGGTATGCAGTACCAATATGTAAACTTCATTCTGAAGCAAAATTTGCGGATCAGTTCGTGTAACATGAAGCAGCTCAATATCAGGCAGTACATACTCCAGCTTTATTTCGAGAAAATTCCCGAATTCGCCAATAATGGCATTGAGCAGCACATTGCTGATTTCCTGCAACACATCGAGATCCGTATCCATTAATCGAGAATCGTTTGCATCCACGTTCTCTGTCAATTCTCCGAGACACATATTCGCTAAAACTTTTGCCTGCTCGGCAGGGAACATTAGGAAAGCTTTGCCTTGAAATTGATACCCGAACTGCAACGATGAACGAAAGAGATGGCCTTCCGCAAATAAAATGTTGTACCTTCGATCCTCAGGATCTACTTCCGAAATGGAGATTAGCTCAACCTCGGGGATATTGAGTACAATATGTTTGTCTACAATTTCCGATAACATATTAGCTGCTTGTCCTACGTAAACATTGACAAGTTCAGTAAGCAGATCTTTCTGTAGCTCATTCAGCATAACGTGCCACCTGAATCATTTGGAGCAATGTTCCTGCTCTTTCTGCAGTTAACGGTTTATTCAGGAATCCTGAAATGCCCAGCTCCTCTACTTCCTCACGGGTAGCCTTTTGAATATCGGCAGATAAAATTATTATTTTGACATTCTGATCATTCTCTCGTATCAAACGCAGCATATCCTGACCATTCAGTCCTGGCATCAAAAGATCTGTCGTTATCAAATCAGGTTTGTAATCCTGATAAAGTTGGTAACCTTCTTCTCCGTTGGTGGCCGTTCGAATTTCGCAATCCGGAATATGATCGCTAATCAACTTGCTCATCAATTTCTGCACAAAAATCGAGTCTTCCACAATTAATACTTTCATGATTCTACTCAGTCTCCTTGAATAAGTTTTAAGGGCGCAAGATATCAGGCGCTGTAGACAGTTCTTGAGAAGGAGCTTCGCGCACAGGTGGAACCCCTTAAAAATGACTGACAGATGAACAGGCAAAATAATATAAATTTATAGTAACTCAAAAAATAGAATGTCAACAATACTTAAAAATAAATTAGAATGTATTCATTTGTCAATGGAAGGGAAATCCCAACGATTTATAAAGTAAAAAGGACGAGCAGAGAATCTCTGCTTCGTCACTTCTTGGACTATATTACTGATAATTGTGTTACATCCGGATAAATCTCCATTAACAATCGTTCCTCAGTTTTTACAGTAACGTTTTATTGAGTTTTACCCATATTAATCAGACTGACATCAGACAATGTAATCGTGGTGTTTGCTACTTCATCACCATTGATCTTACCCATGTCAAACACAATTCGGCTGTTCGCATAACTCGCCTCGGTCGCCTGGAACGTAAATGTGAATTCTTGTTCTTCCGTGGTCAAATCCATTCGATCACCGTAGAATCCAGTCCATTTATAATTTGCATCAACATCCACCCAGCCAATACCGACGCCCAGCTTGCGTGCATGATCCGCTTTAGCTTTGAATGTAAGCTTATACGTGTAGCCCTGTTGCATCGCAAACCCTTCCTGGATCAATTGCCGATCCCACGGGTTCTCTCCGACTTGACCAACCCGTGCCAGTAACTGCTGATTTACCGCGCTGAGGGTCAAATCCTCCGGTTTATTACTTGCCGCATATGGGAACCAGCCGTTCGTTCCTTGCGTAAAGTCACCATTTTTGATCAGATTGACATGTACAGGCTGACCTCCCTCATCTGCGCCGGGGTTGACCTCAAACAACATTACATTTTGAATAGATACAACAGGATCTCCCGTTGGCACTGCAGGATTTCCTAAACCGAAGTTTAACATTACTGCATCATCCGCAGTATCTCCCATAGTAAAGGTATAGGCATAGGGCTGTTTCGTTGTTGTCAGTTCAGCGGTCTGTTCCATATACTTCACATCATCACTGCCTGTTTTGGATACAACCACCTGCATCGATTTTGGTGCCGATGCCGAAGCATCAAAGCTCAAACGATACGACTTACCTGCTTCAAGCGAGAGCTGTCCTTGTTGTAATATAGCGTCCCACCAATTTTGGGTTTCATTAGGCACAGTCAAGCTAACGCCATGCTCAGTGCTATATGTCGCATGGGGAGGATTGGTGTTGGGTGCAAGGATCCAATCCGATGTTTCTCTACTCAGCTCGCCGTTCTTTACTTTACTTTGTGAAATGTCCAGCCAGCGTGTGTTGTATTCGTTCCCTTCCAAATTCACGTAATACGTTGTTCCTGCTTTTAAAGGTACGGAAGGAAAATATACTGTTTTGTACGTTTGCCAGCCGCCTGTATCTCCTAACGTCAGATTAGAACTTGCCACGGTATGTCCTTCTTCATCTTTGACTGTAAAACGTACCTTTGCATCGGATTTTGCGCTTGCCATCCGTGTTGAGAAGGCATATGCACCTTCATTCGCTGCAGTAATTTTGAATTGAAGTAGATCCCCTTCATCCATGTAGCTAACATGCTCGCCGCCTTCATCGGAATTCTCAAGCTGTAATCCCTGCATCACGTAAGCATCTGCGGCAGGAATATGAGTATAATTCTGAATTGCTACCGGTTTGCCGCGTTTCGTCAGCCGCACATTATCGACATAAACCTTGCCAGTAGCCCCGCCAAATAAAAGTTTTAATGCTGATGTTGCTGTCGCTTCTCCCTCTCCGATCACAATTTCACCAGTGTATGTTTTCATCTCAGACCCGATCTGAAGCTGCTGTCCTTGATTAATTTGAACGTTATGGCCCTCCTCGGTAGATAAACCGATATCCATAACGCCTGTCGTATCTGCCTTGGCATCAAACGAGAACCCGTAGCTCGTGTTACCTTCCAGCTTCACACCAGGCTGAACGACGGCAACCTGTTCCGGTTGACCATTTGTTTTCTTCACATCAACAACAAGCTGTCTCTCCATGATCGGGAATTTCAAGAAGTTATTGACGGATACCTGTGCTTCAGCACCCGACTGAATGTCAGTGTTCCAGAAGCCGAGCCGTTGTTTCCCTTGATCAAATGTGCCATTGAATACGTAATTGCCATCCGGGAGTGCTTTTCGTTCCACTGGGAGTGGATCTGCATCAGCAATTTCCTTTAGCCTTACATTGGTTACCCATACATCGCCTTCGTTCAATCCTAGATTAAATTCGAAGCGTGCATTGTTGTCTGAACCATTGCGCATGTTGAATTCGTATTCATATGGTTGCCAATCCGTAGTGACTGAAAATGATTTTTCTTCAGAATAGTTCGTCCAGCTTTTCTCATACTGAGTTACTTTGGAGCGGATAACCCGATTTGCAGAAGCTTTTGCCTCAAACTGAACTTTATACTTTTTGTCTTTCTTGATATACATCGGCATTTGAGTCAGTTGAACCGAATACGTTTCAGTCCCTGCTTTGGCAATCGTTACTTTGGCTGCTTTGCCTTTCGCTTCATCCTCTACGACTTCAACCTTGCCCTCTCCGTCAGCATTTGTAATGAACTTCCAATCGACAGGAACACCATTGGCATCTGCACCTTTAGTGAAGCGTTCATTATAAATCTGGTTATCATCCGCTTGCGGTGCGCGCTGCTGCTCAGGCTCAATCGGACTGGAAGTTACGTCAGGCCATTGATCCATATTTTTATACGAATACACTCGCACAAAATCGACATTCATCTTCTCGGAAACAAAATCATTTTCCGGTGATCCCGGCCAGTCTCCCCCAACCGCAAGGTTGAGAATGAGATAGAACGGACGATCAAATGGTGCAGGGAATGTGTAGCTTTCCGGCTGTCCAGCCGCCGTTGTCTGCCAGTTGTTAACCTGATGATGCAGTTTGCCATCCACATAGAATCGAATCATGCCAGGCAACCATTCTACCTGGAAATCATGATATTCATCGGCAAAAGATTCACCTTGTTGCAACGTGAACTTGCCTTGATCATGTCCGTGAGAGCCATCGGCTTTCTTGGAATCATAATGAATGGTGCTGTAAATCTCGTGATCTTTGTTTTTACCGCCGATCAGCTCCATGATGTCAATCTCACCGGAAGCAGGCCATCCTCCATAATGGGCTTCATCCGTAGGCATCATCCAGATTGCCGGCCACATGCCCTGTTGGATGGGAAGTTTCGCTCTCACTACCACTTTTCCGTACGTCCAGTCGCCCTTCTCTTTCGTAATCAGTTTGCCTGAAGTATAATTTTTGCTACCCTTCTGCTCCCGCTTTGCTTCTATCTGTAAAACATTGCGGTTGCCGTCCTTCACAATGCGTGTGTTATCCGGGCTGTAATATTGTAACTCATTGTTATACACAAGCTCCGTATCCTGCACGGTCCATTTGGATGCATCCACGGAAGGCGCATTGAATTCATCATTCCAGACCATTTCCCAATGCTCATCCGGAATCGTTGTTGCAGGAATCGGTTTTTCACCTGAAGGATTACCCGGTAAGGATGGTGTCGTTCCTCCTGAATTGGAAGAGCCGCCCCCACCTGTACTAGAATTATTGCCACCGTTAGAAGTACTTGGTGTAGCAGCATTTGGTTGCTCGGACTGTCCTGTCCCAGGCGTAGTGCCATCCTTGTATTGTCCTAGTGCAACCGTTTTCCCATTAAGCGATACGCTCGCGGCATCAACTTCTAGAAGCTTGATATGACCTTTACTATCAATAGCCGTATTACGGGCTTTACGGTTTACTTTTAATGAATTAATGGTACCCTCGGCAGACAAATCAACTGTAGCCTTGTTTGCGACATATAACTCTTCAACCTGTGTTGTTCCTGTGATCTTCACATGTACTGAACTTGTGTTTTTGTCTACCACAACTCGATTCAATTTGGAGTTATGAATATCGATAGAATGGCTTCCTCCGCCTTTCACGATTACACTTCCAGTGACCGTTACTCCGTCGAGCGCCACGGTACCTTCTCCAATGGCTTCTGTAAGGAGCAAGTTTCCGTTAACTGTTGTATTTTTCAGCGTCACATCGGTTGAGCGAACGATCAGATTTCCATCTACATTGGATTCATAGGTGCCGGGTTTGCTATGAATATCTGCTATCAACGTAGACATGATCGTAGCAGCTTCTGCTCTCGTAATATTGGATTCAGGTGCCAGATTTCCATTGTATCCGTTTACAATTTTGTTATTCACGAAGTAGTTCATCGCATTTCTTGCATAGTCAGCTAAATCTTTGTCGTCTTTAAATGCAGAACCGAGCGGTTGATTCTCGCTGCCTGTCGATAGTTGAAAAGCACGATCTGCCATCACGACAGCATCTTGCCTAGTAATCGGAAGCTGGGGAGACAGATGTGTTGCATCGATACCCTGAATAATGCCAGATCCACTTGCTCGTGTGATTGCATCATAATACCAGTCTTTTTCACTAACATCTGTGTATGATGCCGCTCCGGGGCCTCCTGCGAATCCGAACACCCGGTCGAGCATCACAACAAATTCGGCACGGCTAATACGTTCACTCGGTCTGAATGTGCCGTCCGCATAACCTTTAGTCAGCGCCATATCCTGCATACGCATCACTGCTTTTTCAGCCCAATGCCCTTGCAAATCTTTGTACGGCGCCCGAAGCAGGCTTGACGCCTGCTCCTGCTCCGTTACCGTTTGCTGCTTCATCTGTTCTGCACCGACTACAGCCGGAGCTGCCAGTGAAACGATCATGCTTCCTGCTACGAGACAAGCCAACCCTTTTTTCACTCATATTCCTCCCTAGAATGTGTGGTCACTTGCAGGGCAGTACTACTCTTTTACTGCCCCAATGACGATACCTTTAACGAAAAAGCGTTGTAAGAATGGATATATGACCAAAATCGGCAATGCCCCGATGAAAATCTGTGCTGCGCGAACCGTACGCTGGGAAACATTCTCCAGCATGGATGGGTCCACGTTGATTTTACTGAGGTCTTGCTGCACGATAATGGTTTGTAGCAAGGAAGCCAGTGGGTAATTTTTGACATCGGACATATAGATCATGCCGTCGAACCAAGAGTTCCACTGACCTACCATGGTAAACAAGGATAAGGTTGCTATCGCTGGCATGGACAGCGGTATATATACTAGCGCCAGCGTTTTAATGTGACCTGCTCCATCCAGATAAGCCGCTTCCTCCAGCTCTTTAGGCAGACCGCGGAAGAAGTTCATCATCAGAATGACATTCCACACGGACAGTGCACCTGGCAATACCAGCGCCCAGATCGTATCCATCAGACCCAGTTTTTGAATCAGAATATAACTCGGGATCAAACCTCCGCTGAACAAAATCGTAAATACAAAGAACCAGGTGTAGATCGAGCGGCCTTTGAAATTGAGATCTTCCTTCGACAGCGGGAATGCGGTAAGTAACATAATTACCATACCGATCACGGTAGCAATGACTGTTCGTTTAACCGAAACTAGCAAGGAATTAATGAAATTTGAATTGCCGAACGTTTTGACATATGCATCTGTCGTAAAGCCAATTGGCCAGAAGCCGACAAGATTGGCTGATGCTGGTGCCATGCTGCTGAACGAAACGGCCAAAATATGAATGATAGGCAGAATGCAAAGCAGTGATAATACGCCAAGGAAAATATAGTTAGCAACGCTGAATATTCGATAGCCTTTTGTTTTGTAATACAAGCCCTTTTCTCCTCTCTACTAGAACACGCGGTAATTCGCCAATTTGTAAGCCATGCGATATGAGATAACGATCAGAATCGTTGCCACGACCGATTTGAAAAGTCCTACAGCCGTTGCAAAGCTCATTTTGCCGTTCAGGATACCAAGACGGTATACGAAGGTATCGATGATATCACCTTTGTCATAAACTAGCGGGTTGTACAGGTTGAACACCTGATCGAAACCTGCATTCAAAATGTTTCCGATGGAAAGTGTCATAAGTACGATTGTAATTGGCATCAGGGCCGGAATTGTAATGAACAGCGTTTGTTTGAACCGGTTTGCGCCGTCCACTTCCGCAGCTTCGTACAGTGCCGGGTTAATACCGGACAGAGAAGCCAGAAATACAATCGTGCCGAAGCCAAATTCTTTCCAAACATCACTAACAATCAGTGTTATCCGAAACCATGTTCCATCCCCGAGGAAAAAGATCGGATCTCCACCGAGTGCAACCACCAGTTTGTTCACCATGCCGCCCTGCGGCGAAAGAATATCAAGCAATATTCCACCCAGGATTACCCATGATAGAAAATGCGGAAGATACACCAGTGTTTGACTTACCCTTTTAAAGGCATTTAAACGAACTTCGTTTAACAAAATCGCGAACAGGAATGGAGCAATTAAACCTGCGATTATTTTGAAAAATGCAATGACCAGTGTATTCCAGATGACCTGGCCTACATCCGGGTATAAAAATAAATACTTGAAATTATCCCAACCTACCCATTTGGATTCGGTAAATCCGAGGTATGGTTTAAAATCCTGGAAAGCAATCACAATCCCGCCCATTGGTATGTACTGAAATACAATTGCCAGCAAAACCGCTGGTACGAGCATCAAATGCAAGGACCAATTCCGTTGCATGTTCCAGCGTTGTCTTGCCTTGATGGCACGCCCCTTGCGAGGCGTTTCTAACGTATGTTCCTTCACCCCTACATCCCCCATGTTCTAAAATTTGTATTTTACAAGTGGATATGAACTTGTATATTAAAATTATAGCAACGGTTATTAGCAATCTATATCCTAATATTGCAACAACGATAACAATATTTTAATGAGTTGAGGAGGCCACGCATTGTTCGCTCGTCTAAATGTCTTTACCAAAATTACACTGTTGTTTGTAGCATTGCTTGTCCTGGTTTTGTTTCTTTACACCTATTCAAACCGGGAAAGTGTACGGGTGATCGAACACGAAATTCAGAACAATACCATGAATCATTTGTCCACTTTTGCCGACTCTGTAGAATCCAACATTTACCAACTGTCTCTATATGGAATGTCCATTGGGCAAGATTCGAGCATACAGGAATATCAGCGGCCGGATTACAAAGATGTGCCTTATGAACGTGTCAAAGTTGGAAGTGCTATTCTTGAAAAAATGAATCTGTACAATGCAGCCAGTAAATGGCATTCCACCATCACCCTTTATTTTCCGAGGTTGCAAAAAGTCATTTCCACGGATTATTATGCTTATATCCCGTATGAAGAAGATGAATTTTCCAAGCCACTTTCGAAATCATGGGCATATAAGCATAATCAATTTGAGTGGTACACGACCGATCCAACGACAGCGATCGACACTCCTGGGAAATCGAGACTGATTACCAAAATCAGCTTTCCAGTACATCATTTGATCAGTATGCTGGATCAGAACAAATTGAATAACAACGGTGATCCCTTTATGTTCCATCCCGAGTTTGGCTTAATTAGCAACACGAGTGGAAATGGCACATTGACTGCGATTCAGTCGAAGCTGAAAGAGATGCCGTTGCAGGGAAAAGGCGGATTCACTACGACGCTTGACCGCACAGAATACTATGTTTCGTACATACAGTCAGGCAGTCTGGGATGGTACTATGTAGACTACGTGCCTATGCAGCAAATTCTAGGGCCGATTACAAATAGTCGTAATCTATTCTACGCTTCCATAGCCGTTCTAATTGCCATGAGTGTTGTGGTGTTGTATGTGCTGTATCGTAGCGTGCAGCTCCCATTGCTTCAACTGGTGAAGGGAACGAACCGTTTGTCGACTGGAGATTTCTCTGTTCGATTACATCATTCTTCACGTAATGAATTCAGTTTATTGTTTGCACGATTTAACATCATGGCACAGCGAATTCAGGAGTTGATTGAGAACGTGTACGAAGAACAACTCCGAAGACGTGAGGCCACACTGAAGCAGTTACAATCACAGATTAATCCGCATTTTCTTTACAATTGCCTCTTCTACATCAAAAATATGGCGAGGATGAAAAATGAGAAAGCCGTTGTGGCGATGGCGCTTAATTTAGGTGAGTATTATCGGTACATCACAAGGTCCGAAAATGATCAGGCCACCATCAAAGAAGAGTTGACTATGGTGAAAAATTACCTGGAAATTCAGGCACTTCGGCTGGAACGCATGCATTTCACCATCAATGTGCCGGACGATATGCTGCATAAAACGTTACCCCGTTTAAGCTTACAACCTATCGTTGAGAACGCTATCATTCATGGCATTGAGCCCCGTACTGAAGACGGTCATATCAACATAACAGGTCATCATACGGAGGAATTCTGTACGATCACCGTCGAGGACAGCGGGCTGGGTATGACCGAGAATCAGATGCAAGAGTTGGTTGATAATCTTAACAAACCGCTCGATGGCAACATGGGATGCGGAACTTGGAATGTTCATCAGCGTTTGTCTTTTTTGTATGGTGAAGATGCGGGTCTAAGCTATGAACATACGCCTGGCGGAGGCGTCAAAGTAAGCATTACATGGTACAACAATATCAATGAGTAGGTGAAGTACATGTTACAAATTTTGTTGGTTGATGATGAACGTTCGGTTGTAGAAACGCTAGCGGAAACCATTCCGTGGGAGAGTTGCGGAATCGGTACTGTACACGAAGCGTTGTCAGGTGCCGTAGCACTGGAAATTATGGAGAATCATGATATTGATATCGTCATCACTGATATTCGCATGCCGGAGATGTCCGGTATTGAGTTGATCACGGCAATTCACGAAAAATGGTCACATGTGYAGACCATTTTACTCTCGGGGTTTGCCGACTTCGAATACGCGAAACAAGCGATGGCTCAGGAAAGCTTTGATTATTTGCTCAAGCCTGTAAGTGATGAGGACCTAATCGAAACCGTACAGCGGCTTGTTGACCGGATCAAACAAAAATGGGAAGCGGCTGCCTCTTATCAACGTGCCTTACATGCATTCCAGGATAACTTACCATTATTGCAATCTACGATGCTTCATGAATTGCTGACAGGCAAAACCTATTCTCCCTCAACGCTCGCAGACAAGCTGGAATTGCTAAATCTGCCTTATTCGGTTGGTGAGGAGCTGGGCATGCTAGTCATTCGAATGGAAGAACATCTATCCGAGATGGCTGACAATGATCTTTCACTAATGCAGTATGCCATTAGCAACATTATCAGCGAGGTGACGCAGCAGCATTTTCATATGTGGCATACACGGGATGTCCATGATTATTTGGTTGTACTGGTTAGTGTCAAAAAAGGCGGCACACAAAGTGTGAGCAAAGAGGAAAAACCTCAAGCGCTGCTGGAACATTACGCTGCCCAAATTCAGACAAACGTTCAGTTATATTTAAAAGGGGCTATTTCAATCGCAGTCTCTCACTGGGGCAAGTTCCCTAATGAAATTGGAGAAATTTATGAGGGTGCTGTCAGATCCATGCGGAAACGTATGGGACATGCACAGGGCTTGTTCATTACGGCTTCAGATGATAAGGATGTACACCCCCTCCCTGCCATCCGCTCTCTGTACAAGCCTCCAACCCTAATCAGTCTTTTGGAAGCTGGTCGCTTTGACGATGTGGAAAAGAAGATTGAGGTTATTTTCGAAGAATTGCTCGAATCGGCGCAGCATCATGATATCGCAGAAACGACGATTGAGGTTTATCATGCCTTGGCAGGAGCTTTTGCTTATATCATCCATAAGAACGGAAAACAAATTTCTTCTGTCCTGCCTGCCGAAACGTATAAATACTTTCAAGCTCCAAGCTATGCTACCGCCCAGCAGTTGAAAGACTGGTCGATCCGCACACTGCATTCCATCAGTGAAGACGCAGAACAAGAGCTTAAGGACAATCACAGTACCATCGTTCGCAGTGTCAAAAGCTTTGTGGACCTGCATCTGGCTTCCGATGTTTCCTTACCGGCTATTGCCGAACATGTCCACCTGCACCCTGTGTATCTTTCCAAAGTGTATAAGGCGGAGACTGGAGAAGCGTTGACAGCTTATGTCTATCGTTTACGGATGGAAAAAGCTGCTTACTATTTGCGCTCGTCAAGCGCCAAGGTATTCGAAATTGCGGAGCTTGTGGGTTACAACAACACGGCATATTTTATTCGGGTATTTAAAAAGTTTTACGATCTGACACCGCAGGAATATAGAGAGAATCTGCCGGTTTGAAGCAAAAAGGCCTCGCTGGAATGATTTCCAGCAAGGCCTTTTCTTTGTACTTTCCTACCTGCTTCAGCAGCTTGGTTAGAACGAAATAGCGGATAAGATTTAGTTGCTTAACTCGTACTTACTTTCCGCTAGTAACAGATTGGTACCACTCATTAACTTCCTTCGTATTTTGATCACCACCGGAAGAGTTCCACTTCTCTACAAACGTATCAAAAGCATCGATCGGAGCTTTACCATAGATGATTTGCGAGAACAGATCCTTCTCCATTTTGGTTAAGATGTCGTTGTTCATTTGCATTGACATCGTTGGTGCACCTGTGAACATCTGTTTTAAAGAGATATCTTTTTGATCCTGAACAATCTTGGCTGCTTCCACCATTGGTGCCGGCACGCCAGACTTGAGTTTTTTCTCGAATGGTGTTGTTGCTTCTTCACCGTTAGCAAACTTCGCAAGCGTAGTCATGTTCAGACTCGGGATACGTGCACCATCAAACGTTAAGGTGTATTTCTCAGGAGCATAACCGCCTGTCACACTAGCATCCGTTGTTGGTTTGCCGTCTTTCATTGCCCAGTCATAACCTTCAGCGAAGCCATGTTCGAATTCATCACCTGCTTTTGGATTTGCATAATGATCAAACAGGTAGTTTTGATATGTGAAAAAGACTTCTGGGTTCTTCATATCTTTGTTAATCAGAACTACACCGTTGTCGTTCGCGGTACCGCGTCTGCCAGCCTTGCCATCAGGTCCAGATGGAATCGGGTAAGCTTTGTACTCCGCTTCCGGATTGTTTTTCTTCACATCTTCGAGCGGCCATGATGGCATCCAGTGAGGTCCGACAACAATGCCTGCTTTACCTGCCGTAAACTCTTCTGCTGCTTTGGTTTCATCGTATACCCCGGCTTCTTCTGGAATGTATCCTTTTTTCATCCAGTCAGCCAGTGTTGCCAAAGCTTGTTTTGCTCCTGGATTTACAGAACCGTATTCCAGTTTACCTTCTGCGTTCAGATTCCACTGATTTGGCATCGTGCCGTAGGCTCCGAAGACCCAACCTGCATCAGACATCCATGTGCTGAGCCAGTTTTTGAAGCCGATGGTCAGACCGTAGGTGTCTTTTTTACCATTCCCATCCGGGTCTTTATTCGTAAACGTTTCCATAATCACTTCAAGATCAGCCAGCGTTTCAGGTGCTTTCAAATTAAACTTCTTCATCCAATCTTCGCGAATCCACATCACTGGATCACTATTGTAGGAGTAATCCAGAATCGGAATACCAATCCGTTTACCATCCTGCATGTAAGGATACCATACGGAAGGATCTTCATTCACGGCAGCTTTCCAAGTTTCACTTGCATATTGATCAAACAATTCACCAGCATCAACGAACTTGCCCGTTTCAATCAACTCACGTGCCAGATTGAAGTCACCGCGATACGAGATGATGTCCGGCATTTCTGCATTGGAAGCCAGCGACAAGCGCAGCTTCGTTTCAAACGCGTTGTTGGTCGATGGTGACACCCATTGATTTTTCAATTCAATACCGAGCTTGTCTTTTGCCCATTTTGTGTGCACGTTATTGTCCTGATCTTCACCAGATTTGAATTTGATTTCGGGTCCCCAAGGACGCAAATAAGTAAGTTTGACGGGTGGATCATACTTCCCGTCCTTCAATTCCAGTGCAGCACTCGGTGTGCTTGGTGCAGCCTCTTTACTTGCTCCACTGTTACATCCGCTTAGAACTGCTGTAAGCGCCAACATTCCTGCCAAAGCCAAACCGCCAATCTTTCTTTTCTTGATTGTTCTCAACTTGTGTGTCCCCCTGTATGTAGTGATGTTGTCTACAGAGTCCATCATAATGAATGAACCATATGAATGCCCATACTAATATTGCAACATTTATTGTATTTATTTAGGATATTAAAAAGTGAATACAGATGTTGTATTAGTACAACGTCTTACTTCTGTCTTTCTAGTTATTAGGGAGCAAACACTTTCGGGTAATCACTCGTCCAGGCGCCCATGCAACCAATTAAGCAATACTTAACACATGTGATTACACTGCTGTCCTCTTCCGTTTCATATTCGACTGAAATATTGATGTCAGATTTACGCCATGCCAGATAAGGACCACTGCCGCCATGCCAGTCACCTTGCTCACAGATATCCGGTTGACCATATGCTTTAATCCATTCGTCAGGTGTTGCAGTCATCGTTATCCCTTTGGGCAATTGTCCGGCAAACGGTTTTTGAATTCGATCGTCCGAACCCGGTGCAAGAAAATGAATAGCTCCAATGATCCAATCATCCGCTGGAAGATCATCACGTCCGGTTAATGTATTGATCTTGGGGGATCGATACACATCAATACGCACCGATGCTTTAACAGACCAGATGATGTCATCCTGAAAAGGACCATCAGGCTTCGCAATTCTTTTTACACCGAAGGGTTCAAGAAAGGATTGTACCTGTTTGGCATCATATGGTTGACCTAACAGCTCGATAAACTGCTCAGATGATTGGTTGTTATTGGTATCGTTGTTGTTATTCATACTCATGGTTTCCATCCTCTCGAAGTGAAATCGACTTCACCCTTTTCCTTCATCATCTTACGTTTCGTTTGTTCTGTAAAGGTTGAAAATGATCATAAAAAAACAGAGGAATTCGGAAGTAATCCGCTCCTCTGTTTCATGCAGTTTATTGCGCTGGTTGTATGTGATCGTGATCTCCTGTTAATTACTCGTATATTTCACCCAATCATATTCGGCATGCAATGGATTAGCACCATTATATGACCCAAGCCAGCTGTCGACACCAGTTCCATTCCAGATATTCATCATAATTTTACCTGGTGTTTTCGGAATATTGGTTGTAGCAGTATGTTTAAGCACACCGTCGACGTACCACTTAATGTGACCTGGCTGCCAATCAAACGCATACGTGTGGAATCCCTGGGACGCATCGAAGCCCAGATTTACGATTTTCTCATGATTTCCAACGCCGTTTGTATAATAATTGAATTGGACTTTCGTTGTGTCTTTCCCTAGGAACTCGATATCAATCTCATCCCATTGTGTACCATGAGCAGGACCGGTATAGGTGAAAAAGGAGGATACAATCCCTGTATTTTTAGCAGGTTTCATGCTTACTTCATACAGACCATACCCGTAAGTATTCGTTGACCGATATTCTCCACAATCAAACTTGTTGYTTGAAGGGCTTGTCAGACTCAACCGCAGCTTGCCGTCATTCGTAAAATTAGCATTATTCGCCCGCCACGTACAGTTGAACATGGAACCGTTGGAATACCCATCAGCCTTCTGCCAAGTGCTTGCATTGTGATACGTCAGTGGTTCCCAAAACACCCACCCTGCGAAAGCACTTACCGAAATAAATAGTGAAACCACACCCGATACCATTAATGTGAACCATGTCTTCCTCTTCATCAATACACCTCCACCTTTGATTCCAACCATGTAAACAAATCAATGCAACTCCCTTTCGCTCTTAGATTTAACAGCATGTGAGCGATTTCATCATCTTATAAAGCGCTTACATTGGTTGGTGTTTCCATTTTATATCCAGTACGAAGAATGAACTATAGCAAAGTTTAAAGAAAGCATATTCATTTTTAAAGATTGGTCTGCCTTTCCGTGACGAAATGCCAAAAGGCCCATTTTAAATGAACGGGCCTCGTTATTTATTACGCACGACTCGTAATCCCTGATCGGGACCAAGGCCATTCGCATCGAATTTTCCTGGATATGAAATCTCTGCTGTATTTACACTACTGACCCAGCCGCCTCCCTTGCTGACTCTCCAGGTGTTGTCCGGGGTTTCCGGATGGCTGTGCCATTCCCAGCACCATTCTCTAACATTACCAGACATATCATAAATGCCTAGTTCATTGGCCTTTTGCTGACCGACTGGCTTCGTTTGATTTCGATTGTTTTCGATGGCAGGCCAATTCCAGTCTCCTGTTAACGGTTTTTCACCGGCATTCATCCAGTACCATGCCACTTCATCTGGATTGTTGCTTCCGCTATAGGTATAATTCTGGCTTTTCTGGCCTCCACTCGCCGCGTATTCCCACTCTGCTGCAGTTGGCAGGCGATACCCGTTTGCTTCTTCATTTATGGTTACTGTCCATTTTATATTATCATTTCCATTTTTATTCTCGGGGTCCATAGTTTCTTTATCGACGGTGTAATACGGCTTCAGATCTTCCTTAACGCTCCGTGCGTTGCAATATTCTATTGCATCATACCAGGTCACTCGTTCAACGGGCCGCTCTTCACCTTTAAAACCAGAGGGATTGTCCCCCATAACTTCCATCCACTGCTTCTGTGTCACCTCGTATTTGCCAATATAAAAGTCAGACAGTGTAATGTCCTTATCAGTATAGCTTGATTTGCTAGTCTTGAATTTACCTCCTTCAACCAGTACAAGATCATCGCTTACAGTGGTATTACTGCTCGTTGAACAAGCACTTAGACCGGCAACTGCTGCTATGAGCAGCAATATAAACCACTTTCTCATCGATATGTCTCCTTTGACTTTGATACTGAAATAGAGAGCAAGACAGATCACAGACCTGCCTTGCCTGTGTTGTAGACTAGTCGTTTGAAAGGAGAGCGCTTACCAAACAGTCACGTTTGAGCTACCGCTGCTTTGATATCCTTCAGTTGCCATAACTTGATACGACCAGCTGTTACCCAAGTACATTCCTTTGCTCGCCCACGCATTTACGTGATTCTGGAACGTAATTTGGGAGTTTACACCGATTGGACGTTTAGATTGTCTTACACTCCAATATTGAGGGAATGTTGAATACCCGTCAATCGATGGCTGATTGTATCTCATGGTAGTATAAATGTCATACGTACCACCGTCACTAGTCATCGTGCCTTTGTAAGTTCCTGTCGGGCGGTATGTGCCCCAGTTATCTACCACATAGTACTCAATAAGCGCATTACGGGTCCAGCCATAGAACGTCAGATAACCATTGCCGGAAGGTGAAAATACACCAGCATTATAGTTAACTACTCGATTAGGCGTGCCGTAAGTCCAACCTTTACCAACGACGAAATTCCCGGTATTTTGCCAAGTTACGCTGTAATTTCCACCAGAACCGTTCACAGCATTAACGTTACCCCCGCCATCTGTCCAGTTCTGCCAGTAATCTGTAGCACCTGTCGTAGCGGCGAATACACCAAAACTCATGGAAGCTGCAAGAACAACCGTCAACAATTTTTTGCCGAATTTGAACATAGGGAAAACCCTCCTGATATTTTTATTTTTTGTAGTTTACTTATCTGAAGAGGCGCTGGGAAAAAAGAAACAGATCATTTTTCCACACGGGCCAGTCGTGCCCTCCGCTTTCTTCATACCAAATATGAGGTACGCCATACTGCTTCATATACTCATGAACATCAACACTAATCTGAATCAGATTATCCTGATCACCACAAGACACCCAGAGTAATGACAGAAGTGATGTCGCTTTAGCAGGGTCTGGAACAAGAACTTCCGGTGCTTTGGTGTTCGGCGCTGCTGAAAAGGCACCGACCCATGCAAAATGATCCAGATTACGTAGTCCAATGTTTAAAGACTGTCCTCCACCCATGGACAAGCCTGCAATGGCTCTTTTGTCCCTCGTTTGAGCTACCGGGTAACGGGACTCCATATACGGGATAAGATCCTGAATGAGATCCGATTCAAAGTGTTCAAATGCCCGAATTTTCTCAGGATCAAAGAGGTCACCTTCTGCAAGGTCATTAGACATTGCGCGCCCATTAGGACAAACAACAATCATTGGCTGGATGAGTTGATCGGCATAGAGGTTGTCCAGGATGATTGCTGGAGAGCCATAGGTATGCCACTCCTTCTCATCCCCTCCAATTCCGTGCAACAGATATAGTACAGGATAGGTAAGCTCCGAAGAAAAGCCAGGCGGCGTATATACCATCGCTTTACGCACGTTGCCAACCGTCTTGGAATCATACTCTATCGTTTCAACTACGCCGCGTGTTATGTTATCACGATACTGGTCAAAACCAGCAGATGCTGAAGCTATCATTCGTCTCACTCCCTTCACGGTTAGCAAAGTCCTCTAAACCTCAAATCAAGTTCCCGCTAATCAACGTAACCAAAACCTAAAATCGTGAACTGCTTGTCCTTCTGTCCAGGTGCCATGTCAATCTCGATAACATGTTTTCCCACTTCTTTGTTACTGAATAGAAGCATGGCATGGCAGTGGGTCCAGTTTACTTGGTGCGGATCCGCCTCTTTGACAAGTTCCCCATCCACTTTAATGTGGGCCGTTCCGAACTTATCACTGTCCGAGTCTTTAAAGATCAGGATGAGCCGGCTGCACCGCAAATGCAGCTCGAAACCTTTGTCACCTGCTGTTTCACCAGGAACATACATCCAGTTATTCGGAAAAAGCGGTGTACCATAATCATGATCGTCCATCTCGGTCATCTGTAGCTCACTATCTATGAGACAGAAGCTGCCTGGTTCAATCTGGGCGATCTGTTCTCCGTTTTTCCGATCCAACAGTTTGACATTCACATAATCATTTCCAATAATCGGTAACTCCGTTAATTCATCTTCTTTCTGATCGAGATTTGTACGATCTGTAACACGAAATAAATTCCCCAGTGCGTCCGCCATGATCCGATGTCCCACATTGGTAGGATGATAAATATCATGGAAGTACTGTTCTTTAGATATAACGCCACCTTCATCTTTCGTTTTCTGAAATTGCTCTACAAGAGCATCCTTCATGCTCACCATAGGCAGATCATAATGAAAGCCCACAGGAGCGAGACGGTCCTGAAGATTCCAATCATTTTTGAACACACTGAAAAGCAGGATGACCGCTGGCTCGTTATCTGAAGCAAGCGCTTTCAACACTAAGCTTTCGTAACAGTTTCCACGCGTCTCATCGTCAGCATCGTTTACCGCAAACTCGATAATGACAATGTCCGGCTGCACGCTGCCATCCCGGAGCACATCCCGCTCATAACGAATGACGCCAAGTTGCGAAGGCGTCCCGCCTACACCCGCCTTGATCAGCTGCACTGCATCGCTGTCCACAGGAGCGAACATTTTTTTGAAGTGTTCATAGGAGTGGTAGGCATAACTTTGGAGATGAATCGGTGTCGCACCAGCACCATGAGTAATCGATCCCCCAATAAAAGCAATGACAACAGGTTCACCACGTCTAGCTTTTTCGATAGCTCTCTTTAATCTGACGTTGTTCCCTAAATTCAGGAGTGATCTGTCGATCATGTCAAGATAAGTCGGAGAGTTATAATCAAATTCAGCCTCAAATGATGAAACAGTAACTCCTACGGGGTCACGTGGTGCATGGGTCCCTTGATTCTCATCTACATCTCCTGAATCGCCAAGCATGTTACATCCTCACCAACCTTCCAGCGAAAATTTGCACTCTGAGTATTACTATGTGAAGAAACCTGGACTTGATTGATGTCGATATCAGGCGGTTCCTTCTCTCCGAGTGTAGCGCTTACATAATTTAACAACAACCTGATAAATTATAGGACTTGACTAAATATATCATCCATATCACAAAATGGAAATAGATGGAATAACACACCTATAATTTTCCATGTAAACGCTTTAATTTGAGTAGTATTACGAATGATATACTTGCATATAGAAGCAATTTTGAAGGAGGAACTCATGAATATCACAGGAAAAGGCGCTTATGAGACCGGTACATATGTCAATCTTTTTCACAATTTAGGGTATAGCGAAGAAGAAATCAACGCAAGACTGGAACAGACTTGGAATGATCTGTTCTATGGAGACGAACATACACGAATTTACTATCCTGTTGGCGAAGACAAAGCTTATATGCTGGATACGGGTAACGACGATGTTCGTTCCGAAGGCATGTCGTACGGCATGATGATGGCTGTACAGATGGATAAGAAAGAGGAATTTGACCGTTTGTGGAATTATGCAGTGACGTACATGCAGCATACAGAAGGACGGTACAAGGATTATTTTGCGTGGCACTGCAAGCCTGACGGGACTAGTCTATCTCCAGGGCCTGCTCCTGATGGCGAAGAGTTTTTTGCTATGGCTTTGTTCTTTGCATCCAATCGCTGGGGAGATGGACCCGCTCCTTATGATTATAAATCTCAAGCCCGAAAGATCCTTCATGCCTGTGTGCATAAGGGCGAAGAAGGCGAAGGAGATCCCATGTGGGAGCCGAGCAACAAGTTGATCAAGTTCATTCCCGAGACTCCTTTTAGTGATCCTTCCTATCATCTCCCCCATTTCTACGAACTGTTTGCCCAGTACGCAAATGAAGCAGATCAGACATTCTGGAAAGAAGCTGCCGAAGCAAGCCGGGCTTACTTGCGTACAGCCTGTCATCCAATAACCGGACTTTCTCCGGAATATGCCAATTATGATGGTACCCCTGCTCCGATTCAGCCGCATGGGGATTTCAGGCACTTCTATAGTGATGCCTACCGTGTCGCTGCGAATATCGCACTGGACTGGGAATGGTTCCGTAAAGATCCGTGGCAAGTGAAGCAATCCAGTCGGATTCAAGCCTTTTTTAGTAATATCGACGTAGCAGATTATCGCCGCTACACGATTGAAGGTAAGCCTTTTGACGAACCCGCACTACATCCTATAGGTTTGCTGGCCACCAACGCAATGGCTTCACTGGCAGCAGATGGTCTACATGCCGATGCTTTTGTCCGGCTATTCTGGAGCACCCCTCTCCGCCAGGGTAAAAGTCGCTATTATGATAACTGTCTTTATTTCTTCACGATGCTTGCATTAAGCGGAAGATATCGGATTTACTAAGAAATGAACTCTGGCGCTATCTCTGCATCTCTAACCCTTCATTGGCTTTAGATTAATGACGATTAAAAAGACGAGCAGACCTCATATTCGTGGTCTGGCTCGTCTTTTATTCGTTTCTCTTTACTTGGATGATACGGATGAAGCATCATAAGCGGACTGCATAATCTCCAGATAACGATTCATATTCAGTCCTTCCAGTCCTTTCACATACGCATCCCAGTCTTTATCCAAGCTCTTTGCGCCTGTAACAAATTGTAACGCATTCTGGTCAATATAATCCTTGATGTTGGTTTGCATCATGCTCGTTTCATCCGCAAGGGACGGATCAACCCATAATGCCCAATGCGGGAATACCTCTTTTGGTTCCTTGCCTTCCATCAGCAATGTAGCTTCGTACAGGCGACGTTCATACCCATCATTAGCATAGATGTCTGTTCCCTGTACTTCTGCATCACGATATGCCCGGTGATGATTGTACTGGCTCAGCGCAGACCAGCTGTCATTCCGAGGCTCTTCCCCGGATGGAAGCGGAATGGCTTTATAGAGTGGTTGCACCTGATCGTTCAGGGCTACTTCCCCCTCTTCCGGTTTGCGCCAGCTTGTGCCCTCTTCGCCCAGATATGAAGCCATAGCTCCTTCTTGCGTATAGAAGTAATCCAGCATTTTTATGGCTGTAATCTGCGTTTGCTCACTGGCTTTGTTCGTTAAAACAAATGTTGCACCAGGATCAACCGGATAGTTGTATGATGCATATTCAGCGTTAGGCCCTTTTAATGGTGGAATCGGATTATAATCATTGCCGTACGGTGACCCTTCAGCTGTAGTCACGAACAAGGAAGGATGCATAGCCGCTCCTGCACCCAGAAGCTGCGCATCGGCATTATCTCCAATTTTCTTAAAGGCACCGACATTCTGTGTAAAAGCACCCGGATCAATTAAGCCCTCGTCATATAAAGATTTGATGTACGTAAGACCCTCTTTCCACTCCGGTTTATTCGCTACCGTTTCCACTTTGCCTTGATTCAGAATGAGGTAATTCCGGTCATCGTCATAGATGAAACCATTCATCAGGTATGGAATAATGTGTACACCAAAGTTCTCTGTTGAACCACTCAGTGGTACTTCATCTGCCTTGCCATTTCCGTTCGGATCTTTTGTTTTAAACGCTTTCAGCATTTCCCGGAACTCTTCTGTCGTTGTTGGTTCTTTGATATTCAGCTGCTCCATCCATTTGGTATTGACCCACATCTTGTTAGGATACGAACAGTGGAAACATTCATTCAGCCCGGTCAGTCCATATATTTTACCGTCAGGCGCGGTATTCATCGCTTTGTAATACTCATTGCTATCCAGCACCTTCTTGATGTTAGGCGCATGCTGATCAATCAGATCGTTCAGCGGCAGAATTACACCCTGTTGCCCGAACTTCAACAAGTCTGTCTGTGAGAAACGATCCACCCAAGGGATAAGCAGGTACAGATCTGGATAATCCCCGGAAGCAAGGGAAATCTGTCTTTTTTCTGCTGCTCCGTCAAAAGGAACTGTCGTCCAATTAAATTTGATGTTGAACTTTTCCTCCATCTTCTTAGTGAATTTATTCGTAGCCAGGTTCATATCCGATCCTTGGTGCACAAATACATTCATTGGGACTTTTCCGTTTGCATCTACTTCCCCACTGCCTTTTTCCGAAGACGAGCAACCTGCAAGTACCAACGTAAGAAGCAACACACAAGCGAGCATCCATGCACTTGTTTTCCTCAATAAAATCCTCTCCCTCATGAAAGTTGTGATTGAACTTATCCTTTAACTGAGCCGATTAACATGCCTTGCACGAAATAACGCTGTACAAAAGGATAGATGATCAGAACAGGCAAGCTAGCCATGACAATCAAGGAGTACTTCATCAGTTCAGCCATTTGCTGTTGTTTAATCATTTCGGAAGCGTCCATATTGCCTGAGCTACCAAGAATAAGAATACTTCGTAAAATCAGCTGTAGCGGGTAGAGCGACTGCGATTTCAGATAAATCAGTGCATCGAAATAGGCGTTCCATTGACCAACCGCGTACATCAACGACAGCACGGCCACAATGGGCTTGGCAAGTGGTAATATGACACTGAAGATAAACCGAATATCACTGCACCCATCGATATCAGCCGCTTCTGACAGCTCATCCGGTATGGAATTTTGAAAGAAGGTTCGCGCAATAATGACTTGCCACACCCAGATCGCATTTGGAATCAGAAGTGCCCAGCGTGTATCGATGAGTCCCAGGGATTTAACAACCAGATACGTTGGAATCAAACCACCAGCAAAGAGCATCGTGAACGTAATGAAAATCATCAGCGTGCTGCGTCCGACAAAAGTCTTTTTGGACAATGGATAAGCAATCATAATCGTTAACGCTACGCTGATAAACGTACCGCAAATTGTATAAAACAATGAGTTTGCATATCCCATAAGCACTTGTTCATTTCGCAATACAGCTTTGTACCCTTCGAATGACAGATCAACCGGCCAGAGCCATACTTTGCCTGAAGAAACGGCTGACGGACTGCTGAGTGATGAACTTACGATGTAGATCAATGGATACAGCACAGCAACCAGCACGAGTGACAGAATGATGTAGATTGCCGTAATAAACAGACGATCCCCAAGCGATTCTCTAATAACAGGGTTTTTGTTCGCTCGTGAACGACCTGCCTGTGATTGTAAATTAGACATCCTTCAAGTCTCCTCCCCTCCGTGTGGTTACCATAGGCTTGTATTGGACAGCCGTTTTGCGGCTGCATTGACAGTTAACAATAAGATGAGATTAATGACTGAGTTGAACAAACCAACTGCTGTAGCGAAGCTATAGTTCGCATTGAGTAGTCCCATTTTGTACACATACGTTGAGATAATCTCGGAAGCCGACAAGTTTAGAGGATTTTGCAGAAGATATATTTTCTCAAATCCCACCGCCATGATATTTCCGACACTTAGTATCAAAATAATGACGGCTGCCGGCAACAAGCCGGGCAAATCCACGTTAATAATCTTCTGTAGCCGATTGGCCCCATCCACTTTGGCGGCCTCATACAATGAAGGGTCAATACCGGCAAGCGCAGCCAGATAGATGACTGCTGAATATCCCATACTCTGCCACACATCAGAAAAGACATAGATCGACCGGAACATGTCTGGATTACCAAGGAAATTCACCGATTCAAAGCCAAGTGCGCCTGCTATAGTATTGACAATACCAAGCCTCGGTGAGAGGAATAACATGATAATCGATACCATAACCACCGTGGATATGAAATAAGGTGCGTAGGTTACCATCTGCACGGTTTTCTTGAACTTCATGTTTTTGATTTCATTCAATGCCAGTGCGAGCAAAATCGGGATCGGGAATCCGACGATGAGACTGTAAAATGAGATGAGAAGCGTATTTTTGATTAACATCATAAAAGCGGGATTCTGGAAAAGCAGGTCGAAATACTTGGTGCCAGCCCAAGGGCTCCCCCATATTCCTTTGATGACGTTATAATCCTTAAATGCGAGGACCGTATTCACCATCGGTACATATTTGAAAACGATAAAATACACCACCGGAGGCAAAATAAGCAGATATAACTGCCAATGCCTCCTGAAACTTCTGGCTAGCGCATGCTGTAACGTTGATCGCTTGCGCTCCTTCACACCGGACTTGCTTTCACTTGTAATTGTTGTTCTCAGAATCATCCCCCCAGTCTGTGAACCCTATGGTTGAAGTGAGCGTCACCTTTATTTGGTAGCGCTTTCTTTGTGCCCATATCATAAGTTCGAGCTGAGGGAATCGTAAAGGTACATCTCGGAAATCAGCGTACATTATACGTATAGATACTATATTTTCAGCGTACATTTACCGACCTAATTATCCATCTTCCGAAATACACTTGGTGAAATGCCGCGTACACGCTTAAATGCTCTGCGGAATGAATGCGCACTGTTATATCCGGTGGAAAGTGCAATTTCATCGATGGTCTGATCACTTTCCCGAAGCAGTTCAGATGCTGCATTGATTCTCACCCGCTCCACATAATCGGAAAGATTCTCTCCGGTGTGTTCTTTGAATAGTTGGGAGATGAATTTTTCGGATTTCCCCATATGTTCGGAAATCCGGCAGATCGTCAAATTCGCATCGCCATAATGATTTTCAATGTAACACGTAATTTCTTGTACGGTATCCGCATGTGTAGATGATCTCTTCCGAAGCACTTCTTTGCACATGTCTTCGGTTAAGCGCTTGAATTTACCCCGCAAGGCGGCAATGGAATCCGTAATCTGAATACTGGTGACACCGTTTTTGTATTCTTCTGCAAAGGAATCATCGTGTTTGATTTTGGGTTCATCCAGTTTGAGGTATGTTCCCTTTAACTCCATAATAAATTGCTGTGCCATCTCATAGGAAAGTTCGCGTTCTTCGAAATTGCGTCCAAACAGCTGATCCAAAATACGAAGAGACTCTTCCAGTTCTCCTGCCTTGATCGTATTCAGCAAGCGCTGTTCTGACTCAATGGGATAATAGTACATTTCATTTTCTTTCAATGTATCTTCGAATCGGACGAGTTCATCCACTCCCATATGAATCGCATATTCCATGGCCTGTTTGGCTTCATCAAATGAACGGCCTACGTCGTTCCAAACTTCGTATGCAGCTCCGGTGCCGATTGTTGTTGATATCCGGTATTCCGTATAAATAAGTTCGGTTAATCTGCTGAGTTCAGACTCACAATGAAGGATCACTTTATCCAGCCGCATGTCAGTTACAGGACATATAAAAGCAATCTGATCTGTGCCCCAGTCTGTTATCAGCACATCGGCATTCCATTCTGTCATCGTCTGTCGGATAATCAATTTCGCCACACCAAGCTCCTGAATCATTTCTTCACTATCCAGACTCGCATAACCGTTCACCTTGAGCAGACCAGTGATTCCCTGGCTGTTCTCAATGGAAAGTTGTGTCTGAGAAGAAATGGCTTCCAGCTCACGAGTAGTATAGAACTCACCTGTAAGCAAACGTTTGATGAATCCGTCTCGCAAGAGAGGAATTTGTTCATTCAGCGCGTTTTCCAACGATTGATTATTAGCGATCAAATGATGAATATGGCTTGCCAGAAAATCATACTCATTACGCCTTTTATCTGAAGGCTCACTGACTTGTTCTCGGAAGGCAGACAACAGTTTATAGATGGGTGCACTGTTTCGATAGGCCAGAATCAGTCCAAAACCTAAGCCAAGCGTCAATGTTGCAAGTGTGAAGACCAATGTCACTTTTTTGATCTGATCTGCATTGGTCATAAGTGCTTTCTCGGGAATACCCGCCATATAACTCCAGCCGTTTCGATCGGAATGAATGGATATGAGCAGTCGCCCATCTTCAATTGGTTGTACCTCATTCGAATCGTCACTAACATGTTGAGCTAGGCGCTGGGCTTCTCCTTCATCAATGCCGCGAGAGAAAATAATTTCACCGTTCGCATCTCTAACCAAAGTCCAGCCGCCATACTGATCAACGATATGTTGCGTCAGGCTTGCCATCTCATCTTCATCAATTAATACACCAATGGTAGCCTGTGGTTTATTGAAACTATTCAGTGGTAAGGATTGCAGAAAGGTGATTGCCGGTGCCGTGGTGCGCAAGTTGCTGCTTATTTCACGTTTGTAGTTTTGAAGTGGAATAATCTCATTAAAGTGTGGCTTTTTCAAAATATGTTCGCTCCACTGTTCGAAGGTCATACCCTCCATCGCGTTGGCTGCGTAATAATGTTCTGGCCTGTAATAGACCGTATTGGGTGTAATAATGACGTTATAGTTTGGAATGTAAATAAAAAAATGAGATAAGTATTCGTTTGTACTGCTGTACATCGATAAACTTCGCTGCATTTTACCTATACCGTAAACATTGTAGGTATCCAGTGGTTTGGGATCGGCAATTAAACGGTACAGATCCTGATTGATGGCTAGTTGCCTTGTAAACGCCTCGACTAGTAGCAGATTTCGTTCAATGATTTCTTTTCCCAAATTCAGAGACTTCAGACTATTTTCGATTGAGCTGGCCCTCGCCGCTTCTATGGATGCGCGGTAAGACGCGTATCCGGCGATCTGTGGAATCATTAAAATGATTACATACGAAATTAAAAAACGACGGAACATCGGTGAAAATTTGGACCATAGGAGCTTCAATGTACTCCCCCCTTTTTCTAATCAAGCGCTTACATTTATAAGTTATTGATCATCATTTCATGATACAACGGGCATTTCTGAACAGTGAAGGTACAACTTCTTCCCTATGGTACATTTACACCTGTAGCTATACAATACTTGATTTCTACAGAGTAATGTGCAACTTCACGAGACAAAGGCAATGAATAACAACCTTTCTGTTCATCCAATTTGGTTGCAACCATACTTAAATACAATACAAATAACCTTCTCAGGTCATCAGATGACTTGAAAAGGTTATTTGTTTCCACTAATTAAGTGATGTAAATATTGATGTTAATTAATTACTAACGGCTACAAATTTCCACTGTTGGTTCGTTGCACCCGTGTAAGTGTTCTGTTGCAGTTTGGCTCCATCCAATGTGGAAGCGTTCTCAACTTCAATGGCTTTATTACTGTTGACGTTGATAATGCTGTAGTAGCCATTGCCGAGATCATTCACTTTAAAATGCTGTGCAGTTGTATTCAGATTAGCCATGAGCTGCACAGCTTCACCATTAGTCTGTGTACCGTTACGAATGTCGATTACTTTATCGGTTGAGTTCACACTCGTCAGCGTGTAGTTTCCTCCACCAATGGAAGTCAGCACCCACTTCTGAGGATTGCCGCCAAGATCACTCCATTGTTGTAATTGGAGGTTGTTCTGATCTTGACCACCAGGAACATCAATTACTTTATTGGAATGACGCGCTACAATTTTGTACGTTGCACCAGACACCAGACCAGTAGACGGATTCGTTGGATTGGTTGGTGTACCACTACCATAATTCTGGGAGCGCTCATTGTACCAAGTGAACAAGAATCGTCCCATCGCACTGCGTGAAGCATCCCCATCCCACTTCAGTCCGGCGGTTGGATCAGCGAATGAACTGCGTGCGCCCGGTTCTAGGATAAAACCATTCATATGAGCCGCGATGCTGACATTACCTGCCGCATTGAAAATTCTTTTGGTATTCGTTCCGAAACCTTCATTACTACCGTTGAACAGATTCCAATAAGCTGAGTCACCTGGCTTGTTTTTGAACCATGTCACTTCTGTGATGTTAATTGGATATTTATCCGCAGCCGCCTTCACATTGGTGTTCCATTGATCTTGCAGAATGTTGAAGTTGTCATAGGCTCCGTAACCTGGATACCAGTGAACCGCATAACCGTAGTTGTTCAGAGGGTCCGTCAGCGGATGGCTTGCTGTCAGGCTGTAGAACTGATTGTAACCCAGACCCGCGGCCCAGATGACGTTATCTGCACCTTGATTACGAATGGTGGAGATCATGGAGTTTTGGAAGTTACGCAGGTCATTCCAATGATCTACGAAATCATTTTCCCCGTTGTATCCACCCCAGTGTCCGTTGGCATACGATTTCACCGGCTCATTAATCAATTCGAAGTGAACGTTGTCTGCACTTTTAATCTCTGGACGGGAAGCAAGGTAACCCCAGATTTGATTAAACTTCTGCAGGTTGGCAGCTGTCGTAGCCTGATCATCCTTCAAGGTGAAGTCCAATCCCAGAACGACATATACACCTTTGGTTTTTGCATACTGAATATAAGGAATGATGACGTTCTGTGTCACAGTCTGCACACCTGCAAAGTTGTATGTACCTGCCGCTACATCCCCCATATCCTGACGATCAATGAACAGACGTACCTGATTCATTTTCCAGCCATGATTGCTGCCATATTTCGGACTGGTATCCGCAAACGTGTCTGTGATGTCTTTCAGATAGGCCAATGTTGCAGCATGACGATTGTTACCATGAAGGTTGAGGTAATAATTACTGTCCTGATACGTCCAGTATGCACCGGAAGGTTGATGCCAACCATTGAGAAGTACAGGTTGATTGTTGCTGTTGACCAAGTTTTTGCCACTCACTTTTAGTTTCCCCATAGGCATACCTACCCAAGCATCTGCTTTGCTGCCTCCCCATGGAGCAATCGTAATCAGTAATGCCAGAACGAGTAAAAGCTTGCAAGACATCATGAATTTTTTCACTGCTATTCCTCCTGTTTGATTAAATTGGCCTACATTACTGCGATAGGAAGCTGCCGTCAAACCTGATTTTTAGCAAAATCAAGATTTAGCCTCATCCAGACTCGGTTGGCGCGCGCTCCCTTAAGCCATTCCATGTCCAATGATTACGCTGGTTGTAACACAACCGATCAGCTTCAAGCCATTCTCTGCCATTCATCTCATCGATGTAAGCTTCCTTGGTATACTTTGTGGAATTACTCATGAGATCTGCCTCCTTTCCTTCTGGGATGCTTAAACTGATAGAGCTGTATAGCTCTTCGCTCTAAGCGTCTATCCTACGATACCTGTACGCTCCACACTTTCCACGAAATATCGTTGCACAAACAAATAAATAATAATTAACGGTAAGATCGCAAGCAGAATACCTGTATCCTGAATCATGCTCAGATAGAACGGATCGGCCTGAGAGGCTGCACCGTCTGTAACCTGTTGAGCGAGATTGTACGGCAACGACGATAGCTGTGTTGACATGACTTTACTCGAAGTCAGATACGTTGTTGTGTAGAAGCTGTCGTTCCATTGCCATACGAAGGAAAACAGCATGACGGTGACCATGGATGGAATGGCATTCGGCAACATGATACGAGTGAATGTGCGACTGATCCCTGCGCCGTCCACGTATGCCGCCTCCTCTACTTCTTTCGGGATGCCTCTGAAGAACTGGCGGAATATAAAGATATACAAACCCGCCTTTAGTGAATTTGCGGTAACGGCTGTCAGAATAAACGGCCAGTACGTATTGAGCAAGTTTACCGGTTTTCCGGAAAACAGCGTCATCAGCCCCATCAGATCAAAGCTTTTAAGGTTCAGATACACCGGAATGAGAATCGTAGTTGGCGGCACAAGAATCGTCAGAATGACTCCGGCAAACAACCAGTTGCTTCCCTTGAATTTCAGTCTGGCGAATCCATAACCTGCAAGTGCGCATGAAGCTGTAGTTAGCAGTGTTGTTGTTGCGGACAGCGCAAACGTGTTGAACAGCGTAGCCCAATAATCCATGACACGAATCGCCTGCTTGAAATTGTCAATCGAGAAGTTCTGAGGAATCCATACCACGACTGCCGAATAGAGATCCCCTTTGGCCTTGATTGAGGTAGAAATTTTTTGAAATATCGGAAACAGAATAACAAATGAAAGTCCGGTAATCAGAACAAATCGGATAACAGACCATAACCAGCTCTTCCATTGCTCAAGCGATAATAATCGTGATGTCGTCACGCGGAATGCCCTCCTTTCTAATCTTGATAGAAGACTCGTTTAGAGAAAATGATGGATACAATCACTAGAATAATAGCAATCGCTACGAAATATACCCATGCCATAGCGGAGCTAAGACCAAAGTCAAATTTGACGAATCCCGTATCACGGATCAATTTGGTCATCGCATTATTCGCAAAGGAGTCAATGATCGTATAGATCGCGTTAACAAAAATAAGCGGGCTGACCATCGGAAACGTGATTTTCCAGAATGCCTCGTATCCTGTCGCCCCTTCCATCTTGGACGCTTCATACAGCTGTGGAGAGATGGTCTGAATACCGGCCAGGAAGATCAGTATTTGTACACCCGATTGACTGACAATCTGGTAGATTCGATCCACTGATCCGCTTAAATACGTAACGATCCATTCACTTACGCCCGCATCGAGCATCAGACCTTCCAGTTCCAATGTGCCAAAAGAACTGCCGCCTGCGCTGTTCTGGTTCACAGCTTCAATCAAACTTGTGCTTTCTAGCGACATAATGACGCCGGATGCCAGAATGACGGGTAGGAAAAATATGGATCTCGCTATGGCACGACCTCTGAATTTTTGATTCAAAATTACGGCCAGGAACAAGCTGAAAATGACAATAAGCGGTACATTAACAAGTACGTCTGTAATTGACTCAATCAGTGCCCGGTTAAAACTGGTATTGACGGTAAGTGCCTGAATATAATTTGCAAAACCCGTAAATTGAATTGCAATTCCCTCTGCATTGGCTTGAATCGCGCTCATGCTGTATCGCAGAGACGCGAGCAACGGAACGAAGAAAAACAAAAGAAATCCGATGAGCCACGGAAGTACGTAGATGACACCCCACATGGCTTTCTGTTGAGCATACGTACGACTTCCCCATTTGAGTTTCAGGAGTGTCTTCAGAGCTGCTCACCACCAGTCACATAGCTTAGGGCTTCTACGGTATGATTCTCCACTTCAACAGGAGAGTCATTGTAATTGACRATCACATATCCTCCGCCTTCATAGGTTGTTCGAAATACACCTTCACTCAGAGCTTCATGAGCAATCATTGGACGTCCAGTAAACGACTGGTTCACTTGGCTAACTTCGTTATAGATGTCTGCTGCCAGATCAATCCACTGCTCGTAATTCGCAGCATAGAGTTGGTTGTAATCCGTTTCTTTCACCACATGGCCCGGGGCATTAAACCAGGCAAAATAAGGGCTGGCTCCATATTCAATCAGCTTCAGCACATACTGCCTTGCATCGGTATACGTGGACAGATTATACGGTGAACCGGTATACGGAATACTGCCATGAACGACCAACTGGAAAAACGGAACTTCCTCATCTTCCAGTTTGAAGCGGCTGCTGCTCATCGGCGCATCCGTAAGCCCTGTAACGTAAGGCAGCGCATATGCGTTCCCGCCTTCAGCCACGATGGAGCCTGCTTGTAGCTTAATCTGATCTAAAGCTTTTCGAACCGCTTCCAGTGCCTGCGTACGATCTAGCAATTTTTTTGGATTCATATCGCTGTTTAACTGCTCTGCCATATCCTTCAGGGAAATGCCTCCCGCCTCAAGCGGTTTCATGTCCTTGAGCATATCTGTTGTTACATCGTCAATCTCATTCGGTGAGAGCACGTAGGAAGCAGATACATCCTTCGCCCGTCGCTCCAAAGCCAGATCCATTGGATACAAGATCGCCGGTTCCTGTGTTAAGGACCGGGAAGCCTCATTCGATGGACTGAATCCTTTCTTCGATTGCACGTTAAGCACAGCAACATCCGGATAAAATCCAATTCCCGCTTCACTCGTAAAAGCACTGAACTCTTTCATTCCTTTTTTTCCTCCGATTACTCCATCCACCTTAATGGAATCAGGCAATCGGTGATGCAGTCCGCCATTGAACCATCCGGCATAACGTACCTGAATATTCGACACGTTTTTCTCCATCAACTTCGAAAGAATCGCTTTACCCTCATCAAATGTCGTCAGAGCCTCCGTGGAATTATACGGTATGCCGAGCATATGTTGTCTCGTTGTCATCCCACCAAACAGTTTGAGATAAAACGGAAAAGTAGATTGCTCCTCAGACGTTTTCAGTTCGGGAAGTCCTTCAGTTTGTACCAGGTACTCCCGGTACAGTGAGGCGAGACCCGAATACGAAGCCTGATCCGCACCTACAAAAGCGTAACGAACCACGAAGTCAGAAGATGTTGGTTTATTCTGGAACTTCGGCAATGTACGAACCATGTCACTGGACTGAAGTGTAATATCACTTTTGTTCACGACATAAAAACTGGGATATACGTTATTGTAGCTGTTCAGTTTACCGCTGATATCCGCATTCACGACCGCCACCGCATCCCCTTCTTCGATGATTCCCAGGAAAGCGCCTTCCGGACGAATCACGCCAAAGACAGGCAATCTCGCTTTGCTTTCGCTCGAACTGGCTTCACGCAGATTCATCGTTAAGTCCGGGCCGTAAATTTCCTGCTGGTAGGAAGGGTACTGTAGTTTGCCGTTGTTAAAATGAATCAGCGCTCCCGAACCGTCTGGAACAAAAATTGATCCATCCTCTTTGGATCCTCCAGCTCCGAAATACTCCAGCACAGACAGGGTGTTGATGGGATACTCTTCTGGAAAATGAATGCCTGAAGCGGGCACTCGCACCTTCAACTGCTCTCCGTCCAGTTCATACTCCATCGTGAGCATGAACAGACGTGGACCGCTTCGTTCCTGCTCAATTCCATGCTCGGCATGATCTTTGGCAAGGTCTTCTTCTGTGTATCCAGCGTCTTCAAAAGCTTTCAATGCACGGGTAAGTTGCAGACCTTGCATAGCCTTGTCAATCCGATTGTATACGCCTTCATCTTTATCTTCCGCATATCCGACTTTCAAGGCCCGTTCGCCGGATTTATCGAGCTTAGCCAGCACATATTGTTCAAAACGTTCCTTGCTGATCTTCACTGGCAGATCTTCAATAGATCTCTCCGTGTTGCCAAATTGATRGTGAACTCGTACCCCGTTCGGTAATGCTTCATAACTCACTTGTTTATGCCGAACACTGTCCGTGAATGAATTCACCATGCTGCTCTGGCCTGAACTGTTGAAAAAGCTCAGTCTGGATTGGGAGGAAAGAAGATCCTTGTTGATCCCAGCGGCAATGCTATCCTTCTCGCGTTCTTCCGGATTACTGCGCCAGATTTGTCCGCTCTTGCTATGGATTACAGCAATTTCGGCAGTCTCCTCGTTGATTAGCAGCTGCAAAGCGTTGTTTCGGGCGACGCCGATCATGCCGGGAATGCGTGTATCGCTAAAAGCAGATTTCAGTTTTTCTCCGGGAGGCAGGGAAGGAATCTCCACTTGACTAACATCTGCTGCCATCTCGCGAGCCGCCGTAGATGGCGAGAACTGACAACCGCTTAGAAGTAAGCTACTCACCAGCAGTATTCCGGTTATTTTTTTGGCTGCGGCATATTTCATTGTGATTTCCTCCTTCCTAGCCCCGAAGTACTAATTCCTGATAGATAGTGTAGACAAAAGAGACGATCTGCTGCACAAGGCTGAAGAACAACAAACATAGAAATGCCATAAATGCCATAGCTACAAGCGTGAGCAGCATCGTTAGAATCGTTTTGGCTGGGGTGTACTGATGCACGGTCATGTTCCCCACAAACAGCAGGTACACGGTCCAGCAAACCGCAATCGCGTTAGAAAAGTAATAAAATGCCGTTTCCTGTGCGGAAATAGCCAGACTTAGCCAGATCCAAGGGAAATGCACCAAAAACATCGGAACGAGGGCAAAACACGTCGACATGAAAATTTCAGAGAACTTGCCCTCGCCATCCATCAATGTGGTTAACGACCAGTTGGCCACACACCAGAACAACACCGGAATAACAACGTACACCATCTCAAGCAAGCTGTTCAGATACTTGGGATTGTTAAAATTAATCAGAAAGCCACTGTACTGGGCTTGCAAAATTTTAGTAAATATCAACAACACCATAATCATCAAAGAGATTAGCAGTGTCGTTTTTTGATTCCGCTCATATTTCAATTCCCAATAGCCGTCAAAGGGATGAAAAATGAGATGCAACGGGTACTGGTACAATTGTTTACTTGATGCCTGCATTCGTTGCCCTCCTTTTCTGTCTGCGAACGATGATGACGGTGACGAACGCAGCTACAGCCAAGAATATGCCGGACATCACCCATGAAAAATGCTCACGCATCAGTTCTTTTCGGTAGAGAAGAAAAGCTTTGGAATATCCTTTTCGCTCCATACTCTGTTTGAAGTATTGCGCAGACTCGGCATACTCTTTCTGACGAAGCAAAGCTTTGCCAATGCCGGCATAAGCATACTCCAGATTCGCATTCATCTCGGCAGCCTTCGCAAACAGTTCCGAAGACTGATCTTCTTCTCCGTTATAATAACTGCGTACAGCATCATGTAGTGTGCGACCATACTCTGTCGTTTGGAACACGGTAATCTCACCAAGCGCTTTGTCCAGTACAAGCATCCGGTCTCCTGCTCGCTCCAGCGCGACAGGTGTATTAAACATGCCCATCCGGTTCCCGATGCCGCCAAAAATATGGAGCAGATAACCGTCTCCATTGTAGGTGAAGATGCGCCCCCTGCTGGAATCCAGGACAGAATACATATCGCTGTCACCTACATCGACATCAATCAGCCGAGATGGTCCAGTTTCCGTGGTATACCACAGATCACCTTGAGGTGCTGAGTATCCTTCTCTCCGCAAAATGTCTGTTCCCTGAGCATTCAACTTCTTGATTGGATCTTTGCCGCGATCACCACTTGTTGCATAGATAAAACCTTCTTTGTCCATATCCAGATTGGTGAATTCGGTTGGAGTGAACATGACCATCTGACTGCGTTGCTCCCGAGTAGCGAATCGTTTCCAGAGATATTCAACCGGATCAACCTGAACCCGATTCGCACCAATGAAAGAGGAAAACTCGCCATCTGCGCTGAATTCCATGAATCCGTCAAACACACCTGCAGCCATTACGTAAATTCGCTCCCCCTGATCCATCACAACCCGAATGGGTTTGAATTGAAAGTCCTCATTTAACAAGTCCGACTTCGGTTCAGATACAATCTTCACAAGCTGTCCCTTGTTATCCAAATGCACAACCCGCTGATTATCCGAATCAGCAATCAATAAATCCCCTTTTTCCGTTACAAACAACCCTTGGGGATTTTTAAAATGATCTTCTTTGCCGTCGTTTTTGAACGACTCAATGGTGCGCACAAGCTTAAAATTACGATCCATCTCAACAATTCGTCCATTCCCTGAATCAAGCACGTAGACACGCTCATCTGCGGTAACATGCATATCACTCGGTTCCTTAAAAGGCGTTATATTCAGCTTCTTACCTGTAATAATCGTCGTGGCTTCGTAAGCTGCAGGAGCTGGAACGGTATCTCCGTAATAGGAGTAATGGTAGGCATCTGGCTCACCGTCTGCGCTTGCAGGCAGTGCTACTGAACTGAACAGCAGGAGGCAGACCATGCCCATGATAACCCATTTCCGTTGTTTCCATGTGTTTTTTCCCGTGCTATGCTGCACTTTGCTGCCTCCTTTCTATTCTTTCATGCCCGAAGTAGCCATCGTCTGCATAACACTGCTCTGCGAGATAACAAACAGCGTGATCGGTACGATCATGAGCAGTAGCGCTACCGCAGCACCAACCCCTGCTCTAGCAATCCCGCCTTGTACGATCTGACTGAGCGCATAATGCAGCGTTTTGAGATTTTCACTGTAGATGAAACTGCCACCGTCTGTTCCCCATAGCGCAGGGAATTGCAAAATCATAAGTGTGAGCCATGCTGGCTTTACATTAGGCATCACAATGCTCCAAAAAATCCGATATTCATTCGCGCCATCAATCTTCGCTGCTTCAAGCAATGCATCCGGAATCTGTTCCATGAACTGTTTCATCAGGAACAGTCCGAGTGAGAACGCCAGTGAAGGCACTATGATGGAAGCGTGTGTGTTGATCCAACCAAGCCAGGACATCACCATGTAGTTCGGAATGGCAGTGACATGCGGCGAGAACATCAGTGAAAGAATGACAATGGTAAATAAAATTTTGGAACCCGGAAAACGATATTTTGCCAAAGGGTAAGCCGCTGCAGAAGCAAGAAGAATGTGCCCAGCCGTGCCTACCAGTGTAATAAGAAGTGTATTGGCAATATATCGAGACAAGGGTACCCAGGAATTGCCCATCAGATTAATCAAATCTGCGAAATTTTCGGTCGTCGGATTGTTCACCCAGAAGCGCGGCGGGAAGATAAACAGTTCATCCAGCGGCTTAAAGGCATTGTTGACCGCATATATCAGCGGAAGCACCATAAATGATCCGAACACAGCCAGTAGCGCAAACAACATGAAACTGACGGTAAATGACCGGTTGAGTCTCTTCGGCATGCCGAAGATCGCACGTACTTTGCTGGTCATCGTCATTCACCTATCTTTCTCAGCATTTTTTGCGTGAAGATGTTCGTTCCAAGCATCAGTGCAAACAGAACGGTCGCGATCGCTGAAGCGTATCCCATCTCAAAGCGAATCGTACCAAAGTCCATTAAATGGGTGACTACCGTATGCGCTGCATAGTTGACACTTGGGAAACCAGCCAGCGCAATCGAAATTTCGGCTACTGCGAACGAGGCTGTAATCTGCATGACTGCGCCAAACATCAACTGAGGTCTCATGGATGGCAGCGTAATGTACCAGAGCTCCTGCCAGCGGTTTTTGATACCGTCCACCGTTCCAGCTTCCACGAGCGAGCGGTCAATTGTCTGCAACCCTGCGATAAAAGCCAAGAAGCTGGTTCCTAGACTAAGCCATAGCTGCACCAATATAACGATGCCCAGTACATACTTCTCGTTAGAAAGCCACTGAATTGGCTCCAGAATCACGCCAAGGCGCATGAGGAAACCATTCATATAACCGTAGCTGTCGCCAGAGAAAATGATCAGCCAGATGAAAAATACATTACCTGAGATAGATGGTGCATAGAAAACCAAGGTCATAACTGCCCGGACTTTAGGAGACAGCTCATTGATGATCCAAGCAAACAAAAAACAGGCAATATAACTGACTGGACCCGTGATCACTGCAAACAGCAACGTGTTTTTGAGTGCAATTAGAAATACGTCGTCGTTCAGGAACAACCGGGAATAGTTTTGCCAACCGACAAAACGTGGAAATTCCAGCATATTAAAGTGAAAAAAGCTAAGACCGAGCGATATGCCGACCGGAATAACCGTAAACATGAAAAAGATCAGCATAAATGGTGCCATTAATACGTAATAATGCCTGCTGAGATACAGTTTCCTTTTCAATAAGGACCACCAGCCGACCTGGCGTGCATGCATAACAGGAGCGGCGGCTGTCTTGGATGTTTTAGCTTGCAACCGTTACCCTCCCTTTCCTTTATTTCAGATTAAATTCCTTACGTTTCAGTTCAATCTCATCGTCAATATAAAGTACATAGTCTGATAAAGCTTCACGAGGATTTTCATTCGCGTTAACTACTTTGCGGAAGGCATTATCCAAGTGTCGGCCTGTAAAATAACCCCCCGGCATCTGCGGGATTCCTTGTACCCACTCCCATTGTTTCTCCAGGTTCTGGTAATCCTTCACGGGCCAAGGTAATTGTTCTAAAGCTTCAATATTCGCTGTAGGATAACGAGCAGCCGCTCCCATCAGACCTTCCATTTCTCGTCCATACTCAATTTGTGTTGACTCATCCGTCCACCACTTCATGAATTTCCATGCCGCTTCTTTGTTGCTGGCATTTTCGAGCATCATGACCGCACTACTCGCGCTAGCTACCTCATGCCTTATAGAACCATCCGGAAGCTGTGTGCCAGGCACAATCGTGAAGTCCCACAGGTTACGGATCTCCGGTGCTAATACCGTCAGCATGTTATAGGTCGTGTAGTCGGCAATACCGATCGGCATTTCACCTGTACGGAAACGGTTCGGAAAATCGGCTTTCAGTGGGAATTTGTAATTCGTATAAAATTGCGTCCAGCGTTTGAATGCTTCCATCGAAATTTCCGAATCGAGTGCACTCTTTTTCCCGTCTTCGGTGTAGAAATTCCCGTCATTTTGATACAACAGCATCGCAAAGGTTGCGTTAGGAACCATGTTGGCATTGTTCAGCGTATCTTCAATCGGTAGATAGAACTCCATATTGTGCTTCTGCAATACAGCGATCGCATTATACACGTCCTGCCAAGTTTTTGGAGGCTCCAGACCCAGCTCATTCAATATATCCTTGCGGTAAAAAAGCATTGGGAAATGCTGCTGCTCCGGTAGTGCGTACACTCCACTGTCATACTCATAAGGTGTTATTCCGCTTGCCCGGAATCTGCTGGCCACCTCTTTGAAATCAGGGAACTTGCTCAGATCCGCTGCCGCATTTCTCATCGCATAGTTCACAGGAATATCTTCACCCATCTGCATCGCTACATCAGGGCCTTCTCCGGCCAGCGTTGCGGGCAACAAAATATTCGGCGGCACAAGCCGTAATTGTACAGACACATCGGTATCCGGTGTAAACGTGTCGTCAATCATGCCCTTAAGCACTTGAGCCTGATCCCGTCCGGTGGTGATCCATACGGTGATTGAGTCCTTCTTTTTCTCTACGTTACCGATGCTGTCATAGTCTTCCGTGTAGGAAGCAACATAAGCGCCAAGTTCGTGCTTCACCTGTTGGAACGCAGACGCTTCGGCCTTTGGCATTTCTTGTCCTTGAGGAGCGACAACTAGATAATCCATCGTAATCGGTTGCTCACGTACGGTTAGAATCCACGTGCCCAGACCGCCGACGTTAATTTTGAACGTATCCAACCGTTTCGGAACGGTTTCCGGCCTTGCCGCCATATCCTTGAGCTGTACAACCATGGCATTCAGAATAGCTACTTTATCACTCTGTTCTCCGGTTGCTTTTTCGAGATACTCAGCGACAGATGTGAGTACCACARCTTGTTTTTCAAAAACCTCTGTCATCTCTGGAATACGCTTCTCCAACTGATAATCCCGAAGTGGATCAGGTTTGTTGGAAGTAATCATCAAAATTTTGCGGTACATCTCATTTAATTCAAGTACACTTGATTCTACGGTTCGGAGTAACGGGGCAATATCACCGAGCGTGACGGTCATCCGTAAGCGGTGTTTTCCTTTTTCCAGATGGAACTGATAGGGTTCTTCTCCCCCATTTCCAAGCACTTGTGTCTGCCAGGAAGGACTATAATTGAAGCGAATTCGCTTCATTTCTTCAAACGGAACTTTGCCGTTAATGGTAAGACTGCGTGTGGCATAAATGCCCCGAAGCTGATCCTGCTTCACTTTTAACGCAATTAAGTACAGTCCATCCTCAGGTACATCAATCTCCCATTCAACCCATTCCCCTGGAAGTTTCCAGTTCACCCCGCCAATCGCATTGATCCGAATTTTGGATACGTCGTAGGGTTCAAGTGATGGACTGGATCGATCCGAGATGGGCGCAAGTGTAGGTGAAGATTTGGTGATCGCTTCTTCGCCTTGCACTTTCAGCATGGTGGGACTGGCTGCCTTTAAACCTAACGAATCATACGTCTTCTGGATTTCGGCATACGTAGGAACAGCCTCTTCCTGATACAGTTCGATGTAATCAATCGCCATACTCTCTCTAAGAGAAGTCAAAGCTAATTGTTGGTTGCCTTTTTCAAAATAAAACTGGAATGGTTCCTCAAAATATCCGCCACTGTCTCGAAACGAAGCGAGCTGCCATTCCGGCTTCTCCACCTGTCTTGGTCTGAGATCGTTGCCTCGATCATCTTGACGGACGTGATCTTCGCGATTGCCCCATACCCTGTCGAACAGAAGTACTTCTGCTTCCCGAAAAGGCACTTCCCCGTTCAGCTCCAGCTTGCGCTCGATTCCCGAGCTTTTGCCTTCGACAGGATAATAGTGAATGCGAACCTGATATAAACCACTCACTTGAACGGGAACATCCCAGCGTATGGTTCCGGATTCGGGTGTAATGACAGCACTGCCATCCAGCCCTTCATATCCTTGCACCACCTTAAACTCTCCGTTATCCGCCTCCGTATAAGCTTCACCTTGAATCCTTACGGTAGTGTCCGGTCTGGCAGTGCTCGCATACGTTTCCTGATAATGTTCATAACTTCGTGAATCCCTGGTACCCGCTACAGCTTCAAAATCCTCAAGTGCATGGACTGTCCCGGGGCTGTGATTCTTGGATGGATAGATCACGATGATCGAGAACACCAAAGCCAGAACAAGTGCCAGAATCAGTACCTTTTTCTTACGTGACCGCATGTTTGCATGTATCCCCTTTCCTGTAAGCGTATCAGCAAAAGAACGATTGACTAACCCGGGCAGACCGCACTTCTTACTCGCGCGTTCTGCCCGTATTTAGCAGTGCTTATTTGTATACCTCATCAATTGCGGCCTGGAAAGGAGCCTTGTATTTCTCAATCAACGTAGATACGGATACGCCTTCTTTCAGTTCTCCGTCAAAATCCCAATAAGGAAGGGACGGGAACGTATTGTGGTCAAGAACAAGCATGCCAGATGCCACTTCTCTAGCGTTGTTAATATCTGCTTCATCGGTCAGATGTCTTTCGAGCGTGGATTGTTCCGGATAATCATAAATGGAATCAATCTCATTGATTTTTTCCCAGATATACATCAGTTGCTCTGGATTTTCTACCGCTTTAGGGATGGTGATCGCTTGATAACGAGATTCACCAGAGTGGTATGCAGAAGCGCTTGGTCCTTTTGGATACGGCAGGAAGCCGATATCATAGTCAGGCATATCTGTTTTAATACCTTCAATCTCGTACATTGCTCCAGAATACATGAGTGTATTTCCTTGACGGAAGAAAGTAGCTGGTTCAGTCCAGTCACCGCCTTCTGTTGGTCTGCCCACTTTCTCTGTAGCCAGTTTATTCAAGAAATTAAGTGCTTCTTTTGTTTTTGGATCTTCAAGGTTTTGTTTATCTTCTTTGGTTAGTGAGGCTTCATTGGAATACAGGATTGGTTCAAGCAAACCCGTTTGAGCGAGGCCCCACGTATCCAGCTTGCCATCATTATTCCGGTCTTTGTTGGCTTGCTTGGCTACAGCCAGGAAATTATCCCAATTCCATTCGTCCGCATCAACATATTCTTGCAGCGGCTTCAGGCCTAGCTCTTGCATCAGAGTACGGTTGTAGAAAATACCGTTGATGAAGGAAGACTTATCTTCCGTAAATCCGTAACCTTTACCTTCATATTGCATATATTCCTTGGTTGTTTTTTGATTGAATACCTTGTCGTTCTTGATATAATCATCCACCGGCCACAACAGATCCTGTTTGGTCAGTGCTGGAATTGCATAGTTTTTACCGAGTCTAACAAAGTCGCCGAGCGGCTCGCCAGCCATTAAGGAGGCTACAACTTTCTCCTGATATTCACCAAAATCAATGGATACATATTCGATATTGAAATTATGTTTTTTCTTCAAAGCTTCGAGGTTCTCGAGTCGTTTGATATTGTCTGGATTGTTATCTGTAATTTGCATATCCCACCACGCCACAACCTTGATCGTTCTACCACCCATGTCAAAATCCATCTCAGGTGTAGAATTTTCATTTTTCGGCTCTGTTTCGGCTGGTGCTTGCTCCTCTTGTGGTGCCGGTTTTTCGGGTGCCGGCTCAGCAGCAGGTGCAGAACTACAAGCATTGATCATCAACATGACCGCAAACAAAAGACTCAGTAGCATAAACTTGTTTTTCTTCATTGTCTTCCCCCCTGATTGTCGTGTGCTACCAAAGTGTAGCTCTCAAATGTAAGCGCAAACAACCTGCTAAAATGCAGGTGTTTACCCGGGCAGATTATAGGTCGGGTTCATTTGAGGAGTAATTTAGAGTATTTGACCTGTAATTGGTAAAGAAATGCACTCTCTGCAAAATAATGCACATTGTATGCGCTTTCTTTCCTTCCCATAATGAAACTAAGCCTTATTTCAGTTGAACAGTGGATCGAATATCAGGAGAAGGTGAGGTCATGCTTCATGTACAGTGTTTTACTTGTTGATTATAGTCGTCGGATGTGTAGAGAGCTGGAACAGCTTCTGGATAATAACAGATTACCTTTTACAATTACAGATTCGGTTTCCTCTTCAAACGCTGCTCTTACCGCGTTATCTCAGCGGGACTTCAGTATTGTAGTCGTGCACACAGATCAGTACGATACGGCGGGATTATGGTTGTGTCACCACATTCGAAAAAAATGTGATATACCCATTCTCCTGCTGGGAGGAAGGGATCAATTCAGACTGGTTCGCAAAGCAATGACCTATCAAGTGAATGATTATTTGCCTTCTCCGGTTAGACCTGCTGCACTGCTTCAAAGCCTGCGTGGACTGCAGAACAGAATCGAACCTGTCTCTATGAAAAAAAGCCCTACCATCAAGCCTACAATTCAGCTTAATGGCAAAGCCATGGATTCCAGCCATGTAATCCGGATTGTGAAAGCTTATGTAAGGGATCACTTAAATGAAGAGATTACGTTAAAGAAAATTGCCGACATGCTTCATTTTAATTGTGCCTATCTCGGACAAAAATTCAAAACGGAAGAAAAGACTTCCTTTAATGACTATATGCTGAAGGAGCGAATGAAAAAAGCCAAACAGCTTCTCCTGTCCACCGATCTGCGAATTTACGAAATCGCTCTGGAGGTAGGGTATCGCGATATCGATTGGTTTTACAAAAAATTCAAAGCCTTCGCCGGCTCAAGTCCCAATGCCTACCGCAGGCAAAAGGCCCACACGGCTTAAATAAAAAGATAAACGGAATGATTGCTTTCAGAAAACACCTGGCCATTTTGTCTTAGCTCACAGTATCACCATGCAGCGGCTACATTCTAGAAAAATCTAACAAAAAAAACACGCTGGGAGTATCTGCACCTGCGTGTTTTTTCTTATTACCGACTTATCGGTGTACTGAACGAGTTAGTAAGGATTCTCGATACTCCTGCGGTGTCATGCCCGTCTGCTTTTTGAACAGCCGGGTAAACGAATGAGCCGATTCGTACCCAACCTGAAGAGCGACTTCCCGCACCATAAGCTCATGATTCATAAGCAACTCTTTCGCCTTGCGGATTCGGCTATCATCTATAAATTCGGACAAATTAATGCCCATCTCCTGTTTGAAAAATCTGGACAGATAAGAAGGATTAAAATGATGCAGTTCCGCCAAGCGCACTAACGTAAGATCTTTTTCCAGATTACCTTTGATATAATTACATAAACTCTTAACAACCATATTGGCACGTTCCTCTTCGTTCGAACGTTTGAAGTTGACCAATTCATCGGCAGCCAGATAGAGATATTGAACGGCATCTTTCATGTTTGGAAAATGGTTCAAATGCAGCAAACTTCGCTGATCCGGGGTTTTCTGCTTCAACCCCCAGCGGTTAAATGCAGCGTAGAAGGTCAATGCCAGATGATAATATGTCTCCATTGCCCGCTCCATCGTCATGTCCTGTTGAAGAAGCTCTCCCACAAGCTCTTCGAAGATATCATAGAAGGATTGAAAGCGCCCTGTCTCCAGAAAACCAGACATAGCCTCTACCCGGCTTGAGATCCGCAGCGAGTCCTTCGGTGTACCCGCCTGAGGTTCCTCGTAAATGTCCGTCAGCACCATGGACATGCCATCTCCGACTTTCATCCACTGTAGCATGCGCAGACGCTCGTATTGCTGGGGAATCTGGAACCAATCACATCCTTGTCCACTAAGTGTAAATGCAATCGATACCCCAAGTGAAGCCAGACACGATTCCTGTACAAGCTCTAAAGTACCTTCCATGTATCTGGCGAAGTGTTGATCTGCATCTTTCTGTCCATCTTTGGGTTGTAGCAGCCACACCGCATCACCATAGTGATCCGTAGTACTGAAACATTCCGTATATTCCCTCATCAATGATGTTCCAATAATACGAATAGATGTTTGAGTACACCCTTGCTCAGCTTCTGCCGATTCATGTAGCTTATTCAATCGTCCGAGTACCAGATACACCGGAGATTTAGCTTTCAGATGAATTTCCCTCTCCAGTAGTTCTCCCTGAAGTTCAGCCAATGAAGCAGCAGTTGAACCTTCCTGAAGAAGCTTCCGGATATATTCATCCTGCCTAAATGCAGTTAGCCGGGTTGTAATCTCATGTTGCTGTTTCAGAAGATTATGCATATCATGACTCTCCCTGATCTCTTCCATAACTAGCTCCACCATGTGCATCACTTTATCGTACCCTTCTGTCTTAAGGAGGTAACGTACATTGTTCATCTGAAAGGCTTTGTATGCATATTCAAAATCACTATGTCCCGTCAGGAAAATAACACGGCACTGCGGCCACCGTTTCTGAATTTCTTCGGTTAGCTCCAGCCCGCTTATACCCGGCATGCGAATGTCTGTCAGCACGATATCAATTCTGGATCGACGCATCCAGGAAAGTGCCTCTGAGGCAGAGTATGCTTTGCATACATCTAGCCGATCAGGCATATGCCTCGCAAATGTTTCAAACAAACTGTCCGTAATGATCTCCTCGTCATCTACAATCAGAAGTCGATACATTCGTGTTCCCCTTCTTTCCACTGGATTCGAATGACAACCTTTAACCCTTGCAGCTCACTTCGTGAAAGAAATAGTCCACTACCTTCGCCAAATGTCAGCACCAATCGTCTATGGATATTCATTAATCCCGTTATGTCATCTGTAGTTGATTCACTGTACAGGTGTTGTTGAAGCTTTTCTATATCTTCCGTCTGAAGATCTTGCCCGTTATCTTCCACGATAATCTCAGCATAGGATGACTTCATGTGAAATTGAATGCGTAACAGGCCTGCGTCCGTATTCTTTTCAAGACTATGCTCATATGCATTTTCAATAATAGGCTGGATTACAAGTCTGGGAACCTGAATCTGTTGCATCTCGAGTGGAACTTCTCCGAAATCAACTTTGATTCGTCTGGAGAATCGCAACTGCTGGATATCCGTATAGATACGGGAGTGATGCACCTCTTCCTTCAGCGGCACATGATCTGTTCCATTACGAGTAATGAACCGAAAATATTCTCCAAGCATATTGGTAAATTGCTCAATCCGATCCGTCTCTCCTGTTCTCGCAAGAGAGTTCAGAATGAAAAAACTGTTGTACAGGAAGTGCGGATTAATCTGCGACTGGAGCTGCTTTAATTCAGCTCGCTGCATCATCATCGTTTTTTTGAAATCACGGTCGATCAGCAATTGCAAATTTTCAATCATATGGTTAAAACGAGAGTACAAAAATCCGAACTCGTCTTTGCGGTGGTGCACGATCGGGATATCCAGCACCCCGCCCTCCATCTTTTTGAACCTCTTGACCAGCAATAGTAAAGGAATGTGAATCAACTTGTACGTAGAGTAGAGATAAGCTGAAATCGCAATAAACGATGTAATAGCAAAAATCCATGCCCATTTATAAAACTTGCTTAAAGGTTTGGTGACCATCTTTTCAGGAAGGTACGTAGCGATCGACAAACCAAGCTGCTCCATATGATGTTGATTCACATGGTACACCGTATCCTCAACGCTTACTTGGTAGCTCTCTAATGAACTCTTCTTACTATATTCACGGTAATTGGCAAGAATGATTTCGCGTTCTTGCCGATCCAAAATAGCAAAACCTGTCTTGTCCTCGATGAGAAGAGAGGCACTTTCAGGATATAGATTAAGCTGTGATAGTTCATTCTGAAATGCCGCATTATCCAGCTCCACCTGAACCACAAAAAGTGGCGCTTCTCCCATCTTACCTGTTAGACGTAAAGCACTTAGATTCAATGCATCATCTTTTACTGTAAATCGAATGCTTTCTTCCTGCGTGGATGAACTGAAATAATCGTATGAGGCTTGATTGTATTCATCAATGCCCTGCACTGCAGAAATACTCTTGTTGACTGTAGGAATATGTACATGAACGTTTTTGATATAAGCACTACTATTTTTGAAAGAAGCAAGCCGCTCGGATAAATAATTTAGTATTTCACGTTTCTCAATTTGGTCCATGTTGTTCCAGAGGATCGCCAGCCGATTCAGCTTGCGGTCCTCTGCAATGTCAAACTGTTGCAATTCCATCCACTCGATCTCCCGGCTAAGTTCGGTTGCGTATTGACTTAACCTTCTCTCTGTCGACAAGGAAATTTCCTGACTTGCCGTATCATAGCTCCAGTGATACAAATATACGCCTAGAAGAATCAAGGGTATGACAAAAACCAGGTAGGTCATAATCAGTCGCGCAAATATACTGTTTAACCACGACTGTGCCGGTATCTTGAACAACGCACTCCCCTCCTGCTTTCAGATCAAAGACACCTGCTTTAATAGGATAAAGCAAAATCATGGTGATTCCTCGCGGCATCAGTTCTATACCATTCGTTCACCTCCGATGTAATCTCTTTTCCACCCAATTCAAGCCAATCTTCTACAAATTGATCGAATTCTTCAATAGGAGATCCATAAATAATATTCATAAATACTTCGAGTTGCAGATCTCGAAGGATAATCTGCCGATCTACCATCGTTTCCGTAATACCGCCTGTGAATTGATCATAAAGTAGCTGTCCATTCATCTCGTAATCATCTGCGATGCTAAACGCACCTGTTGGCCCATATGTCTGCTTCCATCCCCAGCCACTCTTTAAACCTTCTGATTCATAGGCAGCAATTCGTTTGTGGATAGCGAGCGCTTCGTTCTCTAGGACAGAGAAGTCGCCTGTCTCACGTGCATCGCGAATATCTCTATATGCATCTAAATTTTTGGTTCCCGGAAATGGAGTTACCGGAGACAGCATCCACACAGCACGAGAATCATCATTATAGTACGTTTCATATTCCGCATTCTGTCCCCAGTTTTTGTCCAAGTGCAGATTCATCAGCTTAACGACAACTTCAGGATGAGCAAAGCCTTTTCTAACGGCAAAGTAATTCCCTGTATTCGAACGAAGCGGCACAACCTTGTTTCGACCTGTTTCGGCCACAATCGGATAAGCCTGCCAATCCGCTTTCGGATCTTCTTCACGGGTAGACTGGACAACAAAAGGAGTCCACTGCTCACCGTAAAGCATTCCAATTTTCCCTTGTTGAATGAGACGGTAAGCCTTGTTTCCATTTTTATAAGCAAATTCTGGATCAAGTTGACCATCCCGATACATCGTTTGTAAAACTTTTAACGCTTTACGAACCTCTGGCTGTATGCCTCCATAGGTGAGACTACCCTCTTGATCTTTAATCCATATATTTGGGTAAGCACCATAACCGGCCATAAACCCCGAAACTCCCATAACCGGGTCCCAAAGATAACTCGTGAGTGCGAGCCCGTAGGTATCCTGTTTACCATTTCCGTCAGGATCGCGTAATGTAAACGCTTCCGATATTTCTAACACATCTTCTATCGTTTCAGGTGCATGTAGGCCTAATTTATCCAGCCAATCCGTTCTAATCCACAAGTACTGTGCGGTTTCAATCGAAGAAGAAGACTCAGGAATCGCCATCAGCTTGCCGTTAATCGTAGCTGCATCGAATGCTCCTTTACCTTCGGCCTCTAAAATCTCTTTAGTAAGTGGCGAAGCAAAATCACGATATACTTCCGTCAAATCTTCAATTAAATTGGCATTGCTAAGTTGCCTTAGCTGGTATGGGTTAACTCTGACGACATCCGGGAAACGCCCGGCTGCAAGGGAAACCCCTAACTTTTGATTATACACATCGCCCGTTGCAATCCAGTCATACCGAATCTGAATGCCAAGCTCCTGTTCATACAAACGAGTCCAGCGGTTATCAACCAGTGTCTCACCGGGCAGTTGCTCAATCATGCGCTGCAGATCTTCTCCAGTTTCTCTGACAAAAGAAACTTGAATGGGCGGGGAATAGGCCGCCAAAGATGAGGCCTGCTGATCCTTAGATAAGTTGTTGATGTGACCCGAGTCTCCCTGCGTATGTCCAGCAGGTATACATACGGTTAGAAAGATAATAATCGTCCATCTTGTTTTGTACATCCATCGCTTATGCATGGTGACATGCCCCCATTTTGATTGAATGAACGTATCTTTTTCTTTTTTTCCAGAATTGTTATCATTGTACAACATTTGATCTGTCATGAGTACGAAAAAGCCGCCGTTTGGCGACTTTTATTTACAACTCTGAGCACGGACGGATTTACGGAGCGATATGATATTCAAAATCCGAAAAGTCGGCCAAGCCTCCAATCTCTTGTGTGGAGAACAGAAACAATCCAATTCTACAGCCCATGAAATGATCCAGCTTGTAGACCATTTTGTGCGGCGTCCCGAGGCTCTTCCATTCTGACCCATCCAGATAGGCAAAGCGACATTCATCTTGATTATCTACAAAATTGGCTGAGGCTTGCAGCTTCACTACAGGTCCTGTTACAGGTATACGGGCATACTCTGTGGCAGGCGCCTGGTCAATCATACTGCCAAATATGCTGTTATCCTGACTCACTCTGGCCTGCATAACGAGATAGTACCTGCCTTCATTTTTGGTCATTGCAACCAAACCATACGTGCCAATCAGAAAACATAAACCCGCATAATCACCATCGTTCAGGCCACTGCCATCTAATGTTACCGAAGCCACACAAGCAGGACCCATGGCACGCTGAGTGAGTGTATTGACTGCAAATGTCAGATTAGGGCTAAGTTGACCCGTTCGAATTCGGTACACTCCCGGTACTTCTGTAACAGACCACAGATCATCATGCGGTGTATGATTCCACTGCCAAACGTCCCGAAGCCGAACCTTACCCTGATCATCCAGCGTATATTCGAAACGATCATTTGCAACCAGCGGTTGGTAACGGTAGCCCGGCCTTGTGGTAGCTAGATCGATTTCTTTCGGAGCCTCTTTTGCAAAAACGGGTACACCTTCCTGGAAATGCATCGGTACCAGAACCGGAATTCGTCCTACGGCCCCATGGTCTTGAAAAAGCACAGCGTACCATTCACCATCCGGTGTATCCACGATTCCGCCTTGAGCGACCCCTGAATTAAAGTATCCCATATCATCATTGAACACTTCTCCGCCAACAAATGTACCATCCAGCGTATCCGCCCTGTAACAAGCTTGCGTTCTTCGCCCTGCTTCCTTCGTCATATGGATCAGGAAGACATAATAGATGCCTTCAATTTTGTAAAAATGTGCACCTTCATACCCCAAGTAGTGCGGCTGATGGTCTGTCACTATGATGCGATGCATCCCTTCCGGCTTGGGAGCGGAGAGATCGGTTTTTAATTCGGTTAAGTGAATCTCTCGATTACCATGCACCAGATACACCCGTTCATCATCATCAAAAAATAGCGAGCAGTCATGATAGAATCCTTCGATAATCTGTTTAGTCCAAGGCCCTGTTATCGTTTCAGAAGTATACAGATATGTTTTACGTGTGTCATTGGCTACAAAAATGACATAGAACTTGCCTTGATGATAACGAAGTGAAGCCGCCCACATCCCTTTGCCATAGATCTGCTGTCCGTTCTCCAACCGTTGCGCCGGTGTGTTATCCAGTCTGTCAAACACATACGTAGCTGTTTCCCATTGGATCAGGTCATACGAGCGCAGGATAACACATCCAGGCATCATATGCATGGTCGTACTTACCATATAATACGTATCTTCAACCCGAATGACGTCCACATCCGGATAATCGGCCCATATAATGGGATTTGAATACATCGTTTAAATCACCTCTTTTTGGGGAGTTCTGCATTAGGTCTATCTTAGTATGGCTCCAGCTCTCCAAGCAACGGGATAAACTCCTTCATGCGGCTAGGCTTCTTTAAACATCCAGTGACTTAAAAGGATGCACGGGTTTTGTTCTGAAGGCTTCAGTACAAGATACAGGTCTTGTTCATGGTGAGCGCCGGTTATTGAGGTCGATGCCTCAATCCATTCTTGACCTTCCGCTGATGCAGGAATAAGCACCTTTCCTATTAAATCGCCGTCTTCACGTCCTAGTCGAAGTTCAAGAGTACACGGCTCGCCTTGACTGCATACGGTTGCAGTGAAGCTTGCTGCCCCTTTTTGACCAAAGTCCACACGCGAGATGGCGATCCAGCTTCCCCCATGCATCACACTGACAACTTCATCTGGTTTTGAAGACATGCCTTGTTCTACTTGCTCGGACCCCGAGCCACTTAATTGACGTGTGTTCACGCCTGCATTCCAGCCCATCGTTGAGCCGTTGATTCTTTGATATGGGTTAAAAGATTTCAACTGTTCTACACCTACGTAGTCCGCTTGAATCGCTTTGATTCTTCCACTTGTCTCTTCATACTGCACTTTGTTCAGATGTGTGGAACGATATCCTTCCGGAATATCCATCGCCTGGCACAGAGTCTGCGCATGATAAGCAATATACCACTGATCCCCCAGCGGGAAGATGGCATGATGATTGTTACCGCCGATCCCAAAGAAGTGACCCGGATTTTTAAGGATTGTTCCCTGATACGTCCATGGACCCATTGGTTGCGCACTTGTCATGTATGCAATTTCTCCCGGCGGCGGGCTATCCTCGTCACGTTCCACTTGGAAAAAGTTAGAGCAATAGGTGTAATAGTAGATGTTATCATACTTATGTATCCCCGAATTTTCAAACATAAAGGGAGCAGGTATGACTTTAGCCTTGCCCTCAACACTGACCATATCCTCACCCAGTCTCATCACTCGCGCCGTATCGGGTCTTTCCGGTCTGCCTTCAGGCACGCCTCCACCAAAATAGAGATAAGCCTGATGGTCGTCATCCACAAAAACTGCCGGATCAAATAACCACGTCACATCTTCTACACCCGGTGTTTCTCTTGTCACCAGTGCTTTTCCAATAGGATCTGTCCAAGGGCCTGTCGGTGTTGGAGCGCTCAACACACCAATGCCGCTAGCATTATTGGCAAAATACAAGTAGAAACGATCCTCACCATCGATGCTGCGATGTGCAGCTGCTGGAGCCCAAGATTGAGAAGCCCATTTAGCTGCACCTTCGGGACCTGCTACCTTGATCTCTCCATGATCGGTCCAATTGATCAAATCATCAGAAGAGATTACCGTGATTTTGTTGATCGACTGATAACTATTTTTTTGAGGTACTTCATTTTCATCATACTCCAGTTTATCACTGGTCATATACAGATAAACCCGGTTATTGAAAACCAAAGCGTAAGGATCAGCTCCAAATTTGTGAGTCATTAAGGGATTCGCGTTGGGACGTAGCTTTCCGATCTCCTGTTGGATGTGCTCCAATTGAAGACTTGAATTATTTTTATCCCTTTGATTTTCAACCTGTGGCATTGTTTCTTTATTCATCTCATTTCCTCCCGCAAATAAAGTTGATCTTTCCGTTATCTTCAAATATAAAGTGATATCAGAGCAATTTGGGCACACCAAATAGAAAGCGTTTGCAAAACAAACGTTTTCATGATAGGATGATTACATTTTAAGTGAAACTGAGTCCAATTTCATTGCGTTATTTGTTTGATTTATTGCGCCAAATGACAGGAGGTACCTCTACGTGATGTCCTTAGATTATTTTTATGATCCGATCCAGCCAGAGCTTTTGTACCGCCATCCCCTGACAACCTACAGATATGAATCCAGTTATCACCGCCACAATGCGTATGAAATCTACCTATTTCTGAAGGGAAATGTACATTTCTATGTCGATCATCGTTGTTATCCCATGCAGCGTGGCGATTTGCTTGTCATTTCTCCTGAAGAGATGCATCGGACACTTATTCTGGACGAGACAGAATATGAGCGGATAACGATTAATGTTAAGAAAACATATGTGTGCCAGTTATCCACGGTTTTGACGAATTTATTATCCTGTTTCGACCATCGACCTGAAGGAAATGGCAACATCATTCATCTGGATGACAATCAATTAAAACAGCTGCTATATTGGACCCAACAGATTGAAGAATCTGCGGATTCTAACATGTACGGTGCTGACGTACAAACGAATGCAGCCATGGCACAATTGCTCGTTCTGATCAACCAATGGTTTCAGCATAATTCTTTTGTACCACAAGATATCATGCCTGAACTGGTACGCAAGACGATGGAATATATCGAAGAACATATCACACAACATATAACTCTCGGCCAATTGGCCGAACAATTCTATATGAACAGCACCTCCATCAGCCGCCAATTTAAAAAGCATACCGGACTTACGCTTCGCTCCTATATACTAGGCAGACGTATCGAACTTGCCAAAACACTTCTGACAGATGGAATGAGCATCACAGATGTATGCTTCCAGTCAGGTTTTAGTGACTACGCCAATTTCATTCGCAGCTTTACCAAAATCGTTGGAACCTCTCCCGGAAAATATACGAGGTATCGGCAAGCTGAGGTTCGAATTGATTTGTTGCCGGAAACCGATTACCATTAAGAGCATTGTTATCATCAAAAGGAGCTCAGAACATGCTTTTAAGAAAATGGTTGTATCCTCTGTTCATTTTGCTTTCCGTTTTGCTAGTGGCAGGTTGTACCTCTCCAATCATTACCAATACCGATAACGGTTCTCCCACTGGTCAAACCTCCAAAGAGATGGGATTTCAGGAAGTCGCTGATTATATTCAAGAGCATCATGAACTTCCGCCCATTTACATTACGAAAAAGGAAGCTCGTAAGCTGGGCTGGGAACCTAGTGAGGGTAATCTGCATAAGGTGGCCCCAGGAAAAAGCATCGGCGGTGACGTATTCAGAAATCGTGAAGGGTTGCTTCCCAATAAAAAAGGCCGGATCTGGTATGAAGCGGATATCCATTATACTGGTGGAAAACGCGGAAGCGACCGAATTCTATATTCCAATGACGGTCTCATCTACCAAACCACCGATCATTATACGACCTTTCAACAGATCAAATAATGGAGGAACACATGAATATCATTGAGATCGACGGTCGTTATCTCCTTAATCGGGAATCACTACATGAGTTATTGCAGGACAAACTTCAATTGGATGAACACTACGGACACAATCTGGATGCCCTATGGGATGCCTTGACAGGCGCAGTCAGTATGCCGCTGATCATTCGCTGGAGTTATTTTGAGTCATGCAGAGAAACGCTCGGAGATTATGCAGATCAGGTGCTTGATTTGATGCGCGAAGCAGAGCAAGAGATTGATGAATTTACATTAGAATTATGGTTATAGTAGAACAGGCTGCCTAAGGGCAGCCTGTTCTATTAACTTCTACTATCTTCTTTACTTCTCTTAACCTCTACTCACTTCTTTTGACTTCTATTAATTTCTATTGACTTCGTTTGATCGTCTTCTATTCTTCTCTCAATACTCGCTCATGTGCCTCTTGCCCTTGTTCTCCTTATTCACATCTGCCCTTACGGTTGCACAACAAATGTTGTTACACTTTGTGCTGGCAGGTCTGCCAAGAATCCGTTGCCGGATATCTGCAGGGCAGAGCCAGCTGCCAGATTACGTGTGCTATCCGTTACCCAGGAGGAAACAGCGGAGGCTGTTCCATTTTGCACAGTGAATCGCTGGTTCACACTTGAAGTGTTTTTGTTAATAGCAACAATAACGATTTTGTTGTTCGCTCCCTTATAGGCAGAGACATACACGCCGTTTGCCGGATTTTTGGTTGCATCCACTCTGACATCTCCCGGACGCACGAACTTGGAATAATGAGCCATACTGTAGCCACGTTTGCTTATCGTTCCGTCTTCTTTGATCGGTCCATAATTTCTACGGATATACCACCATACATACGTTTGAAAATTACCTTCAACCATCGCGTTGTACATATGCTCCGCTACCCCGAGCGCTTCAGGCCAGCGATCTGCTGAATTGGTTTCACTGTTTGGATAATAAACTTCCGTCATCCAAAGCTCTTTCCCTGCTCCCTTTTGTTCGAATAATGGATATGGGAAGTCGCTGTATTGAGTACCGTAGGTATGTGCCCCCAGAATATCCATATTCGCAAGGGCTTGCGGATCATTCAAAATAGGGTCCGACATGTTTTTCACATAAGAGAAGGATTCCGGGGCAATGACCCGATTGTTGATGGAACCCGCGTTTTCTTTCATGAAACGGAGCATTTCCTCTGGAGACCACCACGTCCAGTCATGTGCATAGTCAGGCTCGTTTTGTACTGAAATCGCGTACAAGTTTACGCCGTTATTTTTCATGAATGTATCGAATTCATTCAAATATTGAGCGTAAGCGTCATACTTGTCGTACTTGAGTCGTTTGGCCTGTGTAATCTGTGTATATGCAGTTACATTGATATTATCAATGTTCGGCCCACCCGTTCCTGTCGTCACCAGCTTCAACGTGCTTGTGCCATTCACCATCGGTACTTGAATAGACTTGTCCTTCCACGTGTTTCCACTGCCTGTGTCTTCAAATGGTATGTTACTAAGCGCTAATGTACCGTTCACGTAGACATCCAGATTACTCGTTCCTGATGGGAGTGAATATCGAATTTTAATGTTTTTGGTGCCTGTGCTACCAATCAGAATTGTGTTCCACTGAACAGCCGAGCCACTCGCGTTTTGGAATGCAACATAACCCGATCCCGTGTAACCTGTAAAAGAACTCCCCGCTACTGCACCAGTCAACGTTGTCGAGGATTCGGCTTCATACGTTGAACCACCGCCCGAAGTAGTGCCCAGAGTGACCAGTTCCGTCATGTCAGTGGGTGGATTCCAAGGAGATGCAAATACAATTGCTCCATGTTCAATGGCTTTTTTGGCTGTTTCCACTTCGCGTTGCCAGTTGTTCTTGTTTTCATCGATCGGAATTCTTAGTACAGAAAATCCAAGCTGGTTAGGCCCGTTGCCAAAAGCGGTTTCCCTCTCGGAGGCAGTGAGATCACCAATCCAGCCGGAATGTGTCATACCGCCAAAACCACGAATCACTTGTTTGGGTGAAGTTACGTTAATTACAGCATCGTTTGCCGCCATCACTTTGGAGGAAGCAGGTACATAAAACAGGGGTAGTGCTGTCAACGCTGCAAGCATCGTACAGAGTGATTTTTTGAACATAGAATTCACGATTTCTCATCTCCCAACAATTCAAATTCGAACATAACATTCTTAACCTTAACCTAACTTTTATCCCTTTACGCCCCCGATAGTCATACCCTGGACAAAGTATTTCTGCAGGAAAGGATATACCATCAAGATTGGAACACTGGCTATAATCGTCATCGTTGCCCGAATGGAAGTTGGCGTCACAGCGACACCGGTATTCTCGGCAGCTTGATACACATCACTTGCCGATGAAGTCGCCGCCGTTGTGGAAGTTTGAAGAATCTTCATCAGTTCATATTGGAGTGTGCTTAACTCCTTGTTAGATGAGTTATAAAGAAAAACATCAAACCAGGAGTTCCATTGACCCACAGCCACAAAAAGAGAAACGGTTGCCATGGCCGGAATCGTTAACGGCAATACCACTCGAATAAACGTCGTAAATTCCCCTGCCCCGTCAATACGAGCCGACTCCAGAATGCCCYCAGGCAATCCCTCAATGAAGGAACGAATGACGATCATATTGAACACACCGATGACACCCGGAATGATGTAAACCCAGAAAGAGCCAATCATACCGAGATCACGAATCAACAGATATCCCGGAATCAATCCTCCGCTGAAGTACATGGTGAAGACAAAAAACATCGTTACAAACTTGCGAAGTACAAATTCTTGCCGACTGAGTGTATAAGCAAGCATCGCGGTACAGAAAACGGAGACAATTGTTCCGATAATCGTACGAAGCGCCGAAATCAGTGTAGCATGGTAAATGTCGGATTCTCCAAAGATATATTTGTAGTTATCCAGTGTCCACTCCCGTGGCCACAGATAGATGCCTCCGCGAATCGCATCATTCGCATTATTCAGCGAGACAGCAATCATATTAATAAACGGATAAATCGTAACAATCATCAAACAGATCATGAAAGTGATATTAATGGCATCAAACGCCCGGTCCCCGGCACTGCTGTTCCGCAAGCGGGATGATTTTGCTTTTGGCATGGCCTAGGCCTCCTCTTAGAATAGTCTGCTTTCTCCCATTTTTTTGGCGATATAGTTGGCGGTGAAGAGGAAGATGAAGCTGACCACAGTTTTGAAAATCCCTGCCGCTGTACCCAAAGAGAAGTTCCCCATTCCCAAACCATACTTCAAGACAAAGATATCCAGATTCTCTGAATAATCCATATTCATTCCGTTGCCCAGCAAATATTGAGGTTCAAATCCGGATTCGAGGATGCTTCCCATATTCATAATCAGCAAAATCACGATAACCGGTTTCAAACCTGGCAGTGTAATGTACAACATGCGTTTGAAACGACTGGCTCCGTCAATCTCAGCCGCCTCATACTGAGCAGGATCGATGGCTGTAATTGCCGCCAGATAAATGATCGTGTTCCAGCCGACATCTTTCCATACTTCGGTGGCCCCCAGTATGCCCCAGAAATACTCCCCTTTTCCCATCCACAGCACTGGACTGTCGATCAAGTGCAACTTCATAAGAATGAGATTGATGATACCATCAGGTGAAAGTACAGTAAGCACAATACTTGAAGCAACAACCCAGGAGATAAAGTGAGGCAGGTAACTTACCGTTTGCACAAAACGTTTAAAAACGATATTTTTCAGCTCGTTTAACAGAAGTGCCAGCGTAATCGCTGTAACAAATCCGAGTACTAGCTTAATAGAACTCATCACCAACGTATTTCGTAGCACCCGATAGAACGTATTATCTTCAAACAGGGTTTGGAAATGCTTCATTCCTACCCACTGCTGATCTGCGAAAGCTCTTGCCGGTTTGAAGTTCTGGAACGCCATCGTCCAGCCCCATAACGGCAAATATTTAAATACAAACGCCCATATCACAAAGGGAATACACATAAATGCCAAGCTTCGCTGTTGCAGCAGTCGTTTGTAAAAACTGGTTTCCCGATTCCCCTTGCGACGAGAATTCGGCGGAATGGATTGAAGAGTTACATTAGGTTCCTCCACGATGCAGATACTCCTTTCCCTATCTGTTATTCGTGCGCGAAGAGAGTATATACTCGGAAGGTAATCCTCTATCTCTCCAGCGCACGTAACAGTTTGTTTTATATGGTGTTGTTTAAATTACCATTTACCTGCCACTCGATTTTGAATGACTTCGGTCATCTTTTTCTCGTAGCCTGCTTTATCCAGCTTGCTAAATTCGGCAATATAGGTATTCCAGATATTGTCGAAGTTGGACGGTGCGCTCAGAATCATCTCAGGTAAATATTTCCGCTGTACATCATCCGATTTAGTGGTGAAAATTTGTTCAGGCGAACCCTGTTCGAGTGCAATAGACCACGCTGGGAACCATGGACGCTCTTCCGGCTTGTTGAAAATCTCACTGAAAGTTTTCACACCATAAGCATCGAGGAATTTTTTATCTCCTTCAGTATATGTTGCTGCGACAACTTCCGGCTGGTTACCTGGACTGTATGCGTTCCCATCAGACAGCGTGGATTCTGTACCGTAACGCGGCCAGTCATTGGCGAAATAAGCAAAGCCGAACTTGCGGCTCAGTTCTACATCGTCATGCATTTTACGCTGCTCATCGTTGGCGTAATAGAAGCGGCCCTTTTCATCTACGCTGTATGTTTGATCCTTGATACCCCACTGTACGAGGATCTGATTTTCTTCTTTGAGTAAATTATCAAAATACTTGATAATCCGTTCCGGATCTTTTGCATTCACGCTGATTCCGGTTGCGTAGTTGTTTACGAAGCCGGGAGGATCAATGTATTGATCCTTGATGCTTTTGTCAAAGACGATTGGCAGAGGCGCATAACGCTTCTCGTCAATTCCTGCCGCAAGTAGGTTATTGGTTGCATCTCCAACCTGCCATGCGTAGTTAAAATAACCGAGAACCCGACCCGAGGTCAATTTCGCCAAATACTGATCCTTGTTCATCGTGAATGATTCGGGATCAAGTAAACCTTTTGCGTTAATTTCATTCAGTTTTTTGATCCAGCGTTTCTGCTCTTCCGTGCCCGAAACCGTTCTTGCGACATGGGTTTTCATATCTACCATAACGCCGCCGTCGTTAGGATATCCTGCAAGATGCATGGCCGGATTCTGCAGAGTGAAGAAGTTATTGGCTACACCAGCAAGTGACACAAAACCGATGGTCTCTGCTCCGTCAACCTTCGGATGCTTCTCTTTGTAATCCTCGATCAGATCAAAATATTCATCCAGCGTCGTAATTTTAGGATAATTAAATTCCTTCAGTACAGAACGTTGAATCCAGAAAGCCCCCCCGCCAATGTTAGGGCTACCTGAGTACTCTCCTTGGTTAGCCGTATATGGTAAAGCATAGATTTTACCGTCTTCCGGGTTTCTCATTTTATCAAAGTACGGGCCATACACTTTCTTAATATTCGGACCGTATTTTTCAATCAAATCATCTAATGGAATGTAAGCTCCGGCATCCAGCAATTTGGACATCTCTCCGCTGGAGGCGATGACATCTGGATAGTCACCGCTGGCAATCATAACCCCTGCCTTTGTTGCACTGTCACCAACCAGATATTCCATTTTAAAGTCGACACCCGTCTGCTTCTGCAGCTCTTTACCAATCGCCGTTTCACTTGCCAAAATGTCTTTCTTGCCCGAAGAAAACATATAATACGAGAATGTGACAGGGCTGTTATCGTCTTCTTTTCCTGTAGATGAGGCCCCTGGAGATGAGCTGCCAGACGAGCACCCAGCCAACAGGGATGCCAGCAATACGGCTAGTCCTGTGGTTTTCAAAAGCGGTTTTAACATGTGTTTTGTTCCCCCTTTTTAGTTATACGATGTATGTAAGCATTTTCAATATATCAAGATAACGCTTTCATAGTTACCCATGAAACTGTACATTGTTCTTTAAAAAGTATATCGAACCATCATTTCCCTTCTTATTCCTCCTCATCCAGCGGAAGCCTGATTTGAATGCGTGTCCCCTTGTTTTCCTCTGAATGAATAGAGAAAGAGAATCGCTCGCCGTAGCAAAGTTTCAATCGACTGTAAGCGTTTTTCATGCCGACATGCTCGCCCATATCCATGTTCTGATCCAGATACCGCAGCAATTCTTCCAGTCTAGCCGTAGACATGCCAATACCATTATCCTCCAGCTGAATATGAAGCCCCTGTCCCTGCAATGCAACGAGCAATCGAATAATACCTTTACCTGGTGTCGATTCAACACCGTGAATGCTGGCATTTTCCACAAATGGCAAGATAACCATCTTCGGAATCCGATACTTTAACACGGCAGGATCTGCTTCAATGTAATATTGAAGCTTTTCTCCAAAGCGATATTTCTGGATTTGCAAAAAGCTGTCAATCAGTTCTAGCTCTTCCTTCACGGTCACTTCATGCTGATTCCAGCTAATAGATTTGCGGAACATTTTCGCCATATGATGTACGATCTTGGCGGTCTCCTTCTCTCCTTTGATCAGGCTGCGCATCCGCACGGATTCAAGCGTGTTAAACAGAAAATGCGGATTAATCTGACTATGTAATGCATGAAGCTGTGCCTGTTGCTGTTTAAGCTCCAGATCTTTTTTCTGAATGTCCGCAAGGTAAACTTCATCAATCAGGTTCCGAATCGTCTCGGTCATCCGGTTAAATTCGGTTGTCAATTGACCAATCTCATCCCTTGCATCTTCGGGAGGGATTGTCTGAAAATTTTGAGTTTTTACTTTTTTCATATGCTTGAGAATACGTACCAGTCTGACGTGAAGGGATCGGGACATCGCTGCAATAATAATCGAAGGCAGCACAAAATTAATGCATGCCAGCCAGATAACAAAAGAGCGTGATTTACGAACCTCCTGCAATACGATCTCCTCATCCATAACGCCTTGCAGGGACCACCCTTCCAAATAGTTAATGCCAGAATAGACGCGATCAAATCGAATCGTTTTGTTGGGAAACTCGATCTCGCTGTACCTCTCTCCAATGGGGGTATCCTCAGACTTTGCATCATTCGAAAAACGAATGTGACCCCTAGGATCAACCAAATATACTTTCCCATCAAAGCCACTATTTCGGAATTGCTCTTTAAGCAGATCCATATTAAAGTCTATTTTGAGTAACTGTTCAATCCCTCGTGTGTCCAGATTATTTAAGCGCTGAACGAGACTTAACATCTGATCTGTTGCAATCAAGGTAGGATAAGGGACAACATTATCCTGTAATTGTTTGTACCAGGTTGAGCTACGAACCGTTTCATTTAGATGTTCAATGTAACCTGATGACAAAATCGTTGGGTTATCGGTATACACCTGGTACCATCGAATTCCTTGACTCAGTTGACCGGAAAACTCCCCTTTGAGATAGGAGTTATATGCCCTTATATACTCCGAGTTACTTTCAAACGAACGAGATAACGTGTCATTAAATACAGGATCAGCATAGAGCGAATAAGACAGACCTACCCCTTGGTCAATCGTTACACGCAATTCGTTTTTCAGGTTGTTTAACGCCATTCCGGCATCACGCGTTTTCTGGCTACGGATATTAGCTGTAGTTACTTGATAGAAAACGACATTGGTTACAACAATCGGAATGAACACCGATAACACGTACATTAGCAACAGTTTGTCCCGAAGCTTCATGTAATTCCATTTCCATCTGATCATTGAGCACCTCGTTGTCCTTCCTCTTTCAGAAGATTRCGGTAGGCTGTTGGAGTCATATGGACGATTTTCTCAAACTGTGTCACAAAATAATCCGCATTCTGAAATCCGATTCGAGCTGCCACCTCATACATTCGCAGATCCGTCTGGCGGAGCAGCTTCTGAGCCTCCTGAATACGGAGATTGAGCAGATATTCATTGAAATACTGATTGTAACTTTTACGAAAGAGCCTACCAAGGTAGACCGGATTCATATAAAACTGGGCCGCAATACTTTTGAGACTGATATTCTCCGTGTAATGGGAATCAATATATCGTTTGATCTTGTTGATATCTCCTTTGGACTGTTCCGCGCGCAGCTTCGCAATATATCCCTCAGCTTCCTCCAGTGCATTCAAGAAAGCTTCTTTCAAGAGGCGCAAATTCCACCCCTCCTGACCATCCTCGGCTAACAACTTGAGTTGGTGTAATCCCGCATCCGTACCTCCCATTTCATGCACGACTGCAAGTATACCTGTAATACAACGCAATAGAGAACCTGTAACAGCCTGAGGAGAGAACCGTCGGGAATGAAACATGTTGAACATATCGTCGACAATCGCATGACAAGCCTCGCGATTTCGCTCTTCCAGGCTTAGGATCAAGGGTTCGACCTCTTCCTGATTTACGTTGAATACGTATAACGCTCTATCCTTCACTTCTGAATAATGCACAACACTTCCGGGTTCTGCGAATTTATGCCTGGATGCTTCCTCTGCTTCGGCGTAGGATCGAGGTGCATCAGACATGTCATGGACTAATGTACCTGCATACAAGCCTACATCTGCGCCTAGCTGATCGCTCAACATATTTTGAATCCATTGGATCTTATCTACTACACGGTGATGTGGAGAAGTTTCATTTAATAGAGCGATCAATGCAAATCTACCTAACTGCTCCTCAATAACATAGAGCTTGAAGTGATCATCTGCCAACGAATGAAGGAGATCACTAACCTGATGAAGTGTCACTTTTCTATGCTCCGAGCCTGTCTGTAGTTCAAATAGCACAATAATCATTGAAGTCTGACGTTTGATTCCAAGCATTTCTGCATACCGTATTTCGTCTTCTTTCCGAATCTGGCCTTTGATCATATCTTTTAACATAATACGACTAGCTTGTCCTTCTTCCAAAAATACATGTTTCCGCTTATTCTGGATCAGTTTTGCCGCCTTTTGCAGCGTTGTGGTCATTTCTTCGTCATCAATTGGCTTGAGGATGTAATCCTGGACACCGTACCTTATCGCTTGTTGTGCATACTTGAAATCATGGTAACCGCTAATGATAATAAATATAGGCTCTAGTGTGGGTGACTTATCAATTTCACGGATTAACTCCAATCCATCGAGAATAGGCATTCGGATATCCGTAATAATGATATCGGGACGAAGGCATTCCGCTTTATTCAGCGCCTCCAACCCATTTTCTGCTTCTCCTGCAATCTCCATGCCGAGACTGCGCCAATCAATCAGTTCATGCATTCCTTTACGGATGTACATCTCATCGTCGACGAGCAATACTTTCAACATCTAAACTTCCCCTTTCCTTCATACTAAAAATGAATCACCTACCGCTAATCAACAAAAAAACGGTATGCTCTAATTATAGTTAGAAACCGTTTACATTTCTGCAGCAATTTGCACAATTGTTTTCATTCTATAGTTTGCGATTAGCAAATTCATTGCACGAATCGTCAAATTTATTGCGCGAAAGTATTGTCTGAAGCTCCATAATATAAAAAAAGCGAAACCGAACCAGGTCTAAACCCGGATGTTTCGCTTAAGAAAGATGGACTTTACATTATTCCCCTATTAATAAGGTGTAACAAAAAAAGAAATACATGGACAAGAACATTGTAGTCGCCTTGCGCTGTTCTTTCTTACTTACGTTCATCTTTCTAATCGAGAGGTTTCTTTCAAGTCTTTCCCTTTTAAATCAATTGAATCTTGTTTCCTCTGGAAATTCAGTTCCATATGTTGATCCAGATAAGAAACGCTAACTTTACTTGTCTCGCTTGCACGTATGCTGGCATGAAGCAGCTTCCCTTCGTTCCATTCCATATCCACTTCAAATCCACCGCGCGCTCGCAGTCCTCGAACTGAACCTTTGGGCCATGCCTTTGGCAGCGCAGGAAGTAAACGAACCTCACCGCCATGACTCTGAAGCAACATTTCGGCTATGCCCGCCGTACCTCCAAAGTTACCATCAATCTGAAACGGAGGGTGATCACAGAATAAATTAGGCAGTGTCGAGGAGCGAAGCAACTCCATAACGTTATCATGTGCCTGTTCAGCCTGCTCCAATCTGGCCCACATGTTCAGAATCCAAGCCCGGCTCCAGCCCGTGTGTCCCCCGCCATGTTGCAGTCTGCGATCCAGCGTGATCCGGGCGGCATTTGCCAATTCAGGAGTCGTTTTCGGAGTAATCTGTGATCCCGGATGGAGCGCAAACAAGTGTGATATGTGTCTGTGACCTGGTTCAAGTTCATCATAATCCTTGCTCCATTCTTGAATCTGTCCGTGTTTTCCCACAGCGATATCCGGAATGCGAGTTAATGCTTCTTGCAACTTTGATGCAAATTCCGAATCTTGTTGCAGAATGTGTGCACTTTCGATACACCGCGTGAACAGCTCCCGAATAATCTGGTTATCCATCGATGCCCCGTAACAAAGTGCACCTGACTCCCCATTATCCAGGATGTAGATATTCTCCGGCGAGGATGAAGGACAAATCGTGAGATTCCCCTCCGGGTCTTGCACAAGAAAATCCAGAATAAATAAGGCTGCCTCTCTCATCGTTTCGTACACTTTTCCCAAAAAGTCCTTGTCTCTGCTGTATTCATAATGATCCCACAGGTGAAGAGACAACCATGCGCCGCCCATCGTCCAGAAGGTCGACGTTAGACATACATCCTGCGGAGCAGGATCTGCCCATATATCTGAATTGTGATGTGCTACGAATCCTTTGCAACCATACATCTTGCTTGCAGTTTCCCTTCCACGCACCTGTAATCGCTCGATAAAATCAAATAACGGGATGTGACACTCCGGTAGATTACAGCTCTCCGCTGGCCAGTAGTTCATTTCTGTATTGATATTAATGGTGTATTTACTGTCCCATACCGGAAGCATGTCTTTGTTCCATATGCCCTGTAGATTGGCAGGTAACGAACCGGGCCGACTGCTAGAGATTAGCAAGTATCGTCCAAACTGAAAGTACAGACTGACTAGTTCAGGGTCATCTTGACCTGCTCTAAGACGCTCGAGTCGTTGATTCATCGGCAGACTCATATAACGGGTATCTGTGATTCCCCCCTCCAGATGCAAGTCCATACGTTTAAAAAGCGCCTGATAGTCGGTGATATGATCCTGAAGCAACTGTTCATATGTCTTGGCAGAGGCCGTATCTATTCTTCGTAAGCATTCCGCCTCCAGGTCTTCCTTGGCATAACGAAAATCGGTGCATGCTGCGATAAGCACGGTGGCTGAATCAGCATTTAACAGAGATAGTTGACCACTCGAATACTGAATCTCTCCTTGTTCATGCATGACTCGAATCGCACAGCAGAAACGGATTCCCCCTTCTCCCCCGCTTCTTCCCCGGATGATCATATCGCCATTCCTGCGTTGTTCGATTCGATCAATCAAAGATTGGAATCCGACCGGATGTCTTAGCGGCCCCGATAACGGCGACCATTGTAACACGGAACCTCTGCCAAACAGCGCTGTGAATGATAATTCGCCTGGCACGCTACTAGAGAGACGGACTGCTATGACCTGATCAGGATAACTCGAAAAATATTCTCGTTTGTATTTTGTTTTGCCTGATGTATACTGAACGCCAACAATTCCTTGTTCCAAATCAAGATATCTCTCGTACTCCGTTGCTTCCTCGTCTCCATGATGCATGGCCACATAGAGATCACCAAGCGGCTCGTAATGCCGTTGTCCATCTGGCACTCCAACGAATGAAGTTAGTGCAAGCTCTTCTGCCTGCCGAATATGTCCACGAAACAGAAGTTCCCTTATGTTACCCAGTGATTCAAGTGCTTGCGGATTGTTCCGTTCCATCGGTCCGCCGTACCAAAGGCTATCTTCATTTAACTGCACTCTCTCTAGATGTGTTCTTCCAAATACCATACCACCGAGGGTTCCGTTTCCGATGGGCAAGGCTTCTTCCCACCGCTCCGCAGCATGATCAAACCACAATTGTTTTGAATTCATCATTATACCTCCACTAGAGATGCCAAAGTTCACTGCTGCCCAGCAACATGACAAACAGGACTCAATATGACCCGAAGTGCAGACCACATCATCAGTTTACTTTGTTTACCCAGCTACGTTGAATGAAGAAAACTAACCTAAACCTTCACAATGCTAACCTGTTTGGAGGCATGATCATATCTAATCATTCGCTGGAGGTGACTTGATCCCAGTAGTCACCAACGAGACCTTCGATGATGGAGCCGCTGGCCCACGGCATCAGACAGAACCAAGTGCTTGCCGGCGTACCATCGGCATAAGTCTCCGTAACGAGTCCTTGCGAGTGACAAAAGCGCTCGGACATCCATCCTTTTTTGCCATAACCATATTCACCATCAACACGATTATAGGTTTGACAGCCCCAAGCGACCGTATCATCCATACGCTGACGGATATAGTCATCCTCACGATGCTGAAGATAATATAAAAGCTCATCAACGAGATTGCTCGACATGGGATGAATGTGCGGATTAGCTACCGAAGTGACGCTTCCGCCCGAACTTGACCAGTTCAATGTACTCAGCGGCGGAATCTGCACTGGCGAGTTATAACAAAATTTAAAACTGAACTCGTAACTGATGGCGTCTCTCATATGATGGAGGAACTTCTCCTCACCGGAGAGTGCATGCAGGAAACGGAGAGCTTTGATATATGCCAGAATGCCTTCCGAATCTACTGCTTTGTCCGCATCAAGCGGAGCACCGTAACATTCCATCTGTTTCACATAGGCATTGTAATAATGTGTTTCACTGCGTCTCATTTCCTCCAAATCGGATAAATCATTGGTCAACCAGCTGTAATAAGCTTTCGCAGCGAGGCACCACGCCCCGCTAAAAGCGTCATACTCCAGGCCTGCACCCGTGCGCTCAGACAAGATCGTTGGATATTCGCCATCCGCATTTTTGCTCCGTTCCAGGCGTTTCAGTACTTGCTTCACATAAGCGAGCCAGTCATCATGTCTAATCTGCCTTATGCGGTATTCATAGTCGTAACATTTCAGGATATAATACATGGCTTGTGCAACGAGATAGGATGAGTGCCCTGGTGTACGCATACCGTCAAACCACCAGCCTTTAATGCTCCAATTCCCATCCTCATAAGCATCATACGGAAGTCCTGACTCCGAATTCATCGCATTTTCGATAATGTTGGTGATACAGGACAAAGCCTGCTGACGCATGGGTTCATCGTTCTGACGCAATGCTGCAATCAGCATGGGGGTTGCAATGGTCATGCCGTTGGTCCAACTGATCGAGATAATTTTGTTATATCGATACCCCCCGCTCTCTGCGTCTTCATACACAAAAGTAGAATAGTGACGGTCATCTGGAAGCCAGGCGTAGTCTCGAACAGCAGCGGACATGTCGGATACGGCTGTGCGGATGTCGCTTCCTTGTCTCGGGTGTTCATGATACTTTTGGTAGACATGCTCTAATACAGGATTAATACCCAAGGGCGAAGAGGATTCATAATCATATAGTTCAAGGGTGAACGTTACCGATTCTCCTGCTTCCAACACGAAGACGCTCTCTGCCAAGGCTGAGCGCTCATGCACAAGCCTTGATTTGATAAACATCAACGGTGCATTCTCATACCCTAAGGTGTAACCAACGGTGCCTTTCTCGATCGAACATGTGAAACCTCCATATTGTAGAAAAGTACCTGTTTGACCCGGATACCATGGCTGCTTCTGTCCACTATGCTTGCTTTCCACCCAATATGGGCTTGCGCTTAGCCCGACAATTCGGCCCGAATCATATACAAGTGCAGCCGGATGCGATAAACGATCACTTCGAACCATCCACCAAGGGGATGAAGGACGGGATGGTTTTCCGTCACGAATTCTTGGAAATTCGTTAGGTACATTTTGGGGTACTTCTCCCCGATTACGACCATACATAAAGGCAGGCAGAAAAAATCTGGGTTGCTGTTTGTCAAAAGCAAGCTCTAAATGAATCACTCCACTCCACCGTTGACTGTCTTCATTCTTAATGGTAATCTGTGCCTGCTTTGGATCATCTGCACTGCCCGTCCCGGCAGTCATATTTACGTCAGCCCGAAGATTATGCGTGCTCATACCAGTATAGGCTGTTCCTTCCTGCCATCTACTGCGTGCGGTAAAGATCAGTTCCATAAAACCCTCTCTTTCTGTTTTCCCTGTCACTTCAGAAAACGCTTGCAAATTTTAAACCAAGATGCTAGGATGGTACCATTTTATAGGTTCAGGTTCGCAATTTCATTGCTTAGATCGTGATATTTATTGCGCCAAACGATTAGGAGGCTTTCATGATATGAATGAATCGCTGGAGTACCTGTATGACCCCATTCAGATGGATCTGCTGTATCTGCATCGTGTCACGACCTACAATATGGGCACATTCTATCATCGTCATAATGGGTATGAGTTGTACATTTTTCTTCGTGGCAATGTGAATTTCTATATCGAGAATCGATGTTACCATCTGGAGCGAGGTGATCTTATTGTTTTAAGTCCAGAGGAAATGCACCGGTCCTTTGCACTCGACAAGAATGAATATGAACGGATCACAATTAATCTGCAAAAATCATATCTTAATCGATTATCCACATCATCTACCAACCTCTCTGCCTGTTTTGAACATCGGCCTAAAGGTAAGGGGAATATCATTCATTTGAATGAAGAGGAGTTAGAACAGTTTCTCAATCTTGCAACCCAAGTGGAGCAAATGTTGCTAATCTCAGACTACGGTGCGGATATTATGAGAAATATGCTGATCGCCCGACTGCTTCTCATGACCAATCTGGCTTTTAAACATACGGATTTTGTGCCCACCGACATTATGCCTGAACTGGTTCGTAATACGATGGACTATATCGAAACGAATCTGACCGAATCTCTAACACTTCAGCACTTATCAGAGAAACTATTTACCAACAGCAGTTATATCAGCCGTCAATTCAAAATACACACCGGACTTACAATTCGAAACCATATTCTTACTCGCCGGATTGAGCTCGCCAAAAGTTGCCTAACTGAAGGCATGAGTATTACCGAGGCTTGTTATCAGTCTGGATTCGGCGATTATGCCAATTTTATTCGTACCTTTACCAAGCTGGTCGGAACATCGCCCGGCAAGTTTGCACGTAACCCTTTAGATCCAGAACTTCAATGATAGTTATATAGTGAACATAAGTGTAGATTGAGCATAGTATCCAAGATTGGAGGAAAGAGATGGATATTATAAAAGGTACTTATGGTTTTCGATTTGCCGAAGATCGTGAACTTGACCTATGCAAGCTTTATGCAACGGGAACCGATATCATTACTGAGCCATCCTATTACTGGGATGGACTGGATCGAACGGATGGTCCTCTTCTATTATTTCAGTACACCCTTGCTGGAGAAGGTATTTATGAAAGTAAAGACCGTACATACCGTGTGACCTCCGGACAGGCTTTTCTTGCTGAGATCCCGAGCGCGCATCGATATTATTATCATCCTGAGTGTGCTGAGCCATGGCATTTCATCTTCCTACTCTTCCGTCCTGATCTTATTCAAGCTCATTGGCAGAAGTTTGTGCGAGAAGCAGGTGAGGTTGCTTCTCTCCCCATGGATTCGACTCCCATCCGTCTGCTGCGAATGATTGTAACGGATGCTGCGGCTGGGCGGATAACGGACCCTTTGATTGCCTCATCCAGTGTGTATCAGTTCATGACAGAGCTTGTTCGCTTACAGACGACTGCACGTCATAATCGAGAGAACTGGCCGGAACATATTCAGCAGGCTACGAAGTATATCGAGACCGATTACGCCAGTATGATCAGCGTGGATCAGCTTGCAGAACGTGTTGCTCTATCTAAATATCACTTTATTCGTAGATTCTCGGCCAGCACAGGTCTCACTCCAGGTGCCTATCTCACCCGTGTTCGAATCGAGAAAGCGATGGAATTCCTTCGGGGCACGACACTAAGCATTGAACAGATCGCAGTACAAGTGGGATACTCCAGTGGAAGTTATTTTATCAAAGCTTTTCGAGGATTAACTGGACTCACACCAGGGGAATTTCGAAGCGGTGGCGAGAGTCTGGTATATCGGAAATTATTTTTCGACTAACCGCAATATATTGCTATTGAAGACTTAACATTACTGTAGATTATTGTATTTCTGTTCATTATGATAAATGTGATTAGAGCAATAATTTAAATTACGTTCAGGTAAAGGAGCCTTTCAATGGATCATACTCATGTTGCACCAACACCTCCTCTTGGCTGGAACAGCTGGGACTGCTACGGCGCTGCTGTCACTGAAAAGGAAATTCGTGGCAATGCGGAGTACATGGCTACACATCTGAAAGAATATGGCTGGAGCTACATTACCGTTGATATTCAATGGTATGAACCTCTGGCAAACTCATCACAATACCGCCCGTTCGCTCCACTGATTATGGATGAGTACTCACGTCTGATGCCTGCAGAAAATCGCTTTCCTTCTGCTGCAGAAGGTCAGGGATTCAAACCACTTGCTGATTATGTTCACAGTTTGGGACTAAAATTCGGCATTCATATTATGCGCGGAATTCCAAGGCAAGCTGTTCATGCGAATACAGTTCTATTGGGGACCAACTCTACCGCCCGTGAGATCGCTCATACCAACTCCATCTGTCCTTGGAACACAGATATGTATGGCGTAGATTACAACAAAGAAGGCGCACAAGCCTATTATGATTCGCTATTTGAATTGTATGCTTCATGGGGTGTTGATCTGGTCAAAGTGGATGATATCGCTGCCTCGAGATTATATGACACACATCAGCCTGAGATTGAAATGATTTCGAAGGCGATCAAACGTGCCGGACGTCCCATGGTATTAAGTCTTTCTCCCGGTCCTGCCCCCGTGGAATACGCTGATTTTTTTGCGGAACAGGCTAACATGTGGCGGGTGACCGATGATTTCTGGGATCAATGGCCACTTTTGCTAGATATGTTCGACCGCTGTCGTAAGTGGCAGGGCCTTCCTAAGGAGGGATGTTGGCCGGATTGTGATATGTTGCCTCTGGGGCACATTGGTATTCGCTCTGTGGATGGGGGTGGAGCCGATCGATGGACAAGATTCACTAAGGACGAGCAATTGACAATGATGTCCCTGTGGAGTATCTTCCGTTCTCCTCTCATCTTTGGTGGCGAGTTACGGGATAACGATGACTGGACACTGTCCTTGCTGACGAACCGTGAGGTTCTGCGTATGCATCGTGAGAGCCATAGTGCAAGAGAAGTGTTACGTCAAGGCGATCTGATCGTATGGACCGCAGCTCATGTGGATGGCTCCACTTATATCGCTGTGTTTAATGTTGGTGAGCAGCAAGTGCTCCCGGTGGAACTTCATCTCATTACAGTTGGTTTATCTCCTTCCGTTGCAAGCCAGGGAATTGAATTATGGAGTGGCGATGTGACAGAAGTTAACGGAGATATAATACAAACCAATGTGCCTTCGCATGGTGTGCGCCTGTACCGTTTTACGTGAACCATTTCTCCTGAAACATTCCACTAAGAAGAGGCCTGTCGTTGAGGACAGACCTCTTCTTTTCAATTTTTTAAAAATCAACGGATAAGTAACCGTTTGGCTTGAGTAAACACGTTCAGCTTTTATCAGAACAATGCAGATGATTCATTCATTTCTCCTTGAGACTAACCTCCCTCCATTACCTTTTGAATCAATCTTTGTCAAGTACCTCAACACATTTCTGTTCCATCGCCTGCACAGCAAGTTGGAAAGCTCGAATTCTTCTCTCGAGCAAGGTATATTGAGGTGTTCCCGTTGCAGACTTCCCCATCATTCGTTCAATTGAAGGAAGGAGATTTAGTATAACTTGACGTGCCTCGGATATTTCCAAGCTGTCGTAATGTTGATCTTCTTTCCCATTCCATGTATGTTCCAGTATATCTAAACTGACGATAAACGCATGAAGCCGTTTCTCTATAACAGATGTGTTTGCTCCCTTCTCCACCATATTCTGCAGTGCATTTTTCGACTTGCGGATCACTGACTGAAAGGCTTTGATCGATTGTCTTTGTACAATCTCAGATAGGGATTCGGTCATAGATTAATACTCCTTTTCAGTGGTTTTTTCAAGGGTGTTATAAGGTTGTTAGATACAAATATTTACTGTTTTCAGGAATTCTATTATAGTCTTATATGCAATCAATGACAAAACAAAAAAGCCGCTTTCGCGACTTCTTTGTTCATCAACAATTTATATGAGATTAGAGCACCTTTTCCAAAAAGCTGATCGTCCGTTCATGCTGCGGTTTGCCAAAAATCTGTTCAGGATTACCTTCCTCAACAATATATCCGCCATCCATAAAAATCACCCGATCCGCAACTTCGCGGGCAAAGCCCATCTCATGCGTAACAATGATCATCGTCATACCTTCGCGCGCGAGGTCCTTCATCACACCAAGCACCTCTCCAACCATTTCCGGGTCAAGTGCCGAAGTAGGTTCATCGAATAACATGACGTCAGGATTCATCGCTAACGCACGTGCGATAGCTACACGCTGCTTCTGTCCACCGGAGAGCTGGCTTGGGAAACTGTCTGCTTTATCTGCCAGACCGACACGGTCAAGCAAGCGAAGAGCCGTGTCCCGTGCCTGTGCTTTATTTAATTTGCCAAGTTCCATTGGCGCGAACATTATATTTTTGAGCACACTGAAGTGTGGAAACAGATTAAAATGCTGGAATACCATGCCGATGTTTTCACGGGCTTTATTGATATCGATATCTTTGCTGTTTAAGTCCTGATCATCGACAATAACACGGCCCGCAGTGATATCCTCCAAACAGTTAATACAACGCAGAAATGTACTTTTCCCCGAACCGGAAGGGCCGATCACACATACAACCTCTCCTTCGTTCACAGTAACATCTATTCCTTTCAACACCTGATTGGAACCAAAACTTTTCTTCAGACCTTCTATTCTAATTTTACCCACGACGGATTTTCACCTCCAGATAATCGGCAATTTTAGTCAGTATAACAATAACGATCAAGTACATTATCGCAACCGTTAACCAAATGTCAAACGAGGCCAAGGATCTGGCAATAATGATTTTACCCGACTGTGTAAGCTCAACCAGCCCGATAACGGACAAGATGGACGTATCCTTCAACGTAATAACCATCTGGTTGATAAATGATGGAATCATCACACGGATCGCCTGAGGAATGACAATTTTCATCATCGCTTTGCGATACGGAAGTCCGAGTGAACGAGCCGCCTCCATCTGCCCGCGATCAATCGATTGAATACCCCCACGAATAATCTCGGTAACATATGCTCCGGCATTTAAGCTCAGCGTCAGAATCGCTGCAAGGAACAGCGGCATCGTAAAGCCAAATGCCTGAGGAATACCAAAGTAAATGAAGAACGCGAGTACAAGCAACGGAATACCGCGGAAAATATCAACGAATACGGTGGCAATGCCGCGCAAAACTCTGTTACGCCCTACTTTCATAAAGGCGAAGATCAAACCAATAATAAACGCGAAGAACAGAGACATGATTGTGTATAAAAGAGTTTTACCCAAACCCTTTAGCAGGGCCGGAAGAGACTTGACCACAAGCTCCATTCGTCCTAGGCTTGCAACAGTCTCCGCATTGTCACCTATATATTTATCTACAATACGCTTGTATTCTCCGCTTTCCTTGATGTTTGCAAGGCCTGCATTAAACTTCTGCAGCAGCTCCTGGTTTTTACCTTTACTTACAGCAAAGCCGTAAGGGGCACCTTTTTCTGGTTCAGTTACAACTTTCAGTCCGTTGTTCTGATTCTCCCCATATTTCAACACAGGATAATCATCGAAACATGCTGCCGAATTTCCCGTTTTCACATCTTCATACATTAGCGCCGAATCATCAAAAGGTACAATGGTAAAGCCATACTTTGATGCGTTCGCTTCAGCAAAACGGTACCCCTCCGTCCCCGTTTTTACTGCCACCTTTTTACCACGGAGATCTTCATAGCTTTTTATTGTATCATTGCTCGCTTTAATGCCCATAACAACGCCTGATTCAAAATACATATCAGAAAAATCAAATTGGGTTTTACGTTCATCCGTAATACTCATACCTGCAATGACACCATCTACCTGATTGGATTCCAGTGCCTGCACGGCTGCGTTAAAACCTAAGGCTTTGATCTCATATTTGAAATTCTGGTCCTTCGCAATCGCTGCAAGGATATCCATGTCAATGCCGACAAGTTCTCCGTTTATATCCTCATATTCAAACGGTGCGAAGGTAATGTCGGTACCGATCACATAAGTTTTGCCGGAATCCGATTGTGCCTGCACACTTCCCATCCAACCTGTAAAGCCGGACACCAGAAGCAGCACCATGGTAAGTATAAGTAATGTAATCCTGTTATTCTTCATATGTCCTCCTCGTCTTGACGTCATGCCATACGTATGTCCCGAATCATGCTAGGGTTATTATTCTCAGCTCTTGACCAATCAATGCTCTTTCTACCCACCTTCATTTTTGTTTCCATGGCATTTCTACAATGAACTTGTAAAAGTCCTCTTATACTTACCCTGGAGGTCAGGTTAGCGAAACCTAAACTTTAAATTTGAAACATTAAACGCAAAAAAAGCCGCAAAATGCGACTTTTTAGCTATTTTATGGCTAAGCATGAATTCGCAATCGAAAAACTTTAATTCTTAAGATCGCTCAGCTATTTTTTAAAAACAGTATCATTTTGTATATATCAAGTAACAAGCTTTATTTTAACGTAATCTCAAATACAGACCCGGCTTCACCCGCAAAGACTATGTAGCCTCTCTCGGGCAGTACCATTGCCGTTTGACCACTGACTACGCTATGATTCAGACTGGCACCAGACGCATCATATACAACAAATGAACCATCGGAGGGTAAGTTCACTTTGATTTCTTTCCCTCCAGCCGTACTCGGAATCGAGAACCATTTGGCGTAACCATTCGACTGAATCGTCGTTTTTGATTGCTGACCTTCATACATTGGTTTCACGATATCCTGGCTGGCATATATGTTGCCTCCTTGCGACACATATTCCACACCGTCTTGTTTAAAAAAAGTAAATTCCATCGAGTCACGTCCGGCCACAACCGGGATTTGCAATTGATTCACAGCTCGATCCACATCTGTAATGGCATTCGTATAAATATACCCTGGTAACTCACTGGGGAACTGAATAGGTATAAGCGGCATTGCTGTATTATATAGAGTCGAGGTATGCTTTTCATTCACCAGTACATACGCTTTACCAACACGCGTTTGCCACGCAGCTTTAACCTCATCCGACAATGGATTCGCTTGAAGCTTCTGTGCCTTGTACTCTGATGAAGCAAGCTGTCCGAGTCCAGATACCGATTGATACGACCGTGTCCAAAGATAGGTATTTCCGTTACCTTCCTCAACAAACTCCACTTTCTCTGTACCTGTTGCATTCACAAAAGAACCGTCAGTAGTGTAGGTGTACGTCTGTTTCGGGCTATTCGGTGCCGCTAACATCGACATCGTGAGTTGCCCATTCTCCTGAACATCCAGTTTCATCAACATGTTAGCACCGCCGCCATAGATTCCCGAATAATTCATCTCTTCCTTCGGCATCTCTGCTTTCACAGGTACTCCATGTGACTTCTCCGGTTTACGCTCTGGAATCAGCTTTTTTTCTTCAAGCGCACCGAGTAAGAGCTCCGTTGCAATCAATTGATTCGTTGAACTTGAACCTCCTGAAGATGTAACTGCTGCAGCCATGTTATGCTCAGGAAGTACAATCAGAGAGGCATGATAGGCGATGGTATTACCACCTTTAGTCCACGCCTTGATGCCGTATTGATTGAACGGAAACAAGTTTACACTGTCCCATCCAAGCCCATAGGCAATTGATGAATCACCGTCCTCCGGCCATATTCCCCGTTTGTACTCTTCCTGTCCGGTAGCTTTCGCTGATTCTTTGGATAGAACACCATTCTTCTCATTCGTGAATACCTGTGACAGCTTCACCAAATCTTCGGCTGTGGAATAGATACCGCCTGAAGCAATCATGTTCGTTGTCTCCAATGGCTGTTGTTCTTTCTTGGCGGAGTATGTTGTTGCCATTTGTTTCAGATTCAACGGATCTTGCGGAGTTTTGGTATAATTCATGCCAAGAGGTGTCGTGATGTTACGGTGCAAGAATTCCGTAAAACTCAAACCGCTAACTTGCTCCACCAGAATCTCAGCTAAAGAAAATCCATCATTACTATAGACCGAATAGGCTCCAGGATCTGCCTTCAAATGCTGTGTGGCTAACTGATTCAGTAATGTATCATGTGCGTGCGTATCCGGATCTTCGAACAGAATAGCACTGTTACTGGATGTGCCGAGCAGTCCTGCTGAATGATTTAATAACATACGTACTGTAATTTGACTATAACGTTTGTCCTTCATTTTAAAATCAGGAATATAGTTAACCACTGGATCATCCAGTTTCACTTTACCCTCGTCCACCAGCTTCATTACCGCGGTTGTGAGGAACATTTTACTTGTTGATCCTATGCCATACATCGTTTCTGACGTAAGTGGTATACTCTTGGCAGGATCGTTGATCCCTGTTTGTCCTGAGAGAACGATCTCTCCTCCATCCATAAGTGTGTACTGTACACTTGCAACACCGTAGGTTTCGGTTAGTGTGTTGGTTTTCGCGGTGACTGCTTTTTGAGTCAACCCGTAGTCTAGTTTACCAGGAACCTCGGCTGCATATGCAGCTGTGGGAGTTAACATTGCAAATACCAAGGTCATGGCGACGAGGGACGTTCTTTTTTTTCGTGTCAAATTCATCTTCTCCTATTCTGCTCCGCTCAATGGTCGTCGTGTTTGAGCTGTTACCTAACGCAGTATAAGTGATGAAAATGAACTATCCGCGTCCTGAATATGAACTCAAAATGAACAGTCAAATAAATATATAATCGTGATTCATCATTGCAGCTTGAACCATTGTCATGATAATATTCCCTATAATGGAATGCCCGAAATTTTATCATGTTCAATTCATATACAATCCATAAATTCAACAACAACGGAGTTGTTACAATGTTAAAAGTGAACCGAAATGATGATCGTCCGATCTGGCAGCAGTTGCTCGACCAGGCTATTCATAACATTACAACCGGGAACTGGCCTCCAGGTGAACTGCTGCTTCCGTCACGTGAGTTAGCCGGGCGGATCGGTGTTTCACGGTCTACAATTCAGATCGTTTACGAAGAATTATTCAGCCGGGGGTATACGGTAACCTCACGTCGCGGTGGAACAAGAGTCAGCCATTCGATCCAGGTGCTTCGTTCTCTAGAAGAGGAGCCACAGTCTGGGCCTGTACCTCCCGTACTGCCTTTAGTACACGAATCCATTGCCAAACTGCAGAGCTGGTTTGGAGATCATGATGCACCGCAGCTGGACATTGATTTCAACCCTCACGAGCCTTACATCGATGAGACGTTCACGCAATCTTGGAGAAAATCTTTTTTGCAGGTGTCTGCTGAATCCAACCTTGATATCTGGTCGTATGGCAATGCCCAAGGTTTCCTGCCGCTGCGTGAACAGATCCAGCGTTACTTGTCACTAGAACGAGGAATTCATATTGAAGTTGATCAGATACTGTTAACTTCAGGTGCACAACACAGCATTGATTTGATTGCGCAGGCACTTCTAATTGAAGGAGACAGAGTATCTGTGGAGGACCCCGGGTTTCCTGCTGCCTGGACCACCATGAAGTACCGCAATATGCAGATTGATGCCGTACCTGTTGATGAGCAGGGACTATGTGTAGATCGCATCCATCCAGAATCAAGGCTCGTATTTGTCACCCCTTCACACCAATGCGCGACTGGAATCATCATGTCAGAGCCGCGCAGACAGCAGTTCATGCAATTGGCCGGAGAACGTGGCATGTGGATTATCGAGGACGATTACGATAGCGAGTTCAGATATCGTGGCGAGCCGATTCCCACCCTGTTCAGCCAACTGCCTCAGAATACGCTATATATGATGAGTTTCTCCAAAATGATCGCGCCCGGTATACGTTTATCCGCAATTATAGGACCTCAAGCAGCGATTGAGCGGCTTACCCAGATTCATGAACTGACTTATCGCCATCTCCCCATAATGGAGCAGCTAACGCTAAATCATTTTATTGAGCGGGGGCAATTTATGCGCCATATGAGAAGGGTTCGTAACGTTTATCGCCGTAGACACGAGGTCATGACCAAAGCTATCCATTCTTCCGGTCTTAGTTCGCGTTTTAGATTAAGCGGAGTAGAAACGGGATTACATATGCTTCTTGAAGCAGATGATTCATGTGACGAAGCAGCAATAACCTCTGCTGCCCGCAAGCAGGGTGTGTGTGTTTATCCTCTAAGTAGATACTGTCTGAAGAGTGATCGTAAGGGGTGGGTATTAGGTTTTGCAAAAGTAAATGAAGAACGAATCGAAGAAGGCATCTCTCGATTTGCCCGGACCGTTTTATAACAATGGAATAGAGCCCGCTTGCAATCAAAATTTAGAGAAGATTGCAAGCGGGTTCGATTTATTTATGAAGTGAACGTTGTCCCTGTTTCGTACAGAGGAAATCGTGAGGTGATCTCGCGTACACAACCTGATATGTGCTGCTTTACTTTAGTGTTCGCTGGATTTTTAAAAGCAAGTGCGATCAGCTCGGCAATTTCTTTCATCTCCCCGGCACCAAGTCCTCTGGTTGTCATGGCTGGCGTTCCAAACCGAATGCCGCTTGTAACTAATGGACTTGCTGTATCGTAAGGAATCGAATTTTTGTTTGCCGTAATGCCTGCTTCATCCAGCATAATTTGAGCGTCTTTCCCAGTAAGGCCAACGCTGCGCAGATCAACGAGAATGAGGTGATTATCGGTACCTCCAGAAACAAGAGAAAGTCCTTCATTGATTAGCGTTTCCGCCATTACTTTCGCATTATTCAAAACATTTCTCATATAGACAGTGAAATCAGATTGCATTGCTTCCCCAAAAGCGACTGCTTTTCCCGCAATAATATGCATAAATGGCCCTCCCTGCGTTCCCGGAAAAACAGCTTTATCGATGGCCCCTGCCCAGGATTCTTTACACAATATAGCACCTCCACGCGGACCTCGCAGCGTCTTATGTGTCGTGGTTGATACAATATGTGCATGCGGTACGGGGTTAGGGTGTAATCCTGCTGCAACAATGCCCGCGATGTGTGCCATATCTACAAACAGTAAGGCTCCCACTTCGGAAGCAATTTGAGCAAAAAGCTCAAAATCAATACGCCTCGGGTATGCGCTTCCGCCTGCAACGATCATTCGTGGACGATGTTTGTGAGCCAGTTTTCGAACTTCGTCAAAGTCAATAAGACCTGTTTCTGGATCAACACCATAGGGAACAAAGTGATAAAATCTTCCTGAAAAATTAACAAGATTTCCATGCGTCAGATGACCGCCATGAGCAAGATTCATTCCAAGAATCGTATCACCCATCGCGACTGAGGCAAGATATACAGCCATATTCGCCTGTGAACCGGAATGCGGCTGCACATTCGCATGTTCAGCACCAAATAGTTGTTTCAACCGATGATTAGCAATATCCTCTACCGTATCAACATGCTCGCATCCACCATAATATCTTCTGCCCGAATAGCCCTCTGCATATTTATTGGTTAATACGCTGGCCGTGGCCTCCATTACGGCTTGGCTCACAAAATTCTCTGAAGCAATAAGTTCTATCGTATCCCGCTGCCTTGCCAGCTCGTGACGAGTTGCTGCAGCCACTGTTTTATCTTGATTCTCTATATGTTTTAACATCTTGACCATCATCCCTTCCTTATTTCTTAAGCATTCGTTCCAAGTTGTTTTTTGGCAAATTTATGATGAATTATAAGATGTGCCATGACTCCAGCCACAAGTCCCCAAAATGCACCACCGATACMAAACAAAGTTACATTAGCGGCTGTTGCTAAAAATGTAATCAATGCCGTTTCTCGTCCGTTCGGGTCCGCCAGAGCGTTAGCCAGGCTACCGCCGATCGTTCCAAGCAAAGCCAGCCCTGCTAAGGTGGCGATAAAAGCTGCAGGAAGAATTAAAAATAATGCGGCTAAGGTCACGCCAAAAATTCCGACAGTTATGTAGAAGACTCCGCAGGCAATGCCCGCAATATAACGCTTGGACTTATCTTCATGCGCATCTTTGCCTGTACATATGGCTGCGGTAATGGCTGCCACGTTAAATGCATGTGAGCCGAATGGTGCAGCGATTAGTGAACCCAGACCAGTTACCGTTAAGATAGGGTTGGCACTCGTTCGAAAACCATCATTGCGAAGAATCAGCATACCTGGCATGTACTGCCCCGTCAGCGTAATAATAAATAACGGCAGGGCCACACCGAGCAACGCTTGAATTGAGAATTCAGGCGCAGTGAATACAGGTAAAGCGACCGCGAGCTGAATGGAGCTAAAATCGGTTTTCCCCATAATCATCAGATAGATCAGGCCGAGAACCAATATACCAACGATTGCATAGCGAGATGTAAACCGTTTTAACGCGATGTAAGCAGTGAACAACAGAATAACCAATCCAGGTTCGACCTTGGCCCCTTCAAACGCGGAGATACCAAACTGGAGTAAAATGCCTGCAAGTAAACCGGAAGCGATCCCTGGCGGAATTAATCGCACGAACCGTTCGAACAAGCCAGACATGCCCAAAATGACAAAACCCACGGCGGATATCATATAAGCACCTATGGCTTCAGAATAAGGAGTTACAGCCAGCATGGAGACAAGGAAGGCTGCAGCTGGAGTAGACCACGCTGTTATGATAGGTTCTTTGTAGCGGTAACTAAGCCAAATCCCCGTGATCCCGACGCCAATCGAAATGGACCATATCCAGGAAGCGGTCATTTCCGGGCTTAACCCTGCTGCTTTGGCCGCTTGAAACACAAGAATGAAGGTCCCTCCATAATTGACAATTACAGAAATTAAAGCGGCGGTCACTGGCGATATCAAATCGCGCCCGCGAATCCTATTAGATGCTGTTTTCAATGTAAACCCCTGCCCCTCAACTAATCTTCTATCTTTGTATGTTCATTCCAGTAATATTCATCGGGCAGATAACGTGGGCCAAACACATTGGTTCCCACACGAACGATCGTCGCTCCCTCTTCAATCGCCATACTGAAATCACCGGACATGCCCATCGATAACATTTCCATCTCGACACGTGGGATGTTTCTCTCTCTGATCTGTGTGCTGAGCTGTTTCAACAAGCGAAAACATTGGCGGGTCTCATCGGCTGATGCATGCAGCTTCCCTATCGTCATTAATCCTTTTACATGCAGCGTTTCAAATTGAGACAATTGTTCAACGAGCTCCACTGCATCCTCTGGAGAAGCACCGAATTTACTTTCCTCATAGGACGTATTGATTTGTACCAGAATGTCCATCGACCGCTGTTCTTTGACAAGCTGGTCATGTAACACCTGCCCGAGCTTCAGACGATCCACCGAATGGATCATTGTCACATACTTCACAACCTCCTTAACTTTATTCGTCTGCAGATGTCCGATAAAATGCCATTCCACCGCTTTGGACTGTTCCATAAGAGGATATTTATCTCGCAATTCCTGCACCTTGTTTTCTCCAAACAAATGTTCACCTGCCTGCACGGCTATCTGTAACTTCTCAAGCGGTACCGTTTTCGTAGCTAAAAGCAGCTGCACATCGTTAACATTTCGTCCAGAAGCCTTGCAAGCCAGTGCCATTTGTTTTCTAACCATTTTTAAATTTTCTTCCACCGGATGATCCAAGCCGGATGCCCCTTTCTACTCATCATTTGATTGACAGTATAACAATCTATGGACTGAATATGTATATCCAAATATGTGATATTTCCGCAATCCAAAACTTGTAATATGTAATTGTAGTCAGGTATGAGCCTAATTCGAGTTAAACTATCTATGATTTTCACGATAAAAAATCCCGTTCCGGCTTTCTCAGCCAGAGCGGGATTCGTGTATTTCCTTATAAATATTAAATTATTGATTCACGTTTTCCTTCGTTACCAGTTTCAACTCAGCCGGGATGGATTTCTCCACTTGTTTACCACTCAGCACATCCAGTGCGGCTTGCAATGCAAGCTGTCCGATCAACTCCGGCTGTTGAGCTACGGTTGCCGTGAGCTTACCATCCTGAATCGATTTAATGGCATCATCATTACCGTCAAATCCGATCACCGGGATATCTTTACCCGAACTTTGGATTGCTTCAATGGCACCGAGAGCCATTTCGTCATTGTGAGCAAACACGGCTTGCACTTCTGGGTTACCTTGCAACAAGTTCTCCATGACATTCAACCCTTTGGAACGGTCAAAGTCAGCGGATTGTTTCGCAACCACGTCCAGCTTTTGGTCTGCAATCTCGTGGAAACCTTTGCCACGCTCACGGGTAGCTGAGGCACCTGGTACACCTTCAAGCTCGATCACTTTGGCGCCTTCACCTAATTGCTTCACGATATATTCGGCAGCCATGCGTCCACCCTTTGCATTATCGGAAGCTACAAGTGCTGCAACTTCACCTTTATCTGCCGAGCGGTCAAGCGTAATCACTGGAATGCCAACACTATTGGCGGATTGAACCGCTGTAGATATTGCAGCGGAATCTGCCGGGTTAATGAGCAAGGCATCAACGCCCTGCTGAATCAGATCGTCCACATCGTTCGTTTGCTTCGCAGAATCGTTCTGTGCATCTACGACAACAACCTGAATATCTTGTTTCTGTGCTTCTGCTACGACACCATCTTTCAGTGAAACGAAGAACGGATTGTTCAGTGTCGAGATCGACAAACCGATTTTCTTCTGTTCCTTACCTCCGGCTGACTTTGGTTTCGCCCAGCCTGGCGGCTCCAGCGAACATCCGGCTAGAACAACGATCAGAATTATGCTAACAAGCGTTAGTGTCCATTTTTTCATGTTGTTTTCTCTCCCTTAAGCGGTTTTCTTGCGGTCCAGCAGGACAGCGATAGCAATAACGACACCCTTCACGACCATCTGGTAGAAGGAGTTCACACCGAGCAGGTTCAGACCATTATTCAGTACACCGATGATCAGCACACCAATCAATGTACCTACAATGCGTCCGCGGCCGCCAGAAAGGCTTGTTCCACCCAGCACAACTGCAGCGATGGCATCCAGCTCATAAGATGTACCTGCTGTAGGTTGAGCGGAATTCAGACGCGATGTCAGAATCGCGCCGGCCAGCGCAGCAAGCATACCTGCAAGGGAGTAGATCATAATTTTGACGCGGGATACTTTGATACCCGAGATGATGGAAGCTTTTTCATTACCGCCGATGGCGTACGTTTTGCGGCCGAAGGCCGTTTTATGCAAAATGGTCCACAGAATGACAAAGGTAATCAGCATCGTAATCGCCGGTACCGGAATGCCAAGCAGGTAACCGCGTCCAAACAACTGGAACAGCAGGCTATCCCCCAGACCTGTTATCGGGTTACCGTTGGTGTATACCAGCGTCAAACCTCGGAAAATGGTCATTGTAGCAAGGGTTGCGATAAATGGCGCCATATTCCCCTTGGTAATCATAAGTCCATTCACCATACCCATGACTCCACCAAGGGCCACCCCGATGATGATGGACAGAATTGGATCAAGACCGGATAACATCATATTGGCTACGAACGCACTGGATAAGGCAAGTATAGAGCCAACCGACAAGTCAATCCCGCCAGTGAGAATAACAAACGTCATGCCAAATGCAATCAAGGCATTAATGGAAACCTGACGTAGCAGGTTCAGAATGTTAAGCGGTTCCAAGAAACTTGGATTAAGCACCGAAACAATCACAATCAGGATGATTAATCCGAGTAATGGACCGAGTTTTTGTGTTACGCTAGACAAGCGGAACCCGCTTTTGGCTGTTTTAGTGTCCTGCATTGTTGTCATGTTACTGTCCCCCTGTAGCTAGAGTCATAATGTGTTCCTGTGTCGCTTGTTCCTTCGGTAATACACCGGTAATGTGACCTTCATGCACAACGGCAATGCGGTCGCTCATTCCCAGCACTTCAGGCAGTTCGGACGAAACCATGATAATCGCGACACCGCGGTCTGTCAGTTCGTTCATGAGCTGATAGATCTCACGTTTCGCTCCAACGTCTACCCCGCGTGTAGGCTCGTCCAGAATGAGTACACTTGGACCAATACCCACCCATTTGGCAATGACAACCTTCTGCTGGTTCCCCCCGGACAAGTTACGAGCCGCGGTTTCCGAGGATTGGGTTTTGATCTGCAGCCGTTTGATCAGTGTGTCAACAAACTCCTGTTCTTTGGAGGTCGAGATGAAACCTTTGCTTGAAAAGCTGAACAGATTTGTCAGTGCCATATTCTCACGGATGGAAAAGTCGAGCACCAGCCCTTCATCCTTCCGGTCTTCAGTAATAAAACCGATTCCATGCTTCACCGCATCGGACGGTTTGCGAATGTTCACCTTTTTACCGCGAATTTTGATCTCTCCATTGTCCAAACGATCCAGACCAAATATCGCTCTCATGATCTCTGTTCGCCCTGAGCCCATCAGACCAGAGAATCCTAGTATTTCGCCAGCTTTCACATCAAAGCTGACATTTTCGAACAATTCCTTCCGGTTCGCGTTTCGAACTTCCAGTATCACTTCACCATACTTTGGCTTACGGGAAGGATAACGCTCGGTCAGCTCACGGCCAACCATCTTGCGCACAACTTCATCGAAGTTCGTATCAGGAATCGCCTTGGTATCGACGGTTCGCCCGTCACGCATAATGGTGATACGATCACAGATCGTGAAGATTTCCTCCATCCGGTGAGAGATGTATACAATGGATACGCCGTTCTTTTGCAAGGAACGTATGACACCAAACAGCTTCTGGATCTCACGTTCGGTCAAAGCAGCCGTAGGCTCGTCCATAATAATGACTTTGGCCTCGGTCATAAGCGCTTTGGCAATCTCAATCATCTGCTGTTGTCCGACAGAACACTCTCCTGCAGGACGCTCAAGCGGAATATCCACTGATAGTTTGGCGAATTGTTCACTGGCAAGCGCTTTCATTTGTTTTGTGTTAAGCAACCCCATGGAGGACGATATCTCTTTACCTATAAATAGGTTATCCAGTACCGTCATCTCTGGCCAGACATTCAATTCTTGATGAATAAACGTAAGCCCAAGCTGCTCAGCTTCTTTTGGACTTCCAAAATACGTTTCCTTACCATCAATCTCAATCGTCCCTTGATCACGCTGGTGCAGCCCAATCAGAATATTCATGAGCGTTGATTTGCCGGCCCCGTTCTCCCCCATCAGGGCATGAACCTCGCCTTCTTTTAATTCGAAATCCACACCGCTTAATACTTGATTTGTGCCAAACGCTTTATGGATATGATGCATCTGAATGTGCATGGTGCTGCCTCCTTTTAACCGAAATGAACTCCCGATTGTAAAATGCAATTGGCATACGGTGTAGCCTCACCTGTACGAATAACCGCCTTCACGTGCCGGGTTAACGCTTTAAACTGCTCATGGTTCTGGCTATCGTCGATGACCTGCGAATCAAATTTCTGATTCAAGTATGCAAGTGTCTGCGGATTTCCTTCATGGATCTCACTTGCTACGATGACTTTCTCAATCACCATATCTTCCGCTATGACGTCCAGTACTTCACGAAAGCTTGGTGTACCGAGTTTGAGTGCCAGATCAATCTTGAGCACACCATCCGGAACGGGCAAGCCCGCATCCGCAATGGCGATTTGATCCGTGTGACCCAGATCAGACAAGATTTTAGAGATGTGACTGTTCAAGATGCCGTTTTTTTTCATATAAAGTTCCCCTTTATTTCATTTGCAGACTTCCCTTTAGTACGTTATAGGCTCTCCTCTACTTCGTCCCTGGTTGGCATACCGCCCTGTGCTCCAAACTTGGTTACGGATAACGATGCCGCCCGATTGGCAAAACGCACACTGTCCTGAATCGATTTTCCCTCAGCCAGAGCGACTGCAAATGCTGCATTAAACGTATCGCCAGCTCCGGTTGTATCTATAGCATCCACTTTATAAGTTGGCACAAGGACCTCTTCATTACCGTCAAAATATCGAACACCCTTGCTGCCTTCCGTTATGAATAATTTGTTTGGATATTGACGTAGAGCTTCCGCAGGCTTCATGCCTTTGAACAAAATTTCGGCCTCATGCTCATTGGGTGTAATATAAGATGCGTTGTCAATCACCTCTTGTGGAACCGCACGGGCAGGAGCCGGATTGAGTAATAAAGGTGTTTTGTATTCGGCACATAATTGGCTGACATGAATCACTGTTTCTTCTGGAATCTCCTGCTGGATCAGCACAATATCCGCGTTGCGAATCGCTTCAGCAGCCTCATCCACATAAGCAGGTGTCACTTCACGATTGGCCGCTTCAACCACCACAATGCTATTATCTCCCTCTGCCAAAATGATATGAGCCGTACCGCTTTCGGAATGTGTAACCGGTTTCACATTGCTTGTATTTACACGATTCGCTTTAAAGTTCTCTAAAATATCTGTACCGAATGTATCATCTCCAACACGGCCGATCATGACAACTTCGGCTCCCATACGAGCTGCCGCCACAGCTTGATTGGCGCCTTTCCCGCCGGGTACTGTCTTAAAGCTTTCACCAAGCACGGTTTCTCCCGCGCCCGGTCTTCTGGAAGATGTCACGACCAAGTCCATTGAACTGCTTCCAATCACACAAATGTTAGCCATCGTTTCTCACCTTTCTCGTTGTTCCCCGTTCAATGAAGGACACAGGCAACTGTATGTTTTTATTCTCCATGTTATTTTGCTCTACTAACTGAATAAGTAATCCTGCCGCTTCTCTGCCCATTTCATATGCCGGCTGACGAATTGTAGACAATGCAGGTGACAATAAACCACTCATCGGAATGTCGTCAAACCCGATAACCTGCACGTCCTGCGGAACATTCTTCCCGATTCGATAGGCTTCATGTAATACAGCCATTGCAGCGATGTCATTACTGGCAATAACACCATCCGTATCCGGATATTTTCTAAACAGTTCCTCCGCCCATACCCCTGCTTCATTAAATGAAAACGAGGTTGTTTGAATGACTTCATGATCGAGGCCTGCTTCACGGATGACTTCAATCGCTCCTTCAAACCGATCTTGAGCCGGCCGAATATGGGATGGTCCTTGCATAACGGTAATTCGTTTGCTACCCCGTTTGATGATCTCTTTGGCAGCAAGCCTTCCGCCTTCTCTGCCATCGGCATAGACCGAAGGTCGATCCAGCGAAGTTCTGTCCAAAAAGACGACGGGAATCTTCAGCTTTTCATATATCGAAGAGTGAGGGTAGTTGGTGGATGAGATCACACCCACTACGTTATTCTGGATAAACGTCTGGATGTAATCCTGCTCCTTCCGTTCATCCTCATCACTGTTTCCAAATATTAAGCGGTAATCCTGCTCTTGCATCCGATCCTCCACCCCCCTCGCAAGCTGAGGGAAATAAGGATTCGCAATGTCTGGAAGCAGTAAACCAATCAGTTTCGACTTGCGTGTGTATAGTGAACGTGCCACTTCATTCGGTGAAAAGTGAAGTGCCTTGACAGCATCTTCAACTTTCTTGCGAGTATCTGCGTGCACATAGCCCCTGTCATTAATCACTCTGGATACCGTGGCTACGGATACACCGGCCAGATTTGCTACGTCTTTAATTGTTGTCATGGAATGTTCTCCTTATGTGTAACCGGTTACAGACATAAATTATCACATTCTTTTTCATTTGGCAAGGGGTCTTTTGTTGGAAAATTACCCCGGAGTACTTTAATTTCAAAAATACCCTCCAATTTAAGCTGCTTTAATTATGCACTAGAGCTGGATTACCTCTTTCTCCATCTTTTCTCCCAACACAAACGCTGTATTTTATGATATGGTCTATAAGGCATGACATTATCATCATACATACAGGTGTGCACAACAAGCGAGGAGAAGATTAAGCGTGATTGAAAGAGAGTCAACACTTACCAGTTCAAAGGCAATAGAGAATGCAAAACAAGATATTACAGCAACAGAAAGCACCATTTCAGGCGTACAGGAACATCGAAGCAAATTTAGCGATCCGTTCGTCGTCATGCTCGTTGCAGGCTTATGCTGTTTATTATGGGGAAGTGCCTATCCTTCCATTAAACTCGGTTACGTAGCTTTTCATATTCTGCCCGAAGATATCGCTTCAAAGTACGTTTTTGCCGGGTATCGATTCAGCTTGGCAGGAATATTGCTTCTACTTCTTTACCGTGTTGGATTTAGACGCAGGCTCAAGCTTAGCGGACGTGAATGGGCAAGTTTGAGCATACTCGGCGTGCTGCAGACAGGACTGCAATATATGTTTTTTTATGTAGGCGTAGCGAACACCACTGGTGTCAAAGGCTCCATCATGAATGCAACAACGACGTTTTTCAGCGTTGTTCTGGCCCATTTTATCTATAAAAATGATAAGCTGAGCCGTAACAAAATCATGGGCTGTGTGCTCGGGTTCATTGGTGTCATTATCGTCAACTTTCATGCAGACTTGCTTACCTTTTCATTCTCTTTCACAGGAGAAGGGTTTATTATTATGGCTGCCCTCGTTTTCTCGATCACAGCCATATATGCGAAGCGTTTAACTGCAGCAATTGATGTTATGATGATCACAGGTGTCAGCCTGCTGGTTGGCGGACTGGTACTGACTTTGCTCGGCCTCTCGCTCGGCGGTCAAGTTACACATTTTACATGGGAATCCACACTGAATCTGGTTTATCTGGCCTTGCTGTCATCCGTGGCCTTCTGCCTGTGGAATCTGCTTCTCAAATACAACAAAGTTGGCAAAGTATCGGTCTACAACTTCCTAATCCCTATCTTTGGCGCACTGTTATCTGCACTTTTTCTCGGAGAAACGATATGGGAACTGAAAAACCTTGTTGCGTTAATATTAGTTTCTGTTGGCATTTATTTGGTCAACCGGGTACGTTCACTTCGAATGACAAAAAGCCGCTAATTAGCGGCTTTTCTTTATACAGTAGCACCACGATTATGTCTGCTGAAATTAGAAAATGAGATACTTTGTGATCTTTTAGCTTGTACTTTTATGTTTTAAACAGGACTAGATTAGTAAATTACAGTGTAATCAATCAAGTCTTCTTTTTCTTCATAATTGAACATAATACCATGCTTACCCCATTTATATATCATCTCGTATCCGCCAACGGCTTCATTGTAATATTCCGAAGACGGTTTTCCGAGCCACATCTTTATATCACCAGGGGAAAGATACTGCTTCTCATTGTAAAGCTCAATGACGGAAACGCGAGATTTGCTTTTCAATTCATGCAGGTAGGAATCAAATCCGATACCAAAGTTAGCATAATTGTATAAAGCACCCCACTCTCCATTAGACCTGGATTTAGGTTTACCCAGTTTCTTTTGCACCGTTTGCAACGTCAGGCCTGTTGTAATATCTGTCCGTCCAGGTAGCTGTCCTTTGGAGGCAGCATCCTTGAGACTCTTCAGGTAAGCACGATTCCCGACTCCAGAATTAGGCCAGTCTGCAACCTTTTGATTTCGATTATCATCGATACGCATCTGTAATTGCTTTACATTCATTTTAAAGGTATAGAATTCGTAAATACCCTGCCCATTATTATAATACCTGAACTGTACACGACCACCTGACAGTGCCCGAATACCCCCATCTCTCATCGCAATAAAAGAGTTCCCTATGGATTTGCCATTGTGCTGAAAATAATTTACACGCTTCAACTCACCCGATTGAATCACAAACGTTTTAATCATATTTACATTTGATGCACCCCACTCTGTAATCATCAAAAGATCAGGAACACCATTCTCCTTGCTATTCACCACAAAATTCCAAGTTTGAGGTAATATAATCTTATTTAATCCCAATTTAACATTCTGCACCGTTCCGAATGGGGCTCCCGACTTGAGAAGTGCTGCACGATATGTACCGGAATAACTTACATCTCCAGCTTTATTTTTGGTCTGGCTATCTGGCCCGATTAATGTGCTAGCTTCTTCGTCATCGGCAAAAATATAAACCGTATATGCAGTCTGCTGTGCATCTCGTAGTGTAAACGAAAGTCTACTCTGTTGCTTCAGCTGTTCAGCTGCAATCTGCTTTCCTTTAGCGCTAACGTCTCCTGGAACGAGAAACAATGCACTAAGCATAGGAGCAATCAAAGTTAAGAGCATCAGAATTGCCCATTTCGTATGATGTTTCGTATAAGTCATGATGTAAGCTCCTTTATGTATTTAATATTTAATTAATTTCTACAAACCTGAGTATTTCTTTTACGTTTAGTCTCCTTATATTGATATTTCTAATTAGATCCGAGTTAATTATCCTCTCTCTCTCTCGTTCGCTCTCTCCTTTCGGTGTTATTTGATCTGGAGGAAACATCTCCCTCTAGTTCCAATTGCCTAAACTATAATATCATACTTTCTCTTACGAAAATATATAAAGAACAGGGAATACGTAGCCGGTCTCCTATACCATTTAATACAAACAAAAACCCCACTGTTATTCCTCAGCAGGGTTTGAAATGAATTAATAGTACTTAAGCAAGCATACATCTATAGAGCTGTCTTAAAGGCAAGAGTACACGGCGTTACGCAAACGACGCTGAACATAATGCTCCTGACTGTTCAAGAGATGCTGCGCATACATTACTGTCAGCCCGGAATCCGGGTCCATAATGGCCATACAGCCGGCCGCACCGGCCCATCCAAATTCGCCAACCGGACTCAGTGATCCACTGCCTGCTGGGGAGATATGTGTGCGAACGCCGAGCCCATATCCGTAACCATACATATGATCCCATGAAAAGTCTGGTCGTGTCATGTCATTCAGATGATCGGCTCTCATGAGCTCCACGGAAGCCCGGGACAAAATTCGCACGCCTTCAGGGCTTATGCCAAATCCGGTCAGTGCATTCAGGAACTTGGCGTAATCGTTCACGGTGGATAACAATCCGGCACCGCCACTATCCAGTTCCGTACCTACGCGGAAACCGTTGCCGTCCATTCGTACCGCTTTATCTTGCTCTTCATCAAAAAGATATTGCGGAATCAAGCGAGACTGTTGATCTTCGTTCAGATCAAAGGTGGTATCATGCATACCAAGCGGTTTAATAATCTCATCTTGCAAATAAGTGCCGAATCGTTTTCCACTTACGACTTCGACCAGTGCACCAAGCACGTCATGACACATGCTGTAATTCCAGTGTGTGCCCGGCTCAAACATCAGCGGTTCCTTGGCCACAGCTCTCGCAAACTCCCGCGTCGGCATCTTGCCTTGGGTACGTTCCACCGCTTCCTTGATACTCGGCGAATGGATATCATATGAAAAACCAGCAGTCATCGTAAACAAATCACGCACGGTAATAGGTCTTATCGCTTTCTCATAGTACACCTCGCCATTAGGCAATGCCTTCTTCACCTGCATTTCTTTAAATTCAGGTAAATACTGAGACAACGGGTCAAGTAAAAGGATATCCCCTTTCTCAACCAGTTGCAATGCAGCAACACAGGTCATAATCTTGGTCATGGAGTAGAGATTAAAGATTGCGTTGTCGCGAATTGGCGTCTTCTCCTCCAGATTTTCGAATCCATTGCGATACTGGAAAACGGTTTCGTTTTGATGCATAATAAGCACTTCTGCCCATGGAACTCTCCATGAGGTTAAGCGATCAATTAATGAAGCAACCGGTTTAAAGTCCATATTTCCCCATCCTTATATGTAAAATTGTTTTGTTTGTGCCACGAGGAGCACTTCGTGAAATATACTTCTCTTCCCTACGACATATACTACTATACGACCTTTTGAACCTGTTGACTAGTTTGATTAAATGTTAATTTCGTCAGGCGAGGTATTGCTTTTCAAATGCAAAAAGCTGATCCATAACCGGACCAGCTAATTACCTCACCACCATATTTGTACGTTAATTTGGATAAGCTCTTCTATTCTCAACCGATTTCATACGGTTCTGGTCATCCGTTACGTGATCCTGACTAAATTCCTGCCCTGCTTCCATCTCACCATGACCGGACACGTTACGGGAGAAATTGGTGAATTGTCTTTTGTGTTCGTCTTGTTCATGCTTCTGTTTCAAAAGTTCCTGCGGGTCCTGCTTCGTCATCACACTAACCTCCTTATTGAAAATGTCATGTATGTCTTCGCACTATATAAGTTGAACTAAAAAGGGCTTGCACACCAATCAAGTTCAACTTATATACAAAAGCTTTCCATACAGAAGCCCTACTTATGCAAGTATTCTAAGTACGCACAAAGGAAAGGAGATCATTCCCAATATGACGCGCCTTCTCTTGTCTTATCCGCTGGGTGTGAACACCCCGGTATACAAAGGTAATCCTCCCGTTGTGATAGAGCAGCAATCCAGTATCGCTCAAGGTGATGCTTACAACCAGTTTGTTATCTCAAGCCTCAATCATAATGGAACACATATTGATGCACCGTGGCATTTTAATCCTCAAGGCAAGAAAATCAGTGAGATTCCGATARATGATTTTATTTTTGCACATCCCGTGGTGATTGATATTCCCAAAAGTGATGATGAGTTGATCACCAAAGCTGATCTGAAGCCTTATGAGCATCAGATCGCTGGAGCTGACCTGCTGCTGATTCGCACGGGATTTGGCAAAATCCGCTCATCTGATCCCGAACAGTACGCCAATCATAACCCAGGTTTATCTGCCTCTGCAGCACAGTACCTGATGATTTTTCATTCCCTGCGCGCTATTGGTATCGATGTGATATCCGCTGGTGCAGCGAATCATCCAGGGGAAGCCGTTGCTTTTCACCAGATTATTCTGGGCAAAGGCCGGGTCGATGGTAAGTACATTCTAGTCATTGAAGATCTGAATCTGAATCAGGATCTTTCCCACATCTCCAGAATTTACGCGATCCCTCTCTACATCGAAGGTGTTGATAGCAGCTTTGCTACTGTTTTTACCGAAGATTAACCCTGAAAGACTACAATAGTAGGTTGATTGATTTTTTTGAAAAAAAGATAAGAAAAAGCGCTGACAAGAGGGTTTCTCTTATCAACGCTTGTTCTTAGTGAATGTCTTTCTTCTTGAAATTGCCGCCCTTCACTTCGGCTACATCGTAGACAACAACAAAGGCTGTAGGGTCGATCTCGTTAATAATTTCTTTGATTTTACTCTCTTCCATCCGGTTAATGACACAAGTAATTTCCTTGAACTGCTCGTTAGAGTATCCACCATATGCCTCAGTGTACGTTGCTCCCCGTCCGAGTCGATCACGAATCGTTTCCACCATGACTTCCGGTTGTGTCGTAATAATCTTGAATGTCTTCGAACCACTCAAACCTTCTTCGACAATATGTATCACTTTAGAAGCAATAAAGTATGCCAGTCCAGACAAAATCGCGCCTTGAAGACCAAATACGGTCGAAACAACAATAAATACAAACATGTTCAGGAATAGAATCAGGTCACTCGTTCCGAACGGCAGTTTACGTGATAACAACACGGCAAGCATATCAATGCCATCAAGCGCTCCGCCATTACGTAGTGCAAGACCCATACCAAAACCGATAATGATACCACCTACAACCGTAACCAGCAATGTATCCCCTTTAATAATCGTAGGCACATGATGCATCAGACTGGCACTGATCGCCAGTGAAGCAATTCCGATGATGGAGTAAAGTGCAAAGCTTTTACCAATTTGCTTGTAACCGAGCCACACAAACGGAATGTTCAACAATCCAATTAGTAATCCGAGTGGCAATCCGAACAAATTCGAGCCGACGATACTGAGACCGGTTACGCCACCATCGGATACCTGGTTTGGAATTAAGATGGCCTCCAGACCATAGGCCGTGATGAATCCCCCGATAATGATGAGTAGCACTTTGGAAAGGATTTTGAGCTGGTTCGACTTGTGCGCTTTGTGTTGATGCATTCCATTTCCCCCTTGATAAACGATAAACACGATGAATTTTAACAAACATAAAAAATAGTCTATAACAAAAATCACACATTTGGCAATAGAAGGGCAATGCAAAAGGCAGTTCAGTCAGCCGATCGCATGTAATCTCCGTTACATTATTTCCCGATAAAGGATCGATATGCTGTAATTTTAAGTTCAAGCATTTCGTTCGCCGCATGGAGGGTATTCATCTGATCTTCAACGGCTTTTTTGTGGTTTTCAAGCAGCTTTAAACGTTCCGGAGCCGTATGTTCCCCTTCTTGAAATAAAGAAGCATACTGTTTGATAACAGCAATCGGCATTTGTGTTTCTTTTAGCTTGATGACAAACTGCAGCCATTTAAGATGCGACTCATTATAGCGTCTGTCCCCACTAGCATCCCGCAAAGGGATTATAATTTGCTCCTTCTCATAATAACGTAATGTGTGTGCACTAATACCCAGCATCTCCGCTACTTCTCCGATCGTATGCATGATTGTTTTCACCTCCTCCTTCAGATGGCTTGACTTAGAGTAAACTCTAATCAGTATAATCAATTCGTGCTCATCCCACAATATAGATTAAATTTATCCCAGGAGGAATTCACATGAAATATACCGTTATTACTGGTGCCAGCTCAGGTATTGGATATGAAGCCGCTTTGGCATTTGCTGCCAGAGGCAAACATCTCATTTTAGCAGCCCGCAGGACTGAAGCTTTGGATATGTTGAAAAATAAAATTGCCGGAATCAACCCGGAACTGGATGTTGTTGTTCGTACAGTGGACCTGTCCATTGCCGCAGATGTACATGCTTTTTATGAAAGCTTGAAAGGTTACTCCATTGAAACATGGATCAACAACGCAGGATTTGGCAACTTTGCTTCGGTCGGTGAACAGCATCTGCCTAAAATCGAGCAAATGCTTCATTTAAATATTGAAGCACTGACGATTCTCTCCACTCTTTATGTTCGGGATTATGCCAATACTCCGGGTACGCAGATCATCAACATCTCTTCAGGAGGCGGCTATACCATCGTTCCTGATGCGGTGACATATTGCGCCACCAAGTTTTATGTGAGCGCCTTTACCGAAGGGCTGGCACAAGAACTCCAGAGCAAAGGCGCTCCAATGCAAGCCAAAGTATTGGCACCTGCAGCCACAGAAACTGAATTCGCCGAACGTGCCTTTGATCTGGATCAGTTCCAATATGAAGGCCGTGTGCCCAAGTTCCATACAGCTGAGCAAATGGCAGGATTTTTACTCGACCTGTATGACAGCAAACATGTTGTAGGAATTGTGAATGGGCTCACGTATGAATTCGAGCTGAAAGACCCGATCTTCCCCTATGCTACAAGAGCTGCAAGCAAACCTGTTGATTCAAACGAATAATCGAAGTAGCAAAAAAGGCTGTCCTCTGGTCAACGAAGTCGTGACCTTAGACAGCCTTTTTTACTTGTACTGCAATATGATTATCGCTATTGTAATATCTCTATATTGCTCGGATATATAATAAAGTATTATGCCAAGCGCATTTTAAAATCTTGATATCCGAATTCCCGTACAACTTCGCAATCGCCATCTTTGCGTTTAACCGCAATGGCAGGCAGTGGCATGCCGTTAAACGTATTGGTTTTAACCATCGAGTAGATCGCCATGTCTTCAAATACAAGACGGTCGCCTTCTTTCAAAGGCTCATCAAATGAATAGTCGCCAATGACGTCACCAGACAGACATGTTTGGCCACCTAGACGATACAGGTGCGCTTTCTCACCCACTTCACCCGACCCGATCAATGGCGGACGATAAGGCATCTCCAGCACATCTGGCATATGACAAGTTGCGGAAGTATCCAAAATGGCAATATCCATGCCGTTTTTGTGGAAGTCCAGAACAGAAGTCACCAGATAACCTGCATTAAGGGCAACCGCTTCTCCCGGCTCCAGATACACTTCCAGACCATAATCATCTTGCATCCGTTTAATGCAAGCTTCCAGTCTTGGAATGTCGTAATCTTCACGGGTAATATGGTGTCCTCCGCCGAAGTTAATCCATTCCATCTGTGGCAGCCACTGCCCGAACTTCTCAACAACTGCATTCAGCGTTGTTTCCAAGTCGTCCGAGTTTTGCTGGCACAGTGTATGGAAGTGCAGTCCAGATACCCCTTCAAGCAACTCTGCACGGAAATCCTCCTGCTTCGCGCCGAAGCGTGAACCTGGAGCACACGGATCATAGATCTCGTGTCCTTCCTGAGTGGAGCATTCTGGATTCACACGCAAACCAACCTTACAGCCCGCTTGCAGTGCTTTATCCTTGAATTTTGCCAGTTGTGAAAAGGAATTAAAAATGATGTGATCACAGATCGAAACAATCTCATCCATCTCTTCCTCACGAAAAGCCGGAGCAAAGACATGATTCTCTTTGCCCATCTCTTCGTGACCGAGACGCGCTTCATACAAACCGCTCGCAGTCGCACCGCTCAGGTACTCTCCAATGAGCGGATACATCGCCGTCATAGAGAACGCCTTCTGCGCGAGTACGATCTTCGCTCCTGTACGTTGCATTACACCGTTCAGGATTTTCAAGTTTTTCTCAATCAGACCTTCGTCAACAACAAAACAGGGTGTCGGTAATTGCTCGAACCGCATGTTAGCGAACAAGCTCCGATTCTTTAGCTTTGGACTCTTCTGGCAGCTCATCCACGAGAACCGGATTGAAGTCTTCTACCCAAGGAAGTCCCCATTTGTTCAGTTCTTCCATGAATGGATCCGGGTTGAACTCTTCCACGTTGTATACGCCTGGTTTGTTCCACTTGCCTGTCATGACCATAGCTGCACCGATCATTGCCGGAACACCAGTTGTGTAAGAGATCGCTTGGGAACCTACTTCTTTGTAACACTCTTGGTGGTCACAGATGTTGTATACATAATATGTTTTGTCTTGACCGTCTTTTTTACCTTTGAAGATACAACCGATGTTCGTTTTACCTACTGTACGAGGTCCGAGCGATGCCGGATCAGGCAGTACAGCTTTCAGGAATTGCAAAGGAATGATTTGTTTGCCTTCGAACTCGATCGGCTCGATGGAAGTCATGCCTACGTTTTCCAGAGCTTTCAGGTGAGTCAGATAGCTTTGACCAAATGTCATGAAGAAACGGATGCGTTTCAAGCCAGGCATGTTTTTCGCCAGGGACTCCAGCTCTTCATGGTACAACAGGTACATATCTTTTTCGCCGACTTCTTTGAAGTCGTATACACGTTTGATTTCCATCGGTTTGGTTTCAATCCATTCACCATTCTCCCAGTATCTTCCGTTCGCAGAAACTTCACGAATGTTAATCTCAGGGTTGAAGTTGGTAGCAAATGGGTAACCATGGTCGCCGCCATTGCAGTCGAGGATATCGATATATTCGATTTCGTCAAAATAGTGTTTCAATGCGTATGCAGAGAATACGCCAGTTACGCCTGGGTCAAATCCGCTACCCAGCAGTGCAGTAATACCTGCTTTTTCGAAACGCTCTTTGTAATCCCATTGCCAGCTGTATTCGAATTTTGCCGTATCTTCCGGCTCATAGTTTGCTGTATCCATGTAGTTTGTTTTCGTAGCCAGGCAAGCATCCATGATCGTCAGATCCTGGTATGGCAATGCCAAGTTCATTACGATATCCGGTTGGAACTCGTTAATCAATGCAATTAGCTCTTCAACATTGTCCGCGTCCACTTGAGCTGTCGAAATTTTTGTTTTGCCTCCATCCAATTTTGCTTTCAGTTCATCACATTTGGATTTGGTACGGCTTGCGATACAGATTTCTTCAAAAACCTCGCTGTTTTGAACGCATTTGTATACTGCTACAGAAGCCACGCCGCCGGCGCCGATGATTAGTGCTTTTCCCATTTCCTCATTCTCCTATCCCCATAATTAGGATTTTTTAGTTTTGTTTTTTTCGTAAAATTCCAAGACGTTCGCAGTTGTATTGATTCATTATGCAACGTCCACCCGCTCCTGATACAATAAAAAAAGCAAGGTGAAAAATGTCGCATTTTTGCGCACACCATCACACTTGCTTGTCGATATACATCATAAAAAAGACGTGAAGACTCCTTGACCAAAAAAGTCCATAAGAACCCCTTCAGCGGAAAGCTTCTTCATGTATATCAATATTGGATCAGAGTCTATATAGCAAATAATTCGCCTTTACCACTCTTATTGACCGTTTCACAAGTTGATGTGCAGATGCACTGGTTGTAAAGTAACCAACTTATAAAATTTGAGCTTTGAACTCAATCAATAAGGCAACAGAAGTTGCCAATCGGCATTTGACCCGGCTGTCCGTATGGCCTTAACTCCGTAGTAGAAGTGGTCAAAAATTATCTGCTGGAAAGCTCTAATTCATATTGATAAATCAACTTTCCAAAATCACAGGTATTACACTATCAGACGTTTCCCGAAAAATCAAGGGATATTTCAAAATTTATTTTTCAGTTTGTTTTGATCAGGTTTGAACCATTCGTCATAACCTCTAAAATCATCTTCAGCGTTCTTCATTTGAGATCATCGTTTCTGCATAAATATGCTCCCTCATTAATTCAAGCCCACTTCTCGCGCAATTATAGATAAAGTAATGACTGTTATATTTTCACTTTAACCTCTATCCTTCCGTATTGATTTAATCGATATATTCTCCTAATGAAGCCATACTTTTTCGAAAAAATGTTTCTCCATTTGTCTATATAGTTCTCAGACAGCGATTTACGAATAATTCAAACAATTTACGGGGATGTAATCCAAAGAGTATCAAAGCTTGCACTGTGTCTATAAAGTACAAATTTCAAATCGAAATAAAGTGCATATTAATAAACTATTATTGGATATTCATTCAGGCCAAAACTTTGCACAATGAGTAAATTTGCACATTGAGCAAATTGTGTTATGATTATTTTCACAAATGAGATACTTAGATATTATCCTTTAATCCATCTTAAGGAGGTGAACGCATAGGCGGTATAACATTATGAAACGAACGTTGCGACACTTAAAAAAAAAAGCTACAGAAAAAGCACTTGCCGGAGTTGCTTTTAACCTGACGCTGGAGCATGGACTCGATGGATTCACGGTAGAAGATATCGTGCAGCAGGTTGGATGCTCGCGTAGAACATTTGCCAACTACTTTACATGCAAGGAAGAAGCCGTTGCGCTTGGAGCTCTATCTGTGCCAAATACGGCTGAGCTTGAACTTCTGATCACAGAGATTCCGGACCATGCCTCACTGCTGGAAATTATGTATGAACTGGTTAAAATGCAACTCACTTCCGAATTAATTGGCAGACTGCATCAACTTGTCATCTTGTCTCGAACTTATCCCGTGCTTGAACCTCACTACTTGGCTGCGATGCACAGACTGCAAACTCAGGCTCAGGAAACCCTGCTCGACCTGTCGAACGGCCAAAACGACGAGATCTACACGTACTTGCTGATCAGTGCCATTTATGGCACCGTGTTGCCCTTGATTGAAGGAAGACTCAATGTACTGTTGCCTGGAAAGCAAATGCCTGCCGGATCAGGTTCAGACGCAGTCCCTTTTGAACAGTTTATGGAAACGGTGTTTGATCATTTGCGAAAAGGATTTTAAGCCCCTTCTTTTATCTTCTTTTAATCATAATCCACCATCAGAATTGTCATACTTATAATAGAAGGAGTGTAAAAAAGAGAAATGTCTACCTTATTATATAAAATAGGAAAAACCGCTTTTCGCAAACCCGGATATTTCATCATTGGCTGGGTGATCATTCTGGGGATCGTCATCTCCATGATCAGCATCAACGGCATCCATATCAGTTCAGAAATGAAAATTGAAGGAACAGAATCACAGAAAGTTTTGGATCAGCTTGCCAAAGAACTGCCTGCCGCCTCCGGCGGTCAAGGAAGCGTTGTGTTCAAAGCGCCGGACAAAGAGCGGCTGGATACACCTGAACGTACAGCTGCCATTATGAAAGGTGTCAGCGAAGTATATGGGCTGGATAAAGTGATTAATCCAGCCGACTATGCAGCTGCGCAAGCGAACAACTCAGGGGCTTCTGCGGACGCAGCTCAAGCGATGAATATGGCTCAGTCGGCAACGGCCTCTCCGCCTCCATACGGACCATTCATAGTGAACAACGTTCCCGTGCCAGGAGTGTTGATCTCTTCGGATGGAAGCACAGCGCTATTTCAATTCCAATTCACGATTGAACAATCCGCGATTACACAAGATGTGTTTGATTCTGTTATTCAATCGGTCATGAAGGTTGAACAAGGAACACAAATCAAAGTATTGCCTGGTGAAACACTCAAATCGGTGTCCATCGGGGTTGGTTCCGCTGAAATTGTGGGCTTAGTTATCGCGGTAATCGTACTGCTCATTACGCTTGGTTCCGTTGTGGCAGCTGGCCTGCCACTGATCACAGCCCTTCTTGGTGTCGCTATTGGGGTTGGGGGAGCATTCTCGATCTCCAAATTTGTTGATATGCCAAGTGTCACATCCGTTCTGGCTCTAATGGTAGGTTTAGCTGTCGGCATCGACTATGCACTTTTCATCGTCAACCGTCAGCGCCGGATGATTATTGACCAACGCCTGAGTGCACAGGAAGCTACAGCACGCGCAATTGGCACATCAGGCAGTGCTGTATTTTTTGCCGGCTTAACCGTCATTATCGCCCTCTGTGGTATGCTCGTTATCGGACTCACTTTCTTATCCACGATGGCACTTGTCGCAGCTGCCACGGTGCTAATCAACGTATTCGTTGCATTAACTCTGCTACCAGCCTTGCTCGGTCTTGTTGGTGAACGAATCTGTTCGAAGAAAGCTCGTGCGAAAGCTGCCAACTCATCAGAAGTATCAAGTCATGGGGTGGCCAACAGATGGGTAAAATTTGTCATTAAACATCGCTGGGCGACCGTTATTGCGATTATTCTTGTCCTTGGTTTTGCCGCAACTCCAATTACAAAAATGGAAATGGGCATCCCGGGAGCTTCCTCAGCGAATCTGGATACGGATGCAAGACAGAGCTATGATGCCATCTCGAAAGGTTTCGGAGAAGGCTTTAACGGGCCGCTGATCCTGGTGGCTGAACCACGCAATGCCTCTGCCAAAATGACACCAGAGCTTCTGGGCGGACTCGCTATGGAGCTGCAGGGCCAGAATAATGTGGCTCAAGTCTCACCTTTAGGAATGACAGAGGATTTGGCTATTTTCAGTCTCATTCCCAAGACAGGTCCTAACGATCAATTGACCAAGACGTTGGTTAACGACCTGCGGTCAGCAGACTCTAATATGTCCAGGACATATGACGTCAAACTTGGCGTAACCGGACTTACCGCCGTAAATATTGATATGTCCGCCAAGCTGGCTCAGGTTTTCCCGATCTATGTAGGTATCATCATTCTACTTTCATTGATTATCTTGTTGCTTGTGTTCCGCTCGATCATCGTTCCGATCAAAGCAACGATTGGTTTCCTGCTTAGCATTATAGCAACGTTCGGCATGACAACCGCTGTGTTCCAATGGGGCTGGTTGCACTCCCTCTTTGGTTTCGATACAGGCGGCCCGCTACTTAGCTTCATGCCAATTATCGTAACAGGTATTCTCTATGGTCTTGCGATGGATTATCAGGTATTCTTGGTTAGCTCGATGCGCGAATCCTATGTTCATGGTCACCGCGGAACTGAATCCGTCGTACATGGTTATAATCAGGTTAGTCGTGTCGTTGTTGCCGCAGCGGTTATTATGGTTTCCGTATTCGCTGGTTTTATCTTTACTGATGATGTCATGATTAAACAGATTGGGTTTACACTCGCGATAGGTATTTTAGTTGATGCTTTTATCATTCGCATGGCTCTCGTTCCTGCCATTATGGCGATGTTTGGCGATAAAGCTTGGTCTCTTCCGAAATGGCTGGATCGCATCCTTCCTAACCTCGATGTTGAAGGTGAAAAGCTGATTGCTTCCCTCAATGCCCAAAACGAAGTTAAGTCGCAGTCGGGTTCCAAATCATAATGGATCTTCAATAACGAATTTTCAATAATGAATCTTCAATAACAAATCCTAAAGTAAAAGACCTCCTCAGTTCATGAGGAGGTCTTTACTTTAACCCTATTATCTAAAACAAAAACTCACACCCCTAAATACATGCTATAGCATGTATTTAGGGCGCTTTAACATCCTAGCTTAAATTCACCTAATCCTCTCGCACATTCATATACAATTTTTCTAATATGGCTTTGAGCTGTTCGAGTTCCTCGGGTTCTATCCCTCGGGTAACATAGTTATGAGCGTCTTTGACTGTTAACAACAACTTTTGTTTCACTTCTTCCCCTTTTGGAGACAAATACAAATGGTGTGAACGTTTATCTTGATCATTAACAATACGTCGAACCATTCCTTTTCGTTCTAATGAATGAATCATTCGAACGACAGTCGTTTGATCCCGATCGATAGCCTCAGCCAGCTCTTTTTGAGTTGTAGCTTTATCGATATCCATATAAGAAATAATACTCCATTGTTCAGGCGTGACCTCGTAAGGTTTCAATTGTTTGATAAAGTAATTCGTAAGCTTGAGATCCGTCCGGTGAATTAAAAAACCAGTCACATTGTATAAGTCCATTGTTGTACCCTCATTCATCATTTTCTTACACCCAATTATAGGTGATCTGAACGAATGTTACAAACGACACTCATCAAGGAATGAGGCGGCTTTAATGATTGTGTTTAGCTGATTTCTTCAGCGTTTTCAGACACACCCTAATCAATTTCAAATTTATATCCTAATCCCCATATGGTTTTGATCATAGAGGATGAACCCGCCGAAATGTCATCAAGCTTTTCCCGAATTCGTTTGATGTGTGTGTCTACGGTGCGATAGTCCACACTATAATCATAGTTCCATACATGTTGAAGTATATTCTCTCTCGAAAATAACTTATCTGGTGACGTCGCTAAATAAAATAACAATTCGTATTCTTTAGGAGTCAAATGAATCTCTTTTCCTCTGGAAGACAATTTGTGATCCTCTTCCACAATGAAATCACGCAATTTCAATCTTCGATGAGAAGTAAGATTTTCGTTATTCACCCCTTGCATTCTCCGAACGACACTTCTAATACGATGAACGACTTCACGAGGACTAAACGGTTTGGTGACATAATCATCCGCTCCTGACTCAAAACCTCGAATAACATCCTTTTCACTATCTTTTGCAGTTAAGATTAGGATGGGCGTTGTCTTATATTGACGTATTCGTGAGGTTACGAAAAAACCATCCATGCCGGGTAACATGACATCAAGGATCAACAGATCGTAGTCAAAACGAAGTGCTTTCTCCAGACCACTCTCTCCTGTGGTAGCTTCATCTACCTGAAAACCTTCTCTCTCTAGATACAACCGCAGAAGATTTCGAATTCTCAGTTCATCTTCAACAATTAAAATTTGCTGCGATTGCAGTCCCATCTGACGTCTCCTCCTTATTCAGCACTTAAAAGAAATGATACAGTGATACCGTCATACTAAGAACAAACAGAACAATGGCAGGAACGGCCTTTTCGATTGGATCCTTAGCCAAAACAATCAATGTAGAGGCTCCAGCAAGCATTGTACCTGCCAGTAGCAAACCTGCCCAAAATGCAACACCAGGTATCCATATGCCGGCAAGCATACCAATAGCTCCAACAATCTCAAACGATCCGGTCAATACATTAAAAAACGAGGGCAATCCAAAACGTTTGAATTCATCGGCCATCTTCCCCGAAATAATTTTGCTTCCTGTGACCAGGAAAAAGAGGCCTAACAGAACCTGTAAAACCGCAATAAAAATGAACATAACGAGCCTTCTTTCATTTTTTATTACATATAGATCGCAGATCAAATACATGCTATACCATGTATTATGCTTGTAAGTCTGCAATCAAAATATGTTAATTGATTTGCGAGCACCTACATTTTTTATTGCCCGTTTTATTTTGCAATCTATATGCTATGGCATATATTTTGTTTTAAATTTTACATATTGTCAACCTTAATATTAAACTTTATAGAATGACGTCTCTTAGATTCTTTGAAATTTAAAAAAAGGAATTGAATTTTCACAAATTAAGTTATATGCTAATGCATGTTAATTTTAAGATAGGGAGTTTGATGATGAAATGATTATTGATTGGTCAGCAACTTCAATGTATAACACATTGATGTCCGTTGCTACAGGAGTAGCCTTGTTAATGATTTTAAAATTTAGCGCAGACGTATTTCGATCTAAGGTTACTCACTTGGAAGGCTGGGCTGTAGGGTTTGGGATTACCGGATTCATTTTAACCCTTACGGGTGCGCACATGACATTGACGTGGCCTTTATCCAAGGTCGGATTTCCTTTCGATGATATTATTTTCGGTGAACCTGTTTTGGCATTTGGTGCCTTATTATGGGGTGCCACGTTCATTCTTTGGAGAAAATCCAATCAATATCACAAAGCAGGTTTAAACATGGAGGATGCAAACTTAATATCCGGAAAACTTCGAGCTGAATTGCCCTATCTCCTTAGACCACTTTCTTACTTTGCAGCGGCTATGGGACTCGCTCTGATCTCCATCAGCTTCGCAGGGGTTGGTTTTCAGTTATTCGCAGCTCCCCCGGAAGAACCGATCTCAGGCTGGTTTGCTGATTATCCGATGATCGAAGCAACATTTATGTCTCTATTAATTGCCATTACGGGTATTGGAGCATGTATTTTCCCCTTTATTTTAAAAGATAAACCTAATCTCAAGCTAATCCGCACTGTGAAGTACTTGTGGCTTATCGCTGGTATTATTTTTGTTGGTTTTGGAGTTCTTAACTACTTCACCCACATTGGTTTGATTGTTCATACGATGAAATAAACTAAACCAAATAAACCACACTCTAATGTCCTTTAGAACAGCTAATCACTTTCAAGTACATGCTATAACATATACTTGAAAGTGATTTATGTTCTATCTCCATATCCATCGAACTAGAATCAAGCCGTAATGTTCTGCACAGGCCTGCTCAATCGTGCTGAACTACAGGCACTGACAAAAGCCGCAAATAACTTCTGACTGTACCCGTCAACGGCATAACTATACTCCGGATGCCACTGAACTGCGAGTACGAACGAATAGCCGGGCATGACGACAGATTCAACCAATCCATCCTCCGCAATGGCAACAGCCACTAATTGATCGGACAACGTTTTGATGCCCTGATGGTGATAGCTGTTAACCTGAATCTGATCCGTCTGCAAGATATCATGCAGCAGATTATCTTTTTCAATATGTACGGAATGTACGAGATTCGTATACGGGGGTTTTTGTTGGTGAATAACTTTCCGCTCGGCACCCATATCTGTCGGGATATCCTGATATAACGTTCCCCCTAATATTGCGTTAAAGAGCTGTAACCCACGGCATATACCGAAGGCTGGTTTACCGTGAGCTATCACTTTTTGAAAAAGAACAGCCTCCATCCGATCCCGCTCTATACACAACTCGCCACAGACGCTCTGCAACCTTTCATTGTAAAGTTCCGGATTGACATCATGACCGCCGGTAAACAGAAACCCGTCAAAGGCGTTCGCCAGTGTTGTGATCATGTCCTCATCCGTCGTTAATGGCAACATCACCGGTATACCCCCTGAATCTTCTATGGCCTTCATATAGTCAGGAAGCATCCAGTAACTTTTTTTGTCCGTATCATACAAGGGCAGTACCCCAATCATTGGTTTGTTCATCTCAAGCTACCTCCTGCTTTATATTGTATTCAGTGCTTCATTCGTTGTTTAATTGATGTATGTTGTTTTAGATTTATATTCATATGTTTGCTTTATTTTATCAGACTTCCGGTTGAACAAAATGTACAAAATCTTGCATTCCCTTACCCGTTACATTCGTTGTTAGCATTAGGGAAATTAGAGAATAACGCCAAAAAAGCCGCTATTGTAGCGACTCTCTTATGGCGTTATTAAAAGCGAAACTCGTTGAATCAACTGTTGCATCTGGACAGCTGCATGTCAGCCGTTTTAAATAAATTCGCAGTTGAGGCAGAAATTTATACTATGGAAAAGGAGAACTTATACACTTTTTAAATGATACAATTTTTCAGGCAATACCTGCACAAAAGGCGACCATTCCTTCAACGAATATAGATGTAACCTATGCATAGCGCGAGTACAAGCTGTGTAAAGAAGTTTGCGGTCATATTCTTCCCCGTATCGAACTGCGGAGGCATCATATACAAGCACTGCATCGAATTCCACACCTTTGGCAAGGTACACTGGAATAACCATCACGCCCTTCTCAAACTGCTCCGTGTCTTTCGTAATCAGCTTTAGTCCCTCTACGCCGATCTCTCGTAAACGTTCATATGCAAGGTAACTCTCGGCTGCCGTTTTGGTTATGATGGCAATCGAACGGAAACCCTCTGTCTGAAGCGCCTCAACGTCAGATTGGATCAACTCATCACAACGCTCAATCCCTCCTGCTTCTACCCGGATTAAAGCCGGTTTCTGTTCCCTTCTGTCAAAAGCCACAATCTCATTGCCACCCGGTAGCATCGCCCTCGTGAATTCAACAATTTCACGAGTCGAGCGATAGCTCTGGACAAGACGAATAAGTGTTGTTTCTTTGTCTCCATATAGCCCGATTAAAGGAGAATCGACCGCAGCAAGTTCTGTAGCCTGCATATAGATCGCTTGACCGAAATCACCGAGGACCGTCATACGGGCACGAGGAAACAGCTTTTTGAGATATTCATATTGAAACGCCGAATAATCCTGACCCTCGTCAACGAACACATAACGGATATCCGTGTTGATTCTAATGCCTTCGATCATTTCTTTTACATATAAATACGGGGTAGCATCTTCATGGAATAACTTGTTCTGACGCAACATGTCTTTGGTTTGTTTACAGATTTCATCCCAGTGAGGTGGAACTGCCGCTACATTCGTACGTTCTTGATAAGCTACGGCATCTACAAATAGTTGTTCATAAGCTGACTGAACATTGACGAACTTGAACTTTCGTACACGCTTCCTTAACGGCTTGAACGTCTGTTTCACTATTTTTCGCCGTAACAATTCTTCTTCTCGCTCCAGAAAATCAAATGAGCCTTCATCCAGGTCAGGGTGTTTGCCAGAATTCTCCCGTGCTGCATACTGCTCTGCCACTTCGAACACGGCCTTTTCCTTGTGCAGCTTACCGTATGCATCCGCGTAGTCATCCGTGTCGAGGTAATTCAACTCTTCCTCCACCCAATCCGCTTGTCGTTCCTGTTGCTCTAGAATAGCCAGCTGTTTCAGTAACCATTCCTGTAATAACAATATACGACTTGGTAGCGAAAGGTGGATATCATACGTAGAGAATTGTGCCTTCATTTGAGTTGCAGTAATAAACTCACGTTCACGGAACCGGATGCCGATAAAGTTTAACCCTTCCCGTCCAAGCCATTCCCCATAGTTCTTCAAAGCTTTCATAAATTCCGCGGATGCTTTATAGCGAATACCTTCCATACGAGCAGCGTAACTTGGTTGCCCACCAGCAGTAAGCACATATTCCATTTGGTCAAGCGGATCTTCCGGACTCAAACTAGATCCCAGCCAATAATTCAAATACTCCTGAAACGTCGTCTGTTGAATGTTCTCTTCACCTAGCTCAGGCAATACACTCGAGATGTAACTGGAAAACATCGGATTTGGCGAAAAAAGAACCATCTGATCAGCCTTGATCGTCTGGCGATGTTTATATAATAGATAGGCCACTCGCTGAAGCGCAGCGGATGTCTTCCCGCTACCTGCTGCTCCTTGCACAATCAGCATTCGACTGCGATCATCCCGGATGATGGCATTCTGTTCCTTTTGAATCGTTGCTACAATGCTTTTCATCTGAGAATTCGCACCTTTGGAGAGCACCTCCTGGAGCATGACATCCCCGATTGTTTCACTCGCATCAAACATGCCCAGCAACTGACCATCCTGAATTTGAAACTGACGTTTCAGTTCAACCGTCCCCTCGATTTTCCCCATAGGTGTCTCATAATCTGCCGAACCGGAGCCATAGTCGTAATAAAGACTCGCTATCGGCGTACGCCAATCATAAATTAGAAAATTCAACCCTTCTTTGTCCGTAAAAGAAGACACACCGATGTAAATTTGCTCCGTGATACTAAGACCCTTTTCCTTAAAATCAATACGTCCGAAGTAAGGTAAAGGCAACAAACGGTTTACATTTTTCCACTGTTGCAATAACAACTTATGTCCACGTTCTCGCTCAGCCAGAACTCTCGCTTGCTGATTAATTGTATAAAAGGCTTCTTCAAAATCCGTGTATGAACCCGTATTAATCGTGACTTCTTCCCAGAAACGTTTGCGAATTTCGGAGGCCTGATCCGCAAGACCTTCAACTTGGGGTTCAAGTTCATCAAGTCTCGCCTGCAGTTCGTTTCGCACGTGAACTAATCTTTCTTTTTCCAATTGCCACTCGTTCGTTTCTGCCATATCCGTTAACCACACTCCTCAACCCATTTTTTAGATAAAAAAACGCATTGACAAATCGAAGAATTCGATGTATGATTATTATAGAGTAAATAATGATACATCAAATACATATGCCACAAAAATCAACTGCGCTCATGATTATATCACAGCGTATTTTCGCGTTCAATCTTTTTTTGTTATTTACAGTCATGGGACCTCTGCATTTCAAAGCCACAACATTTTAAATGATAACTTACTCTTCTTAAAGCCCTTTGGTATATTCCAAGGGGCTTTATTTTGTTAGGTGCTCTACGTTTCTATACGTAAAGGACTGACTCCTACTCCACATGTTGATCGGATCAGGCAAACTTTTGATTGAAATGAACTACAGTTTCATTAGAGAATCATGACATAATAGAACAGAAAACAGCCATCCTATTAAATATGTGGAATACGTGGCAATTTTGAGTAGAAAGGAAATGTGATTACGATGGAATACGTTAAGCTTGGCAATACAGGACTCGATATCTCGCGCTTCTGTCTCGGATGTATGGGCTTTGGAGACGCCAGTAAATGGGTTCATGAGTGGGTTCTAAATGAAGAAGACTCCCGATCCGTTATTCGTAAGGCACTGGATCTAGGTATTAATTTTTTTGATACGGCCAATATCTACTCTCTCGGGACAAGTGAAGAATATTTAGGACGCGCATTAAAGGACTATGCGAGCCGGGATGAAGTCGTGATTGCGACCAAGGTTCATGGCCGAATGCATGAAGGTCCCAACGGTTCCGGGTTGTCCAGGAAAGCMATTTTAAGTGAAATTGACAAAAGTCTCAAACGACTCGAAACCGATTATGTGGATTTGTATATCATTCATCGCTGGGACTATAACACCCCTATTGAAGAAACAATGGAAGCACTCCATGATGTAGTGAAGTCCGGTAAAGCCAGATATATTGGCGCTTCCGCCATGTTTGCGTGGCAGTTCCAGAAAGCATTATATACAGCGGAGAAAAATGGCTGGACCAAATTCGTTTCGATGCAGAACCATTTGAACCTGATTTACCGTGAAGAGGAACGGGAGATGCTGCCACTTTGCAAAGAGGAAAAGATTGGTGTTACGCCGTATAGTCCACTCGCTTCCGGCAGGTTGACAAGAGATTGGTCTGTGACCACACATCGGTCAGAGACGGATATGATCCAGAAATCAAAGTACAATGCCACAAGTGACGCGGACCGCATTGTTGTCGAACGGGTGGCGGCTATTGCCGAGAAGTATGATGTGCCTCGTACACACATTGCTTTGGCATGGCTGCTTCAGAAAGAGACCGTGACTGCTCCAATTATCGGCGCAACGAAACATTCACATCTCGATGTTGCGGTGGGTGCATTGTCTGTAAAGCTGAATTCAGAGGATGTCGCTTTTCTGGAAGAGCCTTATATTCCGCATCCTGTCGTGGGCGCACAATAAACAACATGGATGGAGCACAATAAAGCTTCTTATGATCCGTCTACGATATGCCACTATGGTGTACGTTCTTCAAAATATCATCGTAACAACAAACAGCCCCTCCTTTCCTTATCCGGAAATGGGGGCTATTGCTGATTCTAATATTTTGTTTGATTCAAAAGCAAAGACGTTGACTAAGCTCTCTTCACCTCTGCACTCTTAAATGGTGCTAGTATCAATAACGAAACGATATTTAACATCTGAAGCAAGTACACGCTTGTATGCTTCATCAATCTGGTCTGCCGAAATAACCTCAATGCTAGGTGTAATATCATGCTCGGCACAGAAATCAAGCATTTCCTGTGTCTCACGTATGCCACCAATCATCGAACCGGCGAATGAACGACGATGTCCGATCAGCGAGAATGCATTGACGGGGAGTGGCTCAGGCGGAGCCCCTACATTAACGAGTGTGCCGTCCAACTTGAGCAGCGAGAAATAAGCATTGATATCAATGCTGGCACTTACTGTATTAATGATCAGGTCTAATGAGCCTGCCAGCTTTTCGAATGTTTCCGGATCGCTCGTTGCGTAGTAATGATCCGCACCAAACTGCAAACCATCTTCTTTTTTGCTTAGCGTTTGGGAGAGAACGGTAACCTCAGCTCCCATCGCATGTGCGATTTTAACCGCCATATGTCCAAGTCCACCCATCCCTACGACTGCAACCTTCTTACCCGGACCAGCACCCCAGTGATGCAACGGAGAATAGGTAGTAATACCAGCACATAACAGCGGTGCAGCAGCATCCAGCTCAATATTGTCGGGAATACGCACCACAAAATCTTCGGTTACCACAATATGTGTGGAATAGCCGCCTTGGGTTGGCTCACCGTATTTGTCTACTCCTGCATACGTTGGAATATTACCTTTCAGGCAGTACTGCTCTTCTCCTTTACGGCAATTCTCACATTCGCCGCAAGAGTCGACCATACATCCAACGCCTACTCGGTCGCCTACTTTATATTTTTTTACACCACTACCTACTTCGGTCACAATACCGGCAATTTCGTGGCCAGGTACGAGCGGATAATTGACGGGTCCCCACTCCCCATGAGCGGTATGAATATCCGAGTGGCAGATACCGGCAAACTTAATCTCAATTAATACATCCGTGGTATCCAGATCACGGCGGTTAATTTCTGCGGAACGGAAAGCTTGATCGGGTCCATCCACGGCTCTGGCTTTAGCTGTAATCAATAGTATAACCTCCTCATGATTTTGGAATCCTCTTTATCTTACGCCCTATAGTTAACTCTAGGTCAAATGTTTTGCTCTACTTTTTTTTAAATAGAGTGCATTTTGACATCACTCCAGACCACATGATAAAATTCACTCGCATCAAAGAAAGCGGTATACCATACCAGCTTTCATCTTGATCTGATCTAGAACTGAAAGGAACAAACTCGATATGACATATTCCATTAGTGAAGTCGCTAAAAAATTGGATCTGACTGTGTATACATTGCGCTATTATGACAAAGAGGGTCTCATGCCCTTCGTCGAACGCAATTCGACCGGAACGAGGCAATTCAAGGACTCCGATATTGATTTCCTAAAAATAATCCAATGTCTGAAAGCTACCGGAATGCCTATCAAGGATATCCGAGAATTCATAGCCTGGTGCTCGGAAGGTGATGCAACCTTGCATCAGAGGTATGACATGTTTACCGAGCRCAAAGCCAGCGTCGAGGCTCAGATGGAGGAACTCAGGAGAACAATGGCCGTTATTGAGCATAAGCGCAGTTATTATCAGCAAGCCATTGAAGCTGGAACGGAGAACATTCATAAAACTGTACTGGCTCCTAAGCCTGAGCACGCAGCAAGCTCCTAGCGTTAAACGAAAGGATCTTATCCTATGACTATGCCATATCAGCAGCAGTTAGATGAACTCGCCAGACTTATACATCAGCACACGGTCAATGAAGGTGTCAATTCAACCGAACTTCCCTCTCTTTCTTTGATTCGTGAATCTGACATCACTGAGCCAATCTTCAGGTTGAACGAAGCTTCTTTTTGTATCGTCGTCCAGGGTCAAAAGGAAATGCTGCTCGGACAAGAACGCTTCCAGTACGGACCTGGCAGCTATATTGTAGCTACGATGGATCTGCCTGTAAGCGGCCAAGTAATAGAGGCTTCGCCTGTCGCTCCTTATCTCGCATTAAAGCTTGAATTCACAAACAGTGAAATTCTGGAGGTAGTTCAACATACCCGTCTCTCCCCAAAATCGAACGATGATACCAGACGAGCCATGTATGTCAGTAAAACCTCTCCAGAACTGCTGAATGCCGTGATTCGATTAGCTCAGTTGCTTGAAGGGGACACGGAGGATATCTTCATGCTCTTCCCGTTGTTTAAAAAGGAGATTTTATACAGAGTGCTCAAAGGACCCCAGGGCAGTGCACTGAGGCAGATGGCACAAGAAGGATCACACACGTATCGTATTCGTAACGTGATCGAACACATCGTGACACATGTTAGACTGCCCGTCCGGATTGAAGAACTGGCAGAGCTGGCGAATATGAGCCAGGCTTCCTTCCATCGTCATTTTAAAGCCGTCACTGCGATGAGCCCACTTCAGTTCATCAAACAACTGCGTTTACAAGAAGCTCGTCGTCTGTTAATGTCTCAAGCTGTGGACGCATCAGAGGCTGCTTATCAGGTTGGATACGAGAGCCCGTCACAATTCAGCCGTGAGTATTCCCGCTTGTTTGGTTGTCCTCCAATGGAAGATATTAAACGATTGAGAGGAAGTTTGTACTAATATCCTCCCCTGACGTTATCTCGATCCACGTAAAGAGGCTCCCACCTAAACGGTGAGAGCCTCTTTTTTCGCTCGCTTCATACTCTTCTAAATACAGTCTCCCTACTGAAACTACTTGGATGCCGAAAGTAAGCTATCCGTAATAAATTTAAGTTGTCCTTCCAACGATACCGGATCGTTATAGGTGTCAGACGATGGATCTAACTGAAATACATGATTGGCTTTCACAGCCGGGAGGTTTTTCCACAACGTATTTTCATATACCTTCTTGGCATCACTTTGATCTCCAGACCACGGGCTGGTGAAAATAATGTCCCCTGCATACTCCGACAGCACCTCCATTGAGATAGAAGCCCAGCCTGTTCCGCTATCAATCGCTTCCGCTTGGGCCTTGGTTGGTGCTTTAAGTCCAAACTCGCCGTAGATGATCTCACCCCCGCGACCATAATTATGACCGAACACAAATAACCCTTTTTCATATGGGTTCAAAATGGATACGGTACGATTGCCTACAGCAGCTAAGACTTTTGGCTTCAGCTCGTTAATCTTAGCACTCCATTGGGTAACCCACGCTTTGGCCGCATCTTCTCTGTTCGTGAGTTTGCCCATCTCCAGCATCAAATCTTTGTAATTGCGCTTACCGTATTCCATCTGCACAACAGGTGCAATCTGTGACAGCTTGTCGATGCCTTCTGTACCTGTGTACACAAAAATCAGATCAGGTTTCAAAGCAAGCAGCTGCTCTGGCGTAGGCGCCTGTTCACCTAAATCTGTTGTTCCTTGTGCAGCAAGTTGCTCTTTGATGTATTTGTTATTCATCGCGCCTGAATTTGCTCCAACGACAGGAGCATCCAGTGCTACAAAGTATCCTGTAGAGAAGGCTGTCAGATCTACAATCCGCTTGGGATTTTTCGGCACTTGTACTTCACCAGCGTCAGACTGGAATGAAACCATCTCTTCCTCTGAACCTGCTCCAGTGTTGGTCGAAGCATTTGAGTTGTTACCTGTCTTGCTTCCAGCATCCGAAGAAGCATTTGTCTGATCTGCTCCATCTGTAGCTGTATTTGAAGCAGACTGACCGCATGCACTCAGGATGAGCACGAACACCAACGCCATCATCATCCATATTGAACTTCTTTTCGTACTACGCAAAAATAACCCCACCTTTAATGTATTGGATTCAATACTATAAATGATATTGATAATCGTTATCAACGATATCACGACTCTATCTTTTTGACAATACAAGTTTAATATTTTCATTCCGAACTTCGTCTACTCCTTGCAAAAATAGCACTTCCCTTACATTTCTACTGGAAATTTCATTCCAAACTTGCCATCTAGTAAGTTAAAAGGCTATCATCATTAGAGTGGATAGAGAGATTTAACAAAGAGAATGATTTTAGAACATGATTTTTGAGAATGTAGAGAAATGTTTCAAGGAGGACAAGATGGATCAGATTATACTGTGGTTAAAGTACTTTTTTTTGGGTATTGTTCAAGGGGCAACGGAGCCGATTCCGGTCTCCTCCAGCGGTCATCTAATTATTGCCCAGCGACTAATGGGACTGAAGCAAAATGGCCTTTCGTTTGAAATTTTGACGAACACCGCTTCATTAATTGCCATTGTTTTTATTTTTCGGGAAGACATCATGAAGCTGATTACCGGTGGATGGGGTTACTTGCGTACCCGCAAACCGGAATATCGGGCAGACTTTATGTTTTGCTTATATATCGTCATCGGTACGATTCCTGCTGCCGTTGCTGCAGTACTGTTCAAGGATCAGATTGAGAGCATCTTCTCATCTGTTTATACGGTTGCAGTGGCCCTGCTAATTACGGGTGTAGCCCTCTGGCTTATTCGTAATCTGCGCGGCCGCAAACAGGACGGCGATTTGAAGATGAAAGATGCTGTGCTGGTTGGACTCGCCCAGGCGGTTGCACTTATTCCTGGAATCAGCCGTTCGGGTGCTACCGTTATTTCGTCCATTGCAGTAGGCATGAAACAGGAAACGGCGTTAAAGTTCTCCTTTATGCTTTACATCCCGATCAGTATCGGCGGTGTGATTCTGGGAGCTTCAGATATAGCGCATGATCCTAACCGTGCTCAGCTCGCTATTCCTTACCTGATCGCGTTTATCACGACACTGGTCGTTACCTATTTCTCGATGAGATGGTTTATGGGCATTATGGCCAGAGGCAATCTGAAGTATTTTTCATATTACTGTTTTGCGGCAGGAACATTGTTACTTATCTTTTTATAAAAGAGATTCTCTATACACAGCAAAGGGACAACTATCGCGGTTGTCCCTCTTTTATTAGGATTCATRACAACCGTATCTTTTGGCAGTCCCTATTCGTTTACTTAAGAAATGTAAAGATCTATTGAAACTTGTGATTAGGAGGTTTGATATTGATGTTAATTTCGAAAGGAATCCAGCTGCTTGAACTCGATTTCGAAGGGGTTATGATTCATCCTGTTCTGATATGGGATGAAGAAACAGCCGTGTTAATTGATTCCGGTTTTCCGGGACAATATGACGATTTATGTCTTGCATTAGAGAAGATAGGCGTGCCGATCAGCCAACTAAAAGCAGTGATTTTGACGCATCAGGATGTGGACCATATAGGCTGTCTTCCCGAGATTTTGCAGGAGTGTGGTACGGGGGTCAGGATATATGCACACGAACTGGATAAGCCGTATATTGAGGGACATCTCCCACTCCTCAAAGACGACCACCTGGAACATCCTCCAAAAGGCAAGATTGATGAAACTGTAACGGATGGTCAGGAGCTGCCGTTTTGCGGCGGAATTCGCGTTATTCACACGCCTGGGCATACTCCTGGTCATATCAGTCTTTATTTAATGCGTAGCAAAACGCTCATTGCCGGAGATTCCATGTACAGTGTTAACGGCCAGCTTGGAGGTATTCACGTTCCGACTACACTGGATGTAGAGGCAGCGCGCTTCTCCTTGAAAAAATATCTGGAACTCGACATTTCATCCGTAATTTGTTATCACGGTGGTCTCAGTGATATGCATATAAAGGAACAGATCTCACGGCTGATTTAGAATTAAACAATGCCGATTCCGGTTTATATTTTCATATATTAAGGTTTGGCATACTGTAAAATGGCTGTCGCCGCTTGYACTCGCAGCACTTCTTCTTCGCTTTGCAGGGCTTCTTTCAGTACTTGAAGTGCCGCTTGAATCAATGCTTCATCCACAATTGCTGTGAGAGCGTTGCTTGCTTCGGCTGCATTGCTGACTGCAAGCGCGCGATCCAGCTGAGCTTCAGATACAGGATGCTCAAACTTCACGAGGATGGATGATGTATTCCACAAAGCTTGGACTTTATCGTTCAATTCTGCGAGTGGAATACGTCCTAACCAAGTGACTCCCCGACGGTGACAGATCAATTCATCTTCAGCACCTAAGGAGTCGTCGTAATAATAATCTCCGATATCCCCTACATAGGCCCATTCCTCATCCCTTATTATGACGTAGTCCCCATCCTGCATCAGGTTAGCAAACATATGTAGTGTTGCAAGTGTATTTGTACATTCCGTCTCCCCCAGGCCATAACGTTGAGCCAGTTGTTCTTTCCATTGCTCCGGTGGCGTAAGCTCAAGGTCCCCTAGACCAGACCAAGGGATGCCAATGAAGTTATCTTCCAGAAATGATGTTGTCCTGTTGAAGCCTTGCAATGTAGTTTGGATATGATACAGATTCATTCGTGTTCCTTCCTTTCACTCATTCATATGAACATAACTAGTCATTGTAACATCAGCGGTGTCACTTTCAAATTTACACATTCTTTAACTCATGCCAAACCTTTTTTTGTTATATCCTAAGGCTATAACTAGATATAATATAAGGGAATTACGTTATAACCGTGTATTTGTGATAAATTTTTGTTAACACATTGCGAAGGGGTTATGGCAAATGACAAAAAGCAGCGTATTGGGGTATCCACGAATCGGAGCCGATCGGGAATGGAAAAAAGCACTTGAGGCCTTCTGGTCAGGAAAATTGGAAGAGAACGAACTTCACGCGAAATTACAAGAGATTCGTTTAGATCATTTGCGCAAGCAACAAGCGAAAGGCATTGATCTGATTCCAGTGAACGACTTCAGCTATTATGATCATATTCTGGATACAGCCGTAATGTTTGGTATTGTGCCAAAACGCTTCGCTTATACCGGAGGTGCTGTGCCTCTCTCCGTCTATTACGGCATCGCCCGTGGAACAAAGGATGCCGCAGCCAGTGAAATGACCAAATGGTTCAATACGAACTATCACTATATTGTACCTGAACTGAATGATGCTTCGCCGATTTTAACCGAGAATAAACCGCTAATCGCATACCTTGAAGCCAAAGAAAAACTCGGCATTGAAGGTAAACCAGTCATCGTTGGACCGCTGACCTTCCTGAAGCTTTCCAAAGGTTATGATGCCTCCGAAACGGACGCTTGGCTGGATCAGTTGCTTCCTCTCTACACTCAGGTGCTGCAAGAACTTGCAGATGCTGGCGTACAGTGGGTACAGATTGATGAGCCGGTTCTCGTAACCAAATTGAATGACGCGGATCTGCAGCGCTTGAACAAAATCTATACCGCTTTTGCATCCGCTGTTCCGGGTTTAAATATCTTGCTGCAAACGTACTTTGAATCCGTTGAAAACTACAACGAAATCATCAGCTTGCCCATTCAAGGCATCGGTCTTGACTTCGTGCATGGTCTTGAAGGTAACCTGCAATCCATTCAAACGAGCGGTTTTCCGGCAGACAAAGTGCTTGGCGCAGGTATCATTGATGGACGCGGCATCTGGAAAGCATCCCTTCAGGACAAGCTGACATTGCTGGGCACCCTTACTTCTCTCGTTACACCTGAAAGGTTAATTGTGCAGTCCTCCTGCAGCTTGCTGCATGTACCTGTAACAACAGCACGTGAAGCGAAACTTGCTGCTGAACTCAAAGATGCACTTGCATTTGCGGATGAAAAGCTGGATGAGATCGTTATTTTGACCCAAGCACTCAGCAGTACCGATGCGGACATCACCGCTAAAATTAAAGAAGCCGAGCAGAAACTACAGGCATTGCAAAGCTCCGGGGATCGTAATCGCAAAGCCGTGCAGGAAGCCGTAGCTTCCATCCGTGTACAAGAACCCAACCGCTCACGTGCATTTGCAGAACGTCATGTAGCCCAGCAGCAGAAATGGCAATTGCCGTTGTTCCCCACAACAACGATTGGCAGCTTCCCGCAATCCACAGAGGTTCGAAAAGCTCGACAACAATGGCGCAAAAACGAGCTGAGCAACGAACAGTACGCTTCCTTTATCCGCGATCAGATTGATAGCTGGATTAACATTCAAGAGGAAATTGGCATTGATGTGCTGGTTCATGGTGAGTTTGAACGCACGGACATGGTTGAATTTTTTGGTGAAAAACTGGCGGGCTTTGCCTTTACGCAATATGGCTGGGTACAGTCCTACGGATCACGTTGTGTGAAACCACCTGTTATTTTCGGAGATGTTGAATTTGTAGGTGAAATGACGGTTGAGGAAACGAAATACGCGCAGTCGAAAACAGACCGTCCTGTTAAAGGCATGCTGACAGGCCCGATCACCATCATGAACTGGTCCTTTGTACGGGACGATATTGAACGGGAAACCATCGCTTATCAATTGGCGTATGCACTGAGACAAGAGGTTGAAGCGCTCGAAAAAGCTGGCATCGGCATGATTCAGGTGGATGAACCCGCCGTCCGTGAAGGCCTGCCACTCAAAGAGAATAAACAAGCCAATTATCTGGATTGGGCTGTCAAAGCGTTCCGCATTACGACATGTACCGTACAGGAAACTACCCAAATTCATACCCACATGTGCTATTGCGAATTCCACGATATGATTGATTCTATCGAAGCAATGGATGCCGACGTCATCTCCATTGAAACATCGCGTAGCCATGGGGAGTTAATTCACAGCTTTGAAGAGAATACGTATGAGTTAGGTATCGGGCTTGGTGTATATGACATCCATAGCCCGCGTGTACCAAGCGTGGACGAAATGAGCAACATGATTGATCGTGCCTTGCGTGTGCTTGATCCGAAGCTGTTCTGGATCAATCCAGACTGCGGTTTGAAAACCCGTGGACAGGAAGAAACCGTGGCTTCGCTGAAGAATATGGTGGATGCAACCCGAATTGCACGAGCGAAGTATAATGCTACTCCTGTTCTAAACTAGATAAACTGAAGAACTGTTGATTCGTATAGACGTTCTAATAACAGATAAACTTAATCTGCATAGTCTCTGTTTTGTTCTAAATTGCAACACTGAAAAAGCCGAAATCCTGATCATGCAGGATTTCGGCTTTTTAAAGTATCCCCCGTGCGGGGTAACCAGATTAAACTTTGACTGTGTACATCAATTCTTTTTCATGAATTGTGGTACGCCCAGCCGATTGGACATCGGTATATTGATACATGTTCGTAATAATGACCGGTGTAATCATGTTGTAACCCGCTTTTTCGATCTCTTCACGGTCAAATTCCATCAATAGGTCGCCTACGGATACTTTTGCTCCAGCCTGTACCTTTGGCGAGAAAAATTGGCCTTTCAGCTTTACCGTATCAATCCCGATGTGAATCAGCATCTCTGCGCCAAGATCACTTACGAGGCCAATAGCGTGACCACTCTTGGAAACAGAGAATACTGTGCCGTTAACTGGGGAAACTGCACGTCCTTCAGCAGGTTGAATGGCAAATCCTTTACCCATCATTTCTTCTGAAAAAGCAGGATCTGGAACCAGGCTAAGTGGCTTAACTTCCCCACTGATTGGGCTGAATATTTGTTCATCCTGTAATTTAGTGTCTTCAGTTACTACAGGTATAGTTGCAGACGTTGCTGATGGTGCAGGTGCGTCTTCCTTGAAGCCCAGAATATAAGTAATGACGCTAGCTACAACGAATGCAATTAAAGCAGCAATCAGCGCATAGAGCAGGTTGCTAATGTCCGGACCCACATATGAGGCAGCTCCTGGAAGACCTACTGTGCTAATGAAATAGGCTTTAACAGAAAATGCTCCCAGAAACGCTCCAGCGACTGCGCCACCAATGAGCGCTGCAATAAATGGTTTTTTGAATTTCATGTTAATGCCGTACATGGCAGGCTCCGTAATTCCCATAAGAGCGGTCAGTCCTGTAGAATATGAAAGTGATTTAGTTTGGGTGTTTTTAGACTTGAAGCCAACCCCAAATGCAGCACCACCCTGGGCCATATTAGCTGCGAACATTAACGGAACGATAAAATCGTAACCAAGTGTTGCAATCGAACCAACTGCAAGCGGCAACAGTGCATAATGCATGCCTGTAATAATCAGTACAGACATTGTGCCACCAATCAAAATACTTGCAAAAATGGATGCGTTATCAAATAACCATCTGATACCTCCAGATAAACCGTTTCCAATAATGCCACCCAGTGGCCCAATCGCGATCAAGGTTAGTGGTACCATGATAAGTAACGTTACAGTTGGTACAATAATCATTTTGAGTGAAGCATGCGTAATATGGTCTATAGCTCTCTCCACGTAAGCAGAGATCCAGATTGCAATGACGATGGGAATAACCGATGATGCATAGGATGTAGCAATAACTGTAATCCCCGCAAACGATGTATTACCCTCTTGAAACAAGGCTGCAATGGTTGGGTGCATAAGACCAGCCGCTAATGCAGCGCCCACATAAACATTGCTACCCATTTTCTTCGCAGCACTAACGGCCAGAAGTATAGGCAGGAAGTAGAATGCACCATCCCCAATGGCGGATAAAATGATATAGGTTGAACTGGTATTCGTCATCCAACCAAGAGCTACCAGAATGGACACAATCCCTTTGATCATACCTGCGCCAGCAATGGCTGGCAGGATTGGCGTGAACATGCCCGAGATGAAATCAAACAATGCGCTAATCGGATTCCTTTGTTTCTTTTCACTTTTTGGAGCACTTTCTGTGCTAGGCTTATTGCTCATATTGTTCATTAGTGCTTTGTACACTTCGGAAACTTCATTGCCAATAATCACCTGAAACTGACCACCGTTTTCCGTTACCCCCATAACGCCAGGTGTGTTTTTCAACGTAGTTTTGTCTGCTTGATTGTTATCGTTCAGATTGAATCTGAGTCGAGTCATACAGTGTGTAACTTGATCGATATTCTCTTCCCCACCAACCAGTTTGAGAATATCTTTGGACAATTGTTGTTTATCCATGTTGTAAGGCTCCTTCGTCGTAAAATAAGGTATTCTCTGACCATGGACGCGTCTGGCCAAATATAATGGAAGTGCGAAACATATGTTATAACGTCATGTTACTCAGAACAGGGAAGAAAATATATATGATTTAAGTGTTTAGTTTCCTTTGACACGAAATGATTTTTGTTACAAAAATGTAACACGTTGTTTTTTGAGTATAGGTAATGTATACTGCCTAAGCAGGTTACCTATTATTTTATTATGGTCTAAGGGAGTGCATATCCATGTTCACCAATGAGCAAATCTCATCCTATAACGAATTGGAACTATCTTTATATAACTATATTTCTCAGAACATGGAAAAAGTGGCGTACATGCGTATTAGAGAACTGGCCGATGAAACTCATGTATCTACAGCCACCATTCTGCGGTTTTGCAGAAAGAACCAATGTGAGGGATTTTCCGAATTTAAAGTAAAACTTAAGATGCTCGTTTCCCAAAAAGATAAACTAACGAAGCAGGAGTTGAAAAGTCCTCATCATGCAGTGTATGCGTTTTTTGAACATTCTCAATCTCCTGAATTGGTGGAAAAAATTTCAGCAGCAGCGAACTTAATTGCTACAGCTAGTAATGTCATTTTTATTGGTATCGGAAGCTCTGGAGTAATGGGTGAATATGGAGCTAGGTTATTTTCAAATTTAGGGATATTCTCTATGTACATAAAAGATCCTCATTATCCTATACATACGAGAATTCAAAAAGACAGTATTACGATTGCTTTGTCTACGCGAGGTGAAAACCCATATGTTCAACCTTATCTCCAACGGATCAAGCAGGATAAGCATAAAATTATTGCAATTACGAATAATCGCCAATCTACCATGGCTAAAATTTCAGATGTGTGTATTCCTTATTATGTAAAAGAAGAGTATCACGGAAGTATTGACCTCACTACACACACACCTGTTATTTTCTTATTAGAATGGCTAGGTAAAGAGGTTTACAATCTTCTTGCAAAACTAGAATAAGAGTTATATTAGAGCATAGAGCATCCATTCTTTCTAAATTTACGCAAACAAAAAGAGAGTCATCTCGACTCTCTTTTAAGCTGCTATAGCTCTAAAATGAATGCTTACTTTAAGCTCTTTCCATTCCTTTTTTCTTTCGTGTTGCTGCAATTTGTGTCATGATCATTAGAATGATGATCACAATCATTCCAATCATAGCAGGAGTGAAGCTATGGGAAGCATCATGAATCCAGCCTAGCAATATTGGACCCATCGCTCCAATGACATATCCAGCAGATTGCTGCATCGCTGACCAGGAAGTAGCATCGTTCACATTGGTTGTAGAATCAATCGGTAACATCAGGTTTAAAGTGAACAAGCCCCCTGCCCCAACTCCAAAGAGTACAACGGAAACCATCGGCATGAAATTCATCATCAATAAAACCAACCCAACAATCATGAACAGAGATTCACCAACCAACCATACTCTTCTTGAAGGAAAGTTCTTCAATAATACAGGAAGTACAAAGCTAATCGGAATTTGGATGACAACAAATATAGTCAGACAAAGCGTTGCATAGGATTTGCTATACCCCATTTCCTGAATCATCAACGGGAGCCACGCTGTAAAAGAATAAAACAACATGGCCATTAATCCAAATGAGAGCGTAATTGTCCATGCTCTTCTATTTCCCCAGGGAAGTTTAATTTGCGGACGTTCTTTTATTCCATTCACATGAGCAGATTCAGATTGCGGCTTCACCATGATCCACCACATGATCGCTGCTACAAAGGCAACTACAGCCCACCCTCCTACTGCTATCTGCCAAGAATTGAAATATGCCTCTAAGGGAATGGATACCATTGAACTGCCCGCAGCCCCTACGGTGATTGCAATACTATAGAGTGCAATCATGGATGGAACATGATCGGGAAAATACTTTTTAATAAAGCCTGAAGTTAACGGGCCAATCGAAGCGATCCCGATACCTACGATTAATGCAGATAAAAGTAAAACGGACGTAGACTGTGTAAATAGCCGAGTGGCTATTCCGAGTCCCACCACAATCAGGGAATATCCAATGATTCGTTCTATTCCCCATCTCCCACTTGCTTTGACGGCAAAAGGTGAAAACACACCCATACATAGTACAGGTATTGACGTTAGCAAACTGGCTAATGCAGCGCTCATCCCCAAATCTTCCCGAATCGTATCTAGTAGCGGAGATATGGAATTAATAGCCGGGCGCAAATTCAATGTAGCAACAAATAATGCAATAATTAAAAATATATTTTTCCTCATTGTAATCTCCTTCTGATGTCATTCTCATGTTATCTAGGCTCTATTCTACGTGGAGAGGAAGATAAAAAAGTAGGTTATAAGAGACATCTTTATAGGTGAATATGGACATTTAACAAATTAATACGTAAGATAATATCAAACACTAGGAATATAAAGGAGCCCTCATCATGAGTATCAGACCCAGCAATTATATTATGTCCGGAGACGATCTTTTCTCACCTAGCGTTCCGATTAATGTGAACAGGGTTTATGAAACGTTTGAACTAAACTCCCATTCCCATGATTTTTTTGAAATCACATATATCAGTGAAGGTGAAGGTGTTCATTATATTGATGGTGAAGCAGTTCCTGTGGAGCAAGGGACTATTATTTTCATTCCAGTCGGGTGTGCTCATGTGTACAGGCCCAAAACCCTCATGAAAGACCGCCCGCTGATCGTTTACAACTGTTTGTTTCAAGAAAAGTATCTAACCGAACTCCACTACTCTTTTCCGCAAGCTCCGGACATATGTGAATATTTCGCAAACAAGCAATTACATTGGTTCTCTATGAAAGATCTTGATGGTACATATCATTACCTGTTCCGAGAACTTTATCGAGAATTTGCGACAAAGCCTCCAGGATATTTGGCTGCTCTCTCTGCTCTTGTCATGCAAATACTAATCGGTTTATTTAGGCATCAAGTACAGAACGTTGCTTCCCTAGAAAAAAAGACGCAGTGGATGGCTGTCGACGAAGCAATTTCCTTTATCAACTCTAATTATGCAAGCGGGCTTAAGCTTAGCGAAATTGCCGATCGAGTTAACCTTAGCAAGCGGCATTTCAGTCGTCTTTTTCAAGAGCATACCGGAATGAGCTTTACGAATTACTTACAAAACATCCGTATGGATGCAGCATGCCGTCTCCTATCAGAAGGCCACAGCAGTGTAGCCGAAATTGCTGCATCAGTCGGATATGTGGATATGAAATTCTTTCATCAACTTTTTAAGAAAAAAGTCGGAATGACGCCCCTAGCTTACAGACATACATGGCATCAGACCAAATAAAAAAACTACAGCCTACAAAAGGCAATAGATTTCAACAAGCGTGGCAGTAAAGTGTCTCTATCGACTCCATCGAACTTATCCCACGGATGCGCCTCCGATGGGAAGATGGCCCAAGTGTATGCCTGAATCGGAGCTATATCCATCTAACGCTGGCTTCGCCACTCGGGACTTTAACCTATAGATAGCGTCCCTGCTGGGGACACTAAAAAAGCCGCTAGATTAGCGACTTTTAAGTTAGCGACTTTTCATGTTCCTCAACAGTCATCGGTATTCTTTCGACGTTCTCTAAGCAAAATTTTCACTTGTTCATTGCCTTATTGCTATTCACGAAACAAGCTACTTCCGTTGCTCTCAATGACGTCTTTGTACCAATGGAAAGACTTCTTACGATAGCGTTCCAATGTTCCTGAACCATCATCATGACGATCTACATAGATGAATCCATACCGTTTTTTCATTTCTGCAGTTGTTGCACTAACCAAGTCAATACAACCCCATGATGCATATCCCATTAATTCAACACCATCTTGAATGGCTTCAGCGACTTGAAGCAAGTGCTCCTTCAAATATTTAATGCGATAATCATCATTAACTGTTTTGTTACCATTTTCGTCCGTAATGAGTTCATCTACGGCTCCTAATCCATTTTCAACGATGAACAATGGCTTCTGATAACGATCATACATCGCATTCATGATGTACCTTAAGCCTTGAGGGTCAATCTGCCAACCCCAATCACTCGCGGTCAAGAGCGGATTAGGAACACCACCAATCAGGTTTCCTTCTCCTTTAATTTGCTTGGCAGGATCAGCCGTTTCGCAACTACTTTGATAATAGCTAAAGGAAATAAAGTCAACGGTATTTTTCAAAATTTCTTCGTCACCAGGCTCGAAATGAATGGTAATCCCATTATCTTTCAAATAACGTTTCATGTAACCCGGGTAATAACCACGCACGTGAACATCCGTAAAACCTGTGTTCTTATGATCCGCTTCCATCACTCTGATCATATCATTAGGGTCAGGAGTCAAAGGGTAAATCGGCATAGCAATGACCATACAACCCACTTTTAACTCTGGGTTAATTTCATGCGCTATTTTAACTGCCAGTGCACTTGCAACAAACTCGTGGTGAACTGCTTGGTAAAGATCCTGTTTGCTAAGTTGATCCTTAGGCGTGTTAATCCCGCCACTTGCAAACGGGTGTTCAAGAATAGAGTTAATCTCGTTAAATGTGAGCCAATACTTCACTTTGTTTTTGTATCTTTCAAAAATGGTTCGCACGTATCGTTCATAGAAATCGACCATTTTTCGATTCGCCCATCCATCGTATTCCCTAACGAGATGTAGAGGAGTCTCATAATGAGAGATCGTAACTAGAGGTTCAATCCCGTATTTCCGGCACTCGTCAAAGAGGTTGTCGTAAAATTGGAGGCCTTTTTCGTTTGGCTCAAGTTCATCCCCTTTCGGGAAGATTCTGGACCAAGCTATAGACGTACGAAAAACTTTGAAGCCCATTTCGGCAAGGAGTTTAATATCTTCTTTATATCGGTGATAGAAGTCAATCGCAAATAACTTCATATTATCCTCTGTTGGCTCAATCGTCGGAGGTGTCTGAATGCCGTTTGGCATGATATCCTGAATGGAAAGTCCTTTTCCATCTTCTTGATATGCACCTTCTATTTGGTTTGCAGAGACGGAACCTCCCCACAAAAAACCATTAGGAAATTGAAATGTATTACTCATTTGGTAAGCCACCTTTCTTTTAAACCTTCAGCGGATCTGCATATAAAACGAATCTCGCTTTATCAGTTTTTTATCATGTATTTGTTTTCACAACTTATGTTACATAGATTAATGCATAAAATACATGTTATTTCGTATTTAGTACAAGGTATCAGAGATTCACATTTGTAACATAAAAGTAACACAGTGTTTCTAAAGATTACTGTGTGCAAGCTTAAGGTAACTTTAATTCAACTACGTCATCATAATAAGTAACAAACTAAAAAAGCCGTCAAAATGACGACTTCATCATGATAAGTTATTCCATTCATTTTCTCCCAACTTAAAGGTCAGATGGTAGGTCTCATATCTACAATGTTCTGAAGATTTTCCTTAATCTGATTCGTAACTTCGTGACCATGATACGTAATCACTTTTTTAATATCAAGCTCTAACAGTTTGGCAATCGACTTTAACGCAGTCGTATGGTCCAACGTTTGTTCGTTATCAAAAGACAAAAGAGAACCATCTTTTGAATTTAAAGCATCGCCAGCAATTAACGTTTGGCTTGGGATATGATACAACGACATATGATCTAGTGTGTGTCCTGGTGTAAAGATCACCTGAATACCACCTGCTAAGGGCAAAATGTCTCTATCCTTTAATGCTGTATGAACGCGCACAGGCGGTGCAAAATCTTTACTTTTAATAAGCGGAGTGACTCCTGTCAAATAAGGTACAGCTTCCTCATGAGCGAGCACCATAAGCCCGTTTCCCCTTGCCTCAACTAATTCGGGCAGACTGCCAATGTGATCCCCATCTTGATGCGTAATGATGATATGCGTCAGCTTATCGAAACTGAAATTTTCTTTTTCAAGTAACGTACGGATTTGTGCCAATTGCCCAGGAATACCGGTATCAACAAGTACTACATTCTCTTCATCCCATAACAATGCTGGATATACTATAAATGGTTCCCCATAATATTCCATTTCAAGTTTTATTGCTTTAATTCCATTATTCGGTTGAGACATAGACATTCGCTCCTTCAATTTAGTAAACATATTATATTACTTAAAGTAAGCAATAAGTCAACCCTTTTTACACTCACTCTCTTATTGGTTTGTACTTTTTGCTACAAGAGCACCTAAAAAGAGATGCCCTCTCTTCCTCTTTTTTTGTACGTTTTCATTTGAAAACAAAAGAAACCCAAGGTTATCATTCACCCGGGTTTCTCACTATTTAGTGCGGTCGTCATACTCACTCTGATAAAGATGATTTTCACTCTGGTAATTGGCAGTTTCAACAATACAATTGATAACACCTTAAGTCAATGACTCGCAACTTATTGTTCATCATCCATATGATCTACTCCCCATTTGCAAAGCTCTTGCAGAGCAGGAATGAGGGACTTGCCACGTTCTGAAAGGTAGTACTCAACTTTAGGTGGTACTTGTGAGTATTCATGGCGTGTAATGAGCGAATCAGCCTCTAGCTCTTTTAATTGATTGCTAAGCATTTTGTGAGTAATTCCTTGAAGCGCTTTTTTCAACTCACCGTAACGCATAATATCTTCCTTCAATAGTAAGAATAAAATATGTAATTTCCATTTACCACTTATTAGCGATAAGGTATACACAAATGATTCATTACTGTCTTCTTTTTCCTTTTTAGTTTTAATTGGAATCATTCAATGCTCTCCTTTTTGATAGTATCTCACTAAAAAGTGCATACTATTCTTTTTTCATGTTTCCATTATACTATACCTCATAACTGAACGGAGGTATTTTAAGCTATATAAGATTTCAGTCCACGTACTTTTGGTTATGGCTATCCCGTGCCACTTTTGATGGTATCTACTTACGAGTTACTGTCGGCAAGATGGTCAATATAGCAGTAGATGAATCTGTCTTAAATGAAAAGGAGAACAAATAATGGCAATTAAACCTGTTGATTTAATGAAAGCATACCGTTTATTGCAAGTAGGTCCGACAACCATGATTTCTGCTAAACACGATGGGATTGAAAATGTAATGGCAGCCGCTTGGGTCGGTCTGGTTGGAAATAATAAAGTGATGGCATTTATCGGCAAACAAGCTTTCACACGTGATCTTATTGAAAAGAGTGGTTACTATGTAGTACACATTCCAACTGTTCAACAAATGGAAACCGTGTTGTATGTTGGTGAGCACAGTTCTAAAGAAATGGACAACAAACTTGATCATATCCCACTATTTTACCAAGAAGAGTTTGATTTACCACTAGTTGAAGGTTCCGCTGGCTGGCTAGTATGCAAGGTTATCCCAAATGCTGTGAATGAACAAGAACATGATCTTTTCATGGGTGAAATTGTCGGTGCTTGGAGTGATGATCGAGTATTCAACAACGGGCATTGGATTTTTGATGATGCTCCTGATGAATTGCGAACAATACACTATGTTGCTGGTGGTCAATTCTATGCTATTGGTAAAGGTACCAAATTTAATCATGGACCTGGTAAAGACTAAATAAATCGGTAAAGAAAATCTCATAGTAATTCTTGCCTGTACTATAGGGGCTGTCTCAAAAGCCCTTAAAAACAAACATCGGTGAAGAGAATGAACACCGAGACGTCAAACGAGACCAAGCAGAGGTTCATCCTGCTTGGTCTCGTTTACGTTTTTCTGCCATTGCTGCTTTTTTGAGCAGATTGTGGGCAAGGCAAAGCCACCCGACCTCCAGGCTTACTTTTCGCAAGCCGCGAAGCAGGAATCTTCGAAATCCCCGATTGTTTTTCATTTGTCCAAACACACTTTCTGGCTCAATCATGCGTCGAACCGATAGGGTGTATCCTTCCTCGCTACGTAGTCGTTCTCGCATCTCGTTTTTTTGCCGCATGTAGGTGAGACTTATTGCGATTTGCCGATCTCCCTGAGCCTTGGTGCATGTCGTTTTTAGAGGGCACTGGCTGCAATCCTCACTCTGGTAATGACGTGTGCGAATCGTGTAGCCACTCTCTGTGGCCGCCCGGCTTTCAACCCGAAAATGCAACGTCTGTCCAGCTGCACAAGTCCATGTATCTGACGTTTCATTGTAGCTCCAGTTGTCCATTTTACCGATGGCTCGCTGAAAGGCCCTTGTTTTTTCCTTGTGATACGTCCCGTATTTCACGATGCCCTGAATATTTTTTTCTTCCAGATAGCTGTAATTTTCTTCGCTTCCATACCCCGCATCGGCAATGACGGTCTTTGGTTTTTGGCCCAGCATTTCTTCCAGATGATCCAGATGGGGTTTCAGACATCTGGTATCCGTGGGCCGCTGATGTACACTGTAGCCCAAAACAAACTGATTTTCTGTTCCGATCTGTACGTTGTATCCAGGCTTTAATTGACCATTTCGCATGTGGTCCTCTTTCATTCGCATGAACGTCGCATCCGGGTCGGTTTTGCTGTAGCTATTGCGCTCGCCAGCAGTTTCAATCTGCTGTTCATATTTTTGCAGCCTGGGTAGCAAGTCCTTCCGTAACTGGCGTACGGCTTTTTTTAAGGTTTTGTTCTTTGGTTTCTCGCTTAGCTTTTCCTCCAATTGCTGGACGGCTTGCTCGAGCTTGTCCGCCGTGAGCGCCGAGGCTTCGCCAAGTTCAGGCAGGTCGTCCCCCGTGTGGAGGGCATCTTCATCGTTTTCTGCCTCTTCGATGGCTTGAAACAGGGTATGTACTTTTTCTTGCAGCTTGGCCTGATGCTTGACGACGGCTTTTTTCCATACAAAGGTGTAGCGATTCGCACTCGCTTCAAGCTTGGTTCTGTCCAGAAAATAGTGATCTAATGATACATATTGTTCTTGAACCAGCAACTCCAAAACACGGGTAAACACGGTTTCGAGGACCTCTCTCATCCGCTCGGAACGAAAGCGATTGATGGTACGGAAGTCTGGCTGCTGTCGCCCGGCGAGCCACATGAACATGATATTTTCGCAAACCGCCTTGGCGATTTGCCGGGAAGAATAGATGCGCTGAGTGTAGGCGTAGATGATGATTTTGGTAAGCATTTTAGGATGATAGCTATGACGGCCACCACCAGGGTATGCGGCGGAGAAAATGGAGTCGCTAAGGCGATGAACAGCCTCGTTCACGACACGCACGAGGTGATTTTCGGGGATATCTGTCTCCAAATCCATTGGCAAGAAAAGTTGATCCATGGTATATTGAATGTACAAAAGAAGCCCTCCTTAAAAGTGGTAGCTCGACACTTCCATTTTACCAAGGAAAGGCTTCTTTTTGTTGTATAATTTTGGAGAACGAGGCTATCCCAAGTCTTTTATGACTTATGGGACAGCCCCGTTGAAACCGAGCCCATCTTTCACTATTAATGGATAAGTCAAATTCCTTTTGAAAGGCTGTTCTATGGTTAAGGAAGCTGGTACTCCTTTATAAATCTATGCGTTAGCTCATCGCAGGCTGAAGTGATTCCAGCAGTTTTTTAATCTGCTCATCATACTCCAGTTCAAATGATGGGAGAATCTCATCCAATCTTTGCTGGAACAAATCAGGATCTTGTACACCAAGCTCTGCCCTTAATTCCAATTCCTCTTCTGAACCATCGTCGTTCAGAATCATGTTCAGCACGTCACTATTAAAATATTTACTTGGCGGAAGGATCAGCGCATTCATTAGGAATTGCATAAAAAAGAGATGGTTATCTTGTTCCTGATCCGCTTTTTTCATCGCTTGCTTCGTAAATAAGTTGATATATTTCTGAGCAAAATTAACTCCTTTCAGTTCGAAAGACCCGCCATGTTCCACTCCTTTCCAACGCATGTCAGCTACAGAACTAAGCCACCAAGCTGGTTCGATGGCCTTCTGCATCCGAAGCAATACCTCCCGCTCAAACTGAGGATCAGGATGCATCCGCTGTGCTTCCAAACATTTTCCTATCGTTTCCGCTTCGATTGCAGCAACGGTGATACCTTGTCCATGAATGGGATCAAAGCTGCAAAATGCATCGCCAAGAACAAGTAATCCAGCAGGCCAATCTTCCATGAGTTCAAAGTGCTGGCGAACAGACTCGGAAATGCGGTACCCCCTTGGCCCATGCAGAGGCTCTAACTGCTCCATTAACTTTACAATTTTATCTGAAGCAAACAGATGCTTGATTTGTTCTTGAAACTCTTCCGCCTGAGTGGACGGATACGTCTCTCCTCCTGCATTGAAAAGAATGAGTCCAGTGATATCATCCTCGGTGCGCATAAATATGCTTGCACGAATATCTTGCTCAGGATCTGAATCAGACATCACAAATTCATTTGGAATAGAGGATTTTATTTTGTAATAACGAGTGCTGTAACCTAGAGATACCTTCAGCACTTCCGGTTCCGGCACAGACAATCCAATCTGATCAAGCCATCTGATCAATTTGGATGAACGACCTGAGGCATCAATAACCATATCCGCTGGAAGTTGTTCTTCTCGCTTTTCCCCGTTTCTCTCTTTGGTGTAAATGCCTGTAATGAAGCCCTGATCTTCAGAGACCATTAGCCCGGTAACTTCCACGCTTGTTAAGAAGCTGATATGAGAAATATCCTGGATTCGTTTGCGCAGCACCCATTCCAGCAAAGCTCTGCTGCACGATGCAATTTTAAAGGAGGAGGCATCCTCCTTATTCACCAATGTACCGTACCGATTGCTAACAACAATCCTCTCATCGTGTGAAGAGATTGCGCCTAAATCTATCAATTCTTCATTGTATCCTGGGAAATAATGTTCCAAAATCAGCGCACCGCGTGGTTGTACACGGTGTGGATGAAAAGATTGAGGTACCCCTTGCCGGTTCGACGGCTCCTCAGGGAATTCATCTCTTTCGATAACATATACGTCTTCATAATAGTCAGCTAACATTCTCGCTGTAATCAGCCCCGCTATCCCAGCTCCAATGACTACCGCTTTTTTCATGTCAGACATTATTACTTCATCCTTTCTTCAAAATTATTTATTCTACACTTGTTGTTTATTTAAAATATTACTTATAATACCAATATATAATCAAAATCTCTCTTCTGGTAAGAATCAATATAGATATGCTGTATAGTTAAACTACGATATGGAAGAGGTGTAGATAAAATTATAGAGAAAAAGGTTGATTTAAGAGTTGCCCGAACTCAAAAGTTGTTAACTACTGCCTTTAAAGACCTGTTAACCGAGCAAGGAAAATTATTCAGCAATATCACGATTAATGAAATATGCGACAGAGCGATGGTTCACCGCACCACATTTTACAAGCATTTTGAGGATAAATTTGCGCTGTTACACTCAATTCTGACTTGGGTGTTACATGATTATTTACACATGAATATAGAAGATCGGCTACGGCAGCCTTTGCAAAGTCTATCCAGAATCATGTTGGAGAATTTACTGGAGCCGATTGTTCAAAATCAGAAGAATGACAAGGGATTCACTGAATTTTTCAAAAATTATATCGGGGATATTTCGAGAAGAGATTTTCTGGAACTGAAAAGAAGAGGTAAACCATTTTCACCTCCCATAGAACTTTTAGCCGAATATCATTCAGGGGTCATAAGTTTACTTGTTACGTGGTGGATATATCATCTTGAAGAAGATGTTACGGCAGAACAGATGGATGAGTATTACTATCAAATGGTGAACCAGAAAATCATGTTGGAATAGCAAACAACTCACTTTAAAATCAATTGCTGATTTTAGAGTGAGTTTATTTTTTCTCTTAAAGTGTTATTACTGAAAGCGATGGTTTGTGAAGCCTAATTGACTAATCGTCAACATTCACATACTCTCCTCCAGCCATTGCTGTAAGGGAATATCCTCTGTCAGTTCACCAAGCAAGATATGGCTGAACTGCCCGGCTCGATCAATAACCATTGTGGCTGGCATGCCCGTGATACGGTACAGCTTGGATACCTTACCTGTCGCATCAACGATCACCGGAAAATCAAACTGATGGCTGTTCATAAACTCGTTAATTGTACCTTTGCTCTCCCCCACGTTGACAAACAGTGTCTCCACGCTGTTTTCATTTTGCTGAGCAAGCTCGTGAACCAAGGGCATTTCCCTTACACAAGGCGTACACCAGGATGCCCAGAAGTTAATCATCACGGCTTTGCCCCGGTAATTAGACAATTGGACTTGCTCGCCTTTGGAATTAAAAGCTGTAAAATCAGGAGCCTCTTCCCCTGCCTGAATAGGATTGTTGCTTTTTGAATCAGAGTTCGATAAATTCGCCAGCACAGCCCATACCCCTGTAACCAATGCTGTCAGTGCAATAAACATCGTAACGATACGTCTTATTTTCGCCACTTTCTTTTGTACGTCCTGTTGCGCACTGCTCGTACCCATGCTTTGCGGCTTGTTTTGCATGATCACATCACCTTCACTTTAATCCCAGACTCTGATGAAAAGCAGCATGAAGTGAACCATACTGATTCCGAATATCTTCTACGGTACCTTCCCCGACGTTACATCCCTGATTCATAAACATCACCTGATCTGCAATGTCATTCGCCACTTCAAGCTGATGTGTGGAGAATACAACCATGTGTCCTTCCTGTTTGACCCCTCTCAGCAAATGTATAAACTCCTGCATCCAAAAGGGATCTAATCCATTGGTAGGTTCGTCCATGATCAGAAGAGCGGGCTTTGCAAGCATCGCCTGGGCAAACAATACACGTTGCCGCATCCCTTTGGAAAAGGTGGTCACCCGTTTATGTTTTTGCTCGCCAAGTCCAACCATCACTAATACTTCCTCCACTCTCTTTCGGGGAAGTTTACGCAGAGAAGCCCAGAATGACAAAACTTCCTCGGCTGTAAGTCCCTGGCTGAACTGATAGTCATCCGGCATATACCCAATCTGATTCGCATACCGCTTGCGATCCTGTGACCAGCGTACGTTATTTACCATAATCTCCCCTGACGTTGGACGCAGAATGCCTGCAAGCATACGCAGTAAGGTACTTTTGCCTGCACCGTTTCCACCGCATACGGCGAGCACCTGACCGGAACCGAGATGAAAGGAGATATCTTGGACGATGGTTTGTTTTTTGATTTGTTTAACTAGTCCGTTTACCATAACTTCCGATTCAAGCACGCGAGCGCCCCCTTTCCCAGATGGCGTAGACCATGAGGATAGAAAAGCTTACCCATAACAGGCAGATCCCGATAAATATCGTACTTCCCCATGGCTGTTGCACCCACGTCACCCATTGATAATACTCAGGTCCCAGTATAGAACCGCCGCCCAGCTTGATCACGATAAATAGACGTACCAATTCAGCCGGATTCAGAAAAGTTAACACCACTAGCATCGGTTTGATCCAGAGGTACGGCATTAGCCCCAATATCGCAAGCAATAATGTTGGCCAGCCAATAACGGCGAAAAACCAGACCGATACAGAAATCGTCAATGCTTGCCAGCGATTACGCGACAAAGACCCAATCCAGAGAGCAATGCTCAGAAATAACAGTACAAGTCCGCAAGAGAATGCCAGAAACAACAGATATGTCAGCAGATCGATCGGATTGCCAAGCAACCCGCTAACTAGACCCATCAGGCCGTAGCCAAATGTCACGATGAGTAGTAATACCGCGGCTAGTCCAAGATATTTCCCTGTTATGAAGGATAACGTGCCGATGGGATACGTAGATAGAAGCTGCCAGCTTCCGTCTTCTTTTTCAGCAGTCAACGAGAATGAACCCAGAAATAGTGTCATCAACGGTAAAAGATACAGAATCAGGTTCAGCATAGACCCTGTCGTGCCCGAGTATCCTTGTACTGGAGTCTGCGCATTGAGAAGCAATAAACTTAAGCTAAATGTGCAAAAAAGAACGAGAAACGAGTACGACCAAGGGTTACGAAACCCCGTTTTTAACTCTCTTTTAGCTATTTGTAACATGTCAGACATCTCTTCACCACCCCCTGTCAGCATCAGTGGCTGTCTGATCCTTCTTTCGACTCACCTTCTTGATGCATATCTTTGCTCATATTTTCACCCATATCATGCTCCGAATCTTTTTTCATCCCATCTTCATCATGACCATGTCCGTGCCCTTCCTCGTCCATTTTCATTTTATCCATGTTCTGAGTCCAGTCATGAGAAGTGAGCTCTTCTGCTGACATGATCTTGCCCACACCTTGCTCCGCAACGAATGCTTCAGCAGAAGCTTTATCCTTGAAATTGACAATCCCGTAAGTCATAGGTGTTCTAAGCGAAGCATCATAAACATAAGTCGCTTTATTGAATTCAATCCATTCTTTATCGTTATAATCTCGCACATAGTCCATGCCAATATTGTCTGTGCCATTTTCTTTTTTCCATTCATTCATGCAGCCAAGGTCATCAAACTTGAAGTTTTTACCGTCTTTCGTTGTAAGCTGTGTAGCAAACGCATCATCCTTCACTTGCATGTTACAGATCGCACATATATCCACGTCCTCATTAATGGGCACTGCCGCATACTTCTGCCCACAAGCCGTTAATATCACAGTACCTAAAAGCAACACCATTGCCAAAATCCATCGTTTATTCATTTTCTCCATACCCCCATATAAATCATCGTACTTGCAGACAAGCCAAGTAAAAGTAAACTGATTATCATAACCAAACTTGAACGGCTTTCCACATTACTTACATCTGTCCCAAAATTTCCGGATGTTCCTGCAACATCAGTATGCTTTTTCACAATGCTCATTTGCGGTGATTCATCTGTTGTCCAGTTGCTTTTACCTTCCGAATGCAAGTCACTCAGAAAGACCATGCCTGGTGATTGAAAAAAGAGCTGATATGCCGCATTTCTACTTATTAATTGTTCATAGAACGGGTTGATTGCATAGGAAAGCTCGCTGATTCCGTCATGATTCAGGTCCAGTCCCTGAAAGGAATCCCAATAGTTTTCTTTCAAAATATTATCCTTGCTGTCCATTGTCGAGGCATCAATAACGTTGGAAACAAATCGATTTTTCGTAAATTGATTTCCTTCAGCGAGTACCAACTGGATTCCAACGAAATTACGGATTAAGTCGTTGTCATCGATTTCATTTTCCGTAGATTCAGCGATATTCATGCCTACACGATTGCCCTCCACTGTATTGCTGCGGATCTTAGACTGATGCACGTCATAGAGCAAAATCCCTTGGGAATGAACATTTGAACTTTGTTTACGAAACGTATTACCTGACACATCCGTATTTTTAACACCCATGATCATGGCACCTGTCATGTTGCCTTCTCCGGTGTTATTCGTAACAGATGATCCATCGATATACATGCAATGAATGCCGTACCTGGTTTGTATGAAACGATTATTGTTCACCACTACGTTTCGGCTGTTCTCCAGATAGATACCATCGAGCACGCCCTCAATCTGATTCCCTTCAATCCTACTGTTATGCGAATTGTAGAGATCAATCCCGTTGCCTTTTTGACTACTGGATGCTGTGCTTGCACCTGCCCATTCAATCGTATTATTTCGTATTACAGAAGCAGTCGCATCACGTAGAAGCAAACCAGCCCCCTTAGTATGAAGCTTTAGTTCAGATACTTCGTTATTGCTTCCCGTAATCTGCACGGCTGCTGCTGGCTGACGTCCGTTATGTTCAATTGTAAAACCTCGCAGTATCACATCTTCAGCCTTAATGGATATCGCTCCTTGATCCTGATCATTATCGATGGTAACCGAATCATCCCCAATTAGAGTTAGCGATTTAGAGATGACAACAGGCCCTAAATATCGACCAGATTCAAGATGAATAACCGCTCCGGCATCCGCTTGATCTATGATCGGTTGAAGCGGGATAGTTTCACGATCTCCAGTGACTCCAGTGGCATTCACTGTAGTTAGAAACACTGAAAGGAGCCCCAGTCCGATTACGATGAGGGCGACCAGATGGAGTTGGCCGAGCCTGAATCGTTTATCAGTGTTCATATTTTTATCCTTGTATTTTGCATTCATATCATCACCACTCTCCTCCGTTCCTTCTTATTGTTGCCGCAGTAAAGCATTATCCCAGTCCTCCACACAGTGTATCGAAAATGATAAATTCCCCATATAGCCCCAATAGGCTATAGCTTGCTTTCTTTTGTGTCCAAATTGTGATTGAATGAAAAAAAGCCGCCAAATTGGCGACTTTAGTAAGTTTCAACTTATGCAAATCGATAGGTCCAGAACCGTTCATGTCCAAAGCGTGCTTGAAGTTCTTCGTCGTTCAGCTTGCGATTACCAAGCAACTCTGCAGCTTGAAACTGCGAGCGGTGGGCACGAATCGAGGCCAGCTTTTGCTCCAAAAATTGGGAGACATCTACAGTCACATCTGGCTTGCCAATATGCTGCTCGTGATTATTAGAAAAAGCTACACAGTGAACGACAGGACGCTCTTCCAGCGGTAGGCGGCTGACAACCCTGATCACTGCAGCTCCTGTTGCATCATGATCGGGGTGAACACTGTATCCAGGATAAAATGTAAAAACCAGTGATGGCTTTATTTCCTCAAGAAGAGCCATAATGCTGCCATCCAGCAATTGAGGATCCTCAAACTCTACCATTTTATCATGAAAACCAAGCATCCTTAAATCTTGAATACCAATCGCACTAGCAGCTTCAATAAGCTCATCTTTGCGGATCGATGGCAGGGTCACGCGGTTCGCAAACGGCGGTATGCCCATGTTACGCCCCATCTCACCCAGAGTCAGACAAGCATATGTAACTTGTGCTCCAGAATCAATGTATTTAGCTAACGTGCCCGATACCGAGAATGCTTCGTCGTCTGGATGGGGATAAACCACCAGGATGCGTTGGTGCTCATCGTGTGCATTCTTTGTCATATGTTGTTCCTCCGCTCCCATTAGAACTTCTCCCGGCTCAGCTGCAGAGCCACAACCAGTTTGCCCTGGGTGTCATGGCCGGCCATAATCAATCTATCTTGTTCCTGCTCATCAATATGGGTGAGTCCTTCAGCATAGACCCAGCCATCTGTCGTCTTCAGACCGACACGGTAGGGTCCCTCACCTGAAATAGAGCCCTGTGTATATCGAATGGACGCATTGGTGATAAAAGCCGAAGCTGGATGCCGTGAACTATCGTAATGTTGAGCGTAAGCACCTGTTGTCATTTCAAGATGCATGTATACATCCTGATTAACAAGGCGATCTAGCCGAAGCTGAATATCTTGTGGTTGTATCAGTTGCATGACGGCCTCCCTGTTTCATGTAAAGTATGAATTCCATTTTATCATATGCAAGAAGGAATATACATTTAAAGCTGCCTCGATGCATAGAATGACAGGAATTTGTCCTCTAAAACATGAACTTTCTTTCGCATTTATTTCTATTTTTCAAATAGTGCAAAATCGATTAGATTAATATAGGTAATGATCTACTCTCCATATACTCGAGATCAGAAGTGTCATCAGAAGGAGTTGCTCCGATGAAATCATTCATTCAGTTATTACATTTTGGCTATCATCAAGCCATGAGTTGCATTTTTCCCGTAGCCATTTTTGGTACATTGGCTCTTTCAACGGTCATTCCATTTCCTTATATCCCGCGCTATGATGCAATCCTGCTTATTCTGCTTGCTGTTCAATATTTCATGTTTCGCAGTAGGCTAGAGACATTGGATGAAATCAAGGTCATATGTGTCCTCCACTTGATCGGTCTCATGCTGGAAATTTACAAAGTACATATGGGATCATGGTCTTACCCGGAACCTGCATATAGCAAAATATTTGGCGTTCCGCTGTACAGCGGATTCATGTACGCAAGTGTAGCCAGCTTCATGTGTCAGATCTGGCGAAGGTTACGTATGGATATGACCGGGTGGCCGGGTGTGATCCCCTCCGTGCTGCTTGGCGGAGCCATCTACCTTAATTTTTTCACCCATCACTTTCTCCCAGATTTTCGCTGGTGGTTGACGTTACTTGTATTTGTAGTCTTCTGGAAAACGTGGATTATCTTCAGGGTTCGCCTGACAACCTATCGTATGCCATTGTCTCTTGCTTTCATTATCGTAGGTTTCTTTATCTGGCTGGCAGAAAATATAGCTACCTTCTTCAATGGCTGGAAATATCCGGATCAACATGAGAGCTGGCAACTGGTGAGCTTCAGCAAGATCAGTTCATGGTTTCTGCTGGTCATTATCAGTGTAATCATCGTTGCACAGCTCAAACACGTGAAAGCCAATCGCACAGCAAAATAACATGAAGAAGCCACGTGCGGATCACATCGAAGCTGACCTTTTCCCCAGCTTCAGTGATCCGCTATCATTTACCATTTCATTTTGCTTGCTGCCAACTTGTTTACCCTCTTCATCATATACTTTAATCGTATAGGGTGTCCCCTCCGTTGAAGGTAGCATCACAAACCAGACGTACTCTTCCATATCTGTTTTGATCAACTTCGCTTCCGTTATGGACATGGAGCCGTTCAGTTCTGTTTCAGCAGTTACACGCTGGATACCCGGATGCTCGATTGTACCAAATACCATTGGAAAAGGTGTGTCTATACCGTCAAGCTTCGGTAAGTTCATGTAGTACAAGGCATACTCAGACGGATCTATATCTCCTATCCCATAACCTCCGCCCCACACCCACTTCCACCCAAAACTATTTTTTCGCACATACTCCAGCTGCAAATTACTTGATGCTTCACTGTTCGTTCTCTGCGTAAACAAGATCATACCTTCGTCCACAGGTTCCTGATGAACTACATGGACGTTATAGGAAGAAGTCCTGAATTGTTCCACTGCATCCTCCGGCGTGTTGCCGATCGGAATCGACATGGTTTCGTCCAGCCCCATAGCTTTGGACATGCTTTGGTCCGCCAGACCACCTGGCTTTTCTTTTATATACATGTATGTGTATACCGATATCACAGAAAGTGCTAATAACGCTATCGTTGCGACTATAATCTTGAGAATGTTTCCCTTTCTTTTACCCATGTTCGAGCTTCCTTCTTAAAAATAGATAAATTAATAACATAACACACAAACCCATCTAATATTACCATAATTATCATAATCGCTTTTTTCAATATCTATAAGATACGGCAAAAAAGCCGCCATATGGCGGCTCCATCTTATTAACGGCGCATAGTCATGCCCTAGTCATGCTTTACACATGCCCTAATGCTCCATTCTTCACATGTCGTATCCTGAATTAATATTCTCCAAGGAATATCACTTCTGTCTCCAATTCAACCTGGAACGTATCCCACACCTTTTTCTGAATAAACTGAATCAGATCCTCATAATCCTTGGCAGTAGCGTGATCCACATTCACGATAAATCCTGCGTGTTTGGTCGAGATTTCAGCCCCACCGATACGAGTGCCCTGTAGCTGACAATCCTGAATTAGTTTGCCGGCAAAATGTCCTTCCGGACGTTTAAACACACTTCCGCAAGAAGGGTATTCCAAAGGCTGCTTCGATTCTCTCAGGAACGTTAATTCCTTCATCTTGCTGGAGATTTCCTCTTTATTTCCTTCGCTAAGCGTAAACTCGGCGTCCAGAATAATATAATGATCCATCTTGAAGAGACTGTTGCGGTAGCTCAGCTTCATCTCTTCCCGCGGGATCACAACAACCTTGCCTTCACGGGTAACGACCGTCGCCTTTTCAATGACATCCGCGATCTGACCCCCGTATGCACCGGCATTCATATATAGAGCGCCTCCTGTACTACCGGGAATGCCACAGGCGAATTCCATACCGGTCAGGCTATGTTCCAGAGCAGCTCTGGATACGTCAATAATATCGGAACCACTTTGCGCCAACATGCGTGTCCCATGGACTTCGATCTGGTCGAAGCGGCTGAGCGAAATGGTGACGCCCCGGATGCCTCCATCCTTAATAATAACGTTAGAGCCTTTGCCAATAACGGTCAGCGGCAACTGATGGCTGTTCGCAATTTCTACCACTTTGGTGATCTCCTCCACCGTGGTTGGATGAACGAGAATATCGGCCTTGCCTCCAATTTGAATAAACGTATGGTTTTTTAGCGGTTCATTAAATTTCACTTTTTCGTTAGGTATGTGGTTCTCAAAAATATTCATGATTTTCTCTCCCTGCGTTCTTCAAAAAGAACATGATTCCTACATTGTAAATCGAAACACACTCCGATGACAATCTATATAAGTTGAACCAAAGAATTTACACTATCCACTCCGATGACAGAATAACCTTCCAATCGCTGTTATCCCCAGATTTTTTTGATTCCCTTTTCCAAAGGAAAAAATCCGCTGATAAAGGCGACCGCTTTGCTTTTTCAGGTTTTTTCTGTCCTCTTCGTTCACGTGTAAATAAATAGTTCAACTTATATTTCCTTATATTTCCCTGTTCAGACCGATGAAATTCAACCTTATACTATAATGATATTCGCCTGTTTGCTGAATAGGTACTCGAGTACACGTTAAATTATAAATGAACAACATTTTTCAGATCGTCAGGCATAAAGAAAACAATAGCGCTGCGGATTTATCACCCGCAGCGCCCTGAATATTCTATCACATATTCTTAATAACCTCTACTTTTTGATATAGAAGTCCGGTTCATTCTCGCCCGCTTGCTGGAATATCCGTCTTCGTCAATTCAGCAGATAACGCCCATAAACGCTCCGCCTGCTCTGGATCAATCGCATATGGCTTCACACCGTAAAAACCGCCGTCTTCGGGAGCCATCTCACTAATATTACAATCTTCACAGTACACACCGCCCATGCCTTCAAGCTTGGGAGCAGTTGCAGCCCACACTTGGGTTGCTGCGCCCTGCTCCGGTGATTTGAACCCCGGATTAGCCACATTGCCGGACTCATCAATCCAGCCGAGTGCAATCATCTCATCTTTAGGCATATAACGTTGTAACGGAGTCATAATCCCGCCCGGATGTACAGCAAAAGCACGAACTCCATGCTGTTTGCCAAGTCTATCAAGTTCCACCGTGAACAAACTGATCGCCGTTTTGGACTGACCGTATGCCGGGAACTTCTCATATCCCTGTTCAAAATGAATATCATGCCAGCGGATTGGTGAGAAATGATGCCCTGCAGAGGAAAGCGAAACGACACGGGCTCCACCTTTACTGATCAGCGCAGGCCACAATTGATTGGTTAGCGCGAAATGTCCCAGATGGTTCGTAGCAAACTGTGCTTCCCAGCCCGGACCAATACGGGTCTCTGGGCAGGCCATAATACCTGCGTTCAGGATTAACATATCGATGCTGCGTTCACTTGCCAGAAAACGTTCCGCAAATGCAGCAACACTGGACAAGTCAGCCAAATCCATCTCGTCCACTTCTACATGTTCAAGATCAGCCAAAGCTTCACGCGCAACATCTGGTCTACGAGCAGTTACAACAACGTGTGCTCCTGCTCGAACCAATGCACGTGTCGTTTCCAGTCCCAGACCGGAATATCCACCTGTCACGACAGCAAGGCGCCCTGACAGATCCAGGCCATGTAAGACCTCATCCGCTGTGCTGCTCTTGTCAAAACCTGAATTTATGTTCTGCTGCACTGTTCTTGTATCTTTATTTATATTCATCAGGCTCAGCTCCTTATACTCTGACTGTAACTGCTTATAGTATTTATCCCTATTGGGACTTCTATAATCAGTCTACACCTTAGAGTGAACTCGAAGTCAAATCATGCTCGTTAAAACATTCTTTCAAATAATTATGATAGCAACATACTAATCTTTATTTCAAACTGCTTAGTATTTAATTCCATGGTCGTTATTCCTCCTGACGAAAATAGATATGTCATTACTTATACAACGTAGTCATCATCCAAAATGTGCCATTCTGAATGAAGAAAATTCAAATACACAAAAAGCCGCCTTACGGCAGCTCTTTGTGATGAATATTGCAGTGGAATTGTTTTATTATTTTATACGAATCTGGAAAACATCACCGGCGTTACCTCCAAATACGATAAAGCCTTTCTTCGGGAGTTTCGTGGACTGTTCACCCGTCGCGATAGAGAACTGCAGCACCTGACCTTGATCATTATAAACCGCATAACCACCGTGCTCAGGAGAATCCACCGTTATCGTCTTTTCAGCAGATTTCCCACCGATGGCATACCATCGCGCCTGACCGTTCGCTGGAATGGTCGCCATTCCTGATTTACCGCCAAAGATCGGGCGAATGGCCTTTTCCGAGATGTATTGTTGTCCGTTCTGTGTAAGAATCTCCGCACCTTGTTGCTTCATTAAACTTAAATCGAATGCATCCCGGCCGTTCATGACTGGGATCTCCGCAACATTAACGGAGTGATTCACATCCTTAATTTGAGTCCCGTTCACATAGCCCTGCTCTGCGTTGACCTTAAAGTTTTTAATCAGCTGTGATGGAACCAGGTAAAAGATCGAAGTAATTTTTTCGTCCAGTGCAAAATAGTTCAAACCGTTCCGTGCAACCCATTTCTCTTGGGTAACTGCATCCAGTTTGTTAGGCTCCAGCTTTTGATAATCATACGTGCTCATGCCCATCTGTCCCAGCCCTGGGAAGCTAAGATATCCTTGAACTTTCACATAGGTCTTGGCGTTGCTTTCTTTCACAAAGCTTACTTTCACACTTCCGTCCTTGCTGGTAAAATACCCGTCCGCTGTATACACATACTTTTGTTCAGCAATTAGTCCGCCCAGCATAGCTGGTAATGTGAATGCTCCATTCTGAATATCGATTTCCGTAGTTGCACCAACGGTTCCATACAAGCCGGAGTAATCTTGCAGCTCAGCAGGCATATCGGTCTGAACTGGCGCAGAGAAGGTACGATCCGGTTTGATGTTATCAATGCTGCCCTGTTCCTTCAGTACTTCCAGCAACACTTTAGAGGCAAACATCTGGTCAAAAATAGAAGATCCACCTGAGGATAACACAGCCATGGATATGTCGTGCTCTGGAATCGTAATTAATGAAGCGTGATACATTATCGTATCGCCACCCTTGGTCAGTGCTTTAATGCCATACTCACTGAATGGGGCAAGTTCTACTGCATCCCAGCCGAGTCCGAAGTTGAACGAATTGATTTCGTCAGATACCCAAATACCTTTGCGATATTCTGGACTTTGCATCGCTTTAACAGAAGCCTCCGATAGAAGATCCGGGCGATTACCCATCAGCACCTCCGCAAATTTCGTTAACTCCTCAGCCGTTGAATAAATACCTCCTGTGCCGATGATATTCGCATTTTCAACAGGCATCTTCGGTTTAAATGTTGGCCAATAGGTTTCAGCTAATTTGCCTCTGTCGAAAGAATCCAGTGGCGTCTTCGTAGAATCGAGTTGCAACGGCTTACTTATATACCGTTCCACATATTTGCTGTAACTTAGTCCACTCACGCGCTCAACCAGAATCTCCAGCAATTGAAAGCCATCATTGCAATAGACGGAATATTCCCCAGGCTTAGACTTAAGACGTTCGGCCTGAAGTTTGATCAGCAGTTCATCATGATTACGTGTATCGTTATCATCAAACAGCATACTGTTTCCATACTGCGAACCATACAAGCCGGATGAATGATTCATTAACATACGCGGTGTGATTTCCTTATAGCGGGGATCTGCCATTTCGAAATCGGTAATATACGTGGTAAGTGGCTGATCCAGGTCAACTTCACCAGAATCGACCAACATCATGACCGCAGTCGTCACCACCATTTTGCTTACGGAGCCTATACCGTACATGGTATCTTTGTCCACGACTTTCTGGTTCGCCTTATCATGAAATCCAGCACCGTCCGATAAAATCATTTCCCCATCTTCCATAATCGCATATTGCAGACTTGTGACGCCGTAATTCTGAACTAGCATGTCAGCGATTTGTTTAGCTTTCGCTTGAATCGCCTGCTTTTCAGTCGCCTCAGCTTTGACTCCAGTTACAGGCATGATAATAAGCATGAACGCACATAAAATCGTAATTATCCTTTTCATTCAAGAGTTCCTCCTTCAGTTCGATACGTGAATGAATTCATCATACCTGGCAAAAGCATCACCAGCGGAAAAGAACCCCGAATGGAAAAAAACAACCCCTGAACGACAGTTCAGACGTTGTTTTTGTTGTACGGAAGAACGACCATATTGTTAAAAGACCCTTGTGTTTGCTCAATGGTCATGTGTCCTCCATATTTATTGCATATTCTGGATATATTGGTCAGGCCAAAACCATGAAATTCTGAATCCATTTTCTCACTTTTGAGATCCGTTGCCGGTTGAGCTGTATGATTCATAATCTGTATCATCAGAGCAGAAGCTGTGGAATGAATAGAGACTAACATGTAGCGATCTTCCGATATCCGTACTTTTTTGGATGCTTCAACAGCATTATCCAAGACGTTTCCGAGCACCACACATAAATCATACCTTTCAATACCTATATGCTGAGAATGGAGCTGGATGCGCGTATCGATTCGAATGCCGTTTGCCTGCCCGACGGTCAACGTATTCGTAACCAGAGCATCAATGACCAGATTACCGCTATTCACACGTTGGTAAGCATGCTCAATGGTGTTCAAAGTAACATGCATATGCTCTGTTGCTGCTGAAAGTTCGTTGCGTTTCACACATTCTTCGATATATAGAAACTGCTGATTGATATCGTGGATAATGCTTTTAATGCTTTTGAAACTGTGCACGGTCTTCTCATAGTTGGCATCCTGATAATCCATCTGCCGCTGCAATTGTTCATTCTCATGCGCAAGCTGCGCTTTCTCCACGATATTATCAAATACATATACAATAAATACATTGAGAAAAAGCGAACCGAGCACCGAAAAAATATAAAAAATATTTTTTTCGCTGTATATTGAAATGACATTAATCTGGTACACCGTAATCGAAGTTACGATTAAAAACAAAAAATAAGACCGATGGTGCACCCTGAAGCTCCTGCGTTTGGCAATGAGATGAACAATAGGGATCACAACAAACATAATGCTACACCCTAGCAGCAGAACTTTGGAGAACAACCATATCGCTTCCGGGCCATAGACAGCCTCTTTCAGGTAGTCGATACCGTCAATCACACTAAAAACATAAACTGAAATGATATTCACCGTGGTTAACAGCGCTGCGTACATAACCGTAAACATAATCTTCAGTTTTAATTCAACCCGGTAGGATTGTGCCAGAGTGAAGATATAAATCAATGCAAGAACAGTTGATAGAACAGAAGGTAATCGCGTAGCCAAATAAAAGAAATTTAACAGGATAAAGACGATGAAATAAATCGTTCTGCGAGGTTTACGTCTGGACTTGCCCAGCACAGAATCAAAATAATAATTAGCTTGAAAGGTCATGAGCAAGGTCAACAAAATGACGGGTACTAGATGCAAAATATTCATTTTATTGAACCCTCATGATCATATATTTGGTATACGTATCCTTAACTTCTTTGATTTTGGAACGACCTATAGGCAGAGAGGTTCCATCCAGCATCGTGACCTGTGCCCCGGTGAACTTGTGTACATGCATTAGATTAATGAGGACGGATCGGTGAATTTGCATAAAACCGTGCTCTTTCAGCGTGTCAGCATAAGCCGATAGAATACCTTTCGTTTGATAAGAGTTATCACGAGTAATCACCTTTAGCTTGTTTTTAACCGTGAGGCTTTTGACCACCTCAATCCATAAAATATCTTCATATTTCAACATCAAATCATCGTAATCCGATTTAATCACCAGGTATTTTTTATCCATAGCTTGGTAATACTGATGTAGTTTAATCAGCTTCTCTTCCAGTACACTCTCCTGAATCGGCTTAATCAAATATTGGAACGTCATGACATCGAAACTTTGGACCATATACTCGGGATAACTGGTTAGAAACATGATCTGCACATCCATAATCTTGAGTTTTCTGATTTCCTGTGCTGTCTGTATGCCATTCAACCCATCCATCTCTACATCCAGAATAAGCAGATGAAACGTCTCTCTCTGATCCTTATAATGAGCTAGGAGTTGTTCTCCTGAACTGAACATGGTGATATGAAACTCGATATTGGTTTTGAGCGAGAACACTGTCAGCATATGCCTCACCAGTTCTCGTTGCTGCTCGTCGTCGTCACATATCGCTACATGATACATGCCATCCCGCCTTTCCTGAACGCAAGCACTTTCACTCTTTGTTTTAATATACTATTAAAACATGCTCAGTGGTTTAGGAATGGGTTGAATTGCATCTAAAGCACCCTGAATTACAGGCAAACGCAAAAAGAACAACATAGTGATGACGAGACTATCCTATCCTTTGATTGTTTTTGAGTTTTTCAAGTTCTGGGGTTGGAAGCATCACTTCACCTTAAAGCGAAAAAAATGACTGACCAAAAATGGTCAGTCTTGTTATAAGTGCTAATATATGATGGGTCTATACGTGCTCAATCACAGTTATTCGATCAGTGCAGCCTTGATCAAGGCATTGACTCTCGAGTTAAAGAGCAATCCGATATGAGATACCAGACTAACGGAAATATTGTTCGCCCCGTCCAGTCTGGATAAAAGAGGCGAAACAATGGTGTCGCTGGTGGAATAGATCGAGGTAACTCGAATGCCGCTTGGTGCGCTGTTCGTTGTCAACCGATTCGCTCCGCCCAGCGTAATCAGTTTATCCACTTTATCAATGCCTCCGCGGTTCAGTATGTAGTAGAGACTGTTGGCCCCGCCCATACTGTGAGCAACAATATGAACTTTGGAATGCCCCGTTTGGCGAAGAACATCGTCCACAAAGCGACTAATCGCCGCTGAGTTCAACGACTGATTGCCTGCTTTGCTCGGAAGATCAATGGCAAATAACTCATTACTTGCCCAGCCCTCGCTGCGCAGATAACGTTCTATAAGGGCGAAATTGCCATCCGACCCGGTCAATCCGTGAACAAATACGATTGGCGTCCGTGTAGTTGCAGCAGAAGCTGTCGTACTCTGTCCAATCCCTGGTAACGTAAAAGCAAAGATCGTACTCATCAAAATAATAAACAGTGGTCTTAACCTTCTCAATTAGATCAACCTCCTGTGAAATAAGATATATCCACATTTTACAATTTTAAATATGTAAATAATATGGAACTTAAGTCTCATTTACCCAATTGAGTATGATCTTTACTGCTAATTGTTTTGTCGAAATACAAGTGTTCTTCTCTTTAAGCATGATGCCTCTTTGTACTGCCTCGAAGCACTAGACAACTATCCCTCTACAATATCAGCATGCAGATGTGACGCCGCTTCCATCATAACCGGAACGATCGCTTCGTTCGAAATCGCAACATACAACTCCCCCATATACAATCGGAATGGATATTGTTGTCCTTCATGCTGCCACATAAAGAAATCTCCTTCAATGGTCATCGTGCTCTCCGCACCAACGATATTAAGTATTGTGGAGTAAGTAAACTCCGCCTTGGTAGCAAAATATGCTTTGCATTCCTCCAAAGAAATATGTTGTTCCGGATTGTTTTCCTGCATCGATCTGGTTATTTTAACACGCTGATTCATTATGTTATGCCCCCAACATCATTTATTTGTTCTCCACGTCTTTTCATAACAACGTATTCTCTCATTTCATTCTGGCTGTGTCAAAACATACGTTTAGAAGTGCTTTAATACTCCATTTAACTTTCCTAATTTGGCTAGTCCTGAGCGCTCGTCCATGCGAATGTGAACTCATTGAATATAGTATTCTATCTGAAAGCGAAGGAGGAATATCATATGACCCAACTACTTGATGCAAGGGTATCGTTGAATGCAGCTACATTTAATTCCATTGCCATTCCTATTCCCGTCATCAATACACCTACATTATTTGCACAGATCGGGTTACTGACTGCAGGGACAGGTCCTAATCCCAGAGTTTCTCTGAAAGGGACGATTACAGTTCAGCTTCCACTCGCTCTATTCCAAGTCCGAATTACGATTGTACGTGGCACGGTTTCAACAGATCCTCTCATTTATTCAGCGAATCACACGTTTGGTCTGAGCGGTTTGCTTGCGCCGGAGGTCATCATATTTTCTGCAAATGACTTTAACCCGCCTGTAACCCCACAGATCACCTATACTGCATTTATCAGCACCAATCTGCTCGGTACCGTCCGGGTGGGGCCTGAAAATTTCGATGGATTCATCGTTTCGGATTAACGTTTTAGATCAAGCTCTCGTATGTAATGCCTAACGCCCCATCCCTGTAATCTCCATAAGCATTGTAGAGAACAGGTTTGGGGCCTTTATGTGCCATCCTAATTTCCGAAATATACATCCAGCTTGCCCGTCGGCGGTGTAGTAGCCATCCACACGGCAGCCAGGTTATCCGGGGCATATGTAGCTGCTGTGATATAGTCGCCGATTAGAACGGTTGGCACTGGGGAGACACCATTCGGATTAAAGGACGTTGTTGTTAGACGACGATTACTGAAAGTCGCTCCCCCATCAAAGGACTCGGCAACGAATACATCCAGCAGAAAACCGTCAATCTGATTGCTGTAATAGATTACCCGAATCGTTCCCGCGAATGGAGAAACAGTGATGGCCGGAAAAAAGTTCTGCGTACCCGGTGGTGCGTTAGTAATGCTTATCGGATCTGACCAAAGTAACCCATCAGGAGATTCACAAAGCAAAACATCCGTATAGCCAGCCCGAGCGTCATTCCATACGGCATAAACGGTTCCACTGTTAGGTCCATTAGAAATATCTGCGCCAAGGCTCAGATTCGTCTGCACTCGGAAATTATAATTCGGTACGGGCAGCGGCGATGGTGCAGGCACCACCGAAGAAATAAATGTGGCCTGTCTTTCAATAGGAGGCTGATACGTAATTCCGCCATCATAAGATATGCGCAATAGTGCTGACGGGCTTGCAGGTCCAGTAATAATATAACCTGCATATACCTCACCGGAGAAACCTACAGCCAGTGCAGCCCTGTCATGTATTCCCCTCGGACTGGACTGCCTTTCAGGCGCTTCCCAGGTTATGCCCTGTGTGATAGATCTCTGAGTGAAAATAGCAGAAGAAGTAGTGGCAAGCGGGGTATAACCTACATAAGCATGGCCTCTGTACGGACTGCCTGGAGATCGATCCACAGCGATAAATGGCTCATCATTATGCACAATTGTCCCAAACCCCAGCTGTACAATTACTGGAGGCTGGAACGTGGCACCGTCATCAAATGAAGTATAACTGGCAATCGTACCGTCATTGTTTCCGTTGAACAGATGTACAGTAATAATAAAGGTGCTTGGAAACGTATAGTCAATAGTTGGTGCTTCGGCTCCAGAGTAACCTGCTGGTTGTGGAAGAACAGTGGTGGACCATGTAGTTCCCCCATCAATGGAACGATAAAATCCCGTAAGTGTCGGCCCAGTACTCGTATCGACCGCCACGACACACATAATATTGGGATTCAACGTGTTAACCGCAATAGAGGGTTCAAACTGATTCCCTCCCAAAGCGCCGGTAATATTAACAACCGCCAATTTCATCACCTCTTTTTCTAAGGAATGTTCGTAAACCGGTCGATTAACGTCATTTCAGATTGAAGAATGCGCTGTATGATCTGACCCGTAGAATCAACGCCATAGACATGGATTACCGTACTGGTTGCGCTAAAAAAATCACTTTGAACTTCAAAAAATGCTGCGTTAATCAACGGATAGATAAAGGTTCTTGTTGCTTGAGGCAAAATCTGAGCTAAATCATGACCAATAGGAACCCGTGCTAGTTGTGCCGTGTCCCATCTAAAAACTTCAAGTTCGACATTAACAGGCGCATTAAGTGAGTCGTTAATGCAAGTGACGATAATCTGCGTAGACTGTGTCGGGCCTGAAGCCGGATTGTAGATGAACCCTGTAGAGTTCGGCAAAGAGTCACACTCCTTTCACACCATATACTCCACTATACTTTCCACTAAGCTTGTGTTATGCAGATTCTATGTTTTCTCGTATTGGAACAATATGAAAATTTTGTTATGATAGATTTGCCGAATTGCTATGGTTTGGTAAACTACTACGATTAATTAATAGACTTAAAGATTTTATGCTGGATTGATTAGATCAAATCTTATGTGTTTCTTATATATCCATCTGGATTTACGAAGAAATCACACCGCTTGGAGGTACACCTATTCATGTTTATGCAACGTACTCGTAAAATCGCTGCCGCTGCCGTCATGGCTCTGTCTATTATGAGCAGCATCCCTGCATCTCAAGCCCATAAACTTCAAGCAGCTCCCGCAATCTCCGTTCAACTGGATCATGTTCCATTAACGTTTGATGCAGCACCACGAATTGATCGGGGGGTCACTTATGTTCCATTCCGAACGGTCGGAGAAGCACTCGGCATTGGTATTAGCTGGAACAACAAAACCCAGACCATAACCGCAGTAAACACATCCAAAGGAAAAACAACGAAAGTTGTTCTTCAGGTCGGAAGCAAGATAGCTACTGTAAATGGAGAGAAAGTGAATCTCGCTGCCGCACCGGTACAGCGCGAAGGACGTGTACTTATTCCGCTGAGTTCATTCAGTAGCCAATTCGATGTCCGTACAGGCTGGGATCAGGCTACACGAACCGTCTCTATGGTGTCACCTCAACGTGAGATGCATCTTAGAGCATTCTATGCCATCCAAGCGTACCACGAGATTGATCTCTTACCATTGATGAATTCGGTTGCTTTTGGCTGGAGCCGGATTGATCGGGATGGTCAATTTACACTTGAAGGAAAAGAGTACCAGATTCCAGCTGCTGCTGGTGAAGTGACACCCAAATCAATTGTGGCTGATGCAGCCCGTCAGCAAATAGAGACAAGCCTGATGGTTTATGCGCTGGATGGAAACGGCGAGTTAACCAAAGTACTGAGTGACAGCAGTTTACGACAAAAGTCCATTGACGGCATTAAAGCCGCCGTTCAGGAGTATGGCTTCGGTGGTGTTGTGCTTGATTTTGAGGGTTTGGGATTTAAGCTGGACGCGGTACGGCAACAGCAATTGCTGAATCAGTATGTGAAACAGCTCAGAGAATCGCTGCCTCAAGAGATTGCCATCTCTCTAGCTGTTCCTCCGCTTAATAGTGCTTACAAGGGATATGATTACAAAACACTTGCTACGCTGGCGGATGACCTTATCATTATGGCCTACCAATATAATCCTGCAGGGACCAAAGCTCAAGTTGCAGAGCCAAACAGTCTGGTCGATCAGGCTATCGTGCTCGCACTTAAGGCAGGTGTACCCAAAGAAAAGCTATTACTTGGCATTAACATCAATAGTGAGACACCAGCATCTGTCGGAGATAAGCTGGGGCTTGCTAAACGTTATGATCTGAAGGGTGCTGCCTTCTGGAGGTTAGGTTTGTTCCGAACGTACAGCGCTGATATGCAATCTGCTGTGCAAGCATCGGTAATCAAGGAATAACAAGGTTGCCTTCTCAAATCTATCATTCTCTTATCTATCATCAACATAGTGATCTGATTCATACACATCAAGAAAAAGCCCGTTCCTTCACTCTTTGTGCGAGGAGCTGGCTTTTTTTGTGTACTTCTTTTTTACTGTTGTTCCTGTATGCGGTTTTCTCATTCACGCTTTTTAACTTATTTTTTTCAATACAACACCGCTCTCTTATTTCATCACCTTCTCTTTCATTTCATGAATTTATCTATACCTCCAAACAGCAGCTTAATGATCACACCCGGACCCGGCAAACGGGGATCAAATAACAGGATCGTGCCGATGACCGCACTGATAGCAGTGACTCCTGCTGTGATCATCCTGACTTTTTTTTCTTCGCTACGTTTCCATTCTACATAGATGATCGTGCTGGCTAACAACAAAATACCAAGCATAGAAGCAATTTTCATAACTTATCACCTTCTGTCCATCATATCTCGTATCCCCATAAGTAATGCTAATACTGCCACGGTTATACCCTCATCTCCCCTGCTCATCCGGAATTCCCTGAGGCCCAGCAGATTTACCTGTACGTACAACCTGTGCATGTATCTGGAGATCCACATCCATGTCGGAGTAAATCTCCTCCCATCTCTTCTCCTGTTCCTTCCACTGTTTCGGATAAAATCTGCGAAACTCCACCGCGAACTTAAACAGATCCGTTCGCATCTCTCGCTGGGATAACCGAAGGGCTGATTTAGCCATTTCTTTCAGTTGTGATGCCCAGGTTTCTTCCAGCTTTTTCAACACAGCAGGATCTGTAAGATTCCCGTTGGTTGTATTCAACAACACCTCTCCCCTTGCCTGTACATCCACCTGCATGCTCCACTGTGAACCCGAAATATTCGGCTTCAAAATCGTCTTCACTTCTAGCGGCTGGATCGAAAAAGAACCTCTCTCAGGCTCTACATTTACGGGCATGATAATGTTGTTTAATTCATTAGCGAGCATTAAAATACCGACCGTTAACGGCTCTTGTACACTCCGATTAAACGTATCACCCTTATAGAGACTTAGTCCTTTGATATATGGTGTCGTTGTTAATTTATCCTGCCCCTCGTCTGGTGGAAGAGACAACATTCGGGACAAAATGACAGATTGGTTAGGGCCTTCGATCGATTGAGCGAGTTCCAGAACGGTTATCCGTGTACCCAGTTTCATATTGGCCATCTCACGCAAAGATTCCGCTGAGCTTCGTTCCAGTGGGTCCAGCAAGGCAAGAATGTTCTTGGCAGGGTCAGGTGTCGAAAAAACATAAGCATGTTCCCTGATCTGGGGGTATCGCAGGAAAAAATCAATGAATTCGCGTATGCCTTTTTTTCCGGCGTCTTCGCTAAATACAATTACTTCGCAGTGTCCCCAAAACATATTTCTCGGCACTTTCCGTTGCAAGCGATTCAAAGCCTCAGCAATAGTATGGCCTTCAGCCGATCGAGTTAGTGTTACCCCGCTTGGGCTGCCTCCACTGCCGGTGCTGTCTCCTCCTCCTGCTTTGCGGGGAATAAATATCTGTGATGTCAGTTCAACCTGATCGTTTTTGTAATCCACCCCGGTTGCAAGCACAATGGCGAGATCGTTAATTTCGATGCGATCCCAGCATCCCGTGAGCAATATGCAGCTTAAGCAGCCAAGAAGCCCTATTCTAAATACTGTAATCAATTTTTTTTTCATGGGATCAGACATCCGTACGTTTTTCTCGTACATAAGCCCACCCCTTCTTCACCCATGCTATCCCGTAAGTCAACCCTGGAAGAACCAGCAAAACGGTGATCGTATACAAATTGGCTGAAGGACTCACCAAACTGGATAATCCTGAACTGCTGGAAGCTACCCAAAACGAAAAAATCATACAGAGAAAGGAAAGCGGGCTCACTAGCGGTTTGTAATCCTTCAGACCAAACCATTCCGCTGTCGACGTCACAGATATATACAGGAACACGGAAACCTTCACAAACATGCCAAAGATCCACACGGCAATAATAAGGGATTCAATATGTTGTAAAAAGTCTGCAATCGTAATGTACCGGGCGGCAATCATCACCGGAAAAACAAATGTATCTGTCAAATCTCCAGTTAAAAAGAGACATACCACATTAATAACGGTCATCACTATTGTTGTTGTTAACAAAGATCCGAGCATCACACGAGTGGTTCTTTTTTTGCGATTCACATACGGCAGCAGAAAGGCAATCACGATATATTCACTGAACCAGGCTGCAGGAGCGAGCGCTCCTTTGATGGCAGGCATTGGCCCATTTTCCATAAAAGGAAATAATTCAGCCGGATTCAAATCTCCGATGAGCAGTACAAAGACGAGACCGAGCATCACCAGCACCAGAGTCACAAACACTTGTGCAGTTCTTCCAACCACCTCAATGCCAAGTCTGACATTAATCGCACATACCAGCAACATCGTGCCCATGATCACRAACATCGGTGTACGTGGAAGAGCATTGTTTGCAATGAACTCTCCATATTCCCGAATAATCAGCCCGGTTAGATGAGGCATGAACAAAATATAAATAAGTCCCATAAGCTTGCCTGGAATGAGACCAGCTGCGAGTACACTCGATTGAATGAGGGATTTTCCAGGATACATCCGCGCAAGTCCAAGCGAAACACCAATCGCTGCAAGTCCTATAACCGACCCAATAATGGGAGATAACCACATATCATGTCCGGCATAATGCATTGTGATTCCTGGTACAGACAAGATCGCAGTGGCAATAACGGCCGGGAAGATCATGAATGCCAGCTGTGTCTCCGATATTCTTCCTTGGTCAGTTAACATGATTCTTCCCGCCCCTCTTCCACATCATTAAGTGCAATTTAATCCCTATCGCGGCTTGTTCCAAGGTGCTGGACGCCACCACAAATCCTTCAACCCTTTGGCATTCGTCGGTGCAACTGGAGATAGATACGGCGCCCCAAATGAGCGAAGACTGCTCAAATGAATGACGATCAAAATGATACCCAACATAACCCCGATTAAACCCAGTGTTCCAGCCAGAAGCATAATGGGAAAACGAAGCAATCGTGTCGAAATGCTAGCGGAGTATCGTGGAATCATAAAGGATGCAATCCCTGTGATCGCAACGATGATAATCATCGGAGCGGAGACGATGCCGGCCGTGGTTGCGGCCTGTCCAATAATGAGCGCGCCAACGATGCTGACTGCGGAACCTACCTGTTTGGGCAGGCGAACACCGGCTTCCCGAAGCGCTTCAAAGGCGATTTCCATAATCAGTGCCTCTACAAGTGCAGGAAAAGGAATTTCCTCTCTGGCTCTAGCGATACTGAGCAGCAGCACTGTAGGAATCATCTCTTGGTGATAGGTCGTGATCGCGACATAAGCCGAGGGCAGCAACAAGGATAGAACATAAAATACGTATCGCAGCCAGCGGAGAAATACGCTCATAAACACATATTGATAGTAATCCTCAGGCGACTGTAGCATGGAAAACAGCGTTACAGGAGCCACCAGCGTGAACGGTGTTCCGTCCACCAGTATCGCAAATCGTCCTTCCATCAGATTGGAGGACACAACGTCCGGACGTTCTGTAGCAATCATCTGAGGAAAAGGAGAGAATCGCTGATCGATGATATCTTCCTCAATATACTGACTTTCCAGAATATCCCGGACTCTTAACCGATCCAGTCGCTGCTCTACTTCTTTCACCAAAGAGGCATCAATGATACCTTCCACGTACGCAAGGGCAATGCTGGTATTAGAGCTTTCTCCAACGGTACGTGTACGGAATTTTAGTGCAGGTGTTTTGAGCCGTTTACGTACCAAAGAAAGATTTGTTGCGAGTGATTCGGTGAATCCGTCCCTTGCACCACGAACCGTCGATTCAGCCAGAGGCTCTTCCGTGGAACGATTAGCAGCTTTATACAGCGGATACGTTGTTGCCACATTGGAGCCTTCCAGTAGTAGCAGCGCTTCTCCTTCCAATATCGCATCTGCGGCCTGTTTGGACGTTTCCACGGTTTTTACGGAGGATAGAGGAACCTGTGCAGACTCCAAGCCAATCTCCTGAACAGGCGCTAATACCTGACGCTCAAGCCGCTCGGTATCACACAAGCCCACACAATATACACATAGTGCCGAGGTGAAGCCCGCAGTCTCGAATGAATGAAATATCACATCGGAGCAGTCCGTAAATACGGCGCGTAATGTCTCTTCATCAATGGCCAGATCCCCCGTTAAGGGCAAGTCCTGCTGCGTTTCTTGTTTTTCTTGATCCGATTGTCCTTCTTGATTCGATTGATCCTTGCCTTTTTTCTCTGTCTTTTTCTCTTTTTCGTTTGAATTTTGATCCGTATTCTTCTTCGCGTTTTGATCCTTATTCTGTCTTGATTTTTCACTGTTTTCACGGTTTTGGTTTTGGTTTTCTTGCTGATCTTGTTCTTGTTCTTTCTGTTCTTCTTTTGTATCCTGTTTCATATTTTGTTCGGTTGACTGCTCTGTATCTTGCTTCGAATCCTGTTGTTCCGAGATACTTGAGTTTGTATTGGTGTCTGTATTATTATTTGTGCTTGATTCGGTGTTTGTACTTGAGTTCGTATTTGTGTTTGAGTTAGTGCTTGAGTTGGTATTTGTATTTTGACTGTTCTGACTCATGGGCTCCCCACCCCCTTTCCACCGATTCGTCCAAGTATTCTCAGTAAAAGATATCATTTGCTTCCTTCACCAGAAATATGCAATCGGAATGACGAAAAGAGCCGCTCCGCGAGCGACTCTCTTCTCAACTAACATTTAACTAAGACTACGCAGATTATGTGCTTCAGCTATCCTTTAACAGCACCCAAAGCAACACTTCCGATAATCTGCTTGGAAAATACGGCGAACACAACAATAATCGGCAAAATTGAAATCGCTACGCCCAGATACAACAATCCGTAATCCATGCCGTAGTAGCCCTGAACTAGCGCCACCAATACGGGCAGCGGATATTTATCCAGGGAGAAAAACAGCACGAGCGGTGTCAGAAAATTATTCCATGATCCGATAAAGGTGAAAATCCCTAGTGCAGAGATGGCTGGCCCAAGGATAGGCAATACAATCTGATTAAACGTCCGGAACTCATTCGCACCGTCCACCCGGGAGGATTCGATGATCTCATCGGGAATGCTGCTCTCCATAAATTGTTTGATAAAAAATACATTAAAGGCATTTGCCGCCGCAGGCAAAATAATTGCTGCATAGCTATCCAGCAGGCCAAGCGTACTGAACAACCGATATACCCCGATCAGTGCCAGTTGACCCGGAACCATCATTGTTGCGAGCAAAAACAGAAACAATCCGGTGCGTCCTTTGAAGTTAAACTTAGCAAAGCCATAGGCTGTTAAAGCACCGATATACAGTGACAGCACCGTGGAGCTGCCGGCGATAAAAAAACTGTTGGCGAAGCCGCGCCAGATATTGATTTTGGAAGCCATATTCACATAATTTTCGATCAGAAACGTACCCGGAAGAAACGTAAAGCTTGAAGCAATGGACGCGTTGTTATGTGTGGAATAGATCAACATGAGGTAAAACGGAATCACACACAATACGGCGAGAGCGATCAGAAACAGATAAATGAGGATTTTCCCCAGTGTCAGCCGCTGACGAAGCGCATGATGTTGAAGCACGGCATCCCGCTGCGCGGTAACCTTGGCAGTTTGCATACAATCTCTCCCTCCCTATGAACGGCTCTTCCGTTTGGTCATGATGAAGGATACAACGGACAACAGAATTATAATGATGAACAGACAAAATGCAATGGCAGCTCCGTATCCAAAACGTGTGCTTTGGAACGCTACATTATATAGGTACATGATGCTCGTCATCGCCGCACGGTCCGGCCCTCCTGTACCATTGGTCAAGGTAAAAGGCTGGTCAAAAATCTGAATGCCCCCAATGATCGAGGTAATAATCTGAAACAATATAATCGGTTTGAGCATTGGCACGATAATGTGCAAGAAGATATGTTTTTTCTTGGCACCATCGATCTGGGCCGCTTCTTGCAGCGCCGGATCGATCCCTTGTAATCCAGCCAGATAGATGACCATTGAATAACCAAAGTACTGGAAAAACAGGATTGACGACACGATCAGCCGCATAAACCAGGGGTCGTCTTTCCAATTGATCGGATCTTGAATTAACCCTGTCTGCACGAGAAAATGATTCAGTCCACCCGACTGCCAATCAAAGATCAGACTGACAAGCAAACCGAGCGAAGCAGCCGTAACGATGTTAGGGAAGAAGTATACCGCCCGGAAAATATCTCGTCCTTTTAACAACTTGTCGTTCAGAATAAAAGCCAGCACAAGGGATACCGTCAGTTGGGGTACAACCGACACCCCCCATATGAAGAGGGTGTTAAACAACGTTTTGTAGAACAGCGGGTCCTGAAGCACGGCGACATAGTTACCAATCCCGACGAACTCAGGTTTTGTGATCCCGTCGAAATTCGTGAAACTGATATATAGCGAGTACAGAATCGGATACAGTCCGAAGATGGCAAACACGATAAAAAAAGGAGCGATAAAGTAGTACCCGAAATGGTCCTTGCGAATCGTTTTGGCAAACATACGCTGTCCTCCAATCATTAACCTGGATATGACTGCTCTTATTAATTTATCTTCCAGTAAGTTCAACTAAGCATTTACACAAAAAACGAAGAGGACAGAACAAACCTGGAAAAGCGGAGCGTTCGCCTTTATCACCGGATTTTCCCCTTTTAAAAAGGGAATCAGAAAAATCTGGGGATAACAGCGATTGAAAGGTTGTTCTGTCATCGGAGTGCTTGTGTAACCATATTGGTTCAACTTACTCTTACTCCACTTCTAGTTCAGGGAATCTTAAGCGCACGTCACGTTTGATACGTTTCACCACTTCTTCCTTTGTCTGAATATCGCCGTTCAGATACAGTTGCAGCAAGTTTCTATAGATATCAGTGCTGATAATGCCGTCATATTTCGTGCGTTCATACACCGGAACCTGCTTGGCAGCCTCAGAGAAAAATTCAAAATGCTTTTGTCCACCCAGATAGGCTGAAGTCAGGGAGTCTGCAAGCTGGTCATTCACGACCATGTTGCTCGTAAAGTAATCCTGCTCCTTGGCAAGTCCTGTCAAAAATTCATGATTAAAATTGTAAAATTCGATGAATTTCCAGGCGGCATCCTTCTGGTCACTTTGGTTATACATTGCAATGTAGGTTCCTCCTGAACTGAAGGACGAAGGCCCGTGTGCCAAACCCCATAACCCTTCGGTATCGGGTGCGTTCGCTTTGAATGTAAACTGCAATCCCCAAGTCGCCGCAGGATAGAACATCACTTCACCTTTTTGCATGGACGCTGCATAACCTGCACTTCCATCCTCGTATTCAGCCAGGACACGACGCTCCCTTGCCTCACGCACCAGATCAAGCACCTTCATATACGTAGGATCAATGACGAGCTTCCCATCTTTCACCCAAGGAATGCCACCGTACGAGTTAGCTATCCCGTTCCAGTTCGCCAGTGCATGTACCTTGTTACTACTTTGTTCTTGTACTTTTTCTCCGATAGCAAAAATCTTCTCCCATGTATCAATCTGAGCACTTACTTTCTGCGGATCATCTGTACCCAGATATTCCTTAGCCAAATCACGACGATAATAGATACCTCCAGGTGTACCTTGATAACCAAGGGCCCTTACATTCCCCTCACTATCCTTCTCATTGGCCTGCACAAAAGGATACTGCTCCTTAATTAACTCGTCAGCGTTATAAGGCGGAGGCGACAGATTTTCCAAATAGGGAACATCGATCAGCTCCCGGATATTTGCGTTTTCAATCATGAACACATCGGGAGCCTTCGAACTGGTCTGTAGTGCTGATTTGAGTTTGGTGAGGTAAAAGTTGCCCGGAATGTTAACGAAATTCACTTTGATATCCGGATACTTTTCTTCGAATTTTTTAATGGCGTAGCCTGCTTCATCCGTGAAACTCCAGACCGTGATCTCTTGCTGCTTCGTTTGATTGGATGCACCTGTCTGGCAACCCGCGAGCAATAATACTGAACTTGCAAGCAGCGTGACTGGTACAACAAACCGCTTAAACCATCTCTTCATAAAAGTACCCTCCCTAAAAAGGAAACGCTTACAATTTATTTGAGTATAAGAATTTGAGCGGTGGCTTTCTCCACAAATATTGTCAATCATCCTTGATATTTTGCGATATTGGAACGATGACGTTTGCGAAATTCGGACGGCGTGCAGTTATTGTATTTTTTAAAAAGACGATTATAGGAGTTCACATTGTTGAATCCATGACTGATCGCAATCTCCAAAATGGATTCCTGACGAAACAAAAGCGCCCACTCCGACTTAATAATGCGAAAATGATTCAAATATTCCATTAACGTGATGCCCTTGATTTCTTTGAATAGTTTGCAGATATGGAACTTACTGAACTTCATATGTTCTGCCACCTGCTCCAGCTTAATCGGTTCGGCGTAGTGTTCTTCCAGGTACTCGCAGACCGCTTCAAGAAACTCGAACTTTTTGGAGGATACACAAGGCCAGCATGGCGATGTATCGCTTTCCCTTTCTATAACCTGAGGTGCGGTACGCAGTAGCAGAACGATCAGATCATATAATCGAGATACCATAAGCCAGCGGTAACCCGGTTTTTGATTTTTTTTCTCAGCCGCAATCGCATCAATATAGGGACTCGGGTTGTACTGACTGCTGGACGGAATGATGGACGTGTGATTAAAAAGTGACCCAAGCTCCTGCATCTCTGCTTCATTCGTAAAGCTTCCAGTTAACAATTCGAGCCGAAACAACAGAATCGTCAGCCGTCCGGTGCCCGGCATAAAATAATGCACGTCCCCCGGCTTAATCAGGATGATATCCCCTTGGTTTAGATCAAAAATCTGTTCATTTATCCCAATGCGTGCATGCTTTCCATTCACGACGACAAGTTCCACTTCATCATGCCAATGTGCGGCATAATTGAATTCTGCGCCTGTATAAATTAACCGAATGGGAAATCCCTCAGCCATGTGACCCGTTTCCAGAAAAGTAGGTACGCCCATGATATTTGCCTCCTCTTTTTTCCTCGCATATCTGTCTCATGTTTCTGTTTCTATTCTTAAGCCTGAATGGACTCACCCTTTTATCATATTCTAACTAAAATTGGGCCAAACATCCAAATCAGCGAATCTCTTCGGTTAGGGTTATCTGATGTAAGCATGTTAATATAAGCTATGGTAATCTCAATGAGATCGGAGTGATTAGGCATGAAATTCAGCGATTTTAAAATAGGGCAACGTTACGAAACAGGATCTGTGGTTTTAACAAGAGAGGACATCATTCAGTTTGCCGAAATCTACGATCCGCAATATATGCATCTGGATGAGGAAAAAGCAAAACAAGGTCGTTTTGGAGGTCTGATTGCATCCGGCATGCAGACGCTGAACATCACGTTCCGACTTTGGATCGATGTTGGCGTGTATGGTGAGCATATTATCGCAGGAACAGGTATGAACCAGATTCAATTTCTGAAACCGGTCTATCCTGGGGATGAACTTCACGTTATCGCTGAAGTCACCGAGCTTCGTCCGAGACGAACGGGGAATGGCACGGTGACTGTACTTCTCAGCACCTATAACCAAAAGGGTCAGAATGTTTTTCGGGCAGAATTGAGTGCGCTGGTGGATAATTGAATCGGTGATAGCAAAGGAGTCGTCAGCTTCGATTGTTTGTATTCTGCAAACAATTGAAAGCTAACGACTCCCTTAGAAAATGCCTATAATCATTCGCTCCAACCCTCATACGATCCCTAATCGCCGAAAGTTATCCTATGCGGTAGGCACGTATATCCCCTTATTTCATGACGGGTTTATCCATTAAAACTCCCTTTAAAAGCAACTTAACTGCTTTGACATGCAGAGCTGCATATTCGTCTCCGCTTAAATTCGGCATGGTCAGACAGAGCTGTGTTGCGCCAGCCAATGTTGACATGACTCCAAAACTCAATGTTTCGATGTCTTCATTAATAAAAACACCTTGATTTATCCCCTTTTGCAGCACCTGTCTTATCGCAGAATATGCTATTTCTGTAATCCCCTTTAATGTAGCCAGAGACTCGGATTCGCTAGAAAGAGTTCTGGCATATTCCTCGAGTGCCTGGATTAATGGACTTTCACAGTCTCTTCCCAATAAGTCGGCCATTTCAAGCAGCTGTTCGCTGGGAGATAAAGATTGCTCCATCAAATGAAGCCATTTTTGTGACATTTGTTCGGTATGCCGGGTGAGCAGCTTTAGAAACAATACCTCTTTGTTTTTAAAATGATGGTATAGGTTTCCTTTGCTCATCTGTGTCAACACACATAAGTCATCCATTGTAGCTCGATCATAGCCCTTTTCAATAAATAACGACTTGGCATGATTTAAAATAATCGTTTTAGCTTCTTCTGCTGGCAATCGTCTTCTGGTCATAAGCTCCTCCCGCAACCTTATGAACGGTTCCTTTTATGCTTGAAAAATTGAAAAGCACCATATGAGATAACGATAACAAAAATCCCAAAGAATGCAAATGGCATATCTAATGTGTGTCGGTATACAACATTTTGCAGACCCATGTTTTCCAACGTCGATGTTCCATATCCCCAGATGGATGTATTAAAAATGTTCGTGGCAAAATGAATACCGATGGGAGCGGCCAGACCATTCGTATGGTAAGCTACGGTTCCCAAAAAGAACGCTACCAGCAAATAATACAGGGGTCCAAAAATTCCGTAATGCAGCATTTCGGGATTAAAACCATGGAGCAGAGAAAAGACCAGAGAACTGACAAAGATGGAGCAGAATGCACCGCCTCTTAATGATCTGAACATACGATACATGTAACCTCTAAACAAAATCTCTTCAGCAGCACTTTGAAAAAAAATCAAAGGAGCAGTAAGCATGAGTACACCTAACCACGGAAGCGGGTCAAAATGAAGGACAAAAGCTTGAGGATGCACAGAAATATCGACAAGTAAATACAGGATAAGTGCCGCAAAATACCATGAAAAATACATGGTAAACTTCCGGAAATCAGGTCTTTTACCTTCAAACAAAAATATACAAAAAGGAATCTTAAAGAAATATCTGGTGACCACATAAACTCCAAAAATTAGGAAAGAAAAAGACAAATACAGTGTGATCAAACTGGGTAATCCAGTATGAGTAGCAGGCATCAAAGTATGAAGTAGATTGATCCATAATAACGTGCCGCCCTGCCAAATGACAAAAATAAGGAGGAAACCTGCTACAGATTTGAAGCTGAAGGGTATCGGCGGTTGCAGTCCATAATTTCTTTCCATGACACACACCCATCTCTTATTGTATTTACCGACTGTATAGTCTGTAAATACAATATACATAGTGAGAAGTTGTTCTGTCAAAGGTTTAAAAACGTTGGGCCCATCCGTCTCCAGGTAAATCGCCGTTGCTCATAGTGCTGAATAGCACACAAGCCGCCCGCAGGCGGCTTGTGTCATGCTTTTGTTTTTACGAGAACGAACTGCGCAATACTTGTCCAAAAATCTTCACACCTTTATCAATCTGCTCGTCAGACGGTGTGGAGAAATTTCGACGTATTCCATTGCAAGGGGCCTACTCATTCAGCCCTAGCCTCTTTTTTGCCACCGTCTGAGCTTAATCTACTCAAACCAAGCTCTGTAAAGACTGTGTACCCCTTCTATAATATCCTCAATACTCAATCCACCAAAACCAATCTGAACCATTGATGGCTCCACTTGATCTGAATGCATCCAAAATGGAGATACTGGGTAGACTTGAGCCCCTTCCATCTTAGCAGTGGCAATGAGCTCATGTTCATCCATTCCGTTATGGACACGCAACAAAATATGAAGTCCTGCATCCTCACCAATGATTGTAACTTGAGCACCCATTAACTTTTGAATCATGGAAATGAGTGTGGATTGCTTCTGTCTATATACTTTTCTCATCTTGCGAATGTGAGCTTCCCAATGTCCGTTACTCATAAACAGCTCTAAGGTATGCTGATGAAAATGAGAGACCGTCTGATCATATAATCGGTAGTCTCGTTTACTGTGCAGTTCTAACATGGGCCGTGGAAGAACCATATATGCAATGCGTAATGAAGGAAGAAGACTTTTTGAAAATGTACCTAGGTATACGGTTCGCTGTTGGGTATCCAGACTTTGCAAGGAAGGTATAGGCTTGCCGACATATCTGAACTCACTATCATAATCGTCCTCAATAATAATCCCATCCTGATCCGATGCCCATTTCAGTAATTGCATTCTCTTGGCAAGGGGCATGACCATTCCATAGGGAAACTGATGTGAAGGCGTAACATAGACGATGCGGGTATTGCTTTCGTATAACTTTTGAATATGAAGTCCGTCCGCTTCCAACGGAATAGAGTGAACATTTAAACCCTTATGCTCAAATATTGCCCGAACACCATCATATCCGGGGTCTTCCATCGCAATGTCGTGAATAACGTCACCTATTAATCCAGATAACACACCAAGCAGGTACTGAATACCAGCTCCAATTATAATTTGATCCGGTGAACAGTTTACTCCTCTTGAGCTGTGCAAATAATTTGCAATTTCCAAACGAAGCCCTTGTTCTCCCAGCGGGTCGCCGTAAGAAAACAGCTTTATCGGGTTCTGGAGCAAGCTCTGATTGGATAACTTACGCCAAGTTGCCAATGGAAAATGCTCAGCATCTACGTCACCATAACGAAAATCGTATCGAATCGCTGGCTTATCCTGAAGCCTGTATTCCAGCCTTTTTTTACTTACGGTCTGGGAAGAGGGCAATGATTCTAGCTTCAAATCCATAATGTATAAGCCACTTCTTGGTTTACTTTGAACATAACCTTCGGCTAATAACTGTTGATAGGCCATATCCACTGTATTACGGCTAATGCATAGGTGGCTAGATAGAGATCGTATAGAGGGGAGGCGACTACCGGCTGATAACTTTCCGTTCAAAATATTTGTCTTAATATATTGGTAAAGCTGCGTGTATAACGGTTCTCCAGACTCTCTGTTCAATAGAAATGTTAAATCAAGCATGCTAATTCTCCTTATCACTAAACTGACCCTATAATTCATTCGGGTTTTGTAACTACTTATGGGGTCAGTGTATGGTTACAATTATATCAGTTTCGGTCGAATTGAAAAGATACTCGTACACCGAATTACCACTGTTTTTAGGAGGAGAAGGAATGAACGGACCTATAGTTTCAAAAAAACAAATACATAATCACTCAACAAAAGCGGTAGGAAACTTTAATCAGCACCCTGGATTTCGCCGTATGTTTGCTCAAGATCAATTGACAATCGGTCTGTTTTTACCGCTTACATTTTATAATGGACAGATGGATGTTCTAAAAGGTCAAGCAAACCTCGTTGAGAGCATTGATCGAGAAAATTTTGCAGCCGTTTGGGTACGAGATATTCCGCTGTTCGATCCTGCTTTTGGAGATGCTGGACAAGTATTCGATCCATTTGTTTATCTTGCCTATCTTGCGGCAAAAACCAAAAACGTCTCCATGGTAACAGGAAGCTCGATCTTTACACTTCGCCATCCCATCGATCTAGCGAAGGCTGCCGCATCTTTAGATGTATTATCAGGCGGAAGACTCGTGCTAGGGATTGCTTCTGGCGACCGCCCCAATGAATTTCCTGCTTATGGAATAGACGGAGAGCGACGTGATGAGCGCTTCAGGGAGACGGTGGAGTTCTTTCGTGAGCTTATACAGGATAGAACTGACGCAATACAATCTTCTCTGGGACAATTGAAAGGGCTTGAATTACTGCCTAAGCCAACATCAGGTGGTATTCCTCTCGTTGTGACAGGTTCAAGTAGGCAGTCTCTAGATTGGATTGCACAGAATAGTGATGGTTGGCTCACGTATCCCGAAGCAACTGTAAATAAATCTGGTCCTCAAATGCTGGGGCAAAAAAATAAAGCTTGGCGTGAAAAAATACCTAATGGCATATTCAAGCCCCATATGACGAACGAATGGATTGATCTAGTAGAAGATGTCCGTTATCCACGTACTCCCCTTCGAGGCGGATATATTTTACGCACAGGACGAGCAGGTCTAATCGAACTATTAGAGGAATGGAGAGCAGTTGGCGTTAATCATGCTGCACTTGGTATTCAATTTTCGAGTCGTCCTCCTGCTGAGGTGATTCAGGAATTGGCTGAGGAAGTGCTGCCACTCTTTCCTACGCTTGAGGGTCCGAAGGCGTTGGTAACAGAGTGGTGAGGTAATTAATACAAGAATCAACTTATTTTCTGCTAGTAAATATATAGCAAAAGGATAACTCCTCTTGTGCTAATTAAATAGCAAAAAAGTGGAATCAAAATAACGATTCCACTTTTTTTTCATCTAGAGGTTTAGGTTATGTCCCAGTCCATTTCGAAGACTTTAGATAAGAATTACATGGTAAAGCCTTTTACGAAAACGAGTTTCTTAACACTTGTCCAAGAATCTCCACACCTTTAACAATTTGTTCATCAGATGGTGTTGAGAAATTCAATCGAATCGCGTTGCATGGGTCTTGTTCATTAACAAGGAACGCATTCCCTGGAACAACTGCCACACCTTGGGCAGCCGCCGTTTTGGCATATTCCACCATCGGAACATGTGCAGGAAGATCACACCAAAGGAACAATCCGCCATCTGGACGAGTATAGGTCACAGCGTCACCCAGATGCTCCTGCAGCTTGTCCATCATGAGAGTTGCCTTTCTGCGATAGACTTCACGAATGTGGTTAATATGTCCGGCATAATCATACTCGGTCATGAAACGATGAGCCAGGATCTGCGGAAGCATCGCAGTATGTACATCCTCCCCCTGCTTGGCTACAACCATCTTCTCCACGACTTCATGCGGAGCCTGTACAAAGCCCACCCGAAGTCCGGCCGACAAAATTTTGGAGAACGAACCGACATAGATCACCAAGCCATCCTCGTCCATCGATTTAATGGTTGGCACGTCCTCGCCATTGAATCGAAGCTCCCCGTAAGGATTATCTTCCAAAATCATCACGCCATATTTTTTAGCCAATGCATAGATCGCTTTGCGTTTTTCCAGACTCGTCGTTACCCCTGTTGGGTTCTGAAAGCTTGGAATGACATAGATCATTTTCACATTCGGCTCGGATTGTAGCGCTTGTTCTAACTTATCAATATCCATGCCATCCATTTCCATCGGAACACCCGCCAGCTTCGCACCGGAAGCACGGAAGGAATTCAAGGAGCCAATAAAACTAGGACTTTCACAGATAATCGTGTCCCCTTCATTACACAGGACTTTACATGCAAGCTCAATCCCTTGTTGCGCTCCGGACACGATAAAGAGTTGGTCGGACGGCTTGCCTATGTTAAAATTTCGCTCCAAATGCTGCTGGAGTGCTTCGCGCAACGGCACATAACCTTCCGTGATACCATATTGCAATGCTGTAACCGGATCTTGTTCCAGAATCGATTGAGTGAAGGTACGGATCGCTTCAATTGGGAATGTCTCCGGCGCGGGATTGCCCGCTGAGAATGGAATTACATTTTGACCTGAAGAAGCTTTCAAAATCTCGCGAATAATGGACGGCTGCAAAGATGCAATCCGGTTGGAAAAAGTATAATTCATCTTCAATAACATCCTCTCGGCATCTGATCTGATCTCTGTCTCGAATGATACATTAGACTCTATTATACGAGCATTTCTCGATTTGCCAAAGTGTCCGCCGCCAATTCACATGCAAATTGTTCTGAATTCTGCCCTAAATGTGCTCGAAAGATGACCTTGAACAACGACAAAAAGCCGCCTACGGCAGCTTCATCTCATCTCAGATAGTCTCGTAGCCTTGACAACATAGCTAGCCAATCCAGGGAAAAGCCGAGCCAGGGTCGGATAAAAACGATTCGTTTTCGCAAAAGCCAGATTTTGAATGGTTCTCGCCCTTCGAAGCAATGGAGCAAACTCCCGATTGGCTTCGAGGGTGTACTCGCTTTGCCACTCGGTATAGTCAATTTCGTCCTTAAGGTATGCATCTGTCCACCGTGCACAGAGTATCGAAGAACGAAGGGCGATGGACATTCCATCTCCGCATAGGGGTGGAATTACCATCATCGCATCTCCAGTATGCGGATAATCAGACCAAGGCTCCGGAACGTTGAATAGCTGCAATGGTGCAACGGATACTTGGGTTCCCTGAACGGTTTTACCCTCTGCCAGACGGGCTGCGAGACTTGAATTCGTCATGGCTGCTGCCTGCAAAATTTCCGACACCGACTTGCCGCTCCCCTGCACGGAATCCAGCGTCAGGAGCGCTGCAACGTTTACCGTATCATTTTCAATGGGAGAAATTCCAACATAACCGCCATCGCAAAAATAGAGTTCCACTCTCGCTGGTATGTCGATGCCTCTGTAATGAGATTTGACACCGACATAGATCGTCTCGTCTCGGATTCCTTCTGCGCTGCTTGATCCTCGCAGTTTTTTACTACCGTATGCCCCGATGACAGCCTTCGCTTGATAACATATTCGTTCGTTTCCCTGTTTAACTTCTACTTCATAACGATGATCCTCCAGTTGCTGAATAGAAGTGATGTTCACTTTGGTCAAGATTTCAGCTCCGGCAATATGTGCCTGTTGGTGCAGCTGCTGATCCAGCTCATATCGGCTTATGCCGTATGCCAATCCGGGCAAAGGTGCTTCAATCTCCCCACCATCCGGCATCGTTATTCGGGCATGATCCATGCTGCTGGGGGTCTTCTGCTGCTCCAGCAGATGGATGCCCAGATGCTCCAGCATCTCCCTCGTTTCGGGAGACATGAACTCTCCACATGTTTTATGGCGTGGAAACTGCTGACGATCCAGCAGCAGCGTTCGATGCCCTTGCCGCGCCAGTTCGATGGCACAGCTACTCCCCGCAATACCCGCCCCGATAATGATCACATCCGTTGATCTCGTCACGTTAGTATACCTCCCTTTTGAGGAATCACCACAGAATATCGGAACAACGGTTTCCACTCATAGGTCATCGTGTCATGGTTCAACCGTTGCTTAAGATCCTGCCAATCTTGGTCTGTGAATCCCTTCGCCACCGATAGCGGCCCATCGTGACGGATATAACGATTACGTGAAATAAGCCTTGTTGTAATCCACACCGCCTTATAAGACACGGCATGACGGTGGATATCATTGATAACCACGCCATACATGGAAGCTCGCAGCATATGTGAAACCATATCTACCAGCTGCTCTCCCTCAAAGTGGTGAATAAACTGCGATCCGGTCACAATATCGGCCGAAGAATCTGGCAATGTAGTTAGATCGGCACGCTGTACTCGAACACGCGGCTCGTGACGGAATAGCTCTCTGGCCTCTTCACAGGCTTCTTCCGTCAGATCCACCAACGTAATATGCATATCTATACCTTGATCCTTTGCCCATTGCAACAACTTCAGATTTACATCTCCTGAACCGGCACCCACATCCAGAATTGTCAGCTGATCCGGTGTGCCTATGGAGTTCCATAATTTTTCGATGCCGGATACTGTGGGGCCGGGTGCGGCAAATATTTTATTCAGCCGCCGCAGATGCCGAAGCGCTTCACGCAATTCTTCTCCGCCCATGGAGAAGTCATCCATCAATTCTTCTTCCTTGGCACGACTGCCCAATCTTCTAAAGAAGGACATGAGCCTGCTCCTCCATTACCGATGTTATAGCCGGAACATAGGTAAATTTCATTAATTCTGCCGTAAGTCCAGGCCCAAAAGCCATCGCCACGCCTTCTGTAGAAAACTGTTCTAGCTTTTTCATATCCATACGCATCGCCTGAAGCACAAACAGAATCGTATTCGAGGATAAATTACCGTAATCTCTTAAAATATCCCGACTATACTTCGTTTGTTCCGCTCTTAGACTCATGACTTCCTGGACAGAATCTACGATTCCTCGTCCGCCGGGATGGATCGCCCATAGTTCGGGCAGCTGCTCGCTCTGTAGCAAAAGACCTAACTCTTCTTGGAGATGGTTTCCCAGCAACTTCGGAATTCGGGGCGACAGATGCAGATCATATCCGTAATCAGCCACTTCCCAAGTCATGTCCTCCGTCGAATCTGGCAAAAGTACCGAATATCCGGTTCCCAGACTCAGGTAGTCTCTGTGCCGAGCTTCCGGCGTACCCACGATGGATGCGGAAGCTGCATCCCCAAAGAACGATGCCGCAAACAGTGCCTCCCGATCCTTTACCGGCTGGAAATGAAGTGTACATAGCTCCACGCACACGATCAATACTTGAGAACCTGGCGCACCCCGCACAACGTCTCGCGCCATCTGTATGGCTTTTAATCCTGCTGCACAGCCTTGAAAAATGAGCGGCAATCGATTCACACGAGCAGAAAGTCCAAAGTGTTGGATCAGTTGAACGTCGAGTCCCGGCAAATACTGACCCGTGCAGCTAACCGTTATCATGTGAGTTATCGTTTCGGGAGAGATCCGCGCGTCATGCATCGCTTCTTCCGCTGCCTTGATCGCCAGAGGGAGTGCTTCCCGCTGGTATGTATCCATTCGTTCCCGTGTCGTCGGAATCTCAGGCTGTTCACCCGAAGGGATATAGCGACATTCTTCCAGAGAGCCAACATAACTCGGTTCCACGGTATATCGTGTTTCTACACCGCATGATCTGAAAATGCGCTTGGCAAAGCGGGCCAGATCAGGACGATCATGTAGTGAAGTAGCGATAAGCTCCGCGATTTCCGGTTGAGCTACCTTGTGCACAGGGAGAGCTGTCCCCATACCAAGGATGGCAATTTCACTCGGGTTGTTTGGATTCATAATAACCTCCTGATTTTGGTTATGATTTCCTGTAATTAACACCTCTTACCCCTTATGAAAAGGTTGTAATCCCCAGAATGATATTGATCCATATAAAATATCTACACAATTGATGGAAAACGTAACATAACATCACTGTTTCTCAATGACGAGTTCTTAACTATGATAGTATATTTTATTAAGGTGTTTGCTTACTCAGAAGCCCCGTTTAGAGAACTTTAAAAGTTCATAGAAAAAAACACCTTCTAGGTGAATTATTCCGCTATATAGATGCGGCTTTCATCTTTAGAAGGCGTTATATTATTTTTGTTGTATTTATATCTCGTTGACTGCTTGTATGTTTTTCATCTCGACCTTAGATTAATCAATGATTCTTAATTCTTTCCAGTCTTCCGCAGCTTGCCAATTGGATTCGACCAGCAATTTTAACGATACTCCTGTTAATATTTCTCTCAAAGGATAATAGATCCGATTCTTCCACATAATTTGTTTATCCGGATTTAGTGTGAAAGACTTGTCTTGATATTTCACGATGATCTCATCCTTACTGCGATTTACACTGCCATCGATCAGTTTCATTAATTCATCTACAGGTGTATAGATTGTAGAGTCCATCGCCCTGAATGTACCTTGACCCTGAAATTTCATATATTCCCCATTATATTTAACTGGTACAGGATCATTAATGGTTAAATAATTCGTCAAATCGAAAGTGTAGAAGTATTCTCTCTGACTTGTAGCGCGAATAACATTTCCGCTTCGGGAAGGCGTCATCAGATTAGACCCGACAATTCGATATGCACCGTTATTTAACAATCCAGATTGCATAATGTGATCCGAATGAATCGCCCAGCCCACTCCGAAGTTAATCGCTGAAGATGAACCTGTCGTATTAATAGGTATCGTTTGAATTAGTTTCGCGGATGAGGTGTCAAATATACGGTATTCTTCCTTTCCAGAAACGCTTCGGCCATTCTCCGTATAATTTACCCAGAGTACAACATATTTCCCGTTTGGACTGAACTGTGCAACACCGAATGTATAATTCGCTTTGGAAGTGTTAGATTCGAGAAGCGTATGCGCCTTACCGTTTATAATTAGTTCGTGTTTGAACACTCTTTTTTTCTGCGTTTGTTTATAGGTTACTGATGAAGTTAATGCTTTTTTATATACGTAGTCGTCCGTATTGTTTTTCTTATAGGAGCCCAGTTTGCGCTCGCTCCCATCCGGCCTGATCTCGTAAGAATATTCACCGGGATTGTCCACATAACCCCGACCAGAAACATAATATTTCCCTGGCGTAACGTATAGCGATCCTTTGGTTGGCTCTGGGTCAAAATGATTATGGAATATAATATTCGTCACAAAAGGACTGGTGTGCTCAGACGGTCTTTCTTTGGTCTTATGTATTAGTTTATTCGTTGACAATAAATATACAAGATACTCGCGTGGTCCTTTTTCGACAACATACATATTCGCATCGGGATAAATTTCATCCATTGTACCTGTAGATTTACTTACATTTCCGATTACAGATATCTTGTTGGATCGACTATCATACTTCAAAATTTGCTGGTTAGATGCCGTGTTTAATGTACTGTACCTGATCCAAGGGCTCTTTGTATTCGATCCATATGCTTCTGTAAAAGAATAGTCCTTTGATGTGTCTATAAAATCAATTACCGTATCTTCATGACGAAACAGACCAGTCGAATAATCTACAATCGTCCTTCGAATAACAGGCTCTTTCTTTTCGTTCTGCGAATAAGTATGATACCTCCATTGAAAATATATTTTTTGCTTTGCTCCAGCTTCTTCACTAGCCATTGCTACTTTTTCTGGAAAGGTGTAACTTAAAAAAAACAACAAAAATAGTAAAAATGCTGCAAAAAGACGTTTTCTCATCTTAATCTCCTGTCTTAAAGTAATGTAAAACTTTCAGCACTATTATAAAACTGAGAGATATAAGCTTGCCAGGATTAAAAATCCAGTTTAGCTTATGAATAAAGCCCGTGCACTAGGAAAACCCCTGCCATTGCACTGCGAAAAGCCGCCTACCGGCGGCTCCCCCTAAAGTTAACTTTTTTTAAACGCTAGCTTGGTTAAAAATACCCTTCAACTTGTCACTCATCAGATACCACGCATCTTCAGCCATCTGAAGATCGCCATGATGTGTAAAACCGTGTACTGCCCCTGCGAAATCTTTGTGGGTCACCTTTACACCGTCTGCCTCCAGCTTCGCCGCGTAGGTACGTGCCTCTTGGGCGAGAGAATCTCTCTCTGCAGTAATGATCAGAGCCTCTGGCAAATTGGAGAATGAATCGGCGAGTACAGGAGAAGCTAGCGGATTCAAAGCATCCTCTGGTTTCGTCAGATACATCGTATTAAACGTCTTAGCCACATCGGCTGGAATCGCCTCTGGAAAATTAGGCTTCTCCGCCGGGTCTGTTGCCAAATCCAGTACAGCATAATCAATAATCTGGAGCAGGATTGGGAACTCATTCCCACGTTCCCGATTAAGCAAACACACCGCCGCAGCCAGATTACCTCCCGCACTATGACCGCCAATAGCGAACATTGATACATTTGCAGAGAACTCGTCTGCGTGGGTTTGCATCCATTTCACCACGTCATAACATTCGTAGACGGCCGTTGGGAATTTATGTTCAGGCGCTAACTTGTAATCGATGTTCACCACTAGACATGCCGCACGATCTGCAATCAAACGACACCAGGAGTCATCCCCGTCTGCTTGACCTAGTACGAACCCTCCGCCGTGCATGTTAAAAAATACGGGCCATGTTACGGTATCTGTTTGTTTTCGATTCGGCACATATACCAGAACTCGCGTTTCTCCAGCGGAAGTCGGGATCATGTATTCTTTTACTGTAACATCATATGTAACACTTGGTTGGAGACTCTGATCATTGCCTGAGCTATGCTGACGCATTTGTTGAACCATGGCTATCTGCTGCTGTTGATCCATTCACATTCACTCCTTCATTTTAATGCAAACAGGTGAGAGTTACTGAAACTGCATCTTACTCTATGTTCTCTATTCGCTCAGTGTCTCCTGAATCCTCTTTGGCAGCTTCTTCACGATCAGGTCATAGGAATGATCAATCATGGCATAAATGTCCTCGTTTGATAAGGAATCATCCAGCATGACGGTATTCCAGTGCTTTTTGCTCATATGGTAACCGGGCTTGACGGCTTCATGTTGCTCTCTCAGATTCTCCGCGATGATCGGATCACACTTTAGATTCAAGCGGCTATTCTCTCCATTCCCTTCAAACAAAAGTGCAAACATTTTGTCCGCTACCTTGATCACAGCTGTTTCAGGTCCAAAAGGAAAATCTTTAACTGCTCCTTTTTTAGCAAGACAATAATCAATAATGCTATCAACCACAGTGCTGCCTCCCTTTTTTAAAAAACTTGACTCGTCATCTTCTATTTTAAACGAATGTATGTTTGTATGTAAATCTGATTCAGCCGGATGGATAGAACAAAACCTCCTCCTAGAAAATCGGAGAAGGCTTGATTTATTGTTGTTTTATTACAAGTTGATTTATAAATTGTTTTTTAATCCATCATTCTTTTGGTTCTTTATCTTTGCTCAGTTATTTGGCTAGGTCACTACGTGATTTCCCCCGGCGCTGCTGGCTCTGATACGAAGAACGACTGCTTGTTTTGCTGTGCTCTCCTTTAGGGGTTGTGCGAGATGACTCTCCACCTTTGTAAGGGTTCGACTGCTCGCTACGTGCAGAACGTGAACCATTCGTATGGCGATCCTCGGCTCTGCTGCCGGATGCCATTTTATCCCGTTTGGTGAACCATTCGGACTTCGGCTTGCGAGCCGGATTTGTTTTATTTTTAGCGGGCTTGCCGCCGTAAGCTTTGGAAGACGGTTTCGTTGAACTCATTTGTGCAAATACAGGCATGTTCATCATCGGATAAGGATGATCCTTCACTTCAGGGATCGATTTTTTGATCACTTTCTCGATATCTTTCAGGAAAGGAAGCTCATCTTTCTCACAGAACGAAATGGCCATCCCGCTTTTACCAGCTCGACCTGTCCGTCCAATACGGTGAACATACGTCTCTGGAATGTTGGGCAGATTGAAGTTGATGACATGAGTTAATTCCTCTACATCAATTCCTCTTGCCGCAATATCGGTTGCTACAAGCACACGCGTTACACCGCTTTTAAAATTGTTCAGTGCCCGCTGGCGTTCATTCTGCGACTTGTTGCCATGAATGGCCTGTGCCGTCACGTTAATTTTAGCCAAATCTCGCGTAACCCGATCAGCTCCACGTTTCGTGCGAGTGAATACCAGTGCGGTAGCTATCGATTCATCCTGCAAAATATGATTCAACATGTTCTGTTTCTTGCCATGCTCCAGCAAATATACAGATTGTTTGATGCGATCTACGGTTGACGAAACCGGAGTAATCTCTACTTTCACAGGATTCACCAGCAAGGTTTGCACCATCTTCACAATCTCTGGCGGCATCGTTGCTGAGAAAAACAAGGTCTGTTTTTTGTTTGGCATCTTCGCAATAATGCGTTTCACATCGTGGATAAAGCCCATATCCAACATACGGTCAGCCTCATCCAGTACGAGAATCTCCACCATTTTCAGATCAATCTGCTTCTGATTTACCAGATCCATCAACCGTCCAGGCGTAGCAATGACAATGTCTGCCCCTTGCTGCAATGCACGTTCTTGCACCTTTTGAGATACTCCGCCCACAATGGCAACCGAACGAATGTCGGTGTATCTGCTGTAGACTTTAATGTTATCAGATATCTGTATGGCAAGCTCTCGGGTCGGGGACAAAATGAGCGAGCGAATCGCACGAACAGACTTGGATCTTTTATCTGTCGGCTTTCCTGAAGCCCCTTGTTTCCCTTGGCTGCTTTCACTCAATAACTGAATAATAGGCACCGAAAATGCTGCAGTCTTGCCTGTTCCCGTCTGGGCACAACCGAGTAAATCTCTGCCTGCAAGCACTGCTGGTATGGACTGCTCCTGAATCGGAGTAGGTTTTGTGTAATTAGCTTTGTTCAACCCTTCCAAAATCGGAGGGATAATGTTTAATTCCTGAAATGTCATGTTATCTCCTTCATTTACGCAAATCTCTACATAAAACGAATCTTTATGTCACACGTAACAGTTAAGGATAACATTTAAAAATGATTCTGTATACGTTTTTGATATTTATTTAATGATAAGCCCCATTAACCCTGCAAAGGTAGCCGCTTGATGCGGTGCAATGACACAACCAGCCAAATCTTCGATTGTAAGAACCAGAGCATCCAATTCACAATCACTCAGATCCATACCCTTCATCGCTGTTCCGGTAAACGTTACCTGATCCAGCTTGCATGCACCATATGCGATCTTCTGTAATTTCAAATAGGCAAAGTCGGCACCGATCAGGCTACACTCGAAATATTCAACCTGTTTGAAATGCCCAAACCGGAAATTACCATAGTCACATACACTTTGCAAAACACTCACATTTTGCCATCTGCTGCCGGAAAAGTCCGTACCAACCAGCTTGCAATTCACCCACTCCGTGCGATGCATAAACGAATTTTGCAGATTCACATTGGAAAAATCACAATGTTCGAACCGAACGTCCGTAAATTCACAATGTTCCATTGACGATTCCAGAATCGTAACATGCCGAAATACGACGTTTTCGAAAGATACTTTGCTCACTTCCTGCAAATCCAGCGTCACATTCTCAATCAATCTGTCTCTATACTCTGTTTTTGATTCCAATGTATAGATTGGCTCGGGTTCAAGCAAGTGTTCCTGCAGTTTGGGTTTCTCTATTTTCATGCCAGCCTCCTTGGATCTTGGTCGGACTTATACCCACTTGAGTAATCTCAATCATTAAACTTTAACCGCAACAACTCGTAGTCTGGAAATATCCAGATTCCACTGCCCCTCACGATAAAGCTGCGCTTCTACTTTATTTTCGACAACCTTCATAATCATCTCCTGCTCATCTGCTTCAATGTCCCGGAAAAGATACGAAGCAAAGCTGCTCAACCATTGGCGGACTCCCTGTTTCAAAGGTCTGATCGTATCCATATGTTGGATAAATAACACCCGCAATCCTTGCTGTTCAAGCAAGCTTGAAAACTCGCCCACGGTAGGGTGATACCACGGGTTACGCCCTTCCCAACTGTATCCTCTTTCAAGTAATTCGTCCCGAACCCCATGAAGAAGGATCGCCGTATTACCGCTTCCTGCAAACTCAGCGACCAGACGCCCTCCTTCCTTCAGCGCCAATTGCATGGTTTGCACAACTGCCGGGGCATCGGACATCCAATGTAATGCGGCATGAGAAAAAACAGCATCATAACGCTCCTGCGTCCGATAATGACCAGCATCTGCTGTCTGAAAATCCAGTTCGGGATATTTCTCTGTTGCCTGTGCAATGCTCTTTTCCGAAAAATCAATTCCGGTGGTGATCGCTCCGGTTGCCGCAATTTTAGCCGTCAGTACGCCATTTCCACAACCCAAATCCAGAATACGTTCTCCTGGAGATGGCTGTAACATCGATAATAGTGAAATGGACTGTATGGGTAGCTTCGATTGTACCGAGAGCATGGATTGGATTGATTTTAAGGAGCGTGTGGAATGGTCCTGTTCGCTGAGCTGTTTCTTATCCTGTGAGCCTTGTATTAAAAAAAGTTGCTCTTGCTCTTCGCTGTTCATAACATCTCTCCTTTATATTAGAGACATAAAGTGTCTTCAATAACTTAAATTAATCTGAGAGTGATGTCAATCGATTATTTAATAACGTATGTAATCTTATTTAATCCAATCATAGTCTAATCTATCTAATCTATCTAATCTATCTAATCTATCTAAGTCTAGTCTGATCTAATTCTAAGATAAAATGTTTTTCAGATAATTTTACGCAAAAATAAAAAAGGCGTGCCCCCAGGTTGCATATCACCTGCAAGACACCCCTCAATTCTTTATCAGGCAGAATCATCGTAAAATTGGCTTACTTCCTGCGATAAGTCTGGAAAAGATAAATTTTGGAGAAGACTAGCGTTCCCAGTTCCAACATTCCCCAATCAGACATAAGACATTTTTTTGTGTGGCAAGCTTTACTTTTTACGTTGTAGCAAGCAGCATCAAGCTTCTCCATCGGTGTAAAATTCGCTAACGATCACCAGAGACGCTATTTGCCTCATTTCAGACCATTTCAAATTCTAACGATCACCAGGAGTCTTATTTCGTTGAAAAATGGCTTTTACACCTGAAAAACAGCGATTTTTTTATAACATAACGTCTGTGGTGATCGTTAGAAAAATTTCCTTGTTAAAACGCCCCAAATAAGCTATGTCATGATCGTTAGCGTTTAAGCCCTCAACCTATTCTCACCATTAAGCCTGTATCTCAAGATCCGTGCTTCACTTGCACTTTCGTTTGCACTTGCACTTTCGTTTGCACTTTCACTTTCTTTGGGCTTGCACTTGCACTTTCACTTTCCTTGGGCTTTCCCTTGGGCTTGCACTTGTATTTCCACCAGCACGCTTACACCAGCACTTACACCATCGCCGCTGTCTGTAACTCTGCCACCGCTTCAGCAGCTTCGGTTTGATCTTGAGTTTGAACTTGAAGCTGATTCCCTTGTAACAGTTTTACAATATCACGCGTCAGCGCATCCACGTTTTCCGGGCGAGTCGCCCAACTGGTACAGAAGCGAACCGCGCTGTGAGAGTGATCTACCTTTTCCCAGAATGTAAACGTATAGTGTTCACGCAGCTGTTCCAATAAAGAATCTGACAGAATTGGGAACTGCTGATTCGTTGGAGAAGAATACAAGAATTCCACCCCGTGCAACACAAGGGTATCATGAATGTTCAAAGCCATATCTACCGCATGACGCGAAATATCCAGATACAAACCGTCTTCAAACAACGTTTCAAACTGTATACCAAGCAATCTGCCCTTAGCCAGCAGGCCGCCTTTTTGCTTCATAATATAGCGGAAGTCCCGCTTCAACGCGTCATTCAAAATGACCACTGCTTCGCCCATCAATGCACCAATCTTGGTTCCACCAATGTAAAACACATCGCACAGGCTCGCAAGATCTGCCAACGTCATATCACAGTCTCTGGATGCAAGAGCGTAACCCAGACGTGCTCCATCGATAAAAAACGGCAGACCACACGCTCGGCTCACCGCATACAACTCTTCAAGTTCAGCTTTGCTGTACATCGTGCCATATTCGGTTGGTTGAGATATGTATACCATGCCCGGCTGTACGGTGTGCTCCGGCGAGGATTGCTGCTTGTGAGCATGATAGATCGCTTGAACTTGTGCTGCGGTGATTTTGCCATCCAGACTCGGAGCCGTGAGAACTTTATGTCCTGTCGCCTCAATCGCACCTGTCTCATGAACAGCAATATGACCGGACACCGCTGCAATAACACCTTGATATGGACGGAGAATAGAAGCTATCACCGTTGTGTTGGTCTGCGTACCCCCGACGAGAAAATGTACATCCGCATCGTCGTTACCGCAAGCTTGCCGAATCAGCAGACGAGCACGCTCACAGTGAGCATCTGTGCCATAACCACTCGTTTGCTCCATATTCGTTTCCATCAATCGTTGCAAAATGCGTTCATGCGCACCTTCATTATAATCACATTCGAATCGTATCATCGCGCTTTCTCTCCTGCCTTCTTGTTCAACTTCTCTTGGATGTTCATCATGGAGGCATAGACCTCTTGAATCTCTTCTTCACTCAAGTTTTGCATTAGTTTCAAAATCTGCTGATCGGATCGATCATTCAGCTCAGCAAACAGCACCTGCCCTTTGTCCGTCAGACGAATCAGGCTAACCCTGCTGTCTTCAGTAGAATCTACCTTGATCAGCAGCCCTTCTTTGGTCAATTTGGTCACAATGCGGCTCATATAGCTGCGATCAATCGTTAGTGTATCGACCAGATTGTTTGCAATGCTTTCGCCGCGCATGCCAATCTCGATGATGACGCGTACCTCGGCAAAAGAATACCCTGTCCCGAGAATATGTTTATCAAGCACCCCGAGTATATTCGTATAAAATCGGTTAAACCGCCGCATGTCTGCTAAAACTTCTGGTTGAATATGTTGAGAGTTCATCACGAAGCCTCCCTTTTAGTGGACAATGTCAACATTATGATAATCAGGTTTGTGGACAGTGTCAACATTATTTTTTCATATCATATTTGGATCGAAACCCGTCAGCAATATAATACAACTTGTATGTGGCGTAGTAGAAAACTGGTCTAATCCATTCATACCTCACCTCCCAGTGAATCAATATGCTTATTACAAAGATTATTTCTATACACTTTTTACTTGAATAGGCGCAAAAAAGCCGCGCAATGCGCGGCTCTATTACAAACGAATTGGCGAAGAATCCTACGAGTTATTATGTTGAACTTGATGAAGTCGGCTATAGATGCCTCCGGCAGCAACCAACTCTTCATGATTGCCTTGTTCAGCGATGCCATCGGTATTCACCACAATAATGCGATCCGCATTTTTAATCGTAGTCAGTCGGTGAGCAATAACCAGTGTTGTTCTGCCAACAGACAATTCGGCAAGAGATTGCTGAATGAGTGCTTCCGTTTCGGTGTCCAAGGCAGATGTCGCTTCATCCAGAATCAGAATCGGCGGGTTTTTAAGGAACATGCGGGCGATGGAAAGACGTTGTTTTTGCCCTCCAGAGAGCTTGACTCCACGTTCTCCAATGATTGTATCCATGCCGTCCGGCAGGCTCAGAATCAAATCTTCCAATGAAGCGCGGCGGGCCGCCTCCCATATCTGATCCTCGGTTGCGGTCAGATCCCCATATGCAATGTTTTCTTTAATCGTGCCTGAGAACAGAAATACATCCTGCTGTACAATCCCAATATGTTTGCGTAGCGATTGCAGCTTAATATCACGAATGTCGGTGCCATCTACCGTGATCCGGCCTTCCTCTACCTCATAAAAGCGCGGAAGCAAGCTGCAGATCGTCGTTTTCCCTGCACCCGAAGGCCCAACAAATGCTACCGTTTCCCCCGGACGAACCGACAAACTAATTTGATTCAGAATACGCCGGTTGGACTCATAACCAAACGACACATTTTCGAAGCGAATATCCCCCTTCACCTCACGCAGTTCAACCGCATCGTTGCGATCCGCAATTTCAGGCTCCGTGTCAATGATCTCCAGATAACGTTTGAAACCAGCAATCCCCTTGGGGTAGCTCTCAATTACCGCATTAATCTTCTCAATCGGGCGGAAGAAAATATTCGACAAGAGCAGGAATGCCATGAAATCGCCCATGTTGATTCGGCCATCGATGTAAAACCACGCTCCGCTAATCATCACAAACACGGTCACCAGACGCATCATCATATAACTGACCGAGATGCTTTTAGCCATCGTTTTATACGCGAGCAGTTTGGTTAGACGGAAATTAGCATTATCTTCAGCGAACAGCTTTTTCTCATGCTCTTCATTGGCAAAAGACTGGACAACACGCATACCACCTACGTTATCTTCAATACGTGCATTGAAATTACCCACATCACCGAAGAGTCTCCGGTATGTCTTCGTCATTCGTCCACCGAATATGATAATAACCCACGCCATAATCGGGATAATGATAAACGTCAGCAAAGCCAGTTCCAGGTTGATATTGGCCATCAGCCAGAACGATCCAATCAGCGTCATCACGGCGATAAATACATCCTCTGGTCCATGGTGAGCTACTTCGCCAATGTCGTTAAGGTCATTCGTGAGATGACCGATCAGATGCCCGGTTTTACGATTATCAAAGAAACGGAAAGAAAGCTTCTGCAGGTGGGCGAACATTTTCTCCCGCATATTTGTTTCAATGTTAATCCCCAGCATATGCCCCCAGTATGTAACGACATAGTTCAATACCGTATTCAGTGCGTAGATGGATAATAATACGATACAAGCAAGTAAAATAAGTGGCCAGTCCTGTCCAGGCAGCAGCTCATTAATGAATTTACTAACAGCAAGCGGAAATGCCAACTCCAGCACCCCCGCGAATACAGCACAGCCAAAATCGATCAAAAACAGTTTTTTATACGGTCGGTAATACGAAAAAAAACGACGAAGCATTTCGATTCACACTCACTCTCCACATTCATATTCGATTATACAGTGTATACCATTCTATACAGTCTACCAAAACATGTAAACCTATTCTCGTTGTGATCTACAGGAAAAAAGCCTTCTCCATATCATCGAGAAGACTTTTTGTGTTCTTTCTGAGACTACGATCGAATCAAGAATATGTTCGAACGATTTACTTCACTTTTACTTTTTCAATGAAACTTCAAATCGAGAACCTGCCTCACCCGCAAACACAAGTCGCCCGTTTTCCGGTAGGACGATCTCATTCTTGCCACTAACCACAGTATGATTCACACAGACACCTTTCTGATCATATACAGCAAAGGCAGCATTTGCAGGCATCTTCACTGTCATAACCTGACCTTCGACAGCTGCCGGCACGGAGAACCATCTGTTATAACCTTCTGGCTGGATCGTTATCTTGGATTGCTTGCCACTGTAAAGTGTCTGGACAATCTCTTCACTAGCGTATTCATAACCTGTAAAATTAACGTACTCTATACCGTTTTTCTTGGAAAAGTAGATATCCCTCACATCCCTGCCAGCCATACCGGGAATCTGGAGTTGGTTCACTGCATGATCTGCTCCAACAATCTTGTGATTGATCATATACCCGGGAACTCCATTCACTGTATCCATTGGAATGATTGCTGAAGCATGGAGATATGCCGTAGAGGTATATTTTTCATTCATCAAGTAATACCTTTGCCCATTACGCTGATCCCATGCAGCCTGAATATCTTTAGGCAATTCATTGTTTTCGAGCTTTTGTGCCGTATATTCCGAGAAAGCAAGTTGTCCTAACCCAGGTACCGATAGATAGGATCGAGACCACAAGTAGACATGACCGTTTGACTCTTGAACAAATTTTAATTTTTTTGTACCTTCCTTATTAACAAACGTTCCATCCGAGGTATAGATGTACTGATCCGAAGGACTATTCGGAACCATCTGGGGAGTAATCAACAGTTCCCCAGCAGTGTTTACGTCCACTTTCAATACGGTATTATTTCCTCCATAAAATCCTGCATACGCAGACATCTCTTTCGGCATATCCGCCTTTACAGGCATGCCAAACGACTTTTCAGGTTTGCGTTCTTGAATGATTCCTTTGGACTCGAGTGCGCTAAGTAACAGTTCGCTCGCTATCAATTGATCGAGTGCGCTCGAACCTCCTGAAGAAGTAACGGCTGCAGCCAGATTATGCTCTGGAAGTACGACCAAGGAAGAATGATAAGATACGGTATCCCCACCCTTCGTAACAGCCTTGATGCCGTAGTCACTGAATGGGAACAAGTCCACACTATCCCACCCTAATCCGTAAGCTATAGAATTATCACTCTCTTCTGGCCACATGCCTCGTTGGTACTCCTTTTGTTCCATGGCTTTTACCGACTTCTCAGAAAGAATACCTTCAACCTCTCCTGTGAAGATTTGTGAAAATTTCACCAGATCCTTGGCGGTGGAATATACGCCTCCTGTAGCGATGATATTATAATTCTCTTGTGGAAGCTGAACCTCAGACAAAGGAGAATAAATGGCCGCCATTTCTGCCGTGTTAACCACATCCAGTGGTGTTTTGGTATGATCCATGTTCAGAGGTTCCGTAAAATATTGGTGTATATATGCCGTGAAGCTCAACCCACTCACTCTCTCAACCAGAAGTTCAGCCAATGTAAATGCATCGTTAGAATATACCGAATACGCCCCTGGCTCTGCCTTCAGATTCTGAGTCGCTAGTTGATCCAAGAAAGTATCATGTGAGAGCGTATCATTATCCCCGTACAATGTTGCATTGTGACTTGAAGTGCCAAGAAGACCTGCCGAGTGATTCAACAGCATACGTGGTGTAATCTGTTTATAGCGCTGATCTTTCATCTTAAATTCTGGAATATAGTTCGCAACGGGCAGATCCAGATCTACCTTACCTTCATCAACAAGCTTCATAACAGAAGCAGCAAGAAACATTTTACTTGTTGAACCTATTCCATAGATTGTATCGGATGTAAGTGGTACTTTCCCTTGCTGATCATTCTTGCCTGTCTGTCCAGAGACTACAATCTCTCCCTGATCCATAAGAGCATACTGCACACTTGTTGTTCCGTATGTTTCGGTTAATAACTTGGCCTTTTCCATCACCGTTTTCTTGGTTGATTCATACGTCAGTTCACTGCTCTTATTGATAGCCGGTTCAGCCATAACCGTCCATGGTGTCAACAGCATCACCATACTTAACACAGCGATTGTCGTCCGTCTTTGGACTACTTTCTGGAGCAAACTCTTGCCTTTGTTCCTTTTTTCTTCTGCTTTCATTTCATAACTCCTCCGACTCTATAAATTTCACTTCAGGATAACTGTCATTTGGTCCTTCGAGCAGTTTTCCACCCGTTTCTTTCAAATGTTTATTGAAAAAATCAATTACATATTGATTAACGACCCACGAGCCTCTTTTGCCATCGATATCTCCCGTGATGCCCGTCAGTTTAATCAACGGTGAATAGAATTGAAGATCTGTGAAATTGAAGTGTTGGGTTCCTTCTACATAAATCACATTTCCTTGATGATGGATTACATTTTTCATAATGTCCAGCTCATCTGTAAGTTGTTTAATCACTTCGTTATGTGAATCTGTATTGTTTTTAAACTCTTCCAACCATGTCTTGAAAACTCCAGATCTGATGAACATAAACGGCTTATTAATAACTTCTCGATTCTCCACTTCGTATAGTGAGCCATCCATATTAATTCCGGCCTTAATTCTGTTATCTAAATATGTGGTATTAAACGCTGTAGCCCCCCCAAACGAATGACCCATTGCGCCCATATGATTTAAATCTATCTTTCCTTGGAATTGACTCTCGATTGCGCCTGAATTCAGCTTCTCTATCTGATCAATTACAAACTCCACGTCTTTTGTCCATATTTCCCCGACTTTTCTACGGTCGTCAACGGTTTTCATTTTGGTTCTATAATCCGTTACACGTCTATCTGGAAAAATAGTAGCAAAGGTACTATACGTATGATCGATGGTTACCACAATATAACCATGACTGGCCAGATTCTCGGCCTGTGATGCATGTAAAACCCTGCTGGTTCCCATGCCATGGGATAACAGTACTATAGGATAAGGACTTGTTGAGGGCAGTATTTCTACATCTTTATATGAGTTCGTTTTACTATACTTCCAGTAATCAAACACAAAGTCAGGCAGGTTTAAAGAATTAGAGTATGTCTGGATATACTTCTTGAACATTTCTTTATCTTCAGGGAAAAGAAATTCACGCTTCTTGTTATCTTTATTTTCAGTAGGATACCAAATCTGAATCATGAGTTCCCTTTTATCACCCTGCTCCTCAGTGAGGGCCTCATCTCTGCTTGCATCCGTCAAATGAAAGGTTTGAGTGCCCACTTTCTCTGGTCCATCCGGTTTAGACAAATGAAAGACAGGCAAGTACACCATCAAACAGACAGATAATGCCATTAAAATAATGATTAGCGAGGCTGTACTGTATTTCAACAGCTTCCCTGTTTTGATAGTCATACTCTTCTTCATGTGCTTGAATAGAACGATGACTATAAGCAGGACCATCAGGATATAGATCAACAGCATCTGCCATCTGTATCCCTCAGCCAACAATTGAACTACGAGCAAAACGCCGCTAACCATGCCAAGAGCGACACCTATTTTCTGCGCATTTCTTTTAACAAACCATAAATCAATGAACAACATGAAACAGGATAGCGTCAAAAGTATTTCAAATAATCTCATTTAGATCCCTACCTTTTTTTAATAGTCTCACTTCATCGAGTGTTTGATCCGTGTATTGACCTGGCTTCTAACCAAATAGTAATCACTGAACATGTACTGCTCGTGACCCCTATATGAACAGAACATGAACAAACTAAAAATGCTACGTTTCACATACAAGCGAACTTGTACATGAACGTAGCAAATTAGAATTAATTGGCGCATTGCCTACCATTATCAGTAATCAATAAATATACAATGGGAAGACAGCTATTCTGCTATTGGTGGACTGTTTGGCAAGGTGATGATAAACGTTGTTCCTTGATCAACCTTACTTTCCACCTTAATATCCCCTTGATGTAACGAAACAATTTGTTTGGTGATCGCAAGTCCCATTCCGCTGCCGTCGTACTTGCGGCTATGGGAACGATCAGCCTTAAAGAAGCGCTCAAATATACGCTTTTGATCCTCGGCAGGAATACCAATGCCATGATCCGATATCCTCACGGTTACATTTCTGATATCCCGTTCCATCCTGACGTGAATTAACCCATTATCTTCTGAAAACTTAATGCCATTGCTGATAATGTTGGTCCATACCTGATTCAATTGATCATGATCTGCCTTGACTTGCACCTTCTGTAAATCCAGCTCAAACCGGATATTTCGAGCGGACCATTGGGGCTGTAATGCAACAATAACTCGTCTGATTTGCTCATCAAGATCACGAGTAGTTAGTTGCAGCTGATGCGATTGTGACTCAAGCATACTGAGCTTGAGCAGACTATCACTCATTTTAGACAACCGTTTCGCCTCTGAGATAATAATGTCGAGATACCGTCCTCGTTCCTGATCCGGTAACTCCACCTTCTTCAACGCTTGAGCATACCCTGATATGGAAGTGAGCGGTGATTGTACCTCGTGTGAGACGTTCGCTACAAAATCTCTTCTCATCTGCTCCAGCTGCTGCAGATCCTTCATCATATCTTCAAAACTGCGAGCGAGTGTGCCCAGTTCACTAGATTGCTTGATGTTCAGCTTTACATTGAAATCACCTGCTGCGATACGTTTAGTTGCCTGAGTCAATGTTTTGATCGGTCTTACCAGATACATGGAAGCAATCAAAATGATCAGACTACCGGCGGCCAGAGATGAGGTGGCAAAGATCGTACCCCATTGGATCACGGCTGCAGCAGCGGGCGGCGATAAGGTTTCCAGAAACATGGCTCGAGTTCCGTTGCTCGTCCGGACGGGCAATCCCAGTAGAACTGTACCCAGACCATTCGGTGTTGCCTCGACTACTGCTCCACCGAGTACCTTCTGAAGCTGCTCTTTCGTCACTGAAATCGGGTTATGATCAATAGCCTTCCCGTACGTTTGGAACTGTCCTGACGGCTCATACATCCGAATATAGTATAAATCGAGTTGCTTCATTTTGTTGACGAAAGCATCCGCTTCAGACAACGGCAGCGTTTTGTATATCTGTACAACATCCTGACCAAAGTTACGTATATTGATATGTGAATTTTCATTGAGCTTATCTTCAAAAATCCAGGTGGACAAGAGGAAAGCAAATACGGTCCCTGCAATTACAGAAACCAGAAAAGTCACAACGACCCGGATATACAAAGACTTAATCATGCTTGACCTCTAACCGATACCCCAGTCCACGCACCGTTTCAATCTGAAAATCAGAAGTCGTCGCAAAACGTTCGCGCAACCGTTTGATATGTACATCAACCGTTCGATCATCCCCTGTGTAATCCAGCCCCCAGATCTGATCGATCAATTGCTCCCGCGTATAGACTTGTCCCGGCGTTCCAGCCAGCTTGTATAACAATTCAAATTCCTTGAGTGGCAAAGTTAACGCCTCTGTTCCCACAATAACTTTGTAACTCTGACGATCCAGTGTGACGTCCCCAAACTGAATCATGTGCGTGGAGCCAATCTTGTACCGTTTCAGCAAAGCTTTCACACGTACAGTTAATTCCAGAGGGTCAAACGGTTTCGTTAAATAATCATCCGTTCCCAGCTCGAAACCTTTCACCTTTTCCCAAGTTTCACCTCTTGCTGTTAACATAAGTAAGGGCAGATCTGCGTTCATTTGTCTCAATTCTCTGCACAAGGCCCAACCGTCCATAATCGGCATCATAATATCCAGCACCACCAGATCAATGGAGCGTTCCTTGTATAGCGTGAGCGCCTGATGGCCGTCTACAGCCTCTACGGTTTCGAATCCGTCATTTCGTAAAAACAAACAGACAAGCTCGCGAATATTCGCATCATCGTCTGCAACTAATATAGTAGCCATATGTTTCTCCTTCTGGGGATAAACTTATTGTTTTTCATCTATAGTTCCCAGTTCGTTAAGTTAGTTCATTCGTAATTTCATTCGGGTGCCCTTTGCTTACCTCCATCGTTCAGGGATATCGTAAACATCGTATGTTTTTTCAGCACTCCCTGAATAGGTACATCGTGTGTGCCGCTTTCTTGGAAACCCGCTTTCAAAAGCACACGAATGGAACCTGCATTATCCGGAACTGCACCCGCCTCTATTTGCATAATTTTCATTTCATCTTTGGCAAAAAGAAGCACACATTTCAACGCTTCGCTCATATAACCTTTACCGTGATGCAAGCGATCTGTTGCGTAACCAAGTACCCATTTTTCTGCATCATTCAGTTCAATTCGAAATAATGAGATTTCCCCCACCAGTTCATCTGTATCTTGAAGAAAAATACCGAAAGAGTATCGTTTTCCTTCTTTTTTTTGCTCAAGCCATTTCTCAATCAGCCGTGTCTGACCTTCCAGAGTATAGAAAGCTTCGTCTCGTTCTGCGGCCGTGATGCCCTCTATTTCCTCTCTGTTACCGATCTGGAATCCCTGAAGCAGTGCAGCGTCTTCTACCGTCCAGGCTCTGATATAAATTCGTTCCGCCTGAAATCTCATATTCAATCATCCCTTCAATATTCAGCCACATCAAATCATTCCTATAGATCCACGGTGAGGTTCTGTAGACCGGATACATTTAATCTCATAGAATCTCTAATCCAACAACTCATCCAAGGCGGTCTCCAGTTCTTCAAGCCGTGTTGTTAGCGAATCCACATGAGTTTGTACGTCCACAAGCCTTTTTTGTAAAGCTCGTGCCTCATTAGTCCCAACGATCGCTTCTTCCTCTTGTAGATCAGATTCAAACAGAATCCTCTCATGTTCGTACCGCTTCAGCTCTTCAATAGCAGCACACCGTTCTTCTTTTACTTGATCGATCTGCAGTTCCAAATGCAATATGTCGGACAGGCTTGCTCCACCTGATAAACGCTGTGAATATGTCAAGTGCTCACCTCATTATGCAGCTATTTATTGTACACTCATCTCAATCGCTTTACTTACATTATACGCTTCGATGTTGATTTCCGGTTCCAAATCAAGTGCCAATCTCGCAAGCTGTCCTCCGATATAAGGCCCCATCGTCAAACCCGAAGCACCCAGGCCATTGGCTGTAATCAGACCTGACCATCCCGGTACTTGTCCCATGACTGGCAGAAATCCCGGTGTGAACGGACGAAAACCAACACGAACCTCATCAAGTGTACAGTTCGCAAGATCAGGTGCCAGCTCCAGTCCTTTGTTCAATACTTCCTGCATGCCTCCGGCAGTAATTCGTGTATCGTAACCCTCGACATCATTTTCATGTGTAGCGCCAACAACCATCTTCTGATCTGCAAAAGCCAGTAAATACTGATCTGAGGGTGGCATAATTACAGGCCATTGGCTTGTATTTTCTTGATTAGTTGCCCGTAAATGTACAATCTGAGCCTTCTGATAATGGACTTTAAAATGAACCCCCAGTGGCTCCATCATTTCATTTGCCCATGCACCTGCACAAACCACAACCATGTCCGCCATATAACGCTCCGTTTGCACCTGAACGCCATTTACTTGCTCGCCCTCATAGAGCAGCTCAGCTTCTCCCTCAATTAGACGGGCCCCGTGTCGCTGTGCAGAGCGGATTAACGCATCACGCAGCGCTCTTCCATCCACCCGGGCAGCGCCGCTGATGTGTACAGATGAATAACCTTCCCCAAGTAAAGGAAAACGTTCACGGGTTTCTTTTTCATTCAGACATGTAATAGCTCCAATCTCAGGCGCATCTTCTCTGCGCAGCTTCGCCCGTTCAGCCATCTTGCTAATCTTGTCCTGATCCTTATGAATGCTGAGTGCGCCTGTCTGCGCATAGCCGGTCTCGGTTTCCCCATCCTGTTCTAACTCAGCAATAAGCTGAGGGTAATAACGCGCCCCCGCCTTGGCCAGCTGATACCAGTCCTGATTCCTGCGCTGGGATAACCACGGACAGATGATACCCGCAGCCGCATCGGTAGCCTGTCCTTCATCATTCCGGTCGATAAGCAAGATTTCCGCTCCTGATTTTGCTAAATGATAGGCCGTTGATGCTCCTAATATTCCTGCTCCAATGACAATAACTTTCTTCATGCCAGCAATCCTTCCTGATTTAAAAACATCATATATAATCAAACAATACGTGTGGATTAATTAATTTCCAAGAGATTACAGTGTTCTCACTTACTCAGCTTTTTGTCTTCGCTGGCAGCCAATCGGATTCTTTCGCTCCAAGATTTGTAATAAACTGCTGCAGCGCATGAGAAATCCATTTCCGGGCATGAATAACCAGCTGAATCTCGAGTGTAAAGTCCGTATGAGCTAGCGGTAATACCGTGAGCTTCTTTCTCTGGATCTCATCCATAGCAATCATCTGTGGCAAAAGCGAGATACCTGGACCAGCCATGATACTTCGTTTGATTGCCTCAGGACTTCCAAGCTCCAATCCCACTTTATAGGGAATTCCGTTGGTTCTGAGTACCTTCTCCAGCAGCTGCCTGTAGTTGCATGAATCCTCTGGCATGATCCATTCCTCGTCCGCCAGATCACTGAGAGCGACCTCGGCTTTAGCCGTAAGGGGATGATCCGAGTTCACGATGAGCACCAGCGGCTCTTCCCGAATGGTGATCCATTGTAATCCCGATTCGGGTGAAGCATTCGCAAGAATAAGACCGACATCCGCTTCACCTTCTCTTACTTTTTGCAAGATCAGATCTTCTCGATCCGTCTGCAGCCGAATGCCAAGCTCGGGGTATTGTTTCCGTGTAGTCTGAATGGGCACAGGCAGATAGTAGGAGGCAAGCGAGTCCATCGTCGCAATGGTAAGTGAACCCCCTCCTTGTTTTGTAAGTTTTTCTTGCGAATGTTCGAATATTTCCAGCAACTGCCCGGAGAGCTTAAACAGCTCTTCTCCAGCCGAAGTGAGCCTAATTTTATTGTTATTAAATCGTTCAAACAGCTTGACTTGATAAATTTTCTCCAGCTTTTGAATCTGGGTTGTCACACTGGACTGTGCGTAGCCAAGCTCTTCAGCCGCTTTGGTAAAGCTTTGCCGCAAAGCCACTTCGCGAAACGTTTGAAAATAATTCAAATCCATCATACATTCCCTCACATCATCAAAATTATTGATAACACCCATCATCTATTATAGCTAACTATGATACGTTTTCCCATGGTAAAGTGAATGAAATGGAATTCCAACATACATTTGGGGGTTATACGATGTTAACCGAACAACAGATTCAAGGTATTTATATACCTGTAATCACACCTTTTACCCAGGAGCGCGAGCTTGATCTTCCTTCATTCCAAAATTACATCAAAGTGATGGCAAACAGTGGTATTCATGGCTTGGTGATTAATGGTACGACGGGAGAATCACCTACCGTGACATGGGATGAAGTGGAACAGCTTGTGAAGGCCGCGAAGGAAACGCTGAGCAGCATCAACTCGTCCATACCCATTATGGTTGGAACCGGAACCAATGACACCGCTTCAACGGTAGCGAGAACGAAGAAAGCTGCAGCACTCGGCGCTGATGCTGTTCTTGTTGTTACTCCATACTATAACAGACCAACGGAAGAGGGCATTTATGAACACTTCCGCATGGCAGCTGGGGTGGGCATCCCGGTGATGGTATACGAAATCCCAGCCCGTACAGGGGTTAGAGTTTCCATCGAGATGATGAAGAAAATTATGAACATTGATGGCGTTATTGGCCTTAAAGATAGTACAAATAACCTCGACCTCATGACCGAACTGGTACGTTGCGGCTCCAAGCCCATTCTGTGCGGAGATGATACATTCTTCTACGATATGTTAACGAAAGGTGCAGCTGGCGGTATGATGGCCTCGGCAAGTATCAATCCAGAGCGTTTCCTGGAAGTATATAACCGTTTTGTTGCGGGTGAAAAAGAAGAATCTCACCGTCTCTACACACAGTTGGTTCCGTTTATTAAACATCTATTTGAAGAGCCGGCTCCAGCTATGCTGAAACATCTGCTTGCTCAGCAAGGTATTATCGCTTCTGCTCAGCTGCGTTTGCCTTTGATGCCAGCATCCGATCAGTTAAAAGCAAAAATTGCATTGTAAATCAATAGTTCAACTTATATAGAACATAGCAATAGGTCGAAATATAAAAAGCCGCAGAAGAAACTGCGGCTTTTGTTGTACACTTTGTTTAACACTCCATCGTAACAACAACGTTGAATTGGATGAAGTTCATGTTGTCTTTTCAGCTCATCTCGCAACAAAACCGTGATAGAACGTGTCCACTACAAGCGCAGGTGCCGCATTTCTGGCGATATTGCCACTGATCACTTGCTGCCAAGTCAGAAAGACGATGGAATATAACACCTCCACAATCCATGTTTTGTCCACATCCGAACGAAAAAAACCTTTCTCTTGAATCACACCAATGGCATGTAGCACCGGTTCTCTCAGCTTCTGATCTGCTCCTTCAATCTCGGCATTATAATTGACGGTTGTATCATGAGCCAGGAAGTATATCTTATCTCCCAGTGGAATCAAGGCTTCAATCAGCTCCGGAATATACTGTTCGACCCGCTCCTCATCGAGCTTCACATGCTCCAATGTCTCGTTAACGACCTCAATCGCACGCAAAGCCAGATGAATCATCAGCTGCTCACGGCTCTCCACATAGCGATGTAATGTAGCAATGCCGATATTTGCGGCTYCAGCAATGTCATTCATTGACGCATTTGGCTTCTCTATAAGTAATTTTGTGGCTTCATCCAAAATGGTAAACATTCGATTTTGCTTAAATGTTAACTTCTCTTTTTGCATGACAGACTGCACCTCTGACCATTTAATATTGTTCAACAAAAAGTAAAGTTGGCTCATACTCCAGCAACAATTTTTCGATTTGCATGCGTGAGATGACGTCGATAAAGTTCAGAGGTTCATCCCAAATGTACAGATGAGCCTGCTCACTTAGACTCTTGGCAATAAGCACTTTCTTTTTTTGTCCCGCACTGAAGGTTGAGATATCTTTCTCCAACTGTAGTCTGGACAAGTCCAGCTTTCTCAGGATTGATTTGAATAGGCTCTCATCTAGACCCTGATTCATAGCATAGTCAGCCAAATTGCCTTCGAGTTCCGATGTATCCTGTGATACATAGGATATTTTTAACTGATGGTCCTTCCGAACAACACCTGTATGCGAGATATTCTTATCACATATTAATTTGAGCAGACTTGATTTGCCTGAACCATTTGACCCATACAGACCAACACGATCTCCTTTTTTCACACTGAAGCTTACATTCTTACACACCAAATTTGAACCGTAGAAGATCGATACATGTTCCAATTCGAGCAGCTCATTTTTGTGAAATGGCAGCTGATGAATCTGTAAACGATCGGCGTCCTCGATATTTTTAAGGAGTTTAGATTTCTCATGAATAGCAGATTGTTGCCTCTGCTCTATATGTTTGGAACGTTTCATCATCTTCGCAGCCTTGTGCCCAATGTATCCCTTGTCTACCTTCGAACCGGAATTCCGGGTACCATTTTTGCTTTTCTCAACTTCATGTGACCATCCCCCGGTACGTTTAGCAGAATCAGATAGCCGCTTGATATCCTTAAGCAGTTTTTCATTGCTTGCAAGTTCGTACTGATCCTGTCTTCTTTTGTTTTCCCACCAAGCCGAAAAATTGCCTTTTTGAATCTCAATAGTTGTCTTGTTGATTGACAGGATGTGGTCTACACAATGGTCAAGAAATGAGCGATCATGAGAAACTAATATAAATCCACTTTTGCTACGGAGATAATTACTGACAAGTTTCCTCGCATGCAAATCGAGATGGTTGGTAGGCTCGTCTATGAGCAAAAACTGATTATCTTTCAGAAAGAGGACGGCCAGCATCACCTTCGTTTGTTCTCCATTCGATAACGAATTGAACGGCCGGTACAGAACATCTTCGGATACGTGGAGTAAGTTCAGCTCCCGCATCATCTGCCAGTGAAGATATCCAGGAACAATCTCCGCAACCATATCAAGCGTCATCACTTCCTTATCATGCACCTGAAAAGGAAAATATTCAAAGCTGACATTAGCCGAGATATGACCACTATATTCATATTTTCCCAGCAGCAATTGCAGAAAAGTTGTTTTCCCTCGACCATTTCTTCCGGTAAACCCTAATTTCCAATTGGAATCCAGTTGGAAACTTACATTTTCAAATATGTTATCGTAACTGCCTTCATAAGCAAAGGTCAGATTGGTTACGTTGATTATAGACATACAAATCATCCTTTTTATGTGAAATATAAAAGTTAGCCATGCAGTTTATCACCATGACATGGTTCTCTCACTTTCATATTTGAACATAATCAGAACAACGCAAAAAGGCTTATAAAACAGTGCTTTTTCGCGTACCCTTAGCCTAGCTATGCGTTCAGTAAATCTGACGATTTCAATTTCATCACCAGGTGTATCTATGCATAGGAGGATAAAGTAGCGCCCGGATTCTGTTTCGTTATGTTGTGAACCATGCCATCGTTCGTGTTCATTGACAGGTTCACATTAACATCTACAACCTCTAATTCAGTCAACACTCTATCCCCCCTTTTATAGGCAAAATGAAACACCAAAAACTTAACACAAATTATAATAATAGGTCAACTTATCGTAGTCTTACAGCTTATCCTGTCCTCTTAACGATTTAGCGGTCCACCAAGAATAGAACGATCTAAAAGTACTATCCCGCTCGCGGTTGACAAACTAGTCCACTTTTGCTCCGTAGGAGCGTGCAATCAGAACGGCCTGTTCACGATCCATACGCACGCCTTTTAAATCCAGAGATTTCAGATCAATGCCATCCAAAATAGCACCCCTCAGATCGGCACCCTGCAATTTCACCTTGCTCATCGACACTCTCGTAAGATCACAATCACGCAGGTCAGCTTTGCTTAAATCGGATTCGGCCAGATCGGCTTCAAAAAAACGAATGCCTCGCAAATCCTGTTTTCCGAGGCGAGTATGTCGCAGATTGGTATAAGACCAATCTCCTTTTACAAGTGTAATGCCATCCAACTGGGCATCGGAAAAGTCCGATCCCGTCATTTTACAAGCCGTAAATTTGGAGGCAAACAGGTTCGCACCCCTAAACATGCAGTTCTCAAACGCAGACTCTGTATGTATGGATCCATTCATCAATGCACCCTTGAAATCACATTCGATGAAACGGCAATGGCTCGTTTCGATCTCCTCCATGGAAGCGTTCATGAACGTACAATGCTTGAACACACAACGAATTAACTCGCCGTAACGCAGATCACGTCCCTCAAAGTGAACGGCCTCATATTCCTGATCCTTATATTGATACATTCCATACACCTCGTTTGGTATCGTGTTGACGTCGTAGTCATCTTTTCGTAACAACATATTTAATAACTACATGTTCTACTATACCATATGGATACGACTGATTTAGACAAGTACTTTTGACATTCTGTACATGGATACAGCAGGTTTGTTGATCTCACCTACTTTGTTGTAACCCAGACGTTCGTACAACTTGATCGCACCCACATTCTCCTGTTTGACCGTTAGAGAAGATTTGAAATATCCTTGCCGGACGGCCTGCTTCTCTACATGTCCGATCAACTCTGTTCCGATCCCAAGCCCCCGGCTTTCGGGCAAAGCCGCAATGGTTCCGATATGATATTCATCATTCTCTGCCTCTTTTAACGTCACCATGGTATAGAACTCTTTCCAGTTCCGCAAGTTGTATCCGATCAGCTTCCATTTATGTATATCAAACAACTGAGAAAACGTTGTCCATGCCAGCTTGTTCATCAGCGTCGTCGGATAACACATAATCATGCCAAGTGTTTTCCCCTCCCGCACCGCTTCATAAGCGTACTCGTGACTAAAACGATTATTTCGGGCATTCCACAGCTTCTGAAATGTGTGACCTATAACTGCCGGTTCTCTGGAACCAGCCAGAGAATACTTCATATAGTCGAGCGCCATCTCAGTTAATTTTCCTCCAACAGCGGTTTGAGGCTTTGCTTTTACAATGGATATTTGGCTCATAACTGTCACTCCTAATGTTTGTGTATTATGTTCGCTTGTTATGGTCACTTTTTTATAGCCGCTTGCTCTAAACTTTGGACGGATGCGGTTCGGATGTAATACCATCCACGAAAACGTTCACTGCTTGAATCGATAATCCTGTAAAATGTTCAACCTGATCAATGACCTTATGTTGCAGCTCTCTGCAAACCTCGTGTACTTTACTGCCGTAAAGAACGATAATTTTGACGCTGATCTCCACGCTATTGTCTACTCTGCGAATCGTAATGCCGTTTTGCAGGCTACGACCACTCCATATTTTGCTAACACTTTCAACCAATCCAGCCGACATGGAAGAAATCTCACGAGTAGCCCGCGTTATTTTACCGACCAATTTGGAGATGACTTCATCGGATATTTGGACATGGCCTATCGTTTGTTTGATCATCATATGATCACCTCACTATTATTTTGATAGTATTTAATATCATTTAATTAAAATATATATCATTTAAAAGCCGAATTCAACTTTTGCTGTATACAACAAAAAAAACCGCATGAATCGCGGTTTTTGGTTTCTTTCATATGAGGTTTTTGTTCTACGTTAAAAGTTTATATTAGAGATTATCTCCCCGAATTAGTTCTTCGTCTTATGAGTTACAAATACTCCTTAAACCAGGCATTTACCTGTTCGAAGCTGTCTACCCGAAGAGAAGGTTTACCACTTTTGAGCAGTGAATGGTTAGAACCCGGATAACGAATCAGCTTGGTTGTTTTACCATAACGCTTCAGCGTCGTATACAACTCCTCCGCCTGAGCAATCGGTGTTCGAAAGTCCTGTTCGCCATGCATGATGAGCAACGGTGTTTCGATGTTGTGCGCATGAGCGAGCGGAGAACGGGACCAGAGGTACGCAGCATGCTCCGCCGGATTGCCTCCGATCACACCCTCCACGTAAGAAATACCGATGTCACTTGTGCCGTACATCGATAACCAGTTGGAGATACAGCGCTGCGTCACAGCAGCTTTGAATCGATTGTTGTGAGCGACAATCCAGTTCGTCATGACACCCCCGTAACTGCCGCCTGCAACACCCAAACGGGTTTCATCCAAGGTAGAATACGTTGACAACGCATAATCTACAGCTTCCATCAGATCCCGATAATCACCGCCTGCGAAGTCTCCACGACAAGCTCTTGCGAATGCTTGTCCATATCCCATGCTGCCACGAGGATTAACCCATAACACAGCATAACCTTCGGCAAGAAGTGTCTGCATCTCATGACTGAATGATCCGGTATACATCGCATGAGGACCACCATGAATCTGTAGTATTAACGGCAATTTACGGTGAGCCTGTAATGCATCTAAACTTTGGTTTGTAGATGCAGATGGTGACCCCACGGATGGAGCAACCTTAGTTTCAGCCGCATATGTGTCTTGCATTACATCGGGAATCGCTAGCCACCCTTGGATCAACCAGCCGTCCGATGAAGTGAATTCAACTCTTGTCGGCACGTTTACTATGCGTTTAGCCATAAATTCATCATTACGTTGAGTGAGTCTAGACATTTTGCCGCTTCTCATCTCTACGGTATAAAGCTCTCCCGGATGATTATCCGTCAGAGCAGCTATGATCAACGTTTCCTCATCCGCTGAAATCGTATATTGATACACATCTTTTTCGCCTGCAGGGGTGATGACTTCGCAGCTTCCGTCCGCCTGAATCCGGTACACATCGACATTTCCATAATGCGTTCCCAGAACATATACCCCCTGGTGTGGAAACGAGCGACTAATAATTGGCGAAGGTGAAGCACTTGCGGACTTCATATCTCCCAGCGCAGCATTGCCGATCTGCATATCTAATTCAGGTGCGAATAGCCTGGGTATCCCCCGCTGTACTGGAAGTGTAAAGAGTTGATGATGACTCCCACTCCCATATTCACGATCACTGGCAATCAGGATCAGTTGCTTTGCATCGGCTGTAAAAGAGAACTGGCTAATCTGGAGACTGGAGTCCGTTACTTTGAAAGGTTCGTCGACTACTCCTGTCCCCGACGCAACACTGACCATATAGACGTCCGTGTGATGAAGTAAATCCGGATCGACTCCTTCCTCCTGTACTTGTTTAGAAATAAATGCAAGATTCAGGCTGTCCGGTGACCAGACCGGTGTAGTAATGTTCCACAGTCCGGACGTTATCTGTTGTATGTGTCCACTCTTGATCTCGTATAGAAACAGATGGCTGTATTGACCATCCCACCACCCCGCACCCTCAGCTTTTGGCGTAGTACGCTCATAGACTTTGCCGCGCACTAAAGGCGCCTGCTGAGCAGATGGTTCAGCATTTAAAGCTCTCGCCCACTCATTAGTCCTGGATGGAACAGTACTCAACGGAGTGGGATCAGGCTCTACTTTACTGGTAAAAGCTATATATTTCCCATCGGGTGACCAGACGTAACTAACAATTTTACGTTCAGGAGATATGAGCATGTCCGGTTGCGCCCCTTCCGACCGAACGAACCACAATCCTTTTCCGGCCTGAGCCTGGCGAATAAATGTCAACTTGCTGCCGTCCGGTGACCATGCTGGTGAGGTATCTTTCGTGCCATCCGTCAGCGCGACATCTTGTGTACCATCAAGCGAGATTCCTCGAATCTGTGTTTTATATTCGTTCTTCATCTGATCCACTGTCTGTTCAACGTATGCAACTTGTCCGGTTGCACTGACCACCGGCTGACTGATCCAGCGATAGTGATACAGATCCTCCGGTGTAATCTGGCTTTTTTTCATATCCATATCTCCCTTCCGTCATGATTTTTGAGTTGACTCCGTGCGAGGATCAAGCACATCCCGTAACCAATCACCAAGGAAAATAACACCGAGAACGGTAAACGTAATCGCAAGACCCGGGAATGTCGCAACCCACCAGCTCGTGGCTACATACTGACGTCCATCGCTCAACATGCCTCCCCACGATACATCCGGCGGTTTGATCCCCAGTCCCAGGAAACTCAGTGAAGCTTCCATGATGATCGTTGTACCTACATTCATACCGCAGATGACAATGAACGACGATATTATGTTAGGCAAAATATGTTTGATAATCAAACGCCCGTTCTTGGCACCGATAGACCTGGCTGCAAACACGAAATCACGTTCTTTGATGCTGAGCACTTCACTTCGAACTACACGGGTGAATGGAACCCAGTTCGTTAAACCGATCACAAAGATCAGTGTAGTCATACCCGGACCAACAATAGCCATCACAACAAGCATGAAAAGTATCGTCGGAATAGCCATAAACGCATCGCCCACACGCATAATAACGGCATCCAGCCATTTTCCGTAGAATCCCGATATCAGACCCAGAATTGCTCCAAGAATACCCGAGACAATGACCGCCCCCATACCCACAATCAAGGATACGCGTGCCCCATACACGATACGGCTCCACATATCTCTGCCGAGGTTGTCGGTTCCCAGCCAGTACTCAGCCGTTCCACCTTCAAGCCATGCAGGGGGTTTGAGACGATTCAGCGGATTCACTGCTGCCGGATCATGACTCGTTAACAGAGGTGCGGCTATAGCAATCAGGACAACAACCAATACAAGCACTGCACCGAATAAACCGGTCTTGCTGATGATTAGCTGTTGCCAGAAGGACTGAATTCCGGCAATCGTGCGCTGTCTGTTGTGATCCTGTTCTGTAACCAGAACGGATGTTTCATCGCCGTCTCTCATCGATCGCACCTCCTTCTAGTCATATTTGATACGTGGGTCCAACAGTCTGTAAGACACGTCCGTTAGAATATTTACAACCACCACAATAAATGCAATGACAAACACAGCTGCTTGTACAATTGCCATATCATGTGTATTTACGGCCACAACCAGCAGTTGACCCAAACCGGGCCAAGAGAATACCGTTTCTGTAATCAAGGTACCACCAATCAGACTGGTGAACTGAAGACTCATGATCGTCACCACCGGAATTAATCCGTTGCGAAACGCATGTCTTGCAATCACCGTCATTCGTCCGAGACCTTTGCTGCGAGCCGTGCGAATATAATCTTGATTCAGAATCTCAAGCATGCTGGACCGGATCAGCCTTGTCATCTGTGCAGCAAGTCCTACGCCCAGCGTAAATGCAGGCAGAATCAGATGTGATAACCCTCCGCGACCCGAAACGGGCAAAACGCCCAGCATAACAGAGAATAGCAGAATTAGCATAATGCCCATCCAGAAGTTAGGCATCGCTTTCCCGATCACCGAAATTCCCGAAATGAGCAGATCGGTAAACGTATTCCTTTTCACTGCAGAGATTACACCAAGAGGTACTGCCATCAATACGGCAAACAACRTTGCAGCTACGGCCAGTTCAAAACTGGCAGGTAATCGCTCCAGCACCAGCTCCAGTGCAGGTTGTCCGTAACGGAAGGATTGACCGAAATCCCCCTGTATCGCATTGCCCAAAAATTTCACATACTGTGTGTACAGAGGCTGATCCAGCCCCAAGGCCTGTGTTAACACAGCCCGGTCTTCTGCCGTAGCCGTTTCAGGTAACATCAAAGCAACAGGATCACCCGTTACCCGAACCAGAATAAATACGATTAATGACACAATAAACAGGACCGGAATGACCTGCAGTAAGGATTTAAATACGTATTTGCCCACTCCCGGCTCACCTCCTATTCCAAAAAAAGAACAGCAGGAACTTGTTCATTCAGTCCCTGCCGTTCTGACTTACTGATGCAATGACAGGTGGTTATAAGCCTGATTTTACTTTGCAGCAGGTGTAATCTCGTCCGCATAGAACATCTCATCACTGCGTGGTGCAAAGTTCACTTTGTCATTGGTTCCATATACGCCTTCCATCTGATACAAATACACGGCCGGGCGCTCTTCAGCAAAAATCTGCTGTACTTGCTGGTATTCTTTTTCACGAGACTCAGGGTTCATATTCACAAGTGCAGATTGCAGCAATTTCTCTACTTCCGGATTGTTGTAGTCTGATTCCCCTTTGGCTTCTTCCACCATATAACGGTTATAGTTGTTCGAAGCATCAAACAGGGAATTACCAATACCAATCATGAAAATTTCTTTGAATGATTTGGAGCTGTATCGCTCGCTGAATGCACTTGGCTCCAGTACGTCCAGATTGATTTTGAATCCGGCCTGATCCAGCATCGCTGCAACAACTTCAGCCTGTTCCTTGTACTGGGAAGAGACTGAGATAGTCATCTCTGCTTTCCCCTCAGCGTAACCAGCTTCTTTCAGGAGCTGCTTTGCTTTCTCCGCATCGTACAACGATTTTTTATACAGTGACGGGTCTGCACCGAAGTTGCCTGGTGTAACAGATGTGCGTGTAACAATGCCCGCTCCACCGGCGATGCTGTCTACAATACCTTGTTTGTCGATCGCCAGATCAATCGCCTCACGCACCTTGGGATCAGCTGTGATGCTGCCCTCAGTCTGACGGAAGATCAATTGGAGAACACGCTGAATTGGTGCTTTCACAATTTTTTTGTCTGCTTCGCCTTCAATACGTGCAATGTCCGTGGATGGGATTGCTGCAGCAACATCAACGCCGCCAGCAAGCAATTCGGAGACACGCGTGGAAGCTTCTGGGATCACACGAAACACTACTTCATTCCATTTCGGCTCACCGCCAAAATATTTATCATTTTTCACAAGCTCAACACGGTCGTCCTTCGTCCATTTGCTGAATTTGTATGGTCCGGTGCCCACTGGCTCTTTCAGGAACGCATCCATACCCTTGTCAGCAATATATTTTGCTGGCAGGATGCCAGCACCCATTTTTGACAAACGATTAAGTAGCAACGGATCTGGTCCATCGGTAATGATGTCTACCGTATGCTTATCCACCACTTTAACTTCAACAATATTTTTGAAATAACTGTTTTGCTTTAGGGTATTATCTTTAGCTACACGCTCTAAGGTGTACTTTACATCAGCGGATGTAAACGGATCACCGTTGTGAAACGTTACGCCTTCACGCAGCTTGAATCTCCACGTTGTATCATTCACTTGCTCCCATGAAGTGGCGAGCGCAGGAACTTTTTTCTGCTCACTGTCGTTTTTGATCAGATAATCAAATACGTTTACAAGCACAGCTTCACTCGCGGTATTGTTATTGTTGTGTGGATCAAAACTTTCAATATCCGTTGCTGCCGCAATTGTTAACGTGCTACTGGCAGCTGTACTTTCACTTCCGCTTCCCTCAGAAGCTGTATTGTTCGTCGTACCTTTACTTCCTCCACCACAAGCACTTAATACCATCACGATTGCCAGCAAAGTAATCCACAAGCCTGTCCATTGTCTCTTTTTCATTGTGATTCTTCCCCCTTGGAAGTTGTATTCCTAGCCAAAAATTCAAGTGCAATTGCTGACAACAGGCCTACGCCATAAGGCATGACCGTTTCGTCAAGATCAAATCTCGGATGATGAAGCGGATATCGTGTACGCTCCTCTTCATTTCCCGATCCTAACCGGAAAAATACACCAGGCACATGCTCGCAATAAAAAGCAAAATCTTCCCCGCCCGTAGACGGTTTGATATAACTCCAACCCTTCTGCGCATTAACTTCTTCACAGACATCGGTCAGCAGATCAACCATGCCAAGGTCATTGACCACAACCGGATAACCATCACCATACAAGACTTCACATTCAGCACCAAATGAACTGCACACACCACTCACTACTTGCTGGATGAGGGCAGGCATCCGTTCACGCACAGCAGGAGATAACGTGCGGACCGTTCCGATCATCTCGACTTCAGGTGCAATAGCGGTACCCATATAACCTCCGGTGATTTTACCAATCGTGACCACTACAGGTTCAAGCGGGTCAACCATACGGCTGGCGATGTTCTGCAATGCAGTAATCACCTGAGCGGATACGGCAATCGCATCAATACCTTCATGCGGACGAGCCGCGTGACCTCCCTGACCAACAATCTTGATGACGAGCGGATCAGCCGAAGCAAAAGCAACCCCCTGACTTACACCCACTGTCCCCGTATCCTGACCGGGCGTCATGTGCAAGCCAGCAATGGCATCTACCTTTGGATTCTCCAGCACGCCGTCCTGAATCATGGACCTTGCACCGGCTAGTCCTTCTTCCGCAGGTTGAAAGATGAACTTGATGTTGCCGGACTTGGGTCTGCCAAGCCCTGTGAGCAGTTCAGCAGCCCCCATCAGAATCGATGTGTGTGCGTCATGACCACAGAGATGTGCCCTGCCTTTCACCGTTGAACGATACTCGACTGATTTTTGATCCTCAATCGGCAAAGCATCCATATCTGCTCGAAGTGCAAAGGTAGGACCCTCTGTTTCTCCTCGAAGCAGGCCAGTTACACCTGTCTTCCCAACATGACGAGTAACCTCAAGTCCAAGGCTTTCCAGATGCTCGGCTACAATAGAAGAGGTGCGATGCTCCTCATAACCAATCTCCGGATGGCGATGCAAGTCTCTGCGCCAGTCACTCAACTTCGCTTGCAGCGGCTGAGCCAGCTGTATTAGTTCAGATTGTTTCATTGGATCTCATTCCTTTCATGTTTCTCGGATTCCGACACCAACCGCGCATAGATGGCATCAGCCGAGAATTCGATGTGCCTTTTCATCGTATCTCGTGACCTCACGCTGTCTCTTGACTTCAGTGCTTCAAGAATCTCCATATGTACTCCGTAGTTTACGGAACGAATTCGGTCATCGTAAGGCATCAGATCGAGCGCCGGGTTGATTTTGGTTCGAATTTGTCTGACAGCTCGTTCACAGTACGGATTGCCAGATGCTTTGGCTATGGTCAGATGGAATTTCACATCCAGTGCTCTGAACCATTCTCGTGTACAATCCGGCTCGATACTTTGCTCCATATAGTTATACAGCTGTTCCAGTTCGCCTGCGGTGATCCGCTCAGCAGCCAGAAAAGCCGCTTCCGGCTCAATAATCGTCCGATATTCAAACACCTTGAGCATCTGAGCCCAGCCTCGTTTGATCTCTTCTCTTGTCCGTTTATGCGAATTGGTCGTGAGTGGCAGGACAAACGTTCCACCTTTGGCTCCAACTCTTTTCTCGATCAATCCTTTATCTTCCAGTGCGGAGAGCGCTTCGCGAACCGTAATCCGGCTTACATCGAACATCTCGGCCAAATCCCGTTCAGCCGGAAGCTGCTCCTCACTCATCAACTCTTTTAAAATAATAGCCTCCTCCAGCTGTTCTCGAATAAACTCACTAACCTTTTTAGTGGATACTTTTTCGAAACGAAAGGAGAATGGATTAGACATCTGAACACTCCAATCTGTATATGGTCTAGACCTTATACCATTAATATAATTCCGACTAAACTGATATGCAATACTTTTTTTGATAAATTCCAACATTTTTTTACTCATTGCTTCGAAATCGTTCTTTTCAAACGGATGTCAAGGCGACCAATAGAGAAAAAAGACGCTCTGCTCTGGCTCAGAACCTCTTTATGATGAGAAGATACACCTATTCCCTTTTCGCTAAGGAGAACGGGCACCGCACATTTAGTCGTCTAACTTCTTTCTTCTATACTTCCTTATTGGCAAAAGGCCTGAAATTCCCGGTTACAGCCAGACGCTCGCTTCCTTCGAGATAAAACTGATCCTCCGCCCGCCAGGTATGACTTGCTTTGTTTTGCCTGCGGAGATAAACATAGTTGTAAGGGGAGGTCGTATACGTTTTGTAACCTCTTTTTCTGCATTGTCTAAGAAATGTAACATCCTCGCCAACCGAACGATCGGTGAAACGAACTCTTTTTAACACCCTTTTCCTGAATAATAAGGTCCCCCCCTGGATGAATTCCACAGGTTTATTGCTCTCGCCCGGTGACCTTACCAACAATGTTCGGGAAGATTCTAGATAGACCAAACAGGAGTGTTTGCCCACGATATCACTTCCAGTTCGCCGGAGAGCACGCACCTGTTCTTCTAAATAATAAGGAGAGTAGTAATCATCATCATCCATTTTCGCAAGGAGTGAAAAACGGACTCTMGTTAATCCCGCATTCAAACACTGCCCGAGTGACACCCTCTCGGGTACCCGGTATACGTAGACATTGGCGTATTTCTGCACTTTTTTTCGAACCAAACGCATGTTCATACTGTCCAGATTCAGAATGATGATCAGTTCTTTTTCCTTGTAACGCTGACGATTATAATTTTGCAGGATGTTATCAAGAAATTGCGGACGGTTGGTGCACACAACGATGGATACTCCCATAGGAGTAAGGTATCTGGCCAAAACATCCCCTCTTTTCAGCTTATTTCCTGTCATCCTATGTGCTTGATCCATGCCAGGTATGGACTACTTCCTCTAGTCCTGAAAAATAACACAAAAAACCTCTGCCTGGACAACCGGACAAAGGTTTCGGAGAACAACTTTTCCATATTACTTATTACTCATAGCTTTTATTACTTATTGCTTTGTAGCACAACGAGGGCAATGGCATAAAAAAAATAAAATTGATTTAACCTTCCGCGTTATTGTTAAAATAAATGGCTTTACCTGTTCGTGCCGACTCATAGACAGCTTCCAAAATTTGCGATACGACCAGTGCCTGTTTCGGTGTAACTACAGGCTCCAAATCCTGATCAATCGCTTCAATCCATTTACGCATCTCCACATCCGGTGCATTTTCGGACTGTCCTTCATAGAAGTCCACGCCGCCCGAACTGAGTTCAATTTCCTGGGTAAATAGACGGCTGAACTTCTCGCCATTAATACGAAGTCCATTTTTCATGTCAGCACCTGCCTCGGTGCCACTCAGACTGCATTTAGCCTCATCCACATCAAGCGAGTTCAGCGCCCAGCTGGATTCCAGCATAATGGTTGCCCCGTTTTCCATAACAATCATGCCAAAGGCCGAATCCTCAACCGAGAACTTCTTAGGGTCCCACGGTCCCCACGCATTCGCTGCATTTTCTCTCTGGGAGAGCTCATGATGCGTCGTACCAAGCACAACCTTTGGCTGATAATTGTCCATCATCCATAACGTCAGATCCAGTGCATGTGTTCCAATATCAATCAGTGGCCCGCCGCCTTGTTTCTCTTCATCCAGAAAGACACCCCAAGTTGGAACGGCTCTTCTGCGAATGGCATGGGCTTTGGCAAAATAAATCGATCCCAGCTCCCCAGCCTCGCACAGCTGCTTCAGAACCATACTATCCTGACGGAAACGGTTGTTGTATCCGATCGTTAACTTTTTCCCCGTACGTTCTGCGGCTTCCAACATAAGCTGTGCTTCTGCCGCGGTCTTCGCCATCGGTTTTTCACACATGACATGTTTGCCTGCCTCCAGGGCAGCAATCGAAATCTCCGCGTGGGAAATATTCGGTGTAAGCACATGCACGATATCCAGCGACTCATCCTTCAGCAGCTCCTGGTAATCCGTATACACCTTGGCATCAGCTGCACCGTACTGTTTCTTTGCCTCAGTGGCACTCTCTTCCACAATATCACAGAAAGCAACTAGCTCCACGTTGCTCAATTTACTCAAACTTGGCAGATGTTTGCCGTTTGCGATCCCGCCACAGCCGATAATTCCAATACGATACACTTTACTCATCATAAGTCACCCTCACTTTAGTATTGGTTGTTTCATTTTGCGAAAAGCCGACGGGGTTATCCCCAGACGTTTACGAAACACAGCATGTAAATAATTCGCGTTGTTGAAACCGGAAGCGAGAGCGATCTGTTCAATGGACTCGTTGCTCTCCTGTAGATTACGACACACCGCACCCAAGCGAATATCCTCCAGCACACGACTGAACGGCAAACCTGGCTGCATCTGATTAAAAATTCGTTGCAACTGGCGGCTACTAATATTCAGCTTCTCAGCAACTTGCTCCAGCGTCACTGCAGAAGCGTGATTAGCCTCCATATACTGAACGGCATATTCGTATCGGTACACCGTCATATCCCTTACGGGGGCTTCGGCTCGAATCCCGCCAGTATCATAAGCGCGAACCGTTTTTAGTAAAATGCTAACGACCAGCTGCTTAATCGAAGTATAATATCCGACCATCTTGTGGTCACATGCTTCATAGGCTTCTAGAAAACAGAGCATCGCCCGATGATAATCCTGAACCGGAACATGTGGAAGTGTTCTCAGTTTTTCCATTGTTTCCTCTGATTCGGCAACTTCCCATGGATCGACATGCTCTCTTGGTTTATGCACGATATCCACATGTAGACACAGTTCATCCATATCCTGCTCGGCATCGGCCTCCTGGTAATGGATAACACCCGGCCCGGTGAGATAGAGCATGCCTTCTGACAGTGCATGAGATTGCTCATCAATAATAACCTTGCCTTTTCCTTTAGGAATAAAATGAAACTCATACTCCGCATGGTTATGAAAATCGACAATCCGTCCCGCAGGAAACGTCGTCAAATGAAATCGCAGCACACGAATCTCGTAATGCCCCCATACCACGATAATATCAAGCCGCTCTAGGAGATCCTGCCGATCAAGCATTTTCTCATACGGGTACAGACTCAAGATACCTTCCTCCTTAGCGCCTTACAGGAAAAATTTATATAAGTTGAACTAAAGGTTTTACACAGTCCACTCCGTTAAAGTGTAAATGAATCTTTCAACTTATATAATCCAATATAATCCTGTCTAGCCAGATATCTAACTTTACAACTCGGTCAGCGCAATTCGTCTACCTTCCTTCGCTGAGCGATTGGCCGCTTCCATCAACCTAGTCAATTCCATCGCCATGTTGATGTTGACGCTGTCTTCTGTATCATGCTGAATGTGGGATACCCATTGATTGAATGCGCTTTCTACATTTTCAGCAACAGGAATCTCGGTCCAATCGGCATACTGTCCTTCCTCCGCTTTCGTGCGGATCAACAATTTTGGCTCAGGCGTGCCATATAACAACGTGCCCTCCGTGCCATGTATTTCGATTGCGAAAGGGGAGTGCGTGTTCACAAATCCAGCTTCGACTATCCCAATGGCCCCTGATGCTGTTGAAAGTGTTGCTACTGCGTTATCCTCAACTTCTTTGCCTGTGACATAACCAAAGTTTGCGTTCACGTCTATCACTTCCTGATTCAGAAACAATCGCGTTAAGTACATCGGGTGACAGCCTAGATCAATCATTGCCCCGCCCTGACAGTCCTGGAGACTATAAAAATGTTGCGGCAGCCAGTCCGTGATGGCTCCATCATGGGATAATCGTGCCCTCACGTATGTAACCTGGCCGAGTAAATCGCGCTTAAGCACATCTTGAATAGTGGCTGTATACCCTGCATAAAGACGCGGAAGAGAAACGGTCATTTTGACCCGGTTTGACTTAACTTCTCTCAGGATAGCATTGGATTCTACTTGTGTAGCAGCGATAACTTTTTCAGTAAAAATATGTTTGCCTGCCTTGGCAGCAGCCGTAATCACCTCTTCATGTAGACGTGTGGGAGCATCCACAATTACCGCATCAATGTCGTCTTGGGCGAGCATATCCGCAAGCGATGCATAAAAAGGCACGTTCAAACGATCAGCAGCTTGCTGCCCACGCTCCGGATCTTCATCCCACACGGCTGCCATCACCGTACCCTCATGTTCCTGTGCTTGCTTGATGTAGTCCCATGCATGAACATGCCACAAACTGATTTTACCGATTCGAATGGTCACGAATGTCTTCCCCCCATAGTATATAATATTCTGACAATGTATCTATAAGGTATCACATGATTCATCTATTTTTAATCGAAACTCACGACAATTCATATATAAAATTACGACATATAAATTCCTCTTTCAAAAGTGTGTGAACCAGACAAAAAAACAGCAAGCCCTGATTTCAGGCTTGCCGCTTCTAATGTAATAACTATCGCTATATTAAGTTTTCCTTACATCATCTTTTGTGCGTCCAGATTATGGTTCCACACTCTCAGTGGGACTAGAACCTGTATTGGTTTCTTCTGGTTTCACGTTCACCTCTGTCTGATCTTCTTTCTCTGAAGGAAGCTGCCCATCCACTTCTCCTTCTTGAGCGGTACGAACAAACAGTCGCCCGGCGGCTTGAGCCTCGGCTTTATTCCCTGCGGCATCCTGTGCCCGGATCACAATGACTCCACCTTCAAGCACAAGATTAGCAGGTGTTGTGTAGGAGCCTGTGTACACACCCGGTTCTGTCTCCACCAGAGGCACCTCTCCCGCACCGTCGGCGTTCAGATTCAGAGGCAATTGAACTCGGAAAGAGGCTTGCAATCCCGGTTTGCTTTTGAATGAAACGTTGACACTTTCTCCTGATGTAATTCGTACATCTTCGGCTGGTGTGATATCGGTAAGTTCAGGCACTTCCGTTTCCACATAAACTTTACGTGTTACTGTCGTTTTATTTCCGGCAAGATCGGTTGCCACGATTGTAATGATGTTTTCGCCCTTGTTCACCAGTACACGATGACTGAACTTTCTATCTCTGTCGACTTGCACGGTCTGACCATTCACGGTGACTTTGTCGAGGAATTGCTCCACCACGCTGCCTGTCACATGAACAACCTCGGTATTAATCCGACTTCCTTCCGCTGGACTGACAACGTTCACCTGAGGTTTGGTCTGATCAAGAATGATAATGACTGGAAGTGAACGATCTGTCGTTTTACCGTTAATAACGGCTTCTGCAGTAATCGCATTAACACCCGCGCGAAGCTTCACTCCATGTGAGAATTTCCCGTTATTTACGGTTGTTGTTCCTGCAGCATCCTTGCCATTGTAAAACTTGATCTGTGCTCCAGAAGCAGGAGATGTTCCAGCGATCGTAAAGGTGGACTGATTGGTATACGTATTCGCTGGTGGTGTAAGTACCGGAGCATTCACCGGATATTGAACCACCGCGCGGATCATGTAGTTACCCTCTTCAGCAGGCGAAGCACTCCATGCCCCGCTTACACGTTGCCAGCTTCGGGCAGCATAAGTCCCGTCCTCGTCCGTAGCCAGACCAGGAGCAGCTGTACCCGCCAAACTCTGAATATAAACGATGTAGAAATCACCTGTCACGATAATCGGCTCAGGGAACTCAACTGAAGTCCACTGATCGTTCCGCAGTGCCGTCCCATTGAACGGTCCGGCAAGCTTTTTGCCTGGTGATCCACCAGCGCCTGATGCATCATACACTGCGTATTGGAAAGCCGTACCTCCAGGCACTGGCCACTCCGTATTCCAGAATCGGAACGAAGCTCCCGTGAGTTGCGCTGTTTCAAGCTCAGGAGTCATTCGAACGGCCCACGCATTATCAGCAGCATTAAATGCTCTTGCATTCTCGGCTGTACCGTCGTCATAAGCAATTTCGCCAGGGAAACCGATAAATGGTTTCAAGGTGATGTTACTCTCTACCGTACCGTTGCCCGGTACAGTCACCGTAACTTTTTTGCTGTAATAATCCGCTGCCCGCACGGACAACGTATAACTTCCTTCCAGCACTTGGAGCGTAAAGCTTCCGTCTGCTCCTGTGCGAACCTCTGCTACCTTCGCATCCTCCTCAACGAGCACAGAGGTATCCGCTATAGGTTGACCAGAGCGCTCATCCTTAACTACCCCTTTGATCTGTCCATGAGGGATCGTTTCCAGATTGAAATTGGCTTTGGCTCCACCGCCATCCGTAATAGTTACTGTTTTCGTTTGCGGATAATAACCGTATGCTTCTGCTTTTAACGTATACTCTCCTGCAACATGTGTGAAGCTGTACTTCCCTGTAGACGAGTCTGTTTTCACAGAACGTCCGGTTTCAAGCACAGTAACGGTTGCACTAGCAGGCAGACTTTGTGGCTGAACTGAACCTGTTCCCGGTTTTAGGACATCAGGCTCCTGTTGTTTCGTCTGATTAAACGTTGATTTGTCTGTTCGAGTAACTTTATACCATGGATTATCATAATCCGGTTTAGGTTTGTCACTTGTAAGCACAACGGCTTCATCCTTTGTTACCGTTGGTGTAGCAATACCCAGTACACGGAAATCATCGATAAACCAACCTGTTTTCACCACACTGTTATCCGAGGTTAACCGGAAGCGGAATTGAACTTCATTCCCAGTCAGTGCGTTCAGTCCATAGAAGACAGGTGTCCACTGTTTTCCATTGGTATTATGCGAGAATTTGCCGAGTTCCGTCCAGGTTGTTCCTCTATCTTTGGTTGCTTCAACATAACCGAAATCATATCCACCTTCGATCTCATACCAGTGATTAAAGGTAAGTGTTGCATCAGTGGCATCCGTCAAATCAATCACCGGGGATACCAGCGAGTAGTTTGAACCATTTTCATACGTGTTGTCGAGATCGGTTGCCCACACATTAGGCGGAGATACTGCACTTAGAGGACCCGTCAACGGAATGCCTCGCTCCCACTCATCTTTGGTTCCGGCGTGCGTCCAGCCATTATCATCGTTTCCATCAAACGAATCGATATAAATATCTTCTGGCACCTCTACTGTAATGGAAACTTCATTCGATTTCTCACTTTCGTTACCACTATAATCGCGTGCCGCCACGGTGTAATAATACGTAGTATTCGACTCCGTAGTGGTATCCGTAAATGTGGTTTTCTTCACCGTACCGACAGCCTCATAACCGGAACCAGCCGTTTCAGAACGATAGACCACATAAGATTCAAGATCCTCATCCTCCGAACCCGTCCAGTTCAGGGTTACGTTACCCAGAATATCCGCTGTTGCGGACAACGCTGAAGGCGTTTCTGGAGCGATATCATCCAGTTCCTGCACTGCAAAGTCATCGATATACCAGCCAGCTTTCTGAACTGTAGCATCACTGGTCAGATTAAACTGGATGAACACCTGCTGTCCGGCATAATCGCGCAGGTCTACATACTGTGTTTTCCATCCACCGCTTGTTCCCGTGTAACTGAGTAGCTCCTCAAATACATAGTCGCTATCCTCAGAAGCAATGTATACCTTGCCAAAATCGAGATTATTCTCGAGGTCATACCAATGCTTGAAGGTTAACAGTGCACCTTCGGAACTTTCTGTCAGGTCAATAGGCGGAGCAAGCAAGTAGGCATTGCTGTTAGGCAAGTATGTGCCTTGAAGGTTCGTAGCAATGACTTTGTCACCTGAATAAGCAGCCTTCGGTCCGCTTACAGGTGCCCCCCAAACCCAGGTACTTCCTGTACCACCTGTAGTAAAGCCAAGTTGATCTGCTTCAAAATCCTGCAAATATCCTGGCTTCACTCCATTGGATACAGCAATGCTGTATACCGTGCTTTCGAAACCATTGTTGCCATAATCATTGACACGGATATAATACTCAACGCCCTCTGGCTCAATCAGGAAAGCTGGAATTGTCGCTGTGTAAGTACCTGCTTTCGTGTCTCCTTCAATCCGGTTCATTGGCAGGTAGACGTACTGCTTCGTTCCTTTGGTTCTGGCAAAAGCTTCAACGGAAACCACCGCTACATTATCTGTCACCTGTGCCGTTAAAGGAATATCCAGACCCGTAAACGCCGTATTGACTGGTGTGTGCTGCAACACCGGCTCTTCCAGATCATCTCCAGCTGTGACCACTCTTCCGGAGACGGTTCCGATGCCTTCCAGAACCGATCCAACCGCATCAAGTGCATTAATAATCCCATGACCATAACCGTTGTTCGGAGAGACAGGATACTTGCTATCGGTTCGCGGTGTAGCTGTATCCATGATGATCTGCTCCAGCTGGTCCACGTTAAGTGAATGGTTCGCTTGAAGCAGTAGTGCGGCGAGCGCCGTCGTATGCGGACCTGCCATGGATGTGCCGTTCCATCCACCTTCATATGTACCTCCAGGCACGGCTGAACGAATGTTTACGCCAGGGGCGGATACTTCTGGTTTGATCTCATTATACGGGGATGGTCCCAACAATGAGAATGAACCTAAATTGCCGTTAATATCGGTTGCTCCTGTAGCAAAACTCTCAGGATAGTTCGCTGGGTTCGCGACTGAAGCTGGGCCTCCCGGATTGGTCAAGGTTGTATTTCCTGCAGAGAATTCAGGGAAGATCTGGGCATCCCGCCAAGCCTGAACCATCGGTCTAAACCATTCGTCGAGTCCTGCTCCGCCGCCCCATGAATTATTTACAACATCCGGTGCCAGTTCAGGATGCAGGTTGCCTTCGGCATCCACTGGAGCGATGAGCCATTGTCCACCATCCAGAATAATGGCATCCGTGGTTTCCGGATTAAAAATACGCACACCAATCCATTTTGCACCTGGTGCAACGCCGATCTTATTGGTGCCGTTCGCTTCGGAACCCACCATCGTTCCCATGGTGTGGGTACCATGACCGTCCCCATCAGTAGGAAGAGTTGCACGGCTATGCGGATCGTACCAGCTTAACTCTGGATTAACGACGTTGCCTGAAGCATCCAGACCACGCCATTTACTGCGAAGCGCCGGATGTGTGTAATCCACGCCACTGTCCAGATTGGCAACCACGATACCTGTGCCGTCTATACCTCGTTCCCAAACAGCAGGCGCATTGATATAATCAAGGTTCCATTCTACATTTTCCGTCTGCTTCTTTACGCTCGAATCCGCTTCCTTGGTAGCTGTGCCTTGGGAAGCGGAGTCTTTCACTGCTGGCTGTTTGCTTACTTCCGCCTTATCCAGATATCGCGTTTCGTTAGGTAGAATTTTCTCTACCTCAGGCAGCAACGCAATTTGCTCCATCACTTCTTTGGTACTGGTCACTGCGAGTGAATTCACGATAAAATAACTTTTATATTCTTTGACCTTACCCAGGTCAATTTCCTTTTCCAGATAATTTTCGATCGAATATTGCGTCCGTGAGGCGGTTTCGCGAAGTGAACTCACTACAGAATTCCGCACAGACAGCTTAGTTGCCGAAGGTGTTTCTTTGGCAATCGTTGCTTTTTCCATCGCTTGTTTGGAAACAGCCTTGGTGTCCACCTGTTCCTTCATTTTGACAAGATAGGTTACATATTCGCTGCCTTCAAAGGCTTTGGTCAGCTTGGCATTCACTTTGGACGTTGAAATCTCAGCCCGGCTGGACTTCATATCGATTTTTGATGAGGATGAGTTCTGTGCAGAAACCGGAAGTGCCATTGAAAATGCAAGGAGAAGCGAGAGCCCCATGGAGACGGGCTTGCGTAACGGTTTTAATTTAATCAAACTTTTCCACTCCTTTTACCCGGCTTTATAGTTTGGTCTAGTGCAAGTACCCTTCTCTGTGAAAGAATTCAATCGTTGAGCTTCAGCAATCAAGTTAGAATCATAAGACACTCTGACTTACTTTTCTTTTCATTTCACATATTGCCTCACCTCCTTTACAGGTCTGGTTAGGAAAATTCAGGGAATTTATTTGTATAATTGGCCATAGGTCAAAATTATTGCGTGCAAAGAAATGTTTTCTTGGTGAGATGAGAACTCTTCGGCTGGGGTTGTACTTATTCGTGTGGGTCTGCATAAGTGAGAGACTGTGATTTCTATAAGTATTCATGTGGAGGTTATTCAGGAGCGTTAGCAGTAAGCTTGCCATGAAGTGGATAAGTGAATCTGGATGATGCATGCGGGTTGGATGGAAGAATACATCTTAAATTACATATAAAAGTTAAATTTAGGCTTAAATTGGATTTTATTGGTATAGTATAGATTCAAAGTTCGATACACACAAGACCTTTATTTGAAAATATTAGAAAATAAGTCTATATCATGCTTTTATAAGCCTTTTGTCTCTAACCTTACCTCCTACAACTTACGCAATCGCGCATAATTTAGGTTGTTTAACTTCAATATCAAGGTCTTTATACCCTCTGTAACTTTAAGAGCCACCCTCTTCTAATAAAATACAAAAAAGAACCAGCCTGCTCGCCACCGGTTCTTTCCACAATTAGATTCGTCCATGAAATCACACTTAATCCAGGTCAATTTTAAATACGACAGGTACATTGCTCGTCACACCCGTTGCGGTAATCGTTAATGCATCTTCATTTCGCTCCCAAGTCGGCTGCTCCTCATATCCCAGAATCTGAACTCTCTCAATGATGCCATGAAAATGCGAAGATCCTTCGCTCAGTGATTTAATGTGCACGATTCCATTATCCGGGTATACCATTACCGTGGCATACAGACTGCTGCCCTTCACCGTAAAGCGTATATCTTCACTTGTAAAAATCTTCGTATCCCCATCCGTGAACTGACCTTCCTTCACCTCTGTAGGCCCTTCACCATACGTACGCCAGTACGTGGTCTCGTAGATCGACTCTCCGTTCACTTCCAGCCACTTCCCGATACGTAGTAGAATATTGCGATCCTCATCTGGAATCGTTCCGTCTGCCCGTGGCCCAATGTTGAGCAGAAGACTTCCATTTTTACTGACGATATCCACGAGATCCCGGATAATCTCTTCTGCCGTTTTGTACTGGTTATTTTCCGTATAACACCAGGAATTCCTTGCAACTGCGGTATCTGTTTGCCAAAAATAAGGCTTCAGTTCCGCAAATTGTCCACGTTCCACATCAGGGACCGCCGTGCCAAACATGAATGCATCATGCTTGTAATTGATGGCAACCGGAATGCCCCATTCCTCGCCTTTATTGTAATAATACGCAGCAAATTTTTTGAGATACGGCTTGAACGCCACCGTATGAATCCACCAGTCAAAATAGAACACCCTCGGTTGATACTCATCTACCAGTTCACAGCATCGAATGAGCCAGTCCTCCAGAAATTCGTCCGAAGGCGGTGAGCCGTACAGGTCTTGAAAATCTGGCTCCGGCATGGCAGGCCAATAGAAATCCCCGCACTGCATCGGCTCTTGGATATCGGAATCAAATTCTTTTCCATGTGACATGAAAAACCAGTGTTCGGCACGGTGGGACGATACACAGAAGGTTAACCCCTGCTTCTCATAGGCGGCTTTCATCTCGCCAAGCACATCACGTTTGGGACCCATTTCATATGTGTTATAGTGAGAGATAGAACTCTTGTACATCTGGAAACCGTCGTGATGCTCTGCAACTGGCATAACGTATCTTGCACCTGCTTGTTTGAATAAAGCTGCCCATTCATCTGCATCGAACTTCTCTGCTTTAAACATCGGGATGAAATCCTTATATCCGAATTCCTTATGATTCCCATACACCTCAAGGTGGTGTTCATAGGCCTTGGAGCCTTGAATGTACATATTACGTGAGTACCACTCACTATCATAAGCCGGAACCGAATAAACGCCCCAATGGATAAAAACACCGAATTTCGCCTGCCGATACCAATCGGGAACGATGGATTCACGAAGTGAAGTCCAGTTATCCTTGAATTTCCCACCGGCAATTGTGGCATCGATATGTCGCAAATATTCATGTTTCTTCATGTGCTGTCCCCATCCTTTCCTGGTTGACTACATTTGTATTGTAGTGCGGCTGGATTCCGATGCACATGCAGAACATTAACGTTTAGATGGACGATAATAACCTTCAGGGAGATATGCTCATGGATCATCACACACTGCTGACCAACTATTTGTCCAATCTGCAAGTGGATCTGTTTATGGTGAACTATAACCGCTGCGGCCCGCATTGGAGAGATCTGGACTATACCCCGGACTATAGCAAGTTGTACTGGATTTGCGAGGGTGAAGGTTGGCTTAAAATCGGGGATGAGGAATATTATCCCAAGCCAGGACAGCTCGTTTTGATGCCAGAAGGGGTAAAGCAATCGTATTCCTCAATTAGTGACAAGCCTTTCCTCAAATATTGGTGTCATTTTTCCGCCAAAGTCGGGGGGATCAATCTGTTTCAGATTCTGCAATTTCCGCACGTGGTTAACGTGAGTCAGCCCGAACGATTTCAGGACATCTTTGACGTTGTGCTTACCTATGCGAATTCCAAAGAAGTTTACGCCCATATGATTGCCAAGAGTAAACTGACAGAACTGCTCTCCTATTACATCATGAACCTGGAACTGAACCAGATTACCTATTTAAACGCGCCTGTTGTTGAAAAATTGTCCAGCCTGCTTACCTATATCGATGCACATATCGAAGAGAACATGTCCGTTCAGGATTTGGCCCAGATGCTGCATATGCATCCGAATTATTTCATTCGTTTTTTCAAACAGCAGATGGGTATGCCCCCTATTCATTACATAACCAGCCGAAAAATAGACAAGGCCAAAGAGATGCTTAGCTGCACCTCTCTGACGATGACCCAAATTGCCGACAATCTCGGATTCAGCGATTCATATTATTTTTCCAGACAGTTCAAGAAACACACCGGGTTGAATCCGACAGAATATCGCAAACAGATGACTGTGATCGCCCCAACTTGAAAAGGCGCCTCAAAAAAAATTCCCACAAGTTTCAATTTTGGATTAAAATGGATGTGTGATTCATACTTGCAGAAAGGAGGTTCGCATATGACGAAGAAAACTTTTCTGCTTCTTGCTGCCCTGTTTGTTGTCTCCTCATTCTCTGCTTTTGCTTCGGCCGCACCATCAGACAATGGGTACAGTGTGTTAGCTGACCGAGAAACGGGAACCGTTAAACCCAAATAACGATTCATCGTTCCATGCTGGGCATCTGGGCACCCATCATTTATGCATTGGTAAATGTGCAATAAGCTTATACAAAAACAACCTCCTATTTTTGTTCAGGAGGTTGTTCACGTTACCTTGCATTTTGCGTGATGTGTTATATGTTATTGCCAGTCTCTTTTTCGAAGATACGACTCGAACACAAATGTTCCAAAAGGAAGCACCCCCGCCAATAAACCCATGATCCAAAGTGACACCTTCCACCTTTTGACCAAACCTAAATGTGCTAGTGCAATCAGATATAGAGGAAATAAAATACCATGAATCATACCCATTACAGCTACAGCTATAGAGATATCGGCAAAGTACTTTAACGGCATTGCAATAAATACAAGCAGCAGAAAGGATATGCCCTCCCAAATACCAGCAATTCTGAATCGACCTGTGACCGTGTTCATTCCGTTTGTTCTCACCTTTCCGCAAGATTGTTTGTGAAATATGTAACTTATGACATGACGCTTTACAACGCTGTATTTCATTCTCACACAACGTATGTAAGCCCTCTCCTAGTATAAAACATTAGCAAGATTCGAATTTACTTTAAATTTGAATAATTATTGAATAGAACCGATCTGTTTCACATCATTCCATATCCGTTACACTCACGCTTAAGTTGTTGATCGTTCGATCAACCGATATGCGAGTGATGTCGTCTTATGTTCCTCTTTTCCAAGTGCTTCCCACAAATGATAGAAAGCCTGCTTTGCTTGCTCTGCAATTGGATTATGAATCGTTGTTAGTTCGAGCACACGCGACAATTCAATATCATCAAATCCCACAATGGCAAGTTGATCGGGAACCCGTATGTTCTGTCTGCGCGCCTCACTCATGATGCCTATCGCAGCATAATCATTGGAACAGAGCACTGCTTGCGGTAGTTCGCCCCCGTTGGCCATTCGTCGCAAGGCTGTTTCCCCGTCGGATGAAGTGAAAACTGAATATTGATAAGCTTCACGCCAGACAGATAAACCTTTACTTGTCATATATGCCTCATATGCTTCGCGCCGGCTCTGTGTATTCAAACTGCCCCTGCGGCCAAACACATTGGCAATACGTGTGTAACCCTTGGACACCAGATGCTCCAGTGCCAACCTGTACCCTTGAGCCTGATCCATGGCAATGGAAGGAATCTCATCATTCCCCATGCGCTGCCAGGAGACCATCGGTCCATATTGCATATAAGCTTTCAATTCCCCCGGATCATTCACACAAGTCACGATTAATAAACCATCCACACGTTTACTCCGCAAATCCTCGAAGGCCTGCAGCTCAATTTGTTTATCACTGCGTGACATATATACAATTGTCTGAAATCCGTAGTCCATCGCGGTATCCATAAATTGGTTAATGAAGGTCAAACTAAGCTCATCAATCATCGCCGTTACGATCCCGATCTGCTTCGTCTGCCCCGTGGACAAAGATACCGCATTTCGGTTAGGTATGTAATCCAGCTCATTCATAATTTCGGTAATCACCCTTCTGGCTTCATCGCTAACATGAGGCGAACGGTTGATCACCCGGGATACGGTGGCTCTCGAATAACCGGAGCGTTTCATAATTTCATCAAATTTGGACATTCCGATGCTCCTTTCATGCGAACAAACACCAAATATAGTATGCCTCATCTCCTCTGCAAAAGTAAAACTTGACGTGTAACCCGTTACAACGTGTAAGCTTTTTTTGAGAGAAAATACTACTGTGAACGCAGCACGTTCACCATGAATTAAATGAATGGAGCGATATATATGAGTAAATCATCGAATCACACGTATTCATTTCCCGAGAACTTTCTGTGGGGCGGTGCCATTGCGGCGAACCAGGCTGAAGGTGCATACAATCTAGGTGGTAAAGGTTTGTCCACACAAGACGTTGCCCCGCGAGGTGTCATGGGTTCGATTACGGAAGAGCCCACAGACGACAATATGAAACTGATCGGTATCGACATGTACCACCGTTATAAGGAAGACGTGAAGCTGTTTGCCGAGATGGGTTTCAAAGTGTTCCGTACTTCTATCGCATGGTCTCGCATTTTTCCCAAAGGGGACGAGCTTGAGCCGAATGAAGAGGGCCTGCAATTTTATGATAATTTGTTTGATGAATGCCGCAAGTACGGTATTGAGCCGCTGGTCACGTTATCTCACTATGAGACACCTCTGCACCTTGCCAAAGAATATGATGGCTGGGTTAACCGGAAAATGATCGGCTTCTATGAGCGCTATGCAACAACTGTTTTCAATCGATACAAAAACAAAGTCAAGTACTGGCTTACCTTCAACGAGATCAACTCTATTCTTGAATTCCCGTTCATGAGTGGTGGGATCTACACACCCAAAGAAAAGCTAAGTAAGCAAGATCTGTATCAAGCGATCCACCACGAACTCGTGGCAAGTGCGTCCGCAGTGAAGCTGTGTCATGAGATCATCCCTGATGCTCAGATCGGATGTATGATTTTGAGTATGCCGACGTACCCGTTAACTCCGAACCCGGATGATGTGATCAAAGTGATGGAGTATGAACATAGCAATTATTTCTTCGGTGATATGCACGTCCGTGGACGCTATCCTGGATACATGAAACGTTACTTCCGTGAAAAAGGTATTGAGATTCATATGGAAGACGGCGATCAAGAGATGCTGCTTAACACCGTGGATTTCATCTCCTTCAGTTATTACATGAGCACATGTCAGACGGCTGATCCTGCCAAACAAGTGGCTGGTGAAGGAAATCTGATCGGTGGAATCCCTAACCCGTATTTGCCTGCAAGTGAGTGGGGCTGGCAGATTGACCCGCAAGGACTGCGCTATGTGTTGAACATGTTCTATGACCGTTACCAGAAACCGCTGTTTATCGTTGAAAATGGTCTTGGTGCAGTCGACGAGTTAATTACAGGTCCGGATGGCGAGAAAACCGTGGAAGATGACTACCGCATCCAATATTTGAATGACCATCTTGTTCAAGTTGGCGAAGCGTTGGAAGATGGAGTAGATATTATGGGATACACCTCATGGGGTTGTATCGATGTTGTGAGTGCATCCACCGCTCAGCTGAAAAAACGTTATGGCTTCATCTATGTTGACCGTCACGATGATGGTTCAGGCACATTGGAGCGTTATCGCAAAAAATCATTCCACTGGTACAAAGAGATTATTAGCAGCAATGGAAAAAGTCTGAAGCGCTAAGCTTCATAATATAAAAGGGGACCTCTCTTCGGCAACACGAGATCAAGAAATTCGCCACAGTGCGGCTTTTCAGCTTGATCCGTATGCCGAGAGCGGTCTTTTTTTATCCCGATGCAATAACCACGTTATTCCCAATAACACTACTTATTAAATTACAAAAAAACCTCTGTACTTCCGCAAAAAAAGTTCGGAAATACAAAGGTTTTATTTTATCTGAAAATGTCTATTCTCAAGCCATCACATGGGCATGCTTTTCTTTCATACTCATTGCGAGAACAGCAGCAACAAGTCCGACACACACAAGGATCGAGCCAACCCATCCTGTGTTCATAATGGATGAATGGTCAATAACAAGGCCGCCAATATAGGTACCCAGCGCGATACCCGCATGGGCTATCCCTGAGTTAGTACTAATCAATATTTCAGATGTTTCAGGTGAGGTCTTGATAATCAGACTATTTTGCACCGGTGTAACTGTCCAGCTTAGAGCCCCCCAGACACTTAACAGCAGTAGAAAAGCGATCAAAGGCAGCCCCGTGCTAAACGGTATAACCGCCATACTGATCATAAACGGAACCAGCACGATCAAAATCGCCTTAGCCGGATGAAGACGATCGGATAACATACCGCCAATACCCCCGCCTGCAACTGCGGCGAGCCCAAACATCATGTAGATCAAGGTAATCGCCGTTGCACTAGCTCCAATGGTTTCCTGCAGAAACGGTGTAAAGTACGCATATAACGTCAAATGCCCCGCCAGAACGAGCAGTGTCGTGGCGTGAATCGCCAGCATTTTCGGATTCCATAGAGCTTTAAGCTGATTTTTCAGGCTCACGGCAGGAGCAGGCTGTACACGATCCATAGCGAGGCCGATAGACACCATTACCAATACAGTCAATATGGCAATCAGCATGAACACCTCCCGCCATCCAAACGCGTTGCCTATATAGATACCAATTGGTACGCCCAGAACCAGTGATGCACTTCCCCCCATTGTAATCGTGCCAACCGCGCGACCTTTGTACTCAGGTTCAACGATGCGTGATGCTAGCGTCAGAGATAACACAAAAATAAGCGAACCTGCTGCAGCTCCAAGCATGCGTCCTGCCATTAACATGTAAAAGTTAACGCTGAATGCAGAGACCAGATTGCTGATTAGAAATACGAATAACGTAACCATATATACCTTTTTACGCTCAAATCGGGCCGTTACATTTAACAAGATCGGCGCAGACAGCGCATATACGAGTGAAAAGATTGAGATCAGATATCCGGCTTTCGCCAAAGAAAGATGAAGATCAGTTGCAATCAGATCGAGAATGCCACCCAAAATCAGTTCAACCGTTCCAACCACAAAGGCAGCAATCGCCAAAACATATACTTTTTTATTCATTGTTCCAAATCCCCCTAACAAGTTACAACTACGATAGTAACCCAACAGAGAGAAAAGTTCAATGAATAATTTCGAATTATTTCAGTTTGTTTTCATCCCATTTTCAAAAGTATACAAAACAAAAACTATTCTTCGAAAGAATAGTCTCCTAATAGATCAATCTCGTAAGCAAACGTTCAATCTCTTCGTCCTGCAATAGTTGATCCCCGTATTTTTTGGTAATCTGTGTCAGAGCCACGTCGTGATAGAAATAATCCGTCATTGCTTTAACAATGGGTTTGGACATCGTCTTAATTGCTTTCCACGATTCATTTTCCAACCCGGCGAACAACAGATAGGCATGATCCACAATAAGCAGTTGTGAAGGTTCTGGCGCATCAAGTAGCGGGATAAGTGAGTATTTGCGAGTCAGAGAACTTTCCAAACCACCAACCGCAAGCACTTCTACATACACGCCTTGCTTCTCCTTCTGCTCCAGCAAACTGCGGTAACTCTCCATCCTCTCATTCCAGGCCAGAAAAAGAATCGACGAATCCGCCTCTTCAATCAACTGCTCAATGTTCGAAGCAATAGATGACTCATCCTTTAACGTCCAGATATGCTCGTCGGTGAAGGTTCGCTTGATTTTGTATTGTTTCAAGGTTTCGATATCCTTATCAAAATCAAGTTTGATTTTGTGAATGACCGTTTGCAGATCCACTGCCATGTACAGTTTTTTCTTGCCATCCATCGTTGTCAGCACGATCCCCTTATCAATCAAACGGTTGAGTACTTCATAAATCTTCGCCTTAGGTACGTTCGAGGCGCCTACAATCGTTGTTGCATCCAGCGGCTCATCCTGCGCAAGTATAGCCTCGTAAACCTGACTTTCGTATTGGGTAAACCCGAATTTTTGTAACAAATGTAGTTCCTCCTCTCCGTTGCCATGTAAAAAATAGTCCAATACATATCTAGTTTAAGTACCTGTTCAGCACCTGTCCAGTTTCCTGGTGACTGTTCAAATAAAATGAACTGCTGCTGGTTATATTAAGCTTGAATTACCCATTCTCTCTTTTGGAAAGGAGCATGAACCCGGATGGAAAATACACAAGAATTTGTGAAAAAGGTTAATGAAAATGCGGAGAAAGCGCGCCACAACAAAAACAATGGTAAAGGAACACCCGGAGACAAGTTACCAAACAAACAGCACTCCACGAACAAATAAGAACGCAGTATTCATGAACCATGCAGCTTCGATATCAAGCATTGAACCAGATGAGTACAGACGTAATATGGTGCCTCACATCGGTGAGTGCATCATATTCCTTGTTACTTGGAATAGTGTATGACCATGCTTAGTTTGTTACTGCCTGCTCCCGAATGTTCGTAACCATGTGGCTGATCTGCCTTGAAACGGATCGAATCTCCCTGCCTTAACTTGTGTTCCGTTTCCCCTACTCGGATCGTGACTTCCCCTTCATACACGGTTATGAATTCCTCAGCCCCTTCAATGTGTGGTTCAGCACGCAACGATGACTTCTCGTCCATCTCCATCATATACATTTCAAAACGACGCCCTTCTTCAAAAGAAAAATGAGGATAGATCCGGACTCGTCCCCCATCTTCCCGCAAAACTTTGATGTCCTCCTTCATGAGAATAGTTGTGTCAGACTGCGGTTCATGAATAAGTGCAGTGAATGATATTTTTAATCCGTTCGCAATCTTCCAGACCGTTGCAATCGACGGATTGGATTCCCCGCGTTCAATCTGACCAAGCATCGTCTTGCTAATGCCTGACATTTCTGCGACCTTGTCCAGGCTCAGCTTTCTTTGTTCCCTGATTTGCTTGAGGTTCCGAGCCAAAATCAAATTAATATTTTCCACGAAAAATGCACCTCACTTCTTCCTAATCCTCTTGTGCAATATACAGCACATGTTGTACAATCATAACACACATGCGTTATAGCGACCTTATGGTGCATTATAGCATACATTCTAATCTCACAAGGAGAACATATGGATATTTTATCTTTAGTCACTTACGCAATCATTGCTTCTTTTACGCCAGGACCCAACAACATCATCGCCATGTCTCATGCAAAGGAACAATGTTTCAAATTTACATTCCCATTTATTAGCGGAGTCGCTGCCGGATGTCTTCTTATCATGATACTGTCCAGTTATTTCAACCTTATTCTTTATCAGTACATCCCGGTCATTACCCCGGCCTTAAACGTATTTGGGTGTATTTACATGCTCTATCTGGCCTTCAAAATAATGAAGAGTACGTCTGCTAAAAGCGAGGCCGAGGACAAGTCAAAAATTCATTATTCCTTTTCGTTTGGATTMACTCTTCAGTTGATCAATCCCAAGGTCATCTTATACGGGCTTACAGCCCTGTCGGTGTTTGTCCTGCCCTATACACAGTCACATGCCCAACTCATACTATACTCGCTACTACTCACCCTGATTGGAATCAGTGCGAATCTCACCTGGGCATTGGGTGGACGTTTATTTCAAAAGTTCCTGTTAAAATACGAGCGACCTTTTAATATCATCATGGGTCTTATATTGATCTTTACCGCGATTTCATTTATCAATTAAAACAAAAGCGTCCACTCATCTGTTGAGTGAGACGCTTGCTTGTAATGATTGTAATGCTTGTAATCTTACTCCTGTTTCCTTCTCCACCAGGAATGCATCTCACGAACATTTCCATTTAGCATAACTATCTCGCCTATAACCGGTGTAACAACCGGCACATTCAAGCTTCGTGCGGCACGGGTAACCCGCTCTGCTGGTTCATTCCAAGCATGATAGGCGAGGGTAAATGCCCCCCAATGAATGGGGATCAATACATTTCCGCCCACATCCAGATGGGCTTGTACCGTTTCCTCGGGCATCATATGAATGTTGGACCAGCGTTCGTCATATTGACCGCATTCCATCAAGGTCAGATCAAACGGTCCATACTTGCTTCCAATCTCCTTGAAGTGTGGACCGTACCCACTGTCTCCACTGAAAAACACTTTCGTTTCCTGTCCAAGAATAACCCATGAGCACCATAACGTCGAATCCCGATCAAATAACCCTCTGCCTGAGAAGTGACGAGCTGGTGCACAAGCGAATGTTAAACCTTTGAAGGAGAATTCATCCCCCCATTGATGCTCTGTAATCTGGTCCGCTGGCACTCCCCATTTGATTAAGCGTCTGCTTACACCAAGTGGAACGATAAAACGATTGGTCTTGCTTTTTAATTTTCGAATAGAAGAAGCGTCAAGGTGATCATAATGATCATGAGAGATCACAATCGCATCCAAAGTAGGAAAGTTTTCAGGCTGCATGGGCAGATCTTTGCTGAAACGTTTCGTACCTACCCACGACACGGGTGACGGTCGATCACCCAGCATGGGGTCAAAGAGCAGTCTGTGACCTTCGATTTCAAGCAAAAAAGCAGAGTGCCCAAACCATGTCACCTGTGAATGTTCAGACATATCCTCTGTTGTGGCAGTTTGATAGTGTTCCATAGGTATATTCCCGGACGGCCTCCGTTCTACATGTCGGCGCATGGAATCTCTCAATATACTTGTGAGTGACTTAATGCTCATACCGGCGGACGTTGGAATCTGATTTTCGTATTTCGTCATATTTCACCCTTCTGTTCTCCATATTCCATGGCTCGTCTGGTGGAGAAATGCTAATCTTATTTCATCATAATTCATCGCTTGTCGATATTCAATTTTGTGTGATTCATAGGAACTACAGTGCCGTTAAGCTAGAATTAAGATACTGTTTCCACACGTATAAGACTGGGCATATATGATATAGAAAAACAAGAGAGAGTGTGAGTAACCATGAGCAAAAAATGGCGTAAAAGACTTGTTAAATTTCTGATTGTCGACCTTTCGTTAATCATTATTCTGTTAAGTTCCGGTTTGATCTATCAGCAGGTTAGTTCTTCACAGGATGAAAAAACATTTACACCACCAGGCAAGCTATATGAAGTACATGGAGATAAGATGCACCTGTATACAGGCGGCGAAGGCGATGTCACTGTCGTTCTTGCCTCAGGCTGGGGAACGGCCAATCCTTATGTAGACTACTATCCATTATATGAAAAGCTTGCTCCTAATACGAAATTTGCGGTATATGACCGCTTTGGCTATGGATATAGTGACAGAACGGATAAAAAACGGGATGTAGACACGGTAGCTGACGAATTGCATGAATTGCTCCAGGTTTCTGGACAAAAACCGCCTTACGTACTTGTAGCTCACTCCCTTGGCTCATTAGAGACCCTTCGATTTGCTGAGAAGTATCCTAATCTGGTCAAAGGTATCGTGATGATTGACGGTGGAAGTCCTGAATACTACGCAACGGATCAGGATAACCCGGTTGATACAATTGGTGGTTTCGCTAATCAGTTCCGTATCAAAACCGGACTTTTCCGACTCAGTATGCAAGTTCAGCAAGTCGTAGATGCTTCGAATGCCAATCGAAATGAGTTGAAGCTGGTACCAGAGGATCTGAAAAAAGCGGATAAAACGGCGCTTCTGCTGAACTACGGGAACGCCAACACGGTTGATGAGTTACGCGAGATGCAAGCCAATGCCAAAGTTGTTGTAGCTAATAAACAGCCTTTACCATTCCCGCTCACGATTCTGACCGCAGATTACTTTGGTAAATCGGAACCGGATTGGATCAAAACACAAGCTGAATTCAAATCCTGGTCAAATTCATCCAAACAAGTAACTGTCAAGGATACGGAACATTACATTCATCAATACCACCCGGACATTGTGGCAGATGAAATCCTCGAACTTGTTAAGAAATAATAGAGATAAACGAACAGCCGGATCGGCCCAAAAAATCGTTTYCTGAAAGACAGAAAGAGCGATGTTCCCTTGCATATGAAGGGAACATCGCTCTTCTTCTATCTATTGGTTTAGTGCATTGGACTCTTCTGTTTATCAGCCGAGCCAACCTTCACTCTTTTGATAAACAATGCGATAACAAAACCAACAAGGGCCAGTACCAGTGCAAAAACAAAGGCATTTTGTACACCTGATGTGAATCCTGCAAGAATATTCTCCGGATTTTGCGGGTTATCTACATTGCTCAGGAACCGAGTCTGTCCAGCACTCAAAATACTTACGGCAACAGCTGTACCAATAGCGCYGGATACCTGCTGAAGTGTATTCATAATTGCTGTACCGTGTGGATAGAACTCACGCGGCAACTGATTCAATCCGTTGGTCTGCGCTGGCATCATCACCATCGAAATCCCTACCATCATGAAGACATGCAGCAGAATAATCTTAATCAGTGGCGTTGTTGCTTCAATACCTGTGTACAAGTACAGGACGATAGCAACGGTGGCCATACCGATAATTACAAGCCATTTTGGACCAAACTTGTCAAACAATCTTCCCATGACAGGAGACAAAAATCCATTTAGCAGACTGCCAGGCAATAAAACCAATCCAGCGGTAAGTGCTGTAACAGCCATTCCCTGCTGCAGATACATCGGCAAGATCAGCATGGATGACAGAATCATCATCATACAGATAAAGACCAAGAGCAAACCTATTGTAAACATCGGATATCTGAACGCTCTTAGATTCATCACCGGCTCTTTCATACTCAATTGACGGATACTGAACAAGAGCAATGCGACGATACCAATGGCTAACGTAGCGATAACAACCGGGCTAGTCCAACCTCCGCCAGATTCACCATGTCCTCCTGCGCTGCTGAAACCATAAACGATACCACCAAAACCAAGTGTGGACAGGACAATCGACAACACATCAATCTTGGGCTTGGTCAACTTGGAGATGTTCGGGAGGAACAACAATCCGCATACCAAGGAGATCAGGAAAAACGGCAAGGAAATCCAGAAAATCCAGTGCCAGCTCAAGTTCGCCAGAATCAGACCCGAAATGCTTGGGCCACTTGCTGGTGCAAACATGATAACCAGACCAATCAAGCCCATAGCTGCTCCACGTTTTTCAATCGGGAAAATCACCAATATCGTATTGAACATCAATGGTAGCAACAGTGCGGTTCCCACCGCTTGTAACACCCGAGCTACCAACAAAATCTCAAAGCTAGGTGCAATCGCAGCAACTAATGTTCCTGCAATAGAGAATATTAAAGATGTTGTAAACAGCTGTCTCGTCGTAAACCATTGCAACAATAAACCCGATACGGGCACCAGAATACCGAGTACAAGCAAATATCCTGTGGTTAACCATTGAATGGTTGTTGGCCCAACCTCAAGTAAACCCATTAGTGGTGTCAAAGCGACATTCAGAGCCGTTTCTCCAAATAAACCAATAAACCCGCTCAGCAACATGGCAAACAAAATCGGAAAAACCTTATACTGCTGTGTTTCTTGCTGATCTTTTGCTGTATCAGCCTTCATGGAAGCTTCCACGTTCCCATCCTCCTCAAACGTATCCAACGATTTCTTTTTTTCTCTCTTTCTCTTGGTACAACCTATTGATTCTGGTTAACATTCTTTGCTACCACTGACAGATAATCAGCAGCCGTCAGCATGGGCTGTTTATCCTGATTGGTCAGCGTAATAATCAATGCGCCTTCCATCAGGGAAATAACAAGTAGCGCTGTCTCACGAGCCTTCCCTTCTTCCATTCCGTCCAACATGAGATGCTTAGCAATGATGCCCTGCCAACCTGCAAATACGTTCTGTGAAGCCGTACGCAGCTGTTGGCTGATACAGGAAGTCTCTACAGCAGCCCAGAAGCTGAATGGCAAAAAACCCGTATAACCATTTGCTTCCGCTTCATTCGCTGTTTCATAGATGAATTGCCGAATGCCTTCTGCAGTCGTCTCATGGGCTGCAAAAATTTCCTCAAACCTTTGCAAGATATGTGCATTGGCTGATTGAATGCATTCGAGAGCCAGCTCTTCTTTCCCCTTAGGAAAATAATGATATAACGAACCTTTCGGTGTGTTACTCTCCTTAATGATCTGATTCAGACCGGTCGCATGATACCCTTGTGAAAAAAAAAGTCTCGCTGCTGTGCCAACAATAAGATCTCTGGCATTCGACTTTTCACTCAAAGAAAGCCACTTCCTTCAATAAATTATAACAATCGGTCTATATAATTAAAGTCGCTCGCGGGCAACATGTCAATGCTTTTATTTTAAATTTTACGAAAAAATAACAATTCCCTACTATATAGAGGCATAAGTAAAACCGTCAGCTTTATCGACATGTGATCGAGAATCAGCTGGCGGTTTCACTTCGTATGGTTATCTTTAGTTAAAATCCCAAGCTTCAACGTTTAACTCATTGTTAATGCTAGCTGCAGTTAATGCACCTAACGATGCTGCCGTGATCGCCTGATACAGTTCAGATGCAGCATCTCCTGCACTGAACACACCAGGGACAGATGTTCTTCCTTGTGCATCAACGACAATGGTTCCTGTCTCCGTCATCTCGCAACCTATGACTTTTGGCAAATCTGAACCTGTTTGAAGCTTGGGCTGGAAGAAGATGCCCGTACAAGGAATCCATGTTCCATCACTCAGTTCAACTGCGCTTACCATTCCTTCCACCGATCTGATCGATTGAATAGGAGCTTCATAAACCTGCACACCATGACGTAAAATTTCTTGCTTCTGTTCTGCTTCTATAGAATTGTCATCTTGGATGCACAGCGTAAACTGACTTGTCCAGCCAGAGATTAATTTAGCCATATGTAATGCATGGTTGGCGCTGGTAATGATGACAAGCTGCCGATTCCGTAGTTCCCATCCATCACAGTACGGGCAGACAAATGCGCTTTTTCCGTATACTTCGGATAAACCAGTAATATTCAAAGGCAAATCTCTTTTCCCAACAGCAAATAAAACCTTATTCGCATTATACTGCTTTCCTTCGACTGTTCTAAGAACAAACTCACCATGTTGTCCCGTAATCTCCATCACGGTATCAGATGCAAAATGCACTGAAGGATACGCAGCGATCTCTTCTTTTGCAATTCTGCGGAATTCCTGTGGACTCACGCCATCTCTGGTTAAAAAGCCGTGCGTCTCTCGGGTAACCCAGTTCCGAGGTTTTTGATCATCAATAACAAGTACATGTTTTCGGGCTCTCCCAAGTACCAGTGAAGCGTTAAGTCCAGCAGGACCTCCTCCCACGATCACGACATCAAATGTATTACGATCTTCATTCATATATAACATCCTTTCCAGATATTTAATATCTCTAATAAAAACAAAAAAATATTCTCTCTTTCCTCTGCACACTTGGTACTTAAGAAGCAAGGAAATGTGAAATATCTAATAGCGTCCCTTCTAACAGTCAATGGAACACTGTATTTATCCCCTTTAAACGAGACTATTAGAGATATCTTATATCTACAATACAGTTATTATTTCGTATTTGCAATATCTTTCTTTCATTACTACAATTAAACGATGACAATCTAATGAAAATACGCGCGTAGCACAGAACTGTTGTTTTAACAATTAAAAAAGTTCTTGTTTTTAAATTGTTCACAATCAAATGACATTATTATAAATACTAGAGTGTTACATAAATCACAACATGAAATGGATGATATAATGGACACATATTATATTAAGTATAAACAATAGGAAGTGAGTATTTGAAAACATTAAATAATGAACCACAAGCCAATATCGGCCTGGAGTACAGCTCGATTCCAAAAGTATTTTTAGATACGATCAAAATTGGAATCATCAAGTCCAACTTGATCGCCATGTTTGCAGGTTTAAGTCTAGCTTTATATGTATTTAATGCATCTATCGTTGCTAATATTGTTCCGATTGTACTTTCATTTCTCGGTTCTTCATTAATCATCGGAGCAGCTGGGGTATTCAACAATCTGTATGACCGGGACATTGATGCGATTATGGAGCGTACGAAGAAACGTCCTACCGTTACAGGACGGGTCGATACCAAGGCAGGTCTGATTCTTGGGTTTACGATTACGTTGATTGGTGCGATCATGCTGTACATCGCATCTCCATCGGCTGCTTTTTTTGGCCTTCTTGGTTTGTTCCTTTACGTCATTCCATATACGATGTGGACCAAACGTACAACGATTTACAACACTGAGGTAGGTAGTCTGTCTGGTGCTGTTCCTCCGCTGATTGGATGGGCAGCCATCTCTCCGGAACTTGGACACTTTGAAATCTGGGCACTGGTCGTAACGATGTTACTCTGGCAAATGCCTCACTTCTACGGTATCGCTATTCGTCGCTTCGATGAATACAAGGCGGCAGGCGTTCCGATGTTACCTGTGGTAAAAGGTATTGGACGTACTTATGTACAAACAAACGTTTACCTGGTATTGCTGCTGCTTTCCAGTTTCCTGTTCTGGCCAATGAGCCCGTTTGTTGCCATTGTGGCTTTTCTGGTAAGTCTGGCCTGGCTCATTCTTAGTGTGGCTACGTTTGACAAAAAAGAAACCAAAAAATGGTCCCAGCGTATGTTTATTTTCTCCATTAACCATATCACAATCATTTTCTTGGTTATCATTGCGTATTCCTTGATCGCTTAAAGAAAAATAAGATCATAGCTCCTCTACCGGGCTTTATAAAAAGTGAAGAAACCGTACAGATCCTACGCCTGCATTCAGGCAAGATCTGTACAGTTTTTTCTTTTATTTTATGACATTTGAATTAATCACGTTGCTACTCTACCTGTTTCCGTTAAAACCTATCTTACCCAGCCTTCACTGGTACCTGCTCTCCCTGCCATAACAGTTGCATCTCTTCGTTTGTTTCAAGCAAATCGGCCAGTTTCCCTTCGGCTTCAATACGTCCATCTTTCATTACGATAATGTGATCTGCCTTGGTGAGAGCGGCCTTGCGGTGAGATACGGCAATACATGTAACATCTCTCTCTTTGAAAAGTCCGTCCCATACCAGCTGCTCTGTTTCCACATCAAGCGCACTGGACAGATCATCAAATATAAACAGATCTGCCTCGGTCATCAGCATTCGCGCTGTTGCTGAACGCTGAATCTGACCACCCGATAACATGACACCTCTTGGTCCAACAGGCGTCTCCAATCCCTGATCCAACTGTTTGATATCTTTATCCAAAACAGAGAGTCGAACGGCTTTTTCCAGCGCCTGATCTACATTTCCCTGTTTGCCTTGAACGATATTTTCTCTGAGCGTGTCACTGAACAGCCTTGGAACTTGAGGCGTATATGCGGCTCTAGGCGGCATAAGAAATGTTGCGGGATCTACGTGCTCTCCGTTCCAGAGAATTTGACCCTGTTGTTTGGGCAGAAGTCCAAGCAGTGTACGAACTAATGTTGATTTACCAGAACCGATACGTCCTGTAATGACAAGAAATTGTCCCTTTTTCAGCTTGAAGTTGATGTCTTGTATACCGTTGGATGAATGCTCATAGCGATAGCTAAGGCCATTTACTTCAAGTTCACGCAATTTCTCCTTCGGCTCTCTTGCTTCATTTACTGGCTCTGGTGGCTCTTCGTAAAGATAGATTTCCCGTTTCTCCATAATCTGATCCTCTTCACCTGGACGAAAAAGTGTCCGCATACGATCATAAGACACCTTGAGCCTTTTATGCTGGAATACCATGTATCCAAACAAGGAAATGCTAAATCCGATGTTGACGAGATAACTTGTAAATAAGGCAAAATCCCCCACCGTAAAGTGACCCGCCTTCATTTCCGCAGCACACATTAACAAAATAAGCCCGGTACATATACTTAATACATGCTGATTAAGTGACTTCATCCATTGCTTGAACAGATTGTCTCTTAGGGCAGCCTGACGTCGTTCTTCATTCAGCCGATTGAATCGCGTGGAAACATGTTCTTCTGCCTGACCCAGCTTCAGTGCCTGCACAGCCCCAAACGTCTCGGCAATAAAGCTGGTAATACGACCTGTGGCTTCACGATTTACCTGTGCATATTTTCTTGCACGATTACCTGACAGATTATTCAATAGCGTCACCACCAAGAGCGGTAAAACGGCAACAAGTGTAATCTTCCAGTTAATGTTGGCCATAATCACAATCGATACCACTGCAAAGACTAATCGACCCCAAAAGTCCACCCAGGATTCGATATATTCAACGACTTCATCCACGTCATCCCGAAACCGACTCATCGCTTCACCTGGAGATGCAGGAAGATTTCGTCCCGGCCAGCGCATAATGCCAGCCAGCATATTCGTCCGCAAAATGGCCTGAATATGATACATATAGGTGACCCAAGCGTGGAAAGCGACAAAGAACGTGCCGACGCGGGTCAAGCGGAACAACGCGATGACAATGAGCGGCACAGCAAGCCACATGTAGTCAGCCCTTCCCGTTGCTGTCCGGTCAAAGAACCACTGCATCCCAAGCCCCATGGCTAGTGGAAGCGAATGAAAGATACACCATAACAAACCGTTAATTAAAAAAAGATAAGGCTTAAAGCGAAACAAACGCCCTATAAATCCTGTTACATTCATGCCAGTTCCTCCTCTTGGCCCGTAACCAGAAGTCGTGCGTAATGGGAGGACGGATTATTCGCAAGCTCCACTCTTGATCCGAATTCCAGCAACCTGCCCCCACCTAGAACCATAATCTTATCCACCTTCTCCAGCGTGGCTAATCTATGCGCAATAATGATACCTGTTGATCTTTTCATTAATTCATCAATAGCGGATTGAAGTAAATTCTCGGTCGCTGCATCAAGCCGTGAAGAAGGCTCATCCAGTATGACCAGACTCGGCTCCGTTAGAAATACACGGGTCAAAGCGAAGAGCTGCGCCTCCCCAGCAGACAACGAAGCACCTCCTGCAGTCAGGTGTGTATCCAAGCCTTCTGGCTGTGTATCAATCCAGTGATGCAGCCCCAGTCGCTCTGTTGTTTGCTTAATCATGGCATCCGACACTTCTGGATTAAACAAAGTCAGATTGTCACGTAGTGTGCCATCAAACAATTGCACATCCTGTGTCACCATTCCCACTCTGCGATACAGAGCCTGCATGGATAACTTCGTAATATCAGTTCCACCGATCCGTATCGTTCCCTGATCCAGATTGTACAGGCGTAGAAGAACACGGCTAAGGCTTGATTTTCCACTTCCCGTACGACCGATGATACCGAGCCGTTCTCCTGGTTTCACCTCAAAGGTAATATCCTGAAGAACAGGTTTATCCTCGTTGTAACTGAAATGTACCTGATCGAATTCGAGTCCGAGCGGGCCATCAGGCAACCTCTCTTCACTTCCGTCCTGAATTTCGCTTCGTAAAGACAGTAATTCGCGGGAACGAAGCATGCCTGATTTTGCCTTTTGAAACTCTTGTACCTGATCGCCAAGCAGCTCAATGGGTTCATTCAACATTTGGCTGTATTGATAGATCAGAAACAAGGTCCCAATACTGATTGCTCCTTCGATATAGTAGTGCACACCGAGTAGCAAGACGACCGTGACGGATACAATAAACATGACCACCGTGGTGTTCCACGGAATCACCCTGAGCATCCACGCCTTTCGACCTTTGAGGAAAACGGTGCGCATCGTGCGAAAGAAGCGGTTCATCACGTATGGCACATGTCCATTCGCCTGCACATCCTCAATACCGGCAATTCGCTCCTCAATCAAGCTGAACAAAGAAGCACTGGCAGCCCGCTCATTTTTGGAGGACTCCACCCCAAGATTGCGAATAACGACCATGAACAAAATAGATAATAACGTGAATACGGTCATAACCAGTGCGATGGGTACGTTAATCGTAAACATGAATCCCAGAATACCTGCAAGCAGGACAAAACTTCCGATGACCTGCACGATAAACAAAGCGAAGAAGTTCGAAATGCTCGTTACATCCCCATCCACGCGTTCAATCATCTCTCCAGGTGTTTTGACGTTATGAAAACGCATATCCAGCCTAAGGCAATGTTTCAGCAAATCTCCGCGCATCCTGTTTGTTGCTCGCCAGGCTACATCGTTCCCTAAATAACTGACGGCGATCGTGATCAATTGATTGCTCACAGCAATAAGCAGGAAAAGCCCAGCAAGCTGCACCAGATCACCCAGAATTCCGCCGCTTGCAGCCGTATCAATGAATCGCCCGATAATCTGTGGATTGAGAAGCTGCAGCCCTGTTGACGTTAACAACATGATCAGCAACACGGCCAGCTTGCCTTTCACCGGTTTTAAATATCGTAGCAGCCATGACATGGAGCGTTTTTCTGTTTCGGGCACCAGCCCCACCCCTTTAATTAATAATTTTATTAGATCTATACATTGTCTCGCTGCATCATCAACATTTTTGAATGTTGAAGTCTTCCAAACCGTACTTTTGATTGCTTTCGCTATGATGAATCATGTATGAGCGAATTGTAATCAGCAAAGCCTCCCGAAGAAACACATTGTTTGCAAGCGTTAACCATAGTTTATTCTTCCTTTCTCATGGATATAGATTGATCTTAAAGTGACAACTTGGAATGGATGCCAGTTCTCACTTCTACTCTTACTCTTACTCATGCTCCTTTCCATGCGAACAGTCTGGTGAAATGAAAAAAAGCCATAGATGAATGAAGTTCATCTACAGCTTGATTGGATCGAAAAGCCAGCAAGAAATGTGACATTTCAGCTTCTTCTTCTCTAACGTCGCAGTATGAATGAGCGTCCAGACAGGGTTGCAGTAAGCTGGACTGTCCAAACGTGCTCAATACTCTACCTGGATAATGTCACTATGCTCATGCATATTCAATTATTGGTTGAATTACCTGCGCTGCCTGATCCATCATTTTTTGTCCCACCCGTTCCACATATTTGTTGTTTATTGTATTCGTTCATTCTTTATACGTCAACATAATTATTAACTGAATTGTTATTTACTTCATCTGTTAGAGTCCAATTTGTACAGATTCAGGTGTTTGCTTTTCTCTGCTTACAAGTCGCTTATGTGCTATTAGCAGAAAAGGAACCCCGAGTGCTGTCGTTATAGCAATGGGAATAAAGACGGCTAGTCCGTTCCCCGCACCAAGCTGGCTTAACAGCAACCCACCAATGACCGGAGCCGCAACATTTCCAATATTGTTGAAACCGATCGTACCAAAATACGTTCCTTTCCATTCCGGCTTTGCAATTCGGTCGATAAGCATATCCATCATGGTAAAGAGCAGTACTTCCCCCACTGTAAACAGGATGACACTGATCATCATCAGTACGATCCCTTCGGCAAAACCGAATAACAGCAGACTCGCGGCTACGAGCAGATTACCCAAAATTAATGGCACAAGCGGCGGTGCATTCCGGAAAGTGCGAACGAGTGGATACTGGATAATGAGAACGGTGATTGCGTTGAGTGAAAGCATATACGAGAACATCTGACTTCCATTTTCAAAGATTGGACTTCTCGCCAAATACTGCGCTAACGTTGAGCTGAAGTGCCCATAACCTAACACACAAAACATCGTACCAATCAACACTGGCAAGAATACCCTATCCCTTCCGGTGGTCAATAGAGCTTCGCGCAGACGCGGTGCAATAACCTCTAGACGTCCAGGCAAATTAGCCTGATGCAGTTTAAATTGAAGACCCAGAATCAGACCATACGCAATATAAACGAGCCCCGAGATGACAAAAGGAAACGTCGATTCCGATGATCCCAGCTGAAATCCGATAATTGGTCCAAATACAACACCCAGGTTTATGGCAGCATATCGCAAATTAAACACTAGCAGTTTGTTCTGCGGCGAGGTGATGTCAGATAACAATGCTCTTGAGGTTGGCTCAAACACAGCCCGGCACAAACCGTTTAACGTATTGGCAACAAAGAATACCCATAGATGCTCGGCTGCCGCAAAAATGAAAAATACAGCGGCCCAACTAAATACCGATACGAGCATAACGATTTTGCGACCGATCCGATCAGAGATATATCCGCCGTAAAAGCTGACGAGCACTCCTGCCAGTGAGCTTACCGCTACCGTGATTCCCGTCTGGGTCGGCGTGGCTTCAAGCACACGTGTCAGATAGATGGATAGAAACGGAATACTCATCGACGTTACGAGGCGCCCGAACATCGTTCCAATAATAATGGTCCAGGCCAGTGGGTGAATTTGCTTCAAAATATGCTTCATCTTTCATTCTCCTATCTTGCTGCTCTCTCTATCTATCTGTTGCTACAAAAATGGATGAATTCTGTCATCCTCTTAGGTATAATTGTAAAGATAAAAGGGGGAAGTAAAAGTGTAATGATTCGTTGTCACTTTTCACCTTTATGGAGGAGCTACATGCATGGATACGATATACACTCACTTTCTAAGACTAGCTGGCTCTGAAATACTCTCAATCAGGATCAATGAACCTATACGTGTAACGATTGAAAATCTTTCCTCCGTTCTCTGCTGTACTCCACGGAATGTAAAATTCATTCTACGAAAACTGGAGGAGCAACATTTTATCCATTGGAAACCTGGGCGAGGACGAGGCCATCATTCCGAGCTTACACTCCTGCGAAGTCTGAATGATGCTTTAGAATTCAACTTTACTGAACTTCTATCCAAAGGCAAACTGAAAGAAGCCATCGAGTTGATTGGAAGTGTCCGAATCGATGACTTAATGCGGGAAAAACTGATGCTCACCCTTCATGAGCAGATGGGATTTCGCAGTTACACCGAAACGGCCTCCGGTCAGGATACCCTTCGCATGTTGAGATCACGTCAACTGGGTGATTTGGACCCAGCTTCGGTTTATACTGCTTTTGAAACCTATCTTCTTGGCCAAATATGCAGCACATTGATTACTTACGACGCCCACACGGATACCTTCATCCCCGCGCTTGCACATTCATGGGAACCTAACAACGAACATAAAGAATGGGTATTTTATTTGCGAAAAGGGGTTCGTTTCCATGATGGACGTCTGATGACATCGCTTGATGTTCAGGCTTCCTTGAACCGTTTGTTTGAGACTAATTGTTCATCCCTATGGCTGTACCGCGATATTAAGCGAACAGAAGTGAACGGCGATTATTGCATCAGGTTTATATTGCATCGGGCAAACCGTTTTTTTCTGCATCTGTTCAGTTGTATTCGCATGACGGTACTGCCAGCGGATTATGACCCTAATCGGACCTTGGTCGGCACAGGACCGTTTCAGATCACCGAGATGAGTGACGATGTGATTAAACTGACGGCATTTGATGCTTATTATGGTTTTCGTCCACATCTGGATCAAATCCACATCTGGTTTCTTCCTGAGCCGGCTTCAAGCGACGGTTATTATGATATGCCTGGTAGTGAACGGCTTAGTCTGCCTGGAAGCAGTTATGAGAAGCCACATTATATTGACTATCCTGCACTTGGCTGTCAGTATATGCTTTTCAATTTCCATGTCCCGGGTTGTCATCATACCTTGCCCTTCCGTCAGGCCATGCGTATCATCTATGATCCAGTCACACTGGTGAATGATTTGGGTAAAAATCGAATTACACCCGCGAGCAGTTTCCTTCCCTGGAAAAGCGCTTCACGGAGCTGGGACGCTGCATCACTAGTCGATGCTCAAGCACTGCTTGAACAATCGGGTTATCGAGGCGAGTCCTTCTTGTTATCTTATAAAAAGAACAAAGATTCCGATGTGGCGGAGTGGCTGCAACAACGGGCACTCCAAATTGGATTACGGATTGACCTGGAGCCTTTTGACGATTATCTGGATGTCGTGAAGGCCTCAGATGCACCTTTGATTTTGAGAGAAGAAATACTGGAGGACGACTGGCAGTATGGCATGATTCATTTTTTCAAAAACCAAAGCAATACGCTGCATGAGTACATGACTCCTGAGCTTCAATCGATATTGGATTCCTTGCTGGACGCCTTTCCGCAGCTTCCTCACTCCGAGCGTAGCGAGCTTCTGGAGCAGGCTGAAGAATTGCTACGGGAAAATAGCTGGATGTTGTACGGATGTCATATGAACAAAAAAGCAGAATTGCATCAGAGCTTCTACGGCATGCAAACATCAGAATTTGGATTCCTGGATATTTCGAAGCTATGGATCAAAAATCCGTGATTCTCACATGCTGAGCGAGCAACATCAAAAATACAAAAGAACCCTCAGCTCCGTTAAAATACGGGTGAGGGTCTTATTTAGTATACATCGAATAGCAATTATAAGTTCGGTAAATCTCTACCTCTCACGGCCAACCAGATAATCCAGCAGATGTTTTAAAAATGGGATCGGTTTGGGCATTTGACGTAATGCATCGGTAGCAAAGCAATAATGCTCCCACATCGCTTTTTGAGCACCTGTCTCCCCAAGAATGGATACAAAGGTTGAATTGTTATTTCGCTCATCCTGGCCAGCGGGTTTACCTAGAATTTGTTGATCTCCACCATAATCCAGCAGGTCGTCCCTGATCTGAAAAGCAATGCCTGCATGATACGCAAACGCTTTTAGCGCATCGATCTCCTCATCTTTTACTTCTGCCAAAATTGCTGGCATAACCAGCGCCGCCTCAAAGGCAATGCCTGTTTTGTAAAAACAGATCGTATTCAGTTCTTCTAGCGAGAGCAACTTTCCTTTTGAGCCCAGATCCATCGCCTGACCCATACACATATCCTCGGCTTTCATAGCCGAATATTGAATCAGCTTCAGCACCGTTTGCGCATCAAACCGATGCAGTGAAGATTGCTCACGAATCGCTCGCTGAATCAGGAATAGACCTGTAAGTTCTGCTGTTGCGCTATTATGCAACTGATGAAGCGTGGAACGTCCACGCCTTATCTCAGCATTATCCTGTGTGGGCAGATCATCGAAGATGAGTGAAGCGGTATGCATATACTCCATAGATCGTAACAACGGCATGATCGCCGACTCGCTGAGCCCGTACTCCTGAACACCCATGACCCAAGTCAGGATCGGACGTAGACGTTTGCCATCCCCTTGCAGACTATAGTTGGCCGCGTCCATCAGCTTCCCCTTCATATCGAGCTCTTCAGCAGTTTTGTCAATTTGCAGTTCTACATTGATCTGTTCACGTACCGTTCGGATCGTCTGCTGGAACGACTCCTTCTCTTGTTTATCATTACTGAGCTGCAGCACAACCTGATCCCGTAACAATTTGTCCAGAAAGTCCACATCATCTGCTTTTCGCACCATTTGTTGTACTACTTGATTAAGTTCGGGTTGGCCTGAAGCAAAGATCGTCATGACCTCGTCATACTCCGCCTGACCGAGCCGCTCTCTGCAGCGCTTCAGCCCGTTAATCGCACGATCCAGAATAACCTCTCTCGCCTTGGCGTTGGAGTTGTAGACGTCATGGATCAGAAACGAGATGACTGCCCAGTACAACTCATACGGATTAATCAAATCCGGACGCAAATCTCGATATTTTAAATAATACGTGTAAGGTGTCACTGCCTCGTCCTGCATATCATCGAACATATCTGCAAAATCATCCGCGAGCTGATTATAAATCCCGTAATGAAACGTGCGCAGATCAAACCCTTCATCTTCCGGTGCGCTAAGAACAGAACGTACAATCAATCGGGACGATGCCGACTTAATAATAATCGGGATGTACAGGTCTTCGTTCGTGTAATGGGCATTGGATAATTTCTTGCCACGATCGATCTCTTGGGATTGAAAGAACACATAAGACTGTTCAAAAAAAGTGTGCCGCATCTCCTCACGCTGATAGTTCCGAATATATTCAAAGGCCTCTCGAAGCTCGGAGTGTACATACCGAATTACTTCAAGCTGCGGCCCCTTCCATTCTCCAAGATCAGGCACAATGCCGGTAAGCAAAGCTTGTTGTATCATCGCCGAATACTGTTCCTTCTCCTGTGTGGTCAGCGCCTGAGAATCGAGAAGATCATCCACAAAAGGGTACGTTAAACCGTAGGAATAACCCAGCCTGATGGCTGCATCGAGTTTTGCAATCCGTTCCTCCCATGGCGTGTCCTCTGTAAGCTCATCGTCGACATGAAGCACGACGCCCAGAATAATCTTGATCAGTTTACGTTGTGCCTGCGCCGCATCGAGTTCTGGGGGAATGTTTGCTGCAACATGTTTTAATTTGTCCATCACCCAGATCACAGCCTCTTCAATCTGCTCCCGCTGTCCCCACCGATATAATGCTGCCGGGCTTATGTAATCAGCCTGACGTTGTTGTTCACTTGTGACACGCATAAAGTATGCTTTGGTATCCTTAGCGATACGCTTAATCTTGTCTTTTGTTTTTGGGTTATCCAGCGCCTGCCCCAGATCGCGCATGTAGATATATGAGATGCTGCGATCCAGATACTCATCGATCTTGCCGTTCGCATTGAGCCAATGCATATATTTCTGAATGTCAGTGGCATCCGGTTTTCTTTTGCCAGCGAACCAGGATAACCAGCTCCAACGATGAACATGTTTTTTTTGCCAAATCCTAAAATCTTTCGTAAGTGTATCTATATGAGTATTATTCAGTAGTTGCTGAGAGAGTGTCACAAAATACTGAGATGCTTTCAGTTCTGCGAGACGGTAAGCTTCATCTGCATTAGCTTCGGCCTTCGTCTGATTCATAAGTACGTTGTTCATCGGTTGATCCCTCAACTTCGGTTAAAGTTAAACATGGTCCGCTCATGTTCATATCCTATATACGGCACTTGGGCCGTTTGGTTACGAAATTACAAATGTCTGAAAGATAAGAGCGTTCAATTAGAATATCGAAGACCATACTTTAACCGCAGTAATCGCAATTAAGAGCAGCAACGCATATCGAAGTAGCCGCACATTAACCATTGAACTTACTCTTGAGCCAATTGATGCGCCAATTAAACTTCCCAGCACGGTGTAGATAATCGGCTCCACTGGAATATCTCCTGCAGATAACTTCCCAATAACACCTCCTATCGCAGAGATGAAGACAATCGCGAGGGATGAAGCAATCGTTGTTCGAACTGGAATCTTCAAAACAGTCAGCATAATAGGAATGAGTACGAATGCACCTCCAGCCCCGACAACTCCTGAATCGATTCCTACAGCAAGCGAAGTACTTGAAGCAATCATTTTATTAAACGTTAACGGTTGGTCCAGATCCAGCCGCGCCTTGCTCGGAATGAGCATTAGAACGATTGCTATGATCGCCAGAATCCCATAAACCAGATGAATCATACGTTCAGCCAGCATGCCTGAGATAACCCCCCCAATTAAACTACCCGCCAGAATACTGCTTCCCATATACAGTACAAGTTTGGAATCGATCACAGCGCCGCTAGTTTTGCCTGCTTTTGCTTTTCTGCGAAATGCAACTACACCCGCAAGAGAAGCAAAAAACACTTGAAACATGCTGATGGCTGACACCTGATGAGCTGTGAACGGTTCAAGCCCTGCCATTTCCGGAACATACAACAAGAGAGGAAAATTAATGATCGCCCCACCAATGCCAAGCAATCCGGAGAAAAATGAACCGATTAGACCCAGTATAAACATGATGAAGAAAAGCAAAAGATCCATCGGTTATACGCTTCCTTTCATGAAGATAATACGAAGATACAAAATCAAAAAAAGATAAAAATTTGATTACAAAAACATATACAGAACACTTGGATTCGGGTATAATACTTTAAAACCAAGTAATTTAATCAGAAATGAGTGATTAAGCATGTTGAATGTGTTGAAGACACTTTTTGTGAATACATGTCCTCGCTGTAACGAAAAATTACAAACACATCATGATGAATTATGCTCAGTCAAAACCTGCACTCATTGTCACTATAAAGAAGAAAGTTACGGCTCACTCGGAGTTCGTATTGTGTATGAGACCACAAATGGATAAAACGAGCAGCCCTTATATTGTATCATGAACTCCTAAATTTCGGGATGATTCGACACTATTGTATGATGATCTGATTACAAGAGTGAACATGAAAAGGCACAGGATGATTACCTCCTGTGCCTTTTGGTTCTTTTAAATGCAATATAATTTAGGGTTAAATAACCCTCTATTTCGTTTTAAAGCTCAGGAAACCATCATCAACCGCCACCGTTGTACCGTTCATTGCACTCGCGGCATCACTGAACAGGAAGGTCACCACACTTGCTACTTTTTCTGGCTGGATCAACTCTCCGCGCATATGTTGAGTGGCCAACGCATCCTTCATGGCTTTGTCATTTCCCAGAATCGGAGTTTCGATGAACCCAGGCGCCACACCCAACACTCGAATTCCATGCTCGGCCAGTTCAAGTGCACCTGATTTGGACATCATCACTACTGCTGCTTTCGCCGCATTATAGTTGAAGCTGCCTACTGCTGCCACGCTTCCATAGATCGAAGCTGTATTAACAATCGTGCCTTGCACGTTTAATTCAACCATTTTCTTCGCGCCATAATACATACCGTAGTATACGCTGTGTTGATCCACATCAATAACTTTGTGATAGGATTCGGGATCCATTTCCAGAAACGGCTTTACAAGACCGATACCCGCGTTGTTGAAAATCCCGTTGAATGTTCCATACTTTTCGACAGTCCAGTCAATCAAAGCYTTAATCTCATCACCTTTGGACACATCTACTTTATAAGCTCCGGCTTTGCCACCCGCTGCTTCAATCTCAGTCGCAATCTGTTTGGCTCCTTCTTCGTTAAAATCCGCGACAACGATTGTTGCTCCCTGTGCAGATAGTTGCAGTGCTGTTTCTTTTCCAATCCCGCTTGCTCCACCTGTGATAACAATGACTTTTCCCGTATGTTCGGACATAACATAGATCTCCTTTGCTAAATAAAATTGGTTTCAAATAGCTAGTTTAATGTTAGTAACTATATAAATGTTAATAATCTAACCATACTAGTCTATCATTCATTTGTCAAATGATGCGATTATGATAGAACAGCTTGTTACCAAACACACATTCACCATCATGGTATTCCTGATTGATACATTGCCAGAATTTTGGATCTTTGTCGTAATCCCTATAGTTTTTCTTTCTTCAAAATAAATATGCAAAAAAGACGAGTAACCCTTCCAGATCACCCGTCTTCTGTAACTTTCCTGTTCAAATGCTCCTTAAAAGAGGAGGAAAGATTATTCTTTTATTTAATTTAAACTTATTATTCCGTTTGTAATCCGCTCAGCGGTTCCTTCAAGCTGTTGATGTTGTTGATTAATTCTGGAATACCTGTCTTCTCCCAATTTTCAGCGGTAATCCCTTGCTCCGCGATGGAAGTTTCGAATTGGTTCATGACCTCTGTCAGTTGAATATTATAACTAACCAGATTCTCATGAATGTTTTCTCCAATAGCAGGCGCACTCATCTCCGAAAATTCAGCGGCTTCTGCTTGAATTAAATCAATCTTTTCTTGAAGCTGACCCGTTACATCCGGGTTATTGATGGCATCTGTTGCAAGTTGTTGTAACTCGGTCCCAGCACTCGATACCTGATTAATATAATCCGTAGCACCGCTTACATAACTCAAACTTTGATTGGCTTGCTCTACAAGCGAACAAGCGGATAGCATCAACATACTGGAGGCCACAATAGCTGTCATCATCGTCCTGTGTGTTCTGTTTCGCCTTCGCATGATCATCTTCCTTTCTTCATCTCAGAATGATGGTACCTTACTTCATGATACTTGTTCACCAAGCTACATTGCAAATCAGCCTGCATGCCTAGACATTCCGATGTATAATAGGAGAATCACACAATAAAGGGATGTCATCATTATGCTTCAGGCCTTGAATCAACGCTTGAACCGCATTATGCCATTGATTACCCCCGCTAGTATTATCATTGGTGTTTTATGCGGCAGTTTTTTATCATCTTACACGTACTTGTCGCCTTGGCTATTTGCCTTCATGACATTTGCGGGCAGTATTAGTCTGAGCGTACGAGACTTTGTTAATGTCTTAAAAAAGCCTTTTCCGCTGTTTGTTTGCCTTCTGATCTTGCATTTGGCAATGCCTCTTATTGCACTGGGCATGGGGCATCTCGTGTTTCCAACCGATGCTTATACCATCACAGGACTTGTGCTTGCTGCAGTCATTCCGACGGGTATTAGCAGTTTTATATGGGTAAGCATCTACAAGGGGAATATTGCGCTTACCCTTTCGATTATACTAATTGATACTTTGTTGGCTCCATTTGTTGTGCCCGGCATGTTATCCCTGCTTGTTGGCACAAGCGTCACACTGGATACGGCAGCGATGATGAGTAGCCTATTCTGGATGATTGTTTTCCCTTCACTGCTGGGCATGCTCCTTAATGAATGGACTAAAGGTGGGATCGTTCCTGTGTGGGGGCCTCGGCTTAATCCATTATCCAAATTGTTTATGGCTTCGGTCGTTGCCATTAACGGTTCGGTTGTCGCACCCTATCTGGCTGACTTCAACTGGCGCTTGGCTGGGCTGGCGGTGATCATTGTTTTTCTGGCATCATTCGGCTATGCACTTAGTTATTTCATTGCGAGGTGGCTAGGCTGGAATGAAGCGGATCAAGTGGCTCTTGTCTTTAACGGAGGAATGCGTAACATTAGCGCTGGTGCCGTTCTTGCTGTTACTTATTTTCCGCCGCCCGTTGCTGTTCCTGTCGTGCTTGGTATGGTATTTCAGCAGATGCTCGCGTCCCTCTCAGGGTACTTGCTCGGCAGGCGTTCACAGCTATTGCGCAATTCGGATAAAACTTCAGCAGCTTGATAACTCCATCCGCAACGGAAAAAGGCTCCGATCTCCGCTAGCATTTCATCTCGATGGACTGAAATGCTTAAAGAGTATCAGGAGCCTTTTACTTATATATAAAGGTTATCTTGCCATATGTTATAGTAAACGAATTGAATAAAACAAAAACGCCGACATTTCATGTCGACGTTTTTCATGCTTCTCATTAGATGTTACACATTGTTTATTGGATGACACTCATTACTTCGGTTGAATATATCCTTCCGCTTTTAACAACTCAGCAATCAGCACGGCTCCGCCAGCCGCTCCGCGAAGTGTGTTATGGGACAATCCAACAAATTTATAGTCATAAAGTGAGTCTTCACGCAAACGGCCTGTGGATACGCCCATGCCACGCTCGATATCACGATCCAGCTGAGTCTGCGGTCTGTTCTCTTCCTCAAAGTACGTAATGAACTGCTTCGGCGCGCTTGGCAAAGCCAGCTCCTGAGGACGACCTTTAAACTGAGACCAACGCTCCAAAATTTCATCTTTGCTCGGTTTTTTCTCGAAGTTTACAAAGACCGTAGCCAAGTGTCCGTCTGTGACCGGTACACGAATACATTGTGTTGTAATCAATGGTGCAGATGCTTTAACGATCTGATTGTTCTCTACACTTCCCCAGATGCGCAGCGGCTCCTGCTCACTTTTTTCTTCCTCGCCACCAATGTAAGGAATCACGTTATCCAGCATTTCAGGCCAGTCCGTAAAGTTTTTGCCTGCTCCAGAAATGGCTTGATACGTGGAAGCCACAACCTGTGTCGGGTTAAACTCACGCAATGCATGCAGCGCCGGCACATAACTTTGGATGGAGCAGTTTGGTTTTACAGCGATAAAACCTGTAGTTGTACCCAGACGTTTTTTCTGAGCTTCAATAACTGCCAAGTGGCCTGGGTTAATTTCAGGAATAACCATGGGCACGTCAGCTGTCCAGCGGTGAGCCGAGTTGTTGGACACAACAGGAGTACCCGTTTTGGCATAAGCCTCTTCCAGCGCCTGAATTTCATTCTTTTTCATATCCACCGCGCAGAAAATAAAATCAACCTGGCTTGCAAAAGCTTCAACCTGAGATGCATCTTGCACCACAATGTTTTTTACCGGCTCAGGGATTGGAACCGCTAGTTTCCATCTTCCCTTTACAGACTCTTCATACGTTTTGCCTGCCGAGTTGGCACTTGCTGAAATCGCTGTTACTTCAAACCACGGATGTTGATCGAGCAGGTCTACAAAACGTTGACCCACCATTCCTGTTCCTCCGACAATACCGACTTTTAATTTTGCTGACATGGAATCATCATTTCCTTCCGATTTAAGTTAGATCATCTGTTACTGTCATCGTACATGGGATACTTGAAATATTATTACCCTATCATTCACACTATTCAGGTCCATCGAAAGCGTGTAATTCAGCTCCGAAAAAACCAAAAAATCCCATCCCCAAGACAAAAGTCTCAGGGACGAGATTGAACACTCGTGGTACCACCCAGATTCGCAAATATGTCGCCATATTCGCCTCTTCAAGTATGTGAAGGATGACCCAGCAACTTTAGATGCTGTCTTCATCCGTTTATACTCTAGCTCTATAACAGGAGCGCCTGTCACACCATCCTTCAGCGTAAGCCAATTCCGATGTGCTGCTCAGAGTCTTTATTCGATAAAAGGTTCTTTGCTCCTTTGCAGCTACCGGAGCTCTCTGATGAAAGAATCATTTTTATCTACTCGTCTCGTCGTTGCATTTGATATTGCGATTATAATATCAAAATTCCAGTACGGAAGTAAACACATTTTTTTAATTTGCTTTAATTGGATGCAATAAAACGAAATGAAAAACAGCCCTCGCACGAACTTTCCTGCCGAAGGCTGCGTATAAGGATTTCAATTGGATAAAATCGTTATTACATTTTACCCGGGTATTGAGGTTCATGTACATCATCTGGAACCGTTTCGTCAAAGACATCTTGACCCGGATAATCCCGCACTTCCCCCTCGTGCAACTCATGGTTTTCATAGTCAAAACGGTGTGCAGTTCTCTGATCTGCTCGCCACGGAGAGCTTTTCCCAAGCGACTCGGACAACAAAGATGAACCGTATGGGCCCTCTGGAAATTCTTCAAGCGTAATGTCATTCCGCTGCGACTCTACAGTGGACACGTCGGTATATTCACGCCTTTCTTCCTGCAAAAACTTCTCTTCCATTACTCGTCCCTCCTGATCGTCTTGAGATGATCAACGCACCTTTAAGGTGGACGAAATGGAAAGTTTTTATGCACTTTTCTTGGAAAACACTGCGTTTCTGGTACTGATACGACAAGCGAATCAGCATCTTCATCTGCGCCACTTACCAGTGGCGCACCGATACCAACACAACAAACCCAAGCAGCCCAAGGATGCCAATCCAGGTATCCCGCCTGCTCCAGAACAGAAGTGTGGAACGAGCGCCAAATGCGCCGTTTTCTCTCACCTTACGCATCTCCATCGCAATCGTCATATCCTCAGCGCGCTGGAACAATGCCATGATTAGAGGAATAATCATGGGCCCCAAATCTCGTACACGAACTGTATTTGGCTTCAAAGCCGCTTTTCCGCGCGCCCGTACGATCAGCGAAAACCGTTGCCACTCACTCCAAATCATTGGAATAAATCTGAAAATCAAGGATACAGCCAGTGCAAACGAAGCTACAGGCAGCTTGATTTTTCTCCCATAAGCCAGCACCCAGTTCAGTCCTTCAACCATGCGTCCATATGGCGTTGTAAGTGAGAACCACAGACTTGCAAGGGTTACGATGAACAAGCGGTACAGATTAAGTAATGTTCCCTCGGCCTGAGTCAAGGAAAAGCCCAGTTGAATCCCGCTATCTCCTGTGGTCAAGGTACTGCCCGATAATGCTGTAGAAAGAACAAAAAACAAAACAAGTGGTTTCATCAACTTGATACATCCCATCAGCATCTGACGAGGCAAGATAGCCAAAGCACCAGCGACAGGAATCAGAGTTAACGTCAGTCCACCCCAATGATGCTGAAGCATCGCCGCTGTAACAAGCAACATATACAATATCCATTTCAGACGCGGGTCCATCATGCTTCTCAGACGGCTGGAAAAACTGGAAGAACTCGAAGAAGACTCTGGTCTTTCGCTAACGTTCAACAATGAGTCTGTTACGGCAGAAACAGAAGATTCACACCCATCTTCTTTTAAAATGACCGTTGCAGACGCGCTTGTAGATGTACCGTGTGTCATCGCACCGGTGTCATTGTCACTCTCCGCGTTAAGAGAAATATCCGTCATCTCCATCCCGGAACGTAAAATAGATTCCGCTATCTCTTCCGGGGTCATCGCTTGAGAACTGATCTGCACCCCTGCCTCTCTCAGCTGCGCCGCAAGTTGCATGGATGGAGGCAGACCGATTCCTGCTTGCATTAATATCTCAGGATGCTTATATAGTTCATGCGGCGTCAGATCTGCTGTCAGGCGCCCTTCCCTCAATAAAAGTACACGATCTGCATGTGGTAGAAATGTATCCAGGTCGTGCGTCGCAATGACGGCTCCTCCGCCTTCCCGATGCTCATCCAGGGAATCGAGCAGTAACCGGATACTCTGTGCCTCAAGCCCTGCGCTAGGTTCATCTAACAAAAGCCAGTGTGGCTTCGCCACATAACCGAGTGCAAGCCCTAATCTGCGCTTCTCTCCACCACTAAGTGCAAAGGGTGATCTGTCCAAGTGAAAACGTCGCTCCCCCTCATCTACTCTAAGCGGGTCCCAATGAGCCAAGGTTGCTTCGATCCGTTGTTCCTGCTCAGCATCACTCAAACGATAAGGGCGAAGGGAATATAATAGCTCTCGCTTGATATTTCGAGCAAACAATTGTTGCTCTGGAAACTGAAACACAAGTCCCATCTGAAACAAAACAGACTGAGGTACCTTGCCATTATTCCACATCGGCTGTCCTGCAAGCATAATGTCTCCAGAATCCGGCTGCTTAAGACCAGCCATTGTCTGCAACAGCGTTGTCTTGCCAGAGCCAGTAGAGCCCAGAAGAAGTGTGATCTCACTACGATTTAGCGTAACCGAGATATGATCAAGTAAGGTTCGTTTCGTTTCATCATGAACACGCACATATATATTATTAAGTTCAATCACCAACGTGCAGCCTCCTTCGCAAGCTGCTCCGGCCGAAGAGGATTAACATCTTGCAGTTTTCCACGCTGTTTCAAGATCAAACACGTCTTTACCGTGAAAGGTGGTTCCAGCCCAACCTCTTCACAAGGAGACTGAARCCTTTCATACGACTTCGTACCTGTTGCTATCTCCATAGCTGTGACCTCTGGATAGAAAAAAGACTCCGGTATGCCGTCATAGACACAGTTCCCTTTACTCATAGCCATAATCCGATCACATAAGGTTGCTTCCTCCAGATGGTGAGTAATCCAGATTACTGCCGTACCGTTTCTCGTAACAGACTGAACAATACGTTCTATGCGGTCTCTCGCATCAGGATCAAGCATCGCTGCCGGTTCGTCCATAATCAGTACATCCGGCTTAACCGCAAGGGCTGTAGCAATGTTAAGTAACTGTTTCTGTCCACCGGACAAGCGTGCGATCACCGTATCCAGTGGGTGGTGCAGTCCCACAAGATGTAATGCTTCTTGTCTGCGTCTTGCTTTCTCCTCGCTCGAAATATGTAAATGTGATAAAGCAAAATGAAATTCTTCTTCAATCGTATCTCCCAGCACCTGTGCATCGGGCTGCTGTAACACACCGCGAATAGTCAGGTTTCCAGAAATATTTCGTTCCCCAGCGGATAAGGGAATGAAGCCAATCAGCAATCCGGCTAGTGTACTTTTTCCACTTCCATTAGCCCCCACGATACTTAACCACTCTCCCGCTTGGAGCGTAAGCGAGACACCGTCCAGCGCCTTTTTAACTTCACCGCCTTCAGTAGCATAGTGCACACGGACATCTAGCAATGAAATGATAGGTAACTTGTCTTGCATTTATAAATTAGTCCTTTCACATTCTGGAATTATATGATAATATGCTAATCGTCAACCAGATTAATTGATTTGGTTAACAATGATTCTATCAAAATCGAAAGGATTGTACAAACATGAAATTATCATTGCGTGGCATTGTATTTAGTGCACTTATGGCTGCTATTCTCGTTATTTTCGGATACATAAGCATTCCTCTTGGCTTTTCACCTGTACCAATTACGTTACAAACTTTAGCAGTGATGTTGGCTGGTGGACTGCTTGGGCCGCTCTATGGCTTTCTCAGTATGGCCCTTGTCGTTGTGCTTACAGGACTTGGTTTTCCTCTGTTACATGGCACAGGCGGTCTTGGTGTGCTACTGGGACCAACCGGGGGATACGTCATAATGTGGCCGTTTGCCGCATTGCTCATGGGTCTGTTCCTCTCCAAAGTGCAAATTCGGGGATTTAAAGGATTTTTGTTTGCTTTTATCATCATTGAGTTGTTTGGTTCCCTGTTAATCTATGTTACAGGTGTTCCTTGGCTGGCTTACCGATTCAGCATGTCGTTGTCAGATGCGATGATTCAAGGCTTCTACCCTTATATTATCGGTGATTTGGTCAAGGCCATCTTTGCCACAATCATCATTGCTCCCGTTCGCGTCGTATATCCGCCTTCGCGGCTGACAGGTCACATGCATTCTAATGTAGTTAAAGCAAGTGAATAGCAATCTTCCTTCCATAACCAGCCATTCATTATGAACAGACCACAAACAACCGCCACATCTTTTGAACTGCACCTCCAATTGGTAGTTGTGTCTAACAATTGGGGTGCAGTTCATTCTTGGCGGTTGTTTGTTTATTTATAAGATGCATAATAATTGCAACTTATCCATGAGTGATTCATCTAGTGATTCATCGAAATTTAAAATGTTAAGCTACAGAAGCCCTAATTGCCTATCACTCTCTGTCTAACTTTTTCAAAATGCTGCATGTTGCTCCCTAGTTACTTATGCTTTACTCGCTTCTGTTCCGACAATTTTCAAGAGCATATCCTTGTTGCTTACTTGTCCAGTAGCTTGCGGAACAACATCATTGTAATCTGCCGAATTCGTTACGATGATTGGAGTTACGGTATGATAGCCGGCGGCTTTAATCTGCTCAATATCGAATTCCAGCAGCAAATCGCCCGCCTTCACTTTGTCACCTTCCTCGATGTAGGAGATAAAATGTTGTCCATCAAGTTTGACCGTGTCCACACCTACATGCACCAGAATCTCTGCACCTGAATCCGAAACCACAGCAAGCGCATGTTTCTTTTTAAAAGCGACGGTTACCGTTCCATCAAAAGGAGCAACAACCCGTCCTGTTGACGGCTCAATCGCAATCCCTTTACCCATCGCACCTGAAGCAAACGCCGGATCTGGAACCTCAGCCAAATCGACAATTTTACCTTCAATCGGGCTTAATACCTCTTGATCGGAAGTAGCAGTAACCTGAGCAGATGACTTCGAAGAAGCATCTTTACGAGGTGTAGCCGCTGCTCCAGTAGATGGTACGGATTCTGCCTTTGTTACTTCATCATCGACAGGGTCTTTGAAGCCCATGATATACGTTAATACTGCGGAAACAATGAACGATGCGGCAATACCGATAATCAAGCCTGGAAAACCTTGACCACCTGGTCCATAGAAGATCGGCAAAGTCAACAATCCAGGCGCACCTGAAGCAAAAGCCTGCGTACCCGCCTGACCGATAATGGCTCCGCCGACAGCACCACCGATAACCCCTGCAATAAATGGACGTTTCAGCGGCAACGTTACACCGTAAATAGCTGGCTCAGTAATTCCGAACAGCGCTGTAAGTGTTGATGATCCAGCGAGTGTTTTCAATTTTTTATTTTTTGTTTTGAGCATGACACCAAATGCTGCACCCGTTTGAGCAAAGACAGAAGCTGTCGCCGCCGGCTTCACACCGTCCTGACCGTGTACGGCAATGTTATTAATAAATACAGGCACCAGACCCCAGTGCACACCGAAAATAACGAGCAGCTGCCAGCTTGCACCCATTACAGCTCCGGCAAGTAGCGGGCTGAATCCAAATGCAGCCACCATCGCCGATGCAATGCCATTACCGACATATACACCGAATGGTCCGAAGACTAGCAGTGTGAGCGGAACCATAATAACGAGCAAAAATAGCGGTGTAACAAAGTTTTTAATACTATCGTGAAGTATCTTGTTAAAGAACTTCTCCAGCTTGCTCATCACAATAACGGCCAGAATAATTGGAATAACCGTCGAAGCATAACTCATCAGGACTACAGGAATACCGAAAAAGTCTGTTGGCGTTCCGTCCGTTTTCAACTGAATAATCGTAGGATAGATCAGTGCTCCTGCTATGGTCAATGCAACAAATGCATTTCCTTGGAACTTACGTGCCGTTGTAACCGCTAACAGCAACGGCAAGAAGTAGAACAAACTATCTGCTGCTGCATACAGAATGATATAGGTCGTGTCTGTCTTTTCAAGCCAACCGACATTGTTGGCAATCAGCAACAACCCTTTTAAAATACCGGCTCCTGCCATAACACCAAGTAGTGGAGCGAAAATACTGGAGATGACGTCAATAATGCCGCCTAGCCCTTTGACCTTTGTGCTGCTTTTTTCTTTACTGGATGAATCGTCCAGAATATTGCTAATCTGACCAATCGCCTGATAAACCTCTGGAACCTTATTACCCACGACAACCTGGAATTGACCTCCGTTTTCCTTAACGGCGATGACACCTTCCGTTTTCTCCAAACCTGCTTTGTCGGCCTTGGAATCATCCTTTAATACAAATCGTAATCGTGTTGCACAGTGTACAAGTGATTGTACGTTTTTCTCACCGCCAACCCGTTCAACAATCTCTCTAGCCAATTTCTCTTGACTCATGATTTGCCCCCCTACGTTTAGTCAAACAGGCTCTCTACCGATTTTTTTGCACACAAAAAACCTAAGCCTTGCGTAAATGGACGTAAAATTCCAAAATACACATGACTTAGGTTTTGCCTGCATAACCAGTAACAATCCCAGTTAAATCGTATTCAATTCCTGTTAAAAACATAATATTATAATATACCCATTTATGTCAATGATTAAAATATTAACGATTTACGACACGTTCGATATGCACCGTAAGATATAACCTTTCCTCGTTGGTGAGTTCGTGATCATATTCTTTTTTGACAAACAACGCGATTTTCTCTACACATGCAGCTGCCTCGGGATGTTTCTCCTTAATCATGTCGTAAAAGTGATCATAATTGTTGTCATAATGCATTCCATTAAGCACTCGCTGGGAGAAAAACTTGAGATGTGTGATAAAACGGAAGTAACTGAGAGACTCCTCATCAAACTCCATTTTGAAATGATACTTGGCAATATTAATAATCTGCTGGATAAACTTCGTAATATTCATCGTTGTAATGACTTCTTCGTTCATTTCCGCGTTCACAATATGTAGCGCAATAAAAGCCGCTTCATCTATTGGTAGCTCGATATCCATCCTGCTGTTGATCTGATCCAGCATACGCAGTCCCAGCCCAAACTCCGCTTTGTACAACTGCCTTATCTCCCACATCAATGCGTTTTTAATCTCAATCCCCTCATGATAACGCTCGATGGCAAAATGAATATGATCTGTAAGCGAAACATAAATGTTCTCGTTGAGTTTACGTCCCAGATTATCGCGCGCATGGGCAATCATTTCCTCCACAATTTCAACAAGTTCCATCGGAACTTCGCGCAGCAATGTTTTGAAATTATCGGATGTCTGTTTGTTTTTCAAGGCAAATACTTTCTGAATCCGGGTCTCGTCTACTTTATCTCCCGGCTTTTTCTTAAAGGCAATCCCACGTCCCATCACAACAAGCTCTGCCCCGTCGGCCTGATAGATGCTAATGACGTTATTGTTGATAACCTTTGCTATTTTCACTTCAATCCCCCCGTCACGTTCCACTCTCTAGTCGCAGTGATATATCCCATTATGGGCATACAAAAAAAACCTGGAGCATCACAAAATAAACGAGACGTGGCAGTCTGCTTTTTGAGTGCTCAGGTTTTGCCTACGTGTGATGTAGTAACAATCCCAGAAATGATATATTTGCGTCAAGTATAGCGTGAACTGCGTTAGATGTCAACGCTTTCAAGGAGCAGACATCAGGAAGTTACATGAATTCATGCAACTTCCGATGTTTGGAAGCAAGTGTTTTCGAATAAACCCTGAACTACTTGTCTCCCAGATCTGTCCCGCCGGATGCGATAACATTTTTATACCATTCGAAGCTTTTCTTTTTGATACGGGTCAATTCGCCCTTCCCTTCATTGTCACGATCCACATAGATGTAACCGTAACGCTTTCTCATCTCGCCCGAAGATGCACTAACGATGTCAATCGGCCCCCAGCTGGTATAACCAATGATGTTGCAACCATCCTGAATAGCTTCGCCCATCTCCGCCACATGGCGTTTCAAATAATCAATTCGGTACGAATCATCAACTTCACCCTCAGCAGTAACCTCATCATGTGCACCAAAGCCGTTTTCCACTACAAACAGAGGCTTCTGATAACGGTCATGTAACTGGTTCGCCGTAATCCGGAAACCTTTGGGATCAACCGTCCATCCCCATTCCGATTTGGCCAGGTATGGATTCGCTATGGAACCGAACACGTTGCCACTGGTCATATTTTTGTTCACTTCAGGGTCTGTACTAGTTGTCCGACTTGAATAATAACTGAATCCGATATAGTCTACTGTGTGGTTTCGCAAGATGTCAGCATCCTGCGGCTCCATTACAATGTTCAAGTTGTGATCCTTGAAGAAACGTTTGGCATAACCTGGATACTCCCCGCGTGATTGAACATCGATGAAGAAATAGGATTCTCTGTCCTTCTCCATTCCCTGGAATACATCTTCGGGGTTACATGTGTACGGGTAGAAGCTACCTGCTGCCAGCATGCAGCCAATCATGGCATCAGGGATGATCTTATGACAAGCTTTAACGGCAAGCGCACTTGCAACGAGTTGATGGTGTGCCGCTTGATATTGAATTTCTTTGATATTATCACCTTCGTTAAATGCCAGTCCGGCACCAAGGAAAGGAAGATGAAGCAGCATATTGATCTCGTTAAACGTCATCCAGTATTTCACTTTATCTTTGTAACGAGTAAATACCGTTATGGCGTAGGTTTCAAACAATTCCACCAGCTTGCGGCTTCTCCAGCTGCCATATTGCTCGATCAGGTGTACAGGTACATCGAAGTGAGCAAGCGTAACCACCGGCTGAATGCCATGTTTCAAAAGTTCATCGAACAGGTCATCGTAAAATTGTAAGCCCGCTTCATTCGGCTCTGCGTCCTCACCTGTCGGGAAAATGCGTGCCCAAGCGATCGATACACGTAATGCTTTGAACCCCATTTCGGCGAAAAGAGCGATATCTTGAGGGTATCTATGATAGAAGTCAATTGCTTCATGTGAAGGATAAAACTCACTGGCTAGTGGTGTGAACTCCGGAACATTCCCTTTCATAATGCTTCTCCGGTTTTCTCCTGTTGGCAGCAGGTCAACAATGCTCAGGCCTTTGCCACCTTCAAGGTATGCCCCTTCTGCCTGATTGGCTGCAATCGCTCCACCCCACAGAAAGTTTTCAGGAAATTTAAATGTTGTCATTCGTATTCTCCTTTCGAATATGTAGTTCAAATGATCCGCCCCTATGCTGCCTTTCAGGCTTGCCACTAAGAAAATAGAAAAAACCCGAACCAGCCTGTACACACCTAATGTGTGTCACAAGCCAGCTCAGGTTATGCCCTTATTCGGTAACATTCCCAGAAAACATATATGCGGATTAGGTAAAACATTACCAAGAAACAGGAAATATGTCAACGAGCACGAGTCATTAACATATGGCCTTAGGATCATTTACGGGCATTTACAGATCATTTATTGATCATACAAACGCTAATTCCCAGATCATCACAAGTTGTAAAATGCGGCACAGTTATCACCAAAAATCAGCTGTTGCTCCGCTTCTGGCAAGCTCTGCACATGCGTTTGCAACAGATTAATCACATCTCCATATGTACCCGCTACGGTGCATACAGGCCAGTCCGAGCCATACATCACTCGCTCTGGTCCAAACGCTTGAAGTACCGTATCCAGATAAGGGGAGAAATCTTCCTGTGTCCACTTATTCCAATCTGCTTCGGTGACCATACCAGACAATTTGCAATAGACATTAGAATAGGATGCCATCGCTTCCATCGCTTCCTTCCAAGGAGATATAACACCCGCTTTAATATCAGGTTTAGCCAGATGGTCAATGACAAAACGCTGCTGAGGGAACTTTTGAACCAATTCCACCGCATACGGAAGTTGCTCCTTTGATACGAGCAAATCATAGGCCAGATTGTACTGTTCCAGCAGTGCAATGCCTTTTTGGAAGTCTTCACGCAGCACAAACTTTACATCCGGCTCATCCTGTATGACATGACGTACTCCCTTCAGCCACGGGTTAGCCGCAACCTTTTCCAGTTGAGATGAAGCTTCGTCAGAACAGAGGTCTACCCAGCCAACTACGCCTTTAATGAAATCATGCTTGTCGGCGAGTTCGAGTAGCCAATTGGTTTCTTCAAGGCTTTGCCGGGCCTGCACAGCTACACAGCCTGATACGCCAGAGTCTGTGAGGATTGGCTGCAAGTCTTCCGGCAAAAAGGAACGCTGAATCACGCTCATCTCTTCACCAATCCAACCATAATCACGGATGTTATAATTCCAGAAATGTTGATGTGCATCGAGTTTCATGATATGTGCCCCCCTGTGTTGTCCACGTTAGTTCAGTGTATTGCCATTCATTTAAATATAAATCAAATGCAGCAGATAAGCACTAGGGTTTGTCTTGAAACCAACTGAAGTGCATCATTTACCGCCTTTTTGCCCCCTGCTGCGACACTTTCCTTTGACGTGTCACGGCACGCCTACAGAAAACTTCCTTACTTAGAACAAAAATTCAGCAAAATCTGCTTTCTTCAGAGTTTTCAGACACACCCTAATTTCCGAATGAATTTTATTCTAATTGTGATGGTATTTCCTTCCTGTTAACTGTGATATATTTACTGTTCAGAAAACGCTTTCAATATTTGAGCACAATGAATCCAATTCAAAAAGGAGATGTTATTGATGCGAAAAAAACGAAAGTCCATCCTCTCATTCACCGTGGCGGCTGCCTTGGTTCTGTCATTGTTCTCTGCTGCTATGACTTCTGCAGCCGCAGACAACCTCGAATCCGCCAGTAAAGAAGCCCCTGTAAGTGAAATGCAAACCTATGTTAACGCGATGCAACCTGGCTGGAACCTCGGCAACTCGCTGGATGCTGTCGGTGATGATGAGACCGCTTGGGGTAACCCACGCATTACGAAAGAACTGATACAATCCATTGCCGATCAAGGATACAAAAGCATCCGTATCCCCGTTACCTGGGAAGCACACATTGGTGACAAACCTGAATACACCATCAATACCGCTTACATAAATCGAGTTCAGGAAGTTGTCGGCTGGGCACTTGATGAAGACCTCTACGTCATGATCAATCTGCACCATGATTCCTGGCGCTGGATCAGTACCATGGAAAAAGACTATGATCATGTGCTTGCACGCTACAATGCCATATGGACTCAGATTGCAAGCAAGTTCAAAGATGCTCCCGATAAGCTGATGTTTGAAAGTGTCAATGAACCCCGCTTTACCGAAGGCGGCACAACCAATGTAGCTACTGGATACCGCATGCTGGATACGTTGAACACTTCTTTTCATCATATCGTAAGATCGTCTGGCGGAAACAACGATACTCGCCCACTTGTACTGCCTACCATGCATACTTCATCCGCTCAGCCCGACCTGGATGCGTTGAATCAGACGATTCAGAAACTGGATGATCCCAATCTCATTGCAACCGTACATTATTATGGCTTCTGGCCTTTCAGCGTGAACATCGCGGGTTTCACCAAATTTAACGCCGAAGTGCAAAAGGATGTTACCGACACGTTCGACCGCGTATATGACGCCTTCACAGCCAAAGGCACTCCAGTCATCATCGGTGAGTATGGTTTGCTCGGGTTTGACCAGCATACAGGTGTGATTGAACAAGGTGAGAAATTAAAGTTTTTTGAATTCGTTGGATATTACTCCCGTCAAAAACAGATGACAACCATGCTCTGGGACAATGGACAACACTTTGGACGTACCAGCTTTACCTGGTCGGATCAACAGCTGTTTGATATGATCCGGGCTAGCTGGAGCGGTCGTTCCTCCACGGCAGAAACCGATCAAATTTATTTGAAACAACATGAACCCGTTCAGGATGTAAAAATTGCCCTCCATCATAATGGAAATCGGTTCTATTCGTTGAAAAGCGGCACGACTCCACTGGTTAGAGGGAAAGATTACACGATTCGAAAAGGTGTACTTACGTTAAAATCCGGTCTTCTCTCCCGGTTAACTGTCCAAAATAAGCTTGGCATAAATGCTACACTGACAGCCGGGTTCAGTGGAGGTGCAGACTGGAAGCTGAATATTATTCAATACAACACACCTGTGTTGAATGATACGAAGGGTACAACCAGCGCTTTTGCTATTCCTGCTAAATTCGGCGGCGATCAACTCGCGACTATGGAAGCAACCTATGAGGACGGAGAAAACGCCGGCCCTCAGAACTGGACATCATTTAAGGAATTCGCTTATACGTTCAGCCCGGATTATGAACGCAATGTTATTGAGCTGAAGCCTAACTTTTTCAATGAAACGAAGGATGGAGAAATCCATCTCAAGTTCCACTTCTGGAGCGGTGATGTGATTGAGTATACCCTTACAAAGAATGGACCTCAGGTTACAGGTAGCTCCTCCTGATCTGCCTTTATCCACAACGTTCTGTCCAGAGCATGTGCTCTGGCAGAACGTTTTATTTGTCTTTGTTATTCATTCTGTCTCTTAGATACGACAAAAGATTGCATAACGTACAAGTCAACCTTCATACCTTTACGGTAATGAGGATTGAGGAGGAATTGACATGTTTAAACGTGTAGATCGTCTTGCTATTGAACTGCCTATATCGAATAATCCGGACCCGAATGGCGCCAGTGCAGTACAGGAATTACTTGGTGGAAAATATGGCGAGATGTCAACGCTGAACAATTACATGTTTCAGTCGTTTAACTTCAGAGGCAGATCCAAGCTGCGTCCCTTCTATGACATCGTCGCCAGTATTACGGCGGAGGAGTTCGGTCATGTCGAACTTGTCGCAAACACGATTAACTTGATGCTTGAAGGCTCGACGTCCCCTGGCGCACCAGACTCCACCCCGCTCCGCATAGCCAAGGATGCACGTATGACTTCACATTTTATTGAATCCGCGCAGACGGCACTACCGTATGACTCCATGGGAAGACCCTGGAATGGCTCGTATGTCTTTAGTAGTGGTAACCTGATTTTAGATCTGCTGCATAACTTCTTTCTGGAATGCGGAGCAAGAACACATAAGATGAGAGTGTATGAAATGACCGACAATAATACGGCTCGTGAAATGACAGGTTACCTGCTTGTACGGGGCGGTGTGCATATTCTGGCTTATGCCAAAGCGCTGGAGATTGCAACAGGTGTAGACGTGACCAAGCTGATCCCGATCCCCTCTCTCGATAACAAAGCGTTTGAGACCACCCGCAAATGGGAAGCGATGGGTGAACAACGGCGATTGTATACGTTCAGTGACAAGGATTATCAGCAGATTGCCCAGATTTGGAAAGGAGTACACCCAGACGGCGGCAAACTGGAGGCCTATGCGGGCTTGCCGGGATATGGAGGGCCCATTCCCGAACTTCCCGACCTGCCGGAGGAATTCGCTCCAGGTATATCCCCGGAGGACTTTCTACAGATTGCAGAACGACTCAAACGAAACGCTGGACTATAAAAATCACAGAAAAAGGGAAACCCATGGCGTATGTCTCCACCCGGTTTCCCTTGTTTTTGTAGTTTTCATCTTATTTTTTTCTTATATAGAACAGATTAAAATTGTTATTTTATATTCAGCTGAGATTGTTCTCATGCTGATGTAACGGTTACATTTTTTACGGGCATATACTTAATGTGGCTCTGCAAACTCTACCGTCAGCACTTTTTTCCCGTTTGCTTGCACAATACCACTTGATATCGCTCTCACAGAAGCAATGGTGTCGTTACCGCTTGGGATAAGTACAGGAGTAATCAGCGGTAGTCCTGCCTCCTCAATGAAATCCATATCAAATTCAATGAGTAGTTGCCCGACAACTACAGCATCCCCACTTTTCACATGGGTTACAAAGCCTTTGCCTTTTAATCCAACCGTATTGATGCCGATATGAACTAACAGCTGAACTCCTGTTTCATGCTCCAAAATGACAGCATGTTTGCTCTTATCCATCACATGCGCAACGACGCCATCGAATGGAGCAAATACTTTTCCTTCGGAAGGTTCAATCGCAATACCTTCGCCCATATGTTTTTCTGAAAATGCCGGATCAGGTACCTGCTCCAGTTCAACGACTCTACCATGGATCGGAGATGCGATCTCCAGAAGTTTCACTTTTGAGTGAGATGCCGAGCTAACCGATGCTGATGCTGCTGAGGCAGTCGTTGCCTGTGTCGACGCTGCTCCCGATGCTGATGACGCAGAAGCCGCAGTTGTTGTGCCAATAGATGAAGCACTGTCGGAAGCTGCCTCAACAGGTTGATCTTTATATCCGAAGAACCAGGTAAGTGCAAATGCAATCGCCATTGCCGTTACGTTGGACAAGATGTACAAAGGCAATTGACTATTCAAATACAGAAGTGTTCCCGGAATGACCGTAACAGCCATACCTGTACCTTGCAGATGGAAGAGCGAAGCGATGAAACCACCCACTGCACCCCCAACCAGACCCATCACAAACGGTTTCATATAACGCAGGTTCACACCAAAGATCGCTGGTTCCGTGATACCAAGGAATGCGGATAACGATGAAGGAAGCGCGAGTGCTTTGAGCTTCATATTTTTGGTTTTCAAACCCACAGCAAGACATGCCGCTCCCTGTGCAGCCATAGCACATGTAATGATTGCGTTAAACGGATTAAACCCTGTTTTCTCTAGTAATTGAATCTCCAGAAAGTTGAAAATATGATGTACACCCGTAACAACGATGATCTGATGCAAGAAACCAATAATAAAGCCAGCGATTCCATAAGGCAGATTGAGCACAGCCGTTGTGCCATGCAGTACCCATTCTTCAAGCGAGTGAAATACTGGGCCAATGGCGAATAGTCCTAGCGTAATCATAACCGTTAACGTAATGAATGGAGTCAGAATCAAATCCAGTGCCTCCGGCACACGTCTACGCAGTACCTTTTCAAACTTTGCACCGAGTAAACCTACAAAAAAGGCAGGCAGTACCGAACCCTGATACCCTACGACGGGAATAAACCCGAACATATGCAAGGGTTGCGCCGAGCCATCAGCTACAGCATAAGCATTCGGTAGCGCAGGATTCACCAGCATCAGACCAAGTACAATCCCGAGCACCGGGCTTCCGCCGAATACGCGGAATGCGGACCAGGCAACAAGCGCAGGCAGGAACGCAAAAGCCGTATCCGTTAAAATCTGCGTGAACAATAGAAAGTTTGGCGAAATATCATCAGGCGTTGCACCGAACCATGCCAAAATTTCATTTTGCGTAAGCAGTCCGCGCAGTCCCATGAACAGGCCTGTTGCTACGAGCACAGGAATAATCGGGACGAAGACATCACCAAACGTACGAACTGCCCGCTGAAATGCATTGCCTTCCTTTTTCCCCTGACTCTTCACATCTTCTTTCGATGTCCCTTCAATCCCCAGCTTCTCAACTTCTTCAAAAATTCGATTGACCGTACCTGTGCCGAAAATAATTTGATATTGACCCGAGTTAAAAAAGGCACCCTTCACCTTGTCGATGTTTTCGACTTGTTTCTGATCGATCTGCTCTTTATCCTTCACCATAATGCGAAGACGTGTTGCACAGTGTGCAAAGGAGGCGATATTGTCTTTTCCCCCAACGGCCTGGATGACCTCTTGGGCGATACGTTGATTATCCGACATGATGTCTCATTCCTCTCTCATTCCATTTCATACTTCCATATGACCATTTTGAAGTCCGCCTTGCCCCCGTGTGCAAAAAATTGAATACCCGCACTGTCCCGGCTTGGAAAGATCCGGCTGGTGAAGACTTCCTGCCCATCGTTGACAAATATCTCAACCGAGGATGAATCCACGAACATACGCAATTTGATTACATTGTGCACTTCTGCTTCTGAATCCACATCCAACGAACAGGAGCGAATCGTACCATTGGCTTCCGACAGCGCTGCACCAGAGTGACTGCGATCCAGTATTAGTTTGCGGTCCAGTTGATTATACTGAACGATCGTTTTCTCCGTATCACTCGCCCGAAACTCAATGCCTACAAGGTTTGCATCGTTCTGGCTTATCTCACATTCGAGTTCGTAAGCGATGCCATGAAATCCTGCAAAGGATCGGCTCTCATTGTTAATCGTACTCTGAGCTTGGATACCTTGTTGCTCCCCGCGCAGCTGCGCCATTTCTGGAACCGGCTGCTGAATAAGCTTGTCACCTTGAATTGATAGTTGACGTGGAAGCGTTAAACAATGTGCCCATCCGCTATCATCTGTCGGATACGCCAGATCAGGAAGTCCCATCCACGCGACTAAAATGCGTCTTCCGTCCGGTGAATGCATCGTCTGCGGCGCATAAAAATCAAAGCCCCGATCCAATTCGTGAAACTTTCCATGTTTGAATTCTCTCGACTCCAGATCCAGAGGCTCGCCGATGAGATAACCGGACTGATAAATGTTGTGGTATCGTTCCGCTTCCGGCTGAATGCCTTGCGGTGAGAAGATCAATACACCCTGACCCTCCATCTCCAGATAGTCTGGGCATTCCCACATGTAACCAAAAGAAGGCAGTGTTGTCATGATCTCACCAAGAAACTGCCAATGTTTTAAATCTGCCGAGCGATACAGCATCGTGCATCCTGTCTCATCCATTCGCTGGGCTCCAATGACACAATAATAAACATCATCATGCTGCCACACCTTAGGGTCTCGGAAATGCTCGGTATATCCGGCCGGTACGTCCGAAATAACAGGATGTTCGAATTTTGTGACTACATTCTCCTCATCCATGATCGCCAAACACTGATAGGGATGTCTGATCCAGTTCTTATCCCTTGTATTGCCCGTGTAGATGAGGTTTAATTTACCGTCTTTTTCAATCGCACTTCCCGAATACGCTCCATGGGAATCATAAGGACCTCCCGGTTCAATGGCGATGCCAACATTCTCCCAGTTCACCAAATTGTTCGAGCGGGTATGATACCAATATTTCAAGCCATGTTCTGTTCCAAGAGGAAACCACTGATAGAACAGATGATAATAACCTTGATAATAGGAAAAGCCGTTAGGATCATTGAGCAGACCCGTCACAGGCTGAATATGATAACTTTGTCTCCAGGAGCATGTAGCGATCTGAGCTTCCAGCTTGGCAATCTCTCCAGGCTCAGCTTGCTCAATCCGTCGGTAGAGCTGCTCTCTTGTCATTTTCATACGTCATATCAATCTCCAATCATGATGCAAAAATCAGAAGTCTTGCGGCAGAGGAACCGGTTCCAAAATAAACAAAAAAATAATTCCATGCAACAATCGTTGTTTGCCCATGTCCTCATTCTCAAATTAAAAACAAGAGTGGAACCGGTTCGATGGAATTATCATAAAGGATCAATTTATATTTTGTCAACGCTTTCTCGGAGAATAAGTTCAACATCCAGGATGGTCTGCTTCCTCACACTCTCCCCTTCTACCAGCTGGCTAATGTGGCTCGCCGCAAGCTTGCCTGCCTGTAAATAATCATATTTTACCGTGGTCAGCGTTGGATGAATCATCTCCGTAATATCATACCCACCAAACCCTGTCACTGATAATTGCTTGGGAATTCGAATTTTTTGGAAGGAAGCTGTTTTCATCACACCCATCGCAATATTATCTGTCGCTGCAACGATCAGGGATGGTCTGTTTTGTTGCAGAATCTGCTCAGCTGTAATCACGGCTTCAGACATTTTGAAGCTTGTTTCATAGTATCTGACATTACAATCGCTACACTCGTCAATCGCGCGTTTAAACCCTTGTTTACGATGAATACCTACAGCCTGATCCTTCTCGCTCACGCCCATGAACACGATATCCCGGTGCCCCTGTTCAACCACATATTTCCCCATGATATAGCCAGCTTGATCGTCATTATGGATCAGACAATGCAGCGACTCATGTTGCTGTCCCACCAGTAATACCGGAATCCGGATGTCCTCAATAGCTTTCAAGTGTGCCTCCGTAATTTCAGCGGCGAGCAGAATGATCCCGGACACCTTTTGTCTGGCAAAATCATAAATCGCATCGATCTCACGCTGCATATCCTGGCTCGTATTCGCAATGAGCATCTGATATTGAAGCCCTCGCAACTCCTCGTCAATACCGATCAACGTTTGGGAGGTCGCATAAGAATCCAGCCGTGGAACAACCGTGCCAATAATGCTCGTCTTTTTCGCTTTGAGACTCTGTGCAAAGGTATTTGGAACATAATTATATTGTTTAATAATACGCTCAATCTTCTGACGGGTATCCTCACTAACCGATCCGCCATTCAGATAACGGGACACGGTACTCTTCGCCACGCCTGCCATTTGAGCGATATCTGAAATGTTTTTGTTCATAAGAAACTCCTCTGGTATAGATAAAATCGTTCGTTTATGTATTATAACTCGAATCGCAAAGCTCAGCGAATACGGAAAAAACCACACACCAGAGAAGCCCGATTCACTCAGAAGCTCACACGAAGTGTGCTCCATACGAACCGGGCTTGGCAAAGTTATTTTTCAACATATAAATCTTGAAGCAATAGGCACAAATGATCCATCATTGCCTTCAAATATCTAGTTCAAACCTCGATAATAATCGGTAAAATCATCGGACGCCGCTTCGTTTGTGCATAAATGTAATGACCGATCTCGTCCTTCAGCTTACGTTTCATCACATTCCACTGATTTACACCAGCGCCCGTTAATTCATCCATTCGCTTTACCACTCGTTCATGAATTTCACTCATGAATTGTTCCGAATCCTTCACAAAGACAAAACCTCTGGAGATAATCTCAGGGGAGGCAACCATTTGTTTTTCTGTTTTGCTGAGCGTTGTTACAATGACCAGCATACCATCCGACGACAGCTGCCGGCGATCCCGAAGAACAATATTGCCTACGTCACCGATAATTAATCCGTCAACTAAGCTGTTTCCCGAAGCGATTTTAGGGCCTAATGAAGCGACACCCTCTTTGTACTCCACCATATCCCCATTATTAACGATAAACACATGACTTGGCTCAATTCCGACCGATTCGGCAAGCTGTCTATGCTGATACAACATCCGAAATTCGCCATGGATTGGAATCAAATAATCCGGCTTCATCAGCGTAAGCATCAGTTTCAGTTCTTCCTGACTGCCGTGCCCCGATACGTGCATACCCGCTGCACCGCTGGAGCCATAGATGACCCGTGCACCCAGAACATACAGGTTGTCGATGACATGGGCAAGGTTTCTTTCGTTACCGGGTATGGCTCCTGCTGCAATAATGACCGTATCTCCAGATTCAATACTAACTTGAGGATGTTTGCCTGCAGCTAGGCGGGACAAGGCAGCCATTGCCTCCCCCTGACTTCCGGTACATAACACAACCACCTGCTCGCGCGGAAACTGACCTGAATCAGCGGCCTCAATTAACAATCCGTCGGGAACGTCGAGATATCCAAGTTCACTTGCCACATTTACAACGTTAATCATGCTTCGTCCAAGCAGTGCAAGCTTACGTCCGGTCTGAAAAGCGGCGTTTACGATCTGTTGCACTCTGCTGATATTGGATGCAAAAGTAGAGATAAACACTTTTTGCTTGGCACGAATAAATGCGTCCAAAATATGATCCCCGACAATACGTTCCGAAGGTGTGAACCCTGGTCTTTCAGCATTCGTACTTTCCGAAAGCAGCACATGCACCCCCTGTTTTCCAATTTCGGCCATGCGATGTAAGTCAGGGAAAGGGCCATTTACAGGGGACATGTCAAATTTAAAGTCTCCCGTATGCACCACATTGCCTGCCGGCGTTTGAAAGAAAATACCCAGACAGTCCGGGATGCTGTGACTCGTTGCAAAAAAAGAAACGTCTATACTTCCCAGCATGATCTGAGAGTTTGCGTCAATCGTGTGCAGATCTGACTGGCGTAGCAAGTTATGCTCTTTCAATTTCAGCTCGATCAGTCCACGTGTCAGCCTGGAAGCATAGACTGGAATGTTGATTTGTTTTAAAAGGTACGGAATTCCACCAATATGATCTTCATGACCATGGGTAACAACAAGAGCCTTCACCTTATCCAGATTTTCGAGCAAATACGTTACATCTGGGACGATAAGATCAATACCTGGCATCGTTTCATCCGGAAACTTGGAACCACAATCGATTACAATGATATCATGATTGTACTGGATCAAATACATGTTTTTCCCGATTTCGTTCACGCCGCCGAGTGCAGCAATATATAGTCTGTTATGAGCAAACTTCAAAATGCCTTCATCCTCCTCTACATAGCGATTCACTGTATTTCTTCTGTATCCCTAGTATGGAAGGAATCGCCTTGGTTATGCACGAAAGTGGCTATACGTCAAAAAACCACGTGCGGAACTTTCATTCCGACGTGGCTCTATTCACAGAATCGCCCTCTTTTCAAATCCCAATATATTACTTTTTATCCCATAAATGATATAATGGTTACAAAATAAGGGGGGTGAAAATATGAAAAAGAAATTGACTCTACTTGGATTGATTGCTGTCTTAACTCTTTCTATGTCCTCGCTTATCTCAGCTGCACCTTCTGAGCCAGTAAGTCCCCAATGGACTTGCCCGCTTCCGCATAAGGCTTGCCCAGAACCTTATTAATACATTTTTGAATTTAGCCGGCTAGGATTACTAGCCAGCTATTCTATTTCGGCTTTAATATTTTACCTTGATTGAATTGCGTTCTGTTCATAGGATTTAACTTCCTTAATCCACTGCTCACGAACAGGCACACCTTGCTGGGCACAATAGTAGTCCCACACTGCCCCAAACGGATAGGATTTGAACTCCTCCGTCAAAGCAAGGCGTGTCGTATAATCTCCATCCACCTCTGCCTGCTTCAACAATTCCACTGGCTCCAGCATAGCTCGCAGGAGGGCTTTGATGGTGTTGCGTGTACCGACAACCCATGCAGCCACACGGTTAATGCTGGCGTCAAAGAAGTCCAATCCAATATGTGTTGTGGCTAGAAGCTCATGACGCACCAATTCACGAGCAATTTCAAGCAATTCATCATCCATAATAACGACATGGTCGCTGTCCCAGCGCATCGGGCGGCTGACGTGAAGCAAGATACCGCTCGTGAATAACGCCAATGAAGACAGCTTGTTTGATATCACTTCTGTTGGATGAAAATGGCCGGCATCCAGACAGATTAACGTATCATTTTGCAACCCGTATCCCATATAAAACTCATGTGAGCCGACAACGTAAGCTTCTGAACCAAGACCAAACAGCTTGCTCTCAACCGCATCCAGATTATGCTTTGGATTCAGCGATTCGGCAAATACTTCGTCCAATGAGTCCTTCAAACGTTTACGGGGAGACATCCGGTCAACAGGATTGTCCTTGAAACCATCCGGTACCCATACATTGGTCACACAGGTTTGCCCTAGTTGTTCGCCGAAATACGCACCGATTCGCCGAGAAGCTTTGCAATGGTCAATCCAGAATTTGCGAATCTCGGGGTCAGGATGACTGAGTGTGAAGCCGTCGCTTGATTTTTCATGTGAGAAACACGTTGGGTTGAAGTCCAGTCCAAGACCGTGCTCTTTCGCCCATTTTACCCAGTTTTCGTAATGTCTTGGCTCAATCTGATCCAGCTCCACCTGTTCGTCTGTATCGGCATAGATCGCGTGCAAATTGACTTTATGTTTACCGGGAATGAGAGCAAAAGCTTTCTCTAGGTCTGCACGAAGCTCCGCAGGGGTTGTTGCTGCGCCCGGATAGTTTCCCGTAACTGATATACCACCCGTCAGTTCACCTTCCTGGTTGAGAAAACCTTTGACATCATCTCCTTGCCAGCAGTGTACGGATACTTTAATATCTGCCAGCTTATTTAATACATCATCCGTATCGATGCCATGTTGTGCATATAAAGACTTCGCAGCTTGATACGCTTGTTCCACCTGATTTTGCATCCATCTAACCTCCTTTAACGTGTAAATGCTGCTGGTACACCACCATCAATAGTCAGCATACAACCTGTCGTTTTCTCCGATTTCGATGAAGCGAAGAAGGCAATACCTTCCGCGATATCTCTAGGATAGATGTTAACGAGCAGCGTTGTGCGTTTGCGATAATATTCTTCCAACTGATCCGGTTCAATGCCATATGCTGCTGCACGCTCGTTCCTCCAAGATCCGTTCCAGATAGCAGAACCTTGCAGGATCGCATCCGGTAATATGGTGTTGACACGGATGCCATATTCGCCACCTTCCGCTGCAACGCAGCGAGCCAGATGGGCTTCGAGTGCTTTGGCCGAGCTGTAAGCAGAAGCACTTTTACCTGCATATACAGAGTTTTTCGAGCCGATAAAGACCATGCTTCCACCGATACTCTGCTCTTTCATCAATTTGAATGCTTCGCGAGCAACCAGGAAATAACCTGTGCCCAGCACGCTTATATTCAGATTCCATTCCTTCAATGAAGTTTCATCAAATGGACTGGATGTCGCTAGACCAGCATTGTTAACGATGATATCCACACCACCGTATTGCAGAGCCGTTTCCGCATAGGCCGCCTGTACCGCCTCTTCGTCTGTCACGTCCATCTTGAGTGCATATGCACGGTTGGCACCGTATTGATCGTTAATTTTCTGTGCTACCTTCTGTGCGCCTTCCAAATTCAAATCTGCAAGCACAACATGTGCGCCTTCCGAAACGAGTCTGCGTGCTGTTTCACTACCAATACCGCCTGCACCGCCCGTAATAAAGGCTACTTTGCGAGAAAACTCTGTTTCTGCAGGGGCCAGCGACAATTTATATAGCTCCAGCGGCCAGTATTCCACATTATAAGATTCATTTGCACTGAGCGAAACAAATTTGCCTAGGCTTGTTGCCCCGCGCATAACTGCAATTGCCCGATGGTACAACGCACCGCTTACTTGTGATAAGGCCCAGCTTTTGCCTGTATTGATCATACCTACACCAGGAATGAGAATAACGCGAGGAGCCGCTTCGAACATTACATCGCCTTCATTTTTGTTGCTCTCGAAATATTGCTTGTATTTCTCTTTGTACGCAGCGATACCTTCTGCAAGCTTCGCTTTCAATCCATCAACATCATCCGCGTTCGGTGTCCAGTCAATGAAGAGCGGCACCACTTTGGTATGTACCAGATGATCTGGACAAGCCGCGCCAACCTGAGACAACTGCGGAGAATCTGCTCCACCTGCAAAAGCAAGTACATCCTCCTGATCGTCAAAGGACAAAATCATTTTTTTGCTGTCCGACACGGCCCCGCGAATGGTAGGCATCACACGAGCAGCAATTTGACGACGAACTTCAGCAGGAAGTGCTTGGTGTTTTACTCCACCAAAGAGATCATCTTCTTTTACTCGTGCTTCAATGAATGCTTCTGCTTCATTAATGATCTTGATCGTCTGTGCGTAACATTCCTCAGAGGTTTCTCCCCAAGTCACCAGACCGTGCTTCTCCATGAGCACTAGCTCGGCATTCGGATTTGCGGATACGCTTTCAGCAATCATTTTGGAGAGTGTAAAACCCGGGCGCACATAAGGAACCCATACAAAACGATCCCCGTATATTTCGCGCGCCAACTCTTTCCCGTTATCTGCGCAACAGAGGCTGATAATCGCATCCGGGTGAGTATGATCCACATGTTTGTACGGAAGGAACGCATGTAACAGCGTTTCAATAGAAGCTCGCGGATGTTTCGCATCAATCATACAATGCCCGAGGTACTCCACCATCTCTTCATCTGACATGGAAGCACGTTCCATCAATGGGCCGATATCCTCCAGTGCCAGTCCGGTAAAATGCTTCGCTTCCATGGAGCCGAGATCCGAGCCGCTCCCCTTCACATACATCACTTCGACATCACGACCACGGAAATCCTTTACTGTTGTTTTGGTAGACGTATTGCCACCATAAATATTGCATACCCGTCGATCGGTACCGATCAGATTGGAACGATAAACTAACTGGTCAAGCCCTGTTGTTTTCTCTGATGCCTGCGCTGCATTCCATAAACTCTGTACCATTTGTTCTCCTCCGATAATGTTTGTTTTCTTCCTGATTCGAGTTTAACATTTTTGTTTTGTTTTGAAAACAAAAACTTCATCAACGAAAACAGAAATATACAAAGAATGAAAATGACTTCAACTTCAGCTGCGTTCCATTCATGAAAGCTTTAGCGGACTGTTTCGATTCCCAATCCATTCACTCTCTATTCACTCTCTTCGGATTATGAACAGGATAGCGCGTAGCAAAAAAAGTACCCGATCACATCTGATTACAGTGATCGGATACTCTTTACTTGTTTACATTCAGTATTTAATTAGTTCATAGATCATGCTCGTTAACTGACCTTCTACTCACTTACTTGCGTCTTGCAAAGTCTACAAATGTAAATTTGTCCGGTCGATGCCGGGACTCTGTAAACTGGAACTGACTGGTATCTTCAAGATACACCTGGCTTTTTACAACAACAACATTGTGAAAACCTTCAAGATCCAGTAGCTCCCGATCCTCAGCAGTAGGCTCCTCTACCAAAATTTCTTTTTTGGCATACGATATCGACAGTCCAAGTGTCTGTTCAATATACTCATAGATGGAGTCATTACAGATGTCCTCGTTCAGGCCTGGAATCAAACGCTGGCTGATGTAATCTTTATCAAGTATGACCTGCTCACCGTCTACTTTGCGAACACGATTGATCTGCCAGACTTTTTCATTCTGACTAAATCTGGTCTTTTGGCTTAGCGCCTGATCCACCATTCGTTCCTCAAACAGCTTAACAACCGTCTGTGCACGGTGTCCCATCTTTTGTGCCAGTTCCTTGAAGCTAACCAGACCTGAAACGGGGAAATCTATTTTGCGTATGTCTAGCACAATCGAACCCTTACCTTGAATCTTCTGGATATAACCTTCTTCATACAGCATTTTCAGTGCTTTCCGTATGGTTTCTCTGGATGTTTGATACCGTTCTGATAAATCCAGTTCCGATTGAAGCAATGTACCTGCCTCAATGTCTCCATTCCGAATACGCTCAGCAATATCTTCATATATTCGGATAAATTTATTATTCATTTTTCATCACCATAGTTCATTACCCTTTTTTGTCTTATTGGCAACTTATATAAGTTGAATAAAGATATATATGTATAATTAATAGTCCAACTTATATACAGTAACATTAAAACAATAATAGCATTAAAACTAATTCAAAGGGAATCTGTACTACTGGAAATGACCTGCATCAGCTTGTTCAAGCGGAAAATTAACGCAGCAGCTTCAGCTCTGCTCAAAGCTTGTAATGGCCGGAAGCTACCGTCCTCGTATCCGTTAATCATATAGATGCCCGCCAGTTCCTCGACCTCTGCTTTGGCCCAGTCGGAAACATCGACTTGATCGGTAAATGTCTTAAGGGAGGTCATCGGCTCACTTCTAATCTGACGAACCACATTGGCAATAATTTTGGAGGCTTGCTCACGTGTTACCAGAGCATGTGGAGCAAATTTTCCGTTTCCCATCCCTTGTACGACATCGTGCTCAACTGCTGTGCTGATCTCCGGTGCAAACCAATCTGTATCTTGCACATCTTGAAACCCATGTGGTCTTTTTAACGAGATATCCAGATTCATTAAGCGCACAATAAGAGTTGTAAATTCAGCACGCGTTATGGGGCGACGTGGTTCGTAGCGCGTCGGACTTACCCCCTGTATGATGTTGTGCTCAGCAAGCCAAGTAATCTGATCTTTATTAAACGTTTGACTTATATCCAAAAAAGCAACATGCTGATTTTTTGTTCCCCCCAGTTGAACATTGGATACATCCTTATCTTTTTCCTTAGCCTTGGAGTCTCCATCCTGATTCTGTTGACTATCCTTTACGTGACTTGTGTTTGTGACATTCCCAGCACTTCCACCACTTGATGGAACTACTGGATATGAAGCAGTCACAGCTACTGCCGTTTTCTTTTCACTAGACTCACCAGCCTTATTTTCCGTCCACGCTGAAACCTCGTAATGCTGTTGTGCGTTCAACCCGTTCCAGACATAACGTCGTTCTTTGCCGCGATAAATTTCCTGACCGTTATACGCAATGACAGCAATCTCATTTTTGGTATCTAAAGTCCAGGCAAGCAAGATTTGATCAGGCCCTTGCGAAATAGCTGAAATGGATTCAAGTACCGAAGGCAGCGTTTCAAATTCTGGTACCTTCATGCCCTCTCCTTCTCCAGCTTCGTTATAAGGAACAATACTAAATTCATCATATTTTGCAGCACTGATCAATCCGGTAAGTTGCAGTGAGGTTTCTGATGTTGTTCCAACCACTTCTTCATTTCGATAAATCCGATAACCTTCTGCACCGAACGCGAGTTCCCAAACCAACGTAGCCCCTGATACCGAACGATCCTGTACAACTGGAGATGCAGCTAATTTACCAGGCAAAGTTACCGCTTGTAGTGCATATCCGTCATCACTTGTACCCGAGGTATTGATGCTTCGTATAAAATAACTGTATCCCGTTCCTGGCTCAAGACCCGTATCTTCATACCTTGTCTCATCGGCATTGATCCGGGCGATTTCCACACCATCCCTTTCAATCAAAAACTGATCCGCACCAGCTGTACCCGCTTCTTTCAATAGAATATGCACCTCATTCTCGGTAGCTTCATAACCCGCTTTTACAGGAGCATCCGGTTTGGTTAAAAGAGTATAGTTTCTTTTATCGGATGCGGTCTGCTCGCCATTTTCCGTATATACTTCAAGCTGGTAGTGCTTACCCGCTTCCAGTCCATCGACCACATATTCTTGATTCCGTCCCCGATAACGTTCCACCCCATCCAGTACCACAACAAACGTTTCATTAGGAAAAGCGAAGTTCCACTCCAGTTTGATATGTTCAGCCTCAGGAAAGACATTCATTTCAAGCGAATCAATACGAGGCAATGTATAAAATGGCGCAACCGAAATCGCGGCACCTTCTCCCGCTGTATTAAATGGAATGACTTTGATCTTGTCGTACAAGCCCGCACTTCCCAGATCCGTTAACTGGACCTCTGTACTATTCGCATCCTCAATTCTTGTGAATTCCTGATCATTAATGCGAACACTGTAACCTTCTGCTCCTTGTACCCTCGGCCAGACCAGTAACGCATTCTCTTCCCCAATCTCTTGTGCTCTTAGAACTTCATCCATCGTTGCCGGCAAGGTCCTAACATCAAGCTTAAACCCGACTTCACTCTCGCCTGCTGTATTCAATGTGTAAATCGAGTAAGTATAACGTTCTCCAGGTACGAGTTCGTGGTCTTCAAATTGCTTCTGATCTGGGGAAATTCTGGCAATCTCAACCCCATCTCGCCGAATGATAAATTGCTCCACACCTCGAACAGAAATTTCAGATAAATCCAGCTTGACTGCCTTATCTGTGAACTGATCCACGCTCGCAGTCTGTGGCGCTGCAGGTTTCGTTAACGTTTCAATCTCAACAGGTTTGGAGCGCTGTCCCTGCTCATTTACAGCCACAATTTCTAATTGGTACACAGTGCCATCTTCCATACTCACGAGATGTGCATAAGGCTCAGAAACACTTGTGATCTCACCTGTGTTCTGGTTTCGAATTTCATAGGCCACGGCTCCATTGACTGCTTCCCAGCTTATGTCCTGCGAATAGGTTCCTGGAATCACTTCAATCGTGTCAGCTGTTAGCGGTAGCGTTTGTGTGATCGTTCTAATCGTGAGCGGTTCACCTGCACCACTCGCATTCACTGCACGAATAGCGTAAGTGTACATTGTGCCCGGCTTCAAATGTTCTTCTACAAACTGAGTTTCGCTTGCATCCAAACGTGCTACTTCTCGCCCATTACGTTCAATAATATATTGATCAGCTCCATGTACACCCGTATGAGTTAAATCCATAGAAAGTCCTGTCTCGGTGATGTCGCGTACATCCAMCATCTTCGGTTTTACTGGCAATGTTAGAAACGATATTTCCGCTGCTTCAGAACGGGAGGACTGCCTGTTGACCGCATATAAACTATATTGATGCCAGAGCCCAGCTTCAAGTCCCGTAATTACGGCATCTGTATCTATGCCTCTGTATACTTCCTTATCCTCATGCAATATGACATATTCAGAAGCTCCCGGTACAGCAGACCATGACAAGCGGGTAACATGAACTTCGGGTTGCGTTACAATGCCCGTTGGCCGAGAAGGCTTTGATAATCGCACAAGCTCGGCTCTTGCACCAGCTCCCGCCGAGTTTACTGCTTGTACCTGCAATGTGTATTCTTGACCAGGTAACAATCCCTCGACTCTGTACTCCAGTTCAGTAGTTCTGCCTGTCTCTACACCATTTATCATAATGATGTACATGTCTGCTGTCGGAACAGCTTGCCAACTTATACCGATCTTCGTTTCTTCCGTCGAACTGACCTGTAATCCTTCCGGCCTGCCAGGAAGAGTTAGAACAGTACTGGTTGCTGCTTCACTGTACCCCGCAGCATTTCCTGCTTGCACTTCATACGTATACAGACTACTGCTCGACAGGTGGTTAACCATAAGTTGAGTACCCGAAATCTCGTACATTTGCCCATGAATGGTCACACGGTATTTATCTGCTCCAGCCACACCATCCCAGCGTAACATGGCACCATGTTCCGAGATCTGTTCAATGTGAAGCCCTACTGGGCTTTCAGGAAGGGTTAGTCCTGTTACTGAACTACTAGCTCCATGTCCACTTCTGTTCACCGCCCGCACTTCCAATTGGTACATCGTTCCCGGATTCAGATTCGTCAGCGTCAATGCATTTTGGTCAGCTGCAATATCACTCACTTTTTCTCCATTACTCCATATTTCATAAGTTTCCGCTCCACGGACGGCTTTCCAGTTCAGATGCAGACTTGTATTTGAGGCATCCATGATGTGAAGTCCTGCTACTTGTGCAGGCAACGTTCTCAGCGATGGTAAGCTTGCGTAAGGACCAGGGCCAGTTTCGTTTGCTGCCTCAACGGTATAACTGTAATCTGTTCCACTTTCAAGTCCAGCATCTTGATAAGAGACTTCCTCTCCCTCGTAGATCACGTTACCATCACGCGAAAGAGCATAATATGTGGCAGATGTTACGGACTCCCACGTCATGGAGATGTCCTGCTCACGAATCTGTACCGCTGCAAAATCACCTGGAGCAGCTGGCAAGGTCAAAAATGCGACTCCGCGACTTGCACCAGCACCACTCGCATTCAGAGGTGTAACCGATATTGTATGAACCATTCCGGGAGTAAGGTTGCTAATGTAAGAAAGACTTTCCGGGTCAGAAATCGTTTGTTCAAACGTTATTCTTCCATCAGAATCAACAGCTGTCACCCGATACGCAGTAGCTCCTTGCACGGTAGCGAAATCCAGTTTAGCCAGATTCGGCTCAGCATCCACTTTTTGAATGTTCAATTCACCCGGTGATGGCGGTAAAGTTAAAACAGTCACAATCGTAGGCTCACTTACACCCGTGTAATTTCTTGCTCTAACTTCATAATCATAGATTTGACCTCCACTCAGTGCGTCATCAACAAGACTATTGTTTGGATAGTCCAATGTCCAGGATTGTCCGGTTGTTCTATTTTTGATTTCATATTGATAACCCGCTGTATAAGTGTCACCTGTTGGTAAATCTGCTGTGAGTGTAGCGGAATTTTCACCAAGAGCAGTGACTCGGACTTGAGCCGGCTGATTCGGTTTCCGTTGGATTCGATAGGGAGATGACGTCGTCTCAACCGTATTGCCTGCTCGGTCTGTCACCTTGGCATGGATGTACCATGTGCCCTCAGATGTTATGGATATAATCTGTTGATCGGACTGAGCATCTAACCAATCAGCCGGAGCTTCTGCCTGACTTGTGATCCGATAGAAACGCTGCGATTCATCTATTCCCGAATGTCTATCCGTAAATTGAATTGTGGCTGTAACGTTATCATCGGTCCATGGTCCTCCATCAGGAGTAAAGCTAATATTCGGTAGAGTCTTATCCACGTAAACCGTCCTGCTGACCTCTCCGCTCACATTACCAACTGCGTCCTTGGCCCGCGCGTAGACTACAGTGGCTCCATCTGTACTGACCGTACCTTTATCTCCAATCATATACGCCTCATTATCCAGTCGATATTCATATGTAATGGCTAGATCATCCACACTTCCAGCAATCGTAAACTGCACAGCCTCTTTACTCCAGCCTGTTTCACTTAGCAAAATCTCCGGTTCTGAAGGAGCCGTCTTGTCAATACGAGCCGTCGCCTGAGCCAAGGTGCTCACGTTTCCTACGCGATCAAATGTACGTGCATAGACTACCGTTTCTCCTTCATCTTGAATGGTGACTTCGCCTAAATAATCTAACCAAGGTCCATGTTCCGTTAATCGATACTGTGTTTTGTTTGACCCGCTGCCTTCATCTGCACCACTTGTAATGACAAAAGATACATCCTCTCTCGTCCAGTCGGCTTCACTCAAATGAATCACAGGTTTTTCAGGTGCCGTTTTATCGATTCGGGCAACGGTTGACGTTAGCGCACTTACATTCGAAGCCCGATCTATGCTTCGTGCGTAAATTTCGGTTACTCCCTCTTCATTCAGGATGAACGGTGTTTTGTAATCAATCCATTCTGTACTCTCGCCAATTCTATATTGCGTTAATGCGATACCACTCACTTCATCCGTGCCTTCCGTCAAGGTAACGACAACCGATTCTTTCGTCCATTCCGAAGGATTTAAGGCTATCATCGGCGGGTTCGGCATTGTCCTGTCAATTTTTGTAGTCACTTCACTTTCCTGACCCAAGTTGCCGAATGCATCTACGCTTCGTACCCTGATCGTTGTACTTCCCTCGTCTTCCATCGTGAATGGCCCGTCATATTCCTTCCATTCACCTGTAAGCCCGATCTTTACTTCCGTTTTCTGTGTACCACTTAATTGATCCACCCCTCCTTCAACCGTAACAAGAACCTCTTCTTTCGTCCATGTTGAAGGGGTGATGTTAATGGATGGAGCGGATGGTCCGGTTGTATCTTTAATAATCTGTCCTGCCAAGATCGAGGTTGTCTGTATGTCTTCAGCATTCAAAGCTGCCACATGCAGTTCATAACGCCCATCCTCTAGTCCTGTTAAAGCTGTAGTCATCTCCGTAGAAGTCGTTGTTAATGATTGAAGTACTTGTCCATTCTCATTGCGGATTTCAATTCTGTATCTGGTGCCGGCTGGGTTGCCGCTTGTGTTCCAGCTGGCTGTTATATTATTACCGATTTGTGATACAACTGCCCCTGCAGGTGGATTCGCAAGGGTGTACTTGGAAGATGCCGTAGAGTACCCCGTATAAGTACCGCTTGAATTTTTCGCACGCACGGCAAAGGAATAACTTGTATTTGGTGTTAAACCCGTCAACTGTCTGCTGTTCAATGTACCTGTATCGTAGGTCTGATTGGATGTTATGTTTTTCAGTTCATAGGTTACGGAAGCGTCATTAACTCTTTTGTCCCAGTTCACGGTCAGGTTATTATTATTCACAAGGGTGTACGTCGGAGTTCCGGGTACTACAAAACTTCTGACCAAGAAGTTAACCGTTCCTGCGGAAGATACGCCGCCCTTATCGTCCATAACCCATACTTGCAAGTAGTGAGGCCCATCAGGTAGCGTGTCAGGCAATGTATACGTGGTGTTAAAAGCCTGGTTTGAACCAGATGCAATCATTTGCGTAAGAACGTTCTCAGGTCCTCCATCAATCGACCACTTTACCGTTAACAGATCACCTACGTCGTTATCCCTTGTTGTGCCTGAAATCTGTAACTGTTCTCCTTTGTAATACGTTTGACCCGAAGCAGGTGCTGTTAATGTAAAAGAAGGCGGAACGTTTTGCGGCCCAATACCCACAATCGTTGAAAATTTTCGCGATGTCTGATTGCCTGTTGATTTGGCATCCCACCAGAATTGAGCAGCAGTATCACTTGCATTCACGGTCTGTCCGGGTATATAGGCTGAAGGCGCTGATCCTCCTATAAGCTGAGCGCTGTCCGGGCTTTGATACTGTCCCATGAAAATACGGTCAGCATTAACGACATTGTATGTGTTTGCATAAAAAGCAGTTACCTGGACGCCCCCGCTATAATTTCGCCATCCATTCTGAATAACCTCAAAAGGAGAAGCGTCGTTGCCATTCACCATTGTATCCCAATAAAAAGTTCCCCCCAGATTCAATGTTGCTCCACTTCGATTGATCGCCTCCAGTTCCACTTTCATGTAGCCACCTTGGGATGTCGCATTTACGATGGATACTCGCAAAATATACTCTACATTATCCTTTAACCTGGACATCTCGATCACATTGTTGTTAATTCGATAATAATTCAGCGGCAAAGATTTGAAATTTATTGCGGTGCCGTTATGGTCAATAATCGTAGACACATTGCCGGTGTCGCCCCCGTAAAATACATTCGTTCCTGGTAATAGTACAATTCGGTATTTTCCATCGCTGTTCATCTCGACTTTCACTTTGGAGGATTGCACGGCCTTCAATGTCGATGTATCTGACACTACCGCGATATTCTCTACTGTTGCAGCCGTTACTGCGGCGGTCTGGTTCCAGTCCGCTATCAATGCCTGAGGAGACAATAACGCAAATGCAAGCATCACTTTCGACATCTGCTCCGCTTGTTTTTTCAATCGTCTTCTTGAGTTTTTCAATACCCGCTCTCCTTTTTGTGAACACAAAAAAAAGGAGGCACCCCAACCAAGGAACAATGTCCTAAGTTGGGGTGCCTCCCCTAAAGTGTCAATTTTTTATTGATTATGATTATAACGATTCGGGAAACGAATGTAAATACCTGGAATGAGAATGCGTATAAAATTAAAATATTACTCTCTTTCGATTCTTAGTTTCCCTCTCTGATTTTAAGTAACGCCTCGTCCAATGTGCTTACAACTCGATCACACCATTGATCAAATGCGCGATCTTCCTTCTGTAATTCCGGATGCTCCAGAATGTACTCAATCGTGCTGCGAATTCCTTGGTCCGCTCTTATCGTTGCCACAAAATCCGGAACCAGCCGTTTCAACTTGCTATTGTCAAAAACAACCGTATTGGCTTTATCTCCAAGCAGACCACCCCGTAAATCCAAATCACTGCTAGCCGCCAAAAAATCTGAGGGCACGTGAACCGCATGTAGTTTGACCCCAAGCACATCAGCAATGATCTCATGAATCTGGTTCCATGTGACAGACTCATCCGAGGTGATATGGACAGCCTCACCGATGGCGTGAATATTACCCATTAAGCCGATAAAACCTTTGGCAAAATCGGTGTTGTGTGTAAGCGTCCATAACGAGGTGCCGTCACCGTGAATGATAACCGGTTTATTTTCAATCATACGCTTAAGAACTTGCCAACTTCCTTGTTCACCATGCACACCCAGTGGTACCGATTTATTGCCATAGGTATGACTTGGACGAACAATGGTCACAGGAAAACCTTCGTCCCGATATAATTTCATAAGATAGTCTTCACACGCAATTTTGTTACGGGAGTATTCCCAGAATGGATTCGATAAAGGCGTTCCTTCAGTGATTCTGTAATCGGCCAGTGGGGTCTGATATGCTGAAGCCGAGCTTATAAAAATGAACTGCTTGGTTTTACCTTTGAACAGACGATAATCTCTCTCCAGTTGAGCCGGCACAAAAGCAATAAAATCTGCCACCACATCAAATTGTAAATCGGCAATTAACTCGTTTACCCGCTTCTCGTCATTGATGTCGGCTTGAAGAACGTGAACCTCTGCAGGCAAATCATTGTTATGGTTACCTCGATTGATCAAGTACAGTTCACAGCCTTGCTTGGCGAGCATCTCGGTGATTGCAGTACTTATTGTGCCTGTCCCTCCAATAAATAGCGCTTTCATTGCTGCACCTCCAGGTCGATTATGCTATCCCGTCCATGATATCACGCAGCCGAAAAAGGAGCAAAGTTCGGTTTACCGAACCTTGCTCCTCCGTATAAGTTGAACTAAACATATTAACCTTGTACTTAGTTAAACCGTTAGATAACCTTAATCGTACCGTAGATCATGTACATCCCGCAGTGAAGCTCATATTCGCCCGGGGCGACATTCTTATCCACCGTGTAGTAATTGTCTCCCTTTTGCATATACAGATCCATGCCTAACTTCTCTGCTGCGACAGATTTAACATGTGTCACACTTCGGGTCAGGATGAAATTGATTTTAGTAGGCACTCCGGATTTTACTTCAATGACATTGGGCTCAAATCCATCGTTGCTCACGTTCACGTCAATGACTTCGTATCCTTTCAAATCCTCAGGTGTTTCGGCTTGGGCAGTTACTGCCTTGCCCGATCCCGGAGATACGTCTTTACCCATGAAATATACAAAGAATCCTCCAAGTAGCGCGACCACAGCCACACCTAGAGTTAAGAAAGGCCAGACTTTTTTAAACCAGCTATTCATGTGAACACTCCTTATTCCGTTGTCCCATCTTCATTTGTGAGTGGATGGATGTACTCTACAAGCATACCCGATTCTCCGCATAATGAAAATGACCCCTCTGGGCTATCCGGAATATACAGGCGTGCTTCGACTTCGCCGCACTCGCAGTTTGTATAATTCCGGCAAGGCTACACCGATCAGCACAATGACGACACCAAACCATTGTAACAAACTGACATGTTCGTGCAGGACAATTGCAGATAACAGCACCGCAACTGGAAGCTCAATCGCACCCAGGATACCTGCCATATCTCCACCGATATGAGGTACTCCGATCGCAAACAGAACTGGTGGGATAAATGCTCCAAAGAATCCAAGTAACAGTCCAAATACGAGCAATTGACTCCAGATCAGACCGTTAAAGAGAAACGTCGGCGGGAACAGAATGCAGAGCAGAATCAATCCGCCTGTAACCATCCACGCACTGCGAAATGCCGGATGTGCGGAGGGAACCGCTTTACCGCTGAACAATACAAACAAGGAATAACTTACCGCTGCCATTAAACCGAGAGCAATACCGATCCCACTTACATTACTAATGCCCTGTTCCAGGAAACCCGCTGCCAGCAAGGTACCTCCAAAGAGGATGAGCAAGGTCAGGAACGTAACTTTATCTGGACGCTGACGTTTGCTTATCGCCTGAATCAATACACTGATCCAAGTAAATTGAAAGAGCAGGATAATGGCAAGCGATGCCGGAATGTATCGTAACGATTGATAATAGACAAGACCCGTAATAACGGTGGGTGTTCCAGCCGCCATCAGCATCAAACGCTGCTTCCAGGTTAGACGTGTAAAGACCTTAGCGGGGCTCGCAGAATTTACCTTTGCATTGCCACTCTTCTGTGTTTTGCGTTTAGCTCTGAACCGCGTGTATAAGGCCAGCATCCAGGACAGGATAAAACCGGTAATCAGCTGTGTTCCCACAACCTCCCCAAGTTGATATCCTTGACCATACGCCAGCACTACAATCGTCGACAGAATACCGTAACTCATTGCTCCTGCCAGGACAGACAAATAATATTTCATGTTCAATAAACCTCCTGATGAAAAATACGCCCCTGATTCGGGTCCATGTAAGGTCACAACCACGTATTAAAATGCAAAAAATCCTAACTCCGAGCAAGGAATGTATTGATTCCTTGGCATCGTAGTTAGGAAGTATAGGCTTCCCGTAGAGACCCTCGCCCTGTGTACACTTTCGGCCTGCGAGGTTATACGAAATGAAGTATGCAATTTAAATACCGCTCATGTGTGACGACTTTTCATATATTACATGGGGGGTAAGGTGGTGTCAACCCATTTCTAATTTATTTACAAATTAAACTTTTAAAATGTAAACTTCTCATTCTAATTTTCCCGTTCCACGTCTGCTCTTACTTTCCCATTCCAGTGTTTTCTGCAATCCCGATTTTAATCCTTCGAGATCCAATCCATCGATTGCAAAAGCTTCCCGAATCAAAGGCGGTGCGATAAACTCATCGTATTTGCCAAGATACGGCGCTTCATCCTCAGCAAGCAGCGCAGAAGCGTCCTGAGCCAGTCGACATTCACTCATCATCTCGGCTAACAAGGTGCGTTCGTCCACTTTGCCTGATACCACAAAATAATATGGCTCCATCGGAACGACGGAACGCAAAGCCAGCCTTCCAGACAAATTATGTTTCAGCAACCGCTCCAGCGTACGGAACGCTTTGCTGCCCACCCAAGGCAACACATATATGGAATCACCGCCTGCCGGAATGACAACTTGCTTGAGCAACCCACTCTCTCGAGCCAGGCGACGTGCACGCTCCAGCCGGTTGACGGCTTGTGGTGACAAATACGGATAAATCAACGAATCGGACAGCACCTCACGCATTTTTTGTACCACCTCAGTATGAATATCCCCGCCTGCACCAAGCCAAAGTGTATCCACTTTGCCTTTCGCAGACTTCACGTACACGGCTTTATGCTTGTGATCTACCTCTTCCACCTTCCACAGTTTACCTGCAAGCGAGAAACAATAACCCGGCGGAGGCACGGTTGTGATCGATCCAATCTCTTCCGATCCGTTCAGTACTTTATGCTCTTCATCGTCCTTAAACACGGCGTAGAAGCGATAGTTATTCACGATCTTTTCACCCGTGAGTCCGATTATTAACGTCTGTTCCTCCGTCCATTGCAGATGATCTGTGTCGATCAGATAATTCAGGAAGGTTTGATAGTGATCCGGTGTAATCTCTGCAAAAGGTGCCAGGGAGAGGATCGCGGCTGCAAGCTCTCTTGGCTCGGCCTCCCCCATACTTTTCAACACACTCATTGTCTGGTGATAGAGTACACCTATGGGCATTTTACGAGCCTCTAGCGGCTCTACCCATTTGGTTTTAACATAAAGCTCAATAACGGCGATGGCACGCATGAGTGTCCATGGCATACGAGCAGGTAATTGCGCTTCCTCATCCTCTTCCTCCGGGCATACAAAAAGCATCTCCGATGCCATATCATCACGCCTGCCGGAACGACCAAGACGCTGAACGAAACTAGAAGCACTGTAAGGTGCACCGAGTTGCACGACCCGCTCCAATTCACCCAGGTCAATGCCAAGTTCGAGCGTAACGGTCGCGGCAGCTACAGCCGGGCCAGCACCTGTTCGCAAAGCCGCTTCCGTCTCTTCTCTTAGCATGGCCGAAATGCTTCCATGATGCACATGGAACACATCACGTTCTTCTCTGCGTGCCGCGACGCGCCGCATCTCCAGAATCGTAACTTCTGCATCTGTGCGACTGTTGGTAAAGATGAGTGCTTTTTTACGATGTGTACTCTCATAAATAAAGTCGTAGTAGGATTTACGCGCATGATGGAGCTGCTCTGCCTGCTCCTCGTTCTGTGCATCCGGGAAGGAAAAATGCTCTACCCGCAGCCTCAGCTTGCGCCCCCCCGGGGAAGATACCACATCCACTCCTTGCCGTGTTCCTGCCGCAAGCCAGGCTGTCGCTGCATCATAATCGCTGAGCGTAGCCGACAGTCCTACTCTTCGAGGAACACAACCAGCCATACGTTCGATTCGAGCCAACTGGCTTAATACCTGAATGCCCCGATCCGCCCCCATGAACGCATGTACCTCATCAATAATGACATAGCGCAGATCGTGAAAAAGCGCTGGAATCGCATTGGGACGATTCATCAGCAGTCCTTCCAGCGATTCAGGCGTAATCTGCAGTACCCCTGACGGATTCTTCATCAGTTTGGTTTTCTCTGCCTGCGGCACATCTCCATGCCAATGCCAGACAGGAATATTACCTTCAGTGAGCAAGTCTTTGAGTCGTTCGAACTGGTCATTAATCAGTGCTTTCAACGGCCCAATATACAGAATACCCACCGACTTGGAGGGCTCGTCATACAGTTCAGTTAATGCAGGAAAAAACGCAGCCTCCGTCTTGCCTGAAGCTGTACCCGCTGCAATCAGCATGTGATGCGGAGTATGAAAACAAATGTTACATGCCTCGATCTGGGCAGGTCGCAAGGACTCCCATCTTTTTTTATAAATAAATTCCTGCACAAACGGAGCTAGTCTATAGAACGGGTTGGGATTGTCACTCATAGCTCGAACTCCGCCAGAAAATCATCCAGCTCGTCCTGCTCTTGCGCCGAACCAGACGTATCCCGACCCGAATTATTTGCCTGTGTTGCACGTTCACCAAGTAACTGCTCGTAAGTGACTTCAGGATTCTGATGCAGCGTGTGCAGTACATCCATAAAGTCACGCACCACTTCCCGTGTTGTCAAGAGCTCATCTGCACCCAAACGGTTTACAGCCATTTGCATAAAACCAACTAATTGTTCGTCACTCAAACTTGCCGTGTACGCGAAATGAAGTGCATGAATCTGGCGCAGTTTCTGCAGCAAAATCAAAATCTCTTCATGTGATAACATCGCCAGTTTGATAATTGGACCTGTATAGTTCGCATAAGCACTTGCGGCATAGCGACCGTCAATAAGTCTGGAACGAAGCGCTTCATAGCTATATAAACCACGACGTTCATCCTCCACAAACTGAGGGGTTCCCCCCACAAAAATGCCCAGATGCTCCGCCTTCCCCTGCATCGTATCATTAAACATTGTAAGCAGCTTCTCGTAATTGCTTTGGCGTGAGACGCTATTTGTAATTTTATACAGGTTCACCGCTTCATCGATAAAGAGTAGCAGCCCTTTGTAACCGATACGTGCCGTAAATTCAGACCACAATTTAAAATAGTCATACCAGTTATCATCATCAATAATGACGCCAACCGACAGATCTTTCTTTGCTTCCGTTTTCGTTGCATATTCACCCCGAAGCCAGCGGAGTGCCGACTGTTTCCGGTCATCATCAGCAAGCTTGTACCCGTTCCAGTAAGAAGCGAGTACCTTGGCAAAATCAAAACCGTGAACCAGGTTCTGCATCTCCCCCGTCACCATATAAATCTGCTTCTCTACCTCCAGCGGTAGTGCAGGATCATCCGGCCGTAGATTCAGATTGTTCATCGCTGTTTGCTGCAAACCTGCGATCCATTTTTGTAAAATGGGCTCCAGTGCCCCTCCATCCGGGCGTGTACGCGTTGACAATCGTGTCATTAGCTCACGATATGTTGCAAGGCCCTGACCCTTCGTGCCGACAAGTCTGCGCTCCGGGGAGAGATCCGCGTCCGCAACCACAAATTCCCGATCCATCGCATAGTTGCGAATCATCTGCAAAAGAAAGCTTTTACCGCTGCCATACCGGCCTGTAATCAGCTTAAATGCCGCACCGCCTTCAGCAATGTTATCCAAATCGCGTAGGATCGCCTCCACCTCCGGTTTCCGTCCTACAGCAATCTGTTCGAGACCAATACGCGGCACAACACCTGCCGTTAACGAATTCACAAGTGCGGTGGTCAAGCGCTTAGGAATTTTAAGCTGATTGGGCTTAGTTTCGGTTTCGGTTTCGGTTAATTTATGCTCTGTCATAACAATCACCTCTTCACATCTTCAAATAATTCAATATAATCAGGAACGATTCGGTCGCCATCAACCAGCAAATCCCCGATGGTTTCCATCGCCACATCATTAATTTCATCCAGCAAAAGCGCAGGCATCGTTCCCAGTTCTTCCGCAAGTCGCATCACATCGTGATCCGGATCATCCCCAAGCAAGGCGTGGATGGCTCTCACATGCCGGGACTCTAATCGTTCGGCAAACTCTATCCACTCTTCCGGTATATCGGCTTCCGCAGTTTCGTCCCACAGAAGCAGCTCATTTCTTGGAGCTGAATTCTCTGATGGCATAACTGTGTTGTCCTGGATCACCGGTAAATGTTCTCGCTGTTCTGAGAGTAGCGACTCAGCGTGACTCATTTGCCTTGGATGAGGAGATTCAGCTTCATCTGGAACCTCAGTCGGCTTCAGTTCAACATTAAGTGATGTAGGAGCTCCATTTTCTTCAATGGTCAGCGCCATACGCACATACTCGCTATCCTCCTGCAAAGAAGCCAGTTTTGCCGTATCGATCTGAATAACTGGCGCAGTCACGGCTTCCGCTTGTTCCATCGCCAAAGCTCTATCCAGATAACGCTCAATTACACTGGCAAGCTCAGGTTCCAGCATTTTACCACGCAGACGGCCTCGGAAGCCTAACCATTCACGAAGTTTATTTTCCGTGCAGCGATAGATCCGGGTTAACTTCTGAGTAAACTCTTGCCGGTATCCAATAGGAAAATAAGTGAATGTAACAAATCTGCCGTATATGGATTCGTCATACACCGCTTTCTGAAACAGCGTACGCTTTACCGTCCGCTCGGCTTCCGGTTCAAGCTCTGGTAAAAGGCCCGTTGGCTGAGTCCGCTTTAAATAGGCATCCACAACTGCCATCACTTTGGGCACATAACGTTCCATCATTTCTTTGCCGCCATCGCGGTAAAAGGTATTCAGCGTAACATCATAGTCATAATATCTCTGGAGCATATCCAGCTTAATATCAGCAACATTATCTTGTAACACTCGGTGTAATTCCCTGTCCAGGAGCTCTGATGGAAAATATTCGATTGAGAACAGGATAACCTCCTGCATTAATGAATGAAGGTTGTGTACCAGAATATAATCGACCAACCAATTCTGCATGTAAAATTCGAGTTGAGGAACCCCGGCCCGGTAATGCAGCAACAATCGTTTTAACTGCTCATAACCATCCTCGGGAGTCAACCAGCCGATGCCGTTAATCAACTCGTAAATATGAACAAACAGGTAAGAAAGGTCGACATCCAGGTATCTTCCCTGGCGTACCTCTGTTCTCCAATACAAATACCACTCCAGCTGTGCATCATTCATCACCCCATACGTTGGCCAGTAGCTCATAAACGGAACAGGTGCAGTTTCTTCACCCGTAACTTCTGCAAGCCGTCTAGCCTCCTCCACAAATCTTTTCTCCGAAGACAATACAGCCCCTTGCTGCGTGTATGGTTGACGACTCTGGTTCATTAAAGATGAACGATCGGGTATCCCAACCGAGGCCGTTTCTGCTTCTTCACTCAGATCAATCTCTATAAATTCCAACTGTTCCGAATGATCTCTCATGGAATTGAATCCACCTCTTTCAGGACGAAATACGAACACGTGTATCCATACGCACCATTATAACACTTGTGTAGCTTCTTCGGGTGGCAAACTCACACATTCTTGTAACACAAAAAAGAAGGCATGACTGCCCTCTTTTCCATCAAGTATTTGCCCTCTATATTACAGACCATCGAACCATTGTTTTTGATATTCCGTGCGGTCCTCCCAACTCTAATGAAACAACTCACGTACGATTTTTGCCTTTATCCCTCGCCTGGTACAACGCCTGTTGTGCGTCAACAGTCTTAGTTGATCGGCATTGCTTATTCGCTAATCGTTTTACGTATTAATCCACCGATCTAGCAGTCGGAATGTCTCGGAAGCCGTGAACACGGTAATGTCTTGTTCTTCGGGTGTATGAATGGACTGTTGTAATAATTGCATAAACTCGCTCCATCTGGTGCGTGTCTCCGTGCCGTATGCGTTGAAATATTGCAGTCCGTGATCCGCTTCTATAGGCAAAAATTGCGACAAACGTTTGGTCATAATCTGACCGCCATTGGTTGAACCTTCGATAACGTATAGATATCCGAAAAGTCCTGCAGGTGTGGTGATATCCGGTAACTCCTTTTCATTGCACCTTGGAATTTGCTTGATGTGCTCCTCACTTGCGCCAAGATTCATTAAATCCTGCTCTAATAAACCAGCCTTGCCTCTTATACCGATATCCAATCCTGTTTCTGCCCAAAAAGGCAGCGTTACCGCTTGATCCTCCAGCGGTTTCAGGAAACCGTAGAATTTCTCCAAATACGCTCTATATTGTTCAATCGTTATGGTCGAATCCATAATTGCTTTTGCATACGGGTTCTGCTCTACTTGTCTATGGTAATGTGCTGTCTCCGTCTTCAAACGTTCCATAATATTTAAGGACGTCATGTAGTTGTCCCCTTTCGTATAGTGACGTAAATCCAGTAGCAGAGTAATGTCCAAATCTGTATTAATTATAGAAAATTTATATTGATTCAAAAAAAAGACTCTATGTAAGTATACTTTTTCTAGTACTAGAAAACTACATGAATTCAATGGCTTATCAGATGAGTGTACACCTCTGTTGTTAGGGTAACTTAGGGGTATGTAAGGAAGTATCGTGTGTATAGCTGGTTTTTAGTATTAAAGATGATACACTAACACTATATCCTTATTTTGGAGGAATGAATCTGATGAAAATGAAAGATATGACGGAACCAAAGGAACTTACGGTGCAAGAGATCATGCTCCACCTCACAGAGGGGATCACTTTGCCAGACAATACTGTGGATCAACTGATCACGGGTTCACCGGATCAAGTTGTATCAGGAATAGTTGTTGCTTTTATGCCCACACAACATGTCATTGAACAAGCTATTCAGCTAGGAGCCAATCTGATTATCGCCCATGAATCCCCGTTTTATAATCATCACAGCGCTACTGATTGGCTGAAGAACGACTCCGTCTATACGTACAAAAGAAACTTGATTGATCAAGCAGGCATTGCCATCTTTCGCTGTCATGATATTATTCACCGTTTCGAGCCGGACGGCATTACCGATGGGCTCATCCAGGAACTCGGGTGGACCAATTACCTGAGCCAGCGTACAACTGAATCGGATCTTGTAACATTTACAGAGGAGATTACAGTGCATGCAATTGCCCAGCAATTGAAGACTTGTTTAGGGATCGACTATGTTCGCATTGCGGGTAATCCTGAAATCGTTTGCAGACGCGCTGCGGTTCTGGTCGGCTTTCGCGGAAACGGACACTTCACAATCCCCATGCTTCAGAACGAACAAGTGGATTTGATTATCGCAGGCGAAGGGTTTGAATGGGAAACGCCAGAGTATATTCGTGATGCTGTGCAGCAAGGTAAATCCAAGGCACTCATTATGGTTGGTCATGCCGAAAGTGAGGCACCGGGAATGAGAATTTTGGCAGAAAGTCTGGACGACTCTATCCCAGGGGTCAAAGTTACTTTTGTAAAGGAAGAGCCTGTGTTTAAGATATTATAGGTTTTTACCGCAATCGATCATCAGACACGCAATTTTTCGTGTTTTGCTTCACTTCAAAATCTAACGATCATCAGAGAACGTATTTCTTCGATTTTGCCGAAAAACCAGCGTTTTGAACCTGTTTCCGGTGGAATATCATCTCTGGTGATCGTTAAAAAATTCAGGAGGCGATAATGCCTTAACTAAGGCTTCTCCTGATCGTTACCATTCCAGTTTATGTGCCCAATCCACTTCAACTTGCCCACTATACATATGAATATTATGCCTTCTGCCTGCTTGCCTGTTTGTCGACCTGCTCTCTAACACCCTCTTCCGCATCTCATTCTATCGATCTCATTTACATATCTTTCTTCCCTTGCTTGCTTCAATCTCCCTATTCGAATCTTTCACCTAACCACACCTATCTAACAACACCGTCTTTACTAACTAATTTGCTTAGGTCAGCTACTGCATCTTCATACTTTTTGCCCCTTCCTGGATTTTATCCAGGCTTTAGTGTACGCTAAATGCTGTAAATTTCAGAGTCAGGACATTTGTCCTTGGCGATTATGACTTATTTATCATTTAATAGAAGTCGAAGTCATGCATTAAAGGAGCGTACGAAGAAGGATGAGAGGAATTATTTTTGCACTGCTGGGCGGAGCCTGTATTACTCTCCAGGGGGTAGCCAACACCAGAATTAGTACTGACGTAGGCACATGGCAAGCCGCCACAATTACTCAATTAACGGGATTTATACTCGCAGCGATCATTTTGATGTTTACGCGTGACGCCAATCTTCAGGGAATTAAACAAGTAAAACCGATGTATCTGGCTGGTGGTGCATTTGGTGCCGTTATTATTTTCAGCGAAGTCACCGCGATTCAACAGATTGGTGTGACCTTTACGATCTCGGCTCTGTTGATTGCTCAATTGTTTCTGACCTTTTTAATTGATAGCAATGGATGGTTTGGCGTGCTCAAACAAAAAATGAAACTGCCGCAATTTTTGGGCATTGCTTTGATGATCGCCGGTGTCATCATTATGAAGCTATAGTTTTCATTGTAGCTACATACAGCATGTAAACTGTGTTAGACAGACAAACTTTTAGTTTTTCCAAACCAAAAACAACAGAATTAACGCAGAGGTGAGAACCGCATGGAAGAGATTCATCATCCGCAGCAAATCATGGACTATTTGAAACAGTATCAATTGGAGGCGGTTTTTCACGAGCACCTGCGTCCACATATGACTATATGTCAATTCGAAAAATGTGAGCTGATCTGCCGCGAAGGCGAGGCTTCCGAATACTTATATGTCCTGGTAGAGGGCAAAATTAAAATTTTCACCACTTCCCCACAAGACAAAACTCTCGTGCTCTGTTTCAAAACACCGCTTGAAGTGGTGGGAGACATCGAGTATGTGCGTGAAAGTAACATCGTTAACACCGTTCAGGCAGTCTCACCTGTTGTGATGCTTCGTATTCATTATCGGTGGCTTACTGAGCTTGCAAGTAATTACGCACCTCTACTGCAATTTTTGCTTAAAATCATCTCACACAAGTTTTACATTGATTCGAACTTTTCGAACTTTAATCTGATGTATCCGGTGGAGGTACGTTTAGCCAGTTATTTGCTTTCCATCTCGACGGATGAAGGTGGAACCGTTATGCATGAGGAACTCGATGCGTTTAATCTGACGGACATTGCCAATCTGATCGGTACCAGCTATCGCCATTTGAATCGGGTGATTCAGAAGTTATGTGCGGATGGTTACATTGAGCGGCATCAAGGATTAATCCGTATCAAAAATCGGGCTGGCCTTCGGCACATTGCTGGACACAATATATATGAATAAGGAGATAGGAGACGCATGATCATCACAGGTATTTTGCTTGCATTACTAGCCGGTTCACTGGTGAGTCTGCAAACGATATTTAATAGTAAAGTCAATGAACGCACGGGTTCATGGTCTACAACAACAATGGTACTGTTTACGGGATTTATCGCTTCTTTTGTGATTTCATTACTCCTTGAAGGTAAAAATACATTCAGTTTTCAACATATGCAACCGTGGTATTGGCTGAGTGGTGCAATAGGCGTTGGGGTAGTCTTCTGTCTCGTTCAGGGCATGAAGCTGCTCGGCCCGACTTACGCGATCTCCATCGTATTAACCTCTCAGTTAAGCTTCGCTTTACTATTTGATTCGATGGGCTGGCTCGGTCTGGAGCAAATTCCATTCTCATGGAATCAGCTGATTGGTGTACTTGTTATTGTAGGTGGCATTATACTATTCAAGTTTGGCGGATTGAGTAAAGAGACATCTGATTCAACGGATAATCCAGCTCATAGTGTGGCGAGTAAATCTTAACCATCAACCAAAAGAGTGTCTCCCAATCGAAATGGATTGGATAGACACTCTTTAATAATTTGTACATTTTAGAATATATATGTCCAAGAGTCTTGCTTCCTCTTAAAATCATCAATATTTTTAGGGCTTCTACGTATAAACAGACCTCCAATGAAATTGCCCTTTATTTCTGTTGACGTAGGCATAAACAAGATACGATCTGTTCTACACATTAACATGTAATGGAACAGTTTGATGACAAATCCAATATAATAAAAAACGCACCCAAACAATCTAGTGCGTTTCCTTATCAATCATAGACGTAATCTTTCTATTCCTGAATTGTTGTAACTATGCCATCTTCAAAATATACGTATCGATAGTTTGAATACACCCATTGTTCATGAACTCCAAACTCATAAGTTGTTTTGTTAATCTTGTCGGGCCCACCCCAACTAGAGTCTCTTACTTCAGATGCGGTCATTCCTAATGCTGGTGGAATTTTTGACTTTATCTCCTCCCACTTACTTTCTTGTACAGCTCTTTTTCGCTCTGCTATAAGCCACTTATCTTTTGACTGAATCTTCAATTTTTCCTTTGAAATTAAATCGGCATACTTCCCATTATATGTACTAGGTATTGACTCCAAGTAGGACATCATCATTCTAGAGTCGCCTTCAATTCGCTTTTGTTGAGAATTAGCATAATTAAACAGCATTTTACTGTCAATATCGTCATCTATTCTCAGTACAAGAAGTAAAGATAACTGATCGTACTCTTTTTCTTCAATCAGTTTATTGATTTTATCATTTTCTTGCTTCTCTTGCATTTTTCTACTTTCTTCTTTTTTTCCAGCGTAAAATGCCTTATAAAATGATTCTTTTTCTTCAATAAGAGTAATTTTGAATTTTTCAATGTCTTCTTTCAGAACACCATGATATGTATCTAAATCTATTAAGTTCAATTTCATTACTATTGGCTCATATGATATCTTTCCAGAACCCTTTTCATTTTCGTAATCATTTTTAGCATCAACATAAGCGAATATTTCATGATAATTTTCAATATCCTTGAACTCTGGTTTTGCTAAGTTCAACTTAGCCTCGTCCCATTTTTCAGAACTTATCAAACTTAATATTGTCTCCTTTTCTATTGTTACATTTCTTGTTGTTTCTTTTTCTTTTTCCTCAATGGATTGAATATTATTGCACCCTACTGCGATTAAAATTAGAAAAGTTAAAGATATAATTACAGTAATACTCCTTTTCAACTAACACACCCCTGCTCCTGTATTTTTGGTTATATATGCTATATTTTAGTTCATATTTAAAATTGCAGCAATAAGGATAAATCTACTATTTCAAGAGCATATGCTATTCGCTCCAATATTCAATTTCTTCATTCTATTATTACTCTAATAATCCTTTCATTTTTAAGTTCATAAGGTATGCTTTGATGTGAGAGGTGTTAATCTCTTCTACTTCAACAACTGAGAATTCATTACATAAGTAATTTAGAAACGACCGATTGTTGTTTCTGTACCCCTTTATAGTGCGGATACTATAATTCTTAAACTCTAAATCAAAAAGAACTCTTTGTAAATATCTTCAAACAACATAAAAAACTCACTCCTCATATGGATATTTCCCATACAAAAAGTGAGTTAAATACAATACAGATTAGGAAAACGTACATCATCACAAGGATCACTTGGAGTTATCATGTATACCCTCGCTGAGTGACAAAATGGATGATTCCAGAACATTTTCAAATCCTTAACTGGGTTAGAAAGACTCTAAACCGCCACTATCACCGCAGTCGCTTGCCCGCTCACACAAACTCCACGTTATGATAAACCTGCTGAACATCTTCAAGGTCTTCAAGCGCATCGATCAGTTTCTCGAACTGAGCTTGTGCATCCTCTGGAAGTTCAATATGGTTTTGCGCCAGCATCGTCAGCTCGGCTACCGTGAACTCGGTAACACCCGCAGCTTTGAATRCTTCTTGTACGGCGTGGAATTGATCCGGTTCTGCGTATACGATAACCGCTTCATCTTCATCCACGATATCGCGCACGTCTACATCCGCTTCCAGCATAATCTCCAGCACTTCATCAGCATTTTTACCTTCAACGCCGATCACTGCTGTTGGATCAAACATGTAAGCAACGGAACCACTCACACCCATGTTGCCTCCGTTTTTGTTAAACGCCGAGCGCACTTCAGGCGCTGTCCGGTTTACATTATTCGTGAGCGCATCCACGATAACCATCGCTCCGTTTGGTCCGAAGCCTTCGTAACGCAGCTCTTCATAGTTCTCATCGCCGCTGCCTTTCGCTTTTTCCATCGCACGGTCAATGATCGCTTTAGGTACATTATACGTTTTGGCACGCTCCAGAACGACCTTGAGCGCACGGTTCGCTTCCGGATCTGGTTCGCCCTTCTTCGCTGCTACATAGATCTCAACGCCGAATTTGGCGTAGACCCGACTTGTGTTTGCATCTTTTGAAGCTTTCTTTTCCTTAATATTATTCCATTTACGACCCATATCGTTTCCGCTCACTTTCAACATGTAATCTGCTTTCTACTTTGTCATTATATCGTGTTGCGTCTGGTTCAACAAGGTCATCCCTTCAAACCGATCGGCATCGAAGAAGCAAAAAGCACTCCATAAAGGAATGCTTCTCGGGTAAGTCATAAGTCAAGCGTGGAACTGTCTTCCGTCCAGCACTTCAGGTACATAACCAGCACGAATCAAGAAGTCTCCGAAATGCTCGCCTTCATTGCGCTCTTTGGCATATTGATTAATCATCGGAGTAAGTGTGTCCAGAATTTCATTTTCGCCGATGTTTTCGCGGTACAGTTTGTTCAGACGATGGCCTGTAAAGCTGCCACCAAGATAGAAATTGTACTTGCCTGGTGCTTTCCCGATAAAAGCAATCTCTGCCAGCATCGGTCTAGCGCACCCGTTCGGGCAACCTGTCATACGAATGACAATCTCCTCATCCCTCAGACCCGCTTCATCCAGCACAGGCTCGAGTTTGTCGATCAAGGATGGCAGATAACGTTCGGATTCGGCCATTGCAAGGCCGCAAGTCGGGAGTGCAACACAAGCCATGGAACTTCTGCGGAGTGCTGAATAATGAGCACCGTCCGTCAGATTATATTGCTGCATCAACGCTTCGATCTTTTTCTTTTTCTGACTGCTGATGTTACCGATAATCAGGTTTTGGTTTGCTGTCAGACGGAAGTCACCGTTGTGTATTTTGGCAATTTCACGCAAACCCGTCATGAGCGGATAACCGTCTACATCTTTTACCCGTCCATTCTGAATGAACAGCGTGTAATGCCATTTGCCGTTACTGCCCTTCACCCAGCCATAACGATCTCCGTTATGGTCAAAATGATATGCACGTGCCGATTCCAGACTCCACCCAAGACGGCTCGTTAACTCATCAACAAACCACTCCAGACCATGGTCATCGATTGTATATTTGAAACGCGCATGTTTACGAACCGCACGATCGCCGTAATCACGCTGAATCATAACCGTTTTCTCTGCAACATCAATCATGTGCTCCGGCGTGCAGAAGCCAATCACTTTGGAAATCTGTGGATACGTCTTTGAATCTCCGTGAGACATGCCCATCCCACCGCCGACGGACACGTTGAAACCTTGTAGTTTGCCGTTCTCTACAATGGCAATAAAACCGAGATCCTGTGAAAATACATCTACATCATTGGATGGTGGTACAGCGATACCAATTTTGAACTTACGCGGCAAGTAGACCTTGCCATAGATCGGTTCAACCTCTTCATCCGTATCCTGGGAGTCAATCACTTTCTCCCCATCAAGCCACAATTCATGATATGCGCGAGTACGCGGGTCCAGATGATTACTCACCTGACAAGCCCATTCGTATACTTCTGCATGTACTTCAGACTGGTTCGGATTCGGGTTGCACATCACGTTACGGTTAACATCTCCGCATGCAGCCAAGGTGCTGAGTAAGGAATCGTTGACTTCACGAATCGTATTTTTGAGATCCCATTTCAATACTCCGTGCAGTTGAAACGATTGGCGAGTGGTCAGACGGATCGTCTGATTCGCATATTTATGGGCAACACGATCCATCATCAACCATTGCTCCGGCGTTACGATACCACCGGAAGCACGAACGCGTAACATGAACTGATATGCTGGCTCCAGCTTGGATTTGTTACGCTCATTACGCAGGTCACGGTCATCCTGCATATAACTGCCATGATGTTTCATCAGACGGTTATCGTCTTCAGGAATCGCTCCAGTAATGCGGTCAGCCAGTGTCTCCGTGAGACTTCCGCGCAAATAATTGCTCTTGATCTTTATATCTTCCACATCGCTGTTGGTACGCTGCGGATTAAGTAAGTTATTATAAGCCATGCCGCTTTCTCCTCTCGTCTCTGCGGAATATAACCCTTCGGCTCAGCCTCAGATTAATACACATCCCGCTGATAACGTTTCTCCTGTTGCAACCGTGTCATGTATTCCGCAGCCTGTTCAGGCGACAAGCCGCCTTCCTGCTGTAGAATGGTAATCAGCGCTGCATGAACATCATGAGCCATTTTTTTCTCATCACCACAGATGTACACGCTCGCTCCCTCCTGGAGCCATTGGTACAATTCCTTGCTATGTTCCAGCATACGGTGCTGTACATATACTTTCTGTTCCGTATCACGGGAGAAGGCAACATCCATCTTGGTAAGCACGCCATCTCTGAGCCAACGCTGCCATTCAGTCTGGTAAAGGAAATCTGTAGCGAAATGCTGGTCCCCGTAGAACAGCCACGTTTTTCCTTCTGCACCCGTTTCTTCTCTTTCGCCAAGGAAGGAACGGAATGGAGCTACCCCTGTCCCAGGTCCAACCATAATGATCGGTGTGTCCGGGTTTTCAGGTAATTTGAAGTTCGGATTATGCTGAATATAGACTGGCAAGGTGTCACCTGCCTCGATTCGTTCAGCCAGATGCACCGAACATACGCCGTAACGTTCTCTTCCACGTGCTTCATACCTTACAGTGCGCACCGTCAGATGAACCTCGTCGGGGAAGGACTTTGAGCTGCTCGCAATGGAATACAGGCGTGCTGGTATTTTACGCAGAACCGCCAGAAATTGTCCGGCTGGAATACCTTTCAGCGCGTAATCCTGAACCACATCGAGCAGATCGCAGGTGTTCATGACTTTACGAAATTCAGAATCATTGGCAACCAATGCTGTTAATTCGTTTCCTGGACTCAACTTGGCGAGTTGCTCCGCGACCGGTTTGGTTACAGATGTAATCTCGTAATGACGCAGAAGTGCTTCATAGACCGATACCTGATCTCCATTCTTGTTTACCGTAACACGTTCGTCTGCACTCCACCCCATAGCTGCAATCAATTCATCTACGAGACGCGGATGATTCTCCGGGAAAACACCGAGACTGTCGCCCGGCTCATAATCCAGATTGGAGCCTTCCAAAGACAGCTCAATATGGCGTGTCTCACGATCTGATCCTCGGCCATTCAGGTTGAGATTTTCAAGAACCTCAGCCTTGAACGGATTCGTGCGATTAAATTCAGACTCACCGCTGCTTACTGCAGCTGTGATCGTTTCACTAGTAACCGTACCGGCAACCGCTGGTGTGCTGCTAAGCGAAGCAAGTACATCATTCATCCACGCTGCCGCTGGCTCGTCAAAATCAACATCACAGTCCACTCGCGGAACCAACGCTGTGCCGCCCAGTTCCTGTAGTCGTTTATCAAAATCCTTACCTGTCTGGCAAAAGAATTCGTAAGAAGTATCTCCCAGTGCCAGTACGGAATAACGAAGTCCATCCAGCTTTGGAGCGCGCTTGCTATTTAAAAATTCATGAAACGGGATCGCATTATCCGGCGGTTCGCCTTCTCCATGTGTGCTGACCACGATCAGGAGATTTTCAATTTTCTTCAGTCCGTTCGGTTTGAAATCCCCCATGGATGACAAGGTCACCTGAAGCCCCTGTTCTTCCAGCTTCTTTCCGAGTTTTTTCGACAGTCCGATTGAATTTCCTGTCTGTGAACCATACAGTACAGTAACCTCACGGGAAACAGCTGGAGCACCAACCGGAGCAGCTACCGCAGTTGCTTCAGCTTGCCCAACCGGATTGATCTGTGTTGTTGCCGCACCGGCTTGAAAAGCTGCAATATATCCGCCAAGCCAGATTCTTTGTCCGTCCGTCAATGTAGGAATAAGTCGATTGAGCAATTCAACTTGCTCTTGATTAAAAGGACTATTTGTCACTTGAAGTTCCACCATCTGCCACCTCACGCATTGCTTCAATTTTAATTCCTACTAAAATGATCAAATTAATTTCTTCTCTCTAGAACCTAACACACCGGGGGGTTAGGGTCAATTTCAATGATTTTATACCATTTATCAGTTTCTCTGATAAAGGAACAAAACGTTCGAATTTACGGTTTGGACTTGCGACACCAGCAACCGACAATGAACAGCAAAAAAAGCTTGCTTTGACCTGAAGTCAGGTTAAGCAAGCAGTGCCTTTATAGAGTATCTTAAACTGTTTGTGGGTTCGAGTTTCATCATCTGTATATATTGCTGATTGCTTGATTAAAAAAATAGGGAATGATCAGCTTATGCAAGATGAAATCTGTAAATGCAAAGACTGTATTCCAAAAACCTACGGACAGGGAACACTTGTGTATTAAACAGCAGAAAATATTTTAGATTTGCTATCAATATCCAATTGCGATAAATCTGAACATAAGGATTTAGAGGGTATATTGAAGCAAATGTTACATAGATTGATGTTATTTGTCCGCTATCACCAATCTCAACAACCATAGCCAAAGTTGTAATTTGACAAGAGATAAGATTCTTTTGAAGAATATGCGCGTAGAACTAAGTTGTATTATAATTTTATTGATGCCCCATCATCGTCTATAAATATTTATGAATTAAACGAAAGTCAATATTCAGCAATCATTGAAGATTATTATGATTGGTTTAAAAGAACCGAATTACAACAAACGTGTTTTGAACCAATGTCTCACAAATAGATGTTGGGTTATTTGATTTATCACAAATACAGCATAAATATTGAGATAAAAAAGATTGACAGTATGAGCTATTATTTTATGCAATATGTTTGACCAATGGTAAATTAAGTTATATAATGTTATATAATGGAATAAAAAGAAGGAGGTCAAGCATGTCTAGTACATTATACTATCATGGCAAACTAGACTCTGCGGTTAAACTTCTTAGAATGGCATATGGATTCGATAACTGGCATGAAGTCCTTAGATTATCTGAAGATTTATATGAAGATTCGTTGCAAGCTTATAATATGCAAATGATATCAGCAGATACCATCTTACATACAAAAAGAACTATAATTTATTATATAGGTTACGCATTATTGATGCAGGGAATTGCGTACCAAAAACTTTCTGAATTTGACAAGTCAAGGGAGTGTATTCTTAAATATGGTGATTTTGGCTGGGTTGTTAACCCTGATGATGAAGCCCAATCAGAGATTGAGTTTTATGCCAATACATCAAAACTCAATCTCATAGTGTTGGATTTGTTAGAGGGTATAAATGATAACATAGGTAAATACATCTCTTTTATACAAGAGAATCGTGAAGAAACCACTGCTGGATTACTAACACTATTAGAAGCTAACCGCATTAATGATTTACAGGTTAGCGACTACCAGCTTATGTTTGAAGAACATGCTAGTGAGAGTGTAAGAGAATCTATACGACAAGAAGACATGCCAGCATATTTAAAGTACATGTACGAGTACGCACTATATAAGATTAGAACGTCTGATCAGGAGACTGCAATTAATAATATACTGGAGTGTTTAGCAATATCGTCTAAAATTAGTAACGATAAGTCCATTAAATATGTCTCTTTGTTTGAGAAGCTAAGAGACTACGCTACATTATCTCAGATAGATAAGTACAAAAATATACTAGAGGGGATATGAATGAATATGAAACACAGAGTTATAAATCTATTGCTGTTGACTATTATTTTTTCAGATCCGATTATTCAAGTTTTAAACCATGGAACAGGACATTAAAGCCGCTAAAATAGCGGCTTTTTTATTTCCCAACCCGATATATTTGCACTTTGTACATTGACATAAAGTCCCCTACCAAAATGACACAAAGTTCTCTTCTTTCATCTAACGATGCAAAAAGCCAAAATTAGATGTTGGCAGAATAGTTGTATATAGGTTATTTTTTCTTCCCTGGCTCTCCGCCTGAATTACCGCCTGGATCAGGTTTCTCAACAGGTTTTACAATCATGATCCAGCTGATCATCGGGTCCTGCGATGCCGTATTACGCACTGTGATATCCAGCTTGCCATTGGACACTTCTATACCTTTATGAGCTCGAACACTCGCAGGTGTAAACGTGACTGAACCGGTATTTGTACCGTTAATAAGGAAATCCGCCCGGCGTGAAGTATTTGTCCACGGATCATTGAATCCCGCATACACGTCATATTTTCCGTTCATCACATCAAAGCTATAGGTCAGATCCTTCCCTTTGGGTGAGTTGCTAACATTACCGCCATTCAGATAGCGCACCGTCGAGAATATATCTCCACCGTTCGAACCGGAAGGCAATGCTTCCGCACTGACATATCCCCATGATGATTGTCCTTCGCCCGGAGCATACATCTGATCTACAATTCCCGAGTGCAAAAGCGTATCCTTCATATACTTACTCATCAGCTTGTAATCCGCCGTCTCATCCCCCCCGCTGTTCACAAAATATAACGTGTTTTCGGGGATGACATATACACGAACCGCCTGTGTCTTATTGTTAAATTCCGGTGTCGTGATCTGTAGTGTAAGCGGCCCTGGCTTCGCAAAATCTTCTTTTGTCATCGCCCGATGATTAATCGTCCAAACGGCTGGCGTTGACACCAGATTACTACCATCACGTACCTTCACTGTAGACGGCAGGACGGGTACCTCTCCAAGCTTCACGGTTTCTGGCAACTTATCTGCGATATCTACCTTGCCCATCGAATGAAGCAAATCAGGTGTCCAGCTGTTATACCACTTGATGGCAATGTCTGAACCTATACCAAACTCAATTGGCAAAAATACATACTTGGCTCCATCATTCGCAAAGTTTCCTCCATTCCAGGTGTCTCCCACATAAATAAACTTGCCCTTTTCCGGGTCAACCGGGATGACCGAAGTCGTCTGTGTGCCAAATGCCTTGCCAGGATCAGGATCACTCGGCAACGTGCGCACAAACGGATTCGTCATCGCCGACCAAGGTCCAAAGATATGATCCGCAACCGTGAACTTATTTTCATTGGGAGCCCAGCCTGAAGCACCTGAGGTTAATATATAATATTTCCCCTGGTACTTGAACATCGCTGGTGCCTCTCGTTGTCCACCGGGGAATACCCGCACATAGTCTACACCGTATTCGGCTTGATACGTCGTATCCCGAACCGGATTGCCTTTATCATCTTTGCGCCCTTCCTTATGCCAGCCTGTGACGTCACTATAATCCTCAGTCAGTTTGGAGATGTACAGTGTCAGATTTTCCTCACTGGAATAAATGAGATAACCGGTGCCATCATCATCTTTGAACAATGTCATATCACGAGCCATGCCCCGATCATTGGGGAAATAATCTTTCWCCCCTTCAGGGGCCAGATCCATGCGGTAACTTTTCTGATATACAAAAGGTCCAGTCGGGGAGTCACTGATGGCATATCCAGCCTTTGCTTTACCGTAATTTGCATTATCGTTATAGGGATCTTTATCTCCATCCATATGTGCCCACATCACATATTTCTTCGTTTTATCATTGTAAATCACCTTCGGTCGCTCGATGATCCGTCCTTTGCGAATATCTGCCCAGATATCTACACGATCCTCGCGTCCAGCATACAATTCCTTAATGAGCGGGTTCGTATCAAAATCATCCATCGATTGCAACATCGTAAGTGCCATGCCTTCGTCGGTCCAGTTCAGCAGATCTTTGGAGGCGTATACGCGTATACCCACAGCCGGCCAGCCGCCCGTATGGTACTCTCCATACCAATAATACTTTTCTGTCTTTTCATCGTAAAAGAACCCTGCGCCATGGGCATCAATCGGCTTCCCGTTCTGATCGGGCCATAACTGGCCTGGCGTAAAACTGGTGCGAACCGTGGATACACCCAGYGGTGCAGACACAGGTGTATCCTTCCCATCTACTTTGGCTTGGATTGTGTAAAAGTAACCAGTGCCCGTCGTTAAACCTTCATCATTCAACGTCGTTGCACTCCCTGTATAGACTGGCTGGTATGTGCCAGCAGCACTCGTTGCCCTCGATACGGTGTAAGAAACGTCAGATTCATCAGATCCAGGCAGTGCATTCCACTCCAAAGAGACCGACTTATCCGTCACAGCAGCAATCGTGAATCCTGAAGGAGAGTCTGTTGCATACGTTTGGGATTCTGCCTCACGATACGCTGATTCGCCAGCAGCATTATACGCGGTCACACGATAAATGTAGCCTTTGCCCGCCTCAAGACCCTGATCGGTGAACGTTAACGCCTTACCGTCGTATATCTGTTCATATAACTGTGTTCCTTGTTCAGCGCGAACAATACGATAACCACTTGCCTTATTCACACCACTCCAGGTCAATTGCATGCTTGTCGCTGACAAAGCCGATGCTTTGAGATCAACCGGAGACTGCGGAGTCTCGGCAGCCGTTTTAACTTCGATTGGAGCAGACCACTGCGACTCGGTTAATCCCCCATAGTCATAAGCAAGTCTGTAGTAATAAAGCGCATCCGAGCTTAACCCTTCGTCGACATAACTCGTTGATGTCATCTGATTAACAAGGGAGTACCCGCCTTCCAACGTGTTCGAGCGATACAAGCGATACCCTGATGCCCCTTCAATCTCAGACCAATGTAAAGAAACGGATGATGCCGTCTCCCCATCACTTGTCAGCACCGTTTCGTTCACTCGCGGCGGTTCCGCAATCATTACATCATCAATATGTACGGTCTGCCACTTATTTCGAATGCCAACAGTGCCTGTTGTTATCGACGTATCGTTTAGATCAAAGACCAAACGATCCATTCCATTTTCGACAATGTAACCACGGATGGAGGTGCCTGAAAGCACCACTTTAAGTATATACCACGTATTTTTACTGAACGTATAATCCACTGACTCGAGCGTGGTATCTGTACCGTTTACTTTTTTGCTGAAAACCAGTTTATTGGTGGGAACATGCATCTGATAATAATAGTAATTATTCTTGTCCTGGAAACGTGGCAAAATGCCGGGAAACCCCTCACCTGCTCCAGTATAAAAACGCATCGACACCGTCTTATCCGCTATGGAATCTCCGGTCATGATTAAGCCTTCATCGGTACCATTTTGATAAAGAACCATGTTAGTTGCATCCGTGAGATCTGGTTTTATTTCCCAGTTTCCTGAGATGACCTGCCATTCAGGTGAGGCAGTATAGTCTCCATCGGAAAAATCATCTTGTGTCCACAATCCAGGAATAAGAGGTGTATCAGCATGAACCTTGTTCGGGTACATCAAAGGCCCTGAAGATAATACCAGTGCTGCGGATAAGATAATCACAATCGGTTTCCTCAGTTTATCCAATATCGATTCGCTCCTTTGTATTAGAAGATACAAGTTCAATGAAATCGGTTTCATACAGACACAAAAAAAGCCCTGTTTTCTCTGCCAAGTGCAATATCGAACGTTACGAAGCAACGTATCTTTCTTGCCATGCCATAAACCAGGGTTCTCTATCACTTGATGTAACCGCTTTCTAAAATTAGAATATCGTTTGCTATTGAGGCTGTCAACCATTCTTTGGTCCCATTTCCCCCTCTCTCTAATATGACAAAAAACGCGTATTCACCTGCTAAGTGCAAGCGAATACGCGCCCTTGTCTTAATCAAGATCAAATCTTGATTGCCTTTGTTAAACAGCTTATTTTTTAATTGCCTATTTTAGAATACTTTTGTCGTCCAGGATTCACAGTTCCATGTGTCTGTCACGACATCACGGTAAAACTCAGGTTCGTGTGAGATCAGCAGTATGCTGCCTTTGTACGCTTGAAGCGCACGTTTCAACTCATCCTTCGCATCCACGTCCAAGTGGTTCGTCGGCTCATCGAGCACCAGCAGGTTGGTTTCATTGTTGATTAGCTTACAAAGACGTACTTTCGCTTTCTCGCCACCACTGAGGACTGCAACCTTGCTCTCGATATGTTTGGTGGTAAGTCCACACTTCGCCAGGGCCGCACGCACTTCGAACTGGGTATAGGAAGGGAACTCCTGCCAGATTTCTTCAATACATGTATTGTAATTGGCATCCTTCATCTCTTGTTGGAAGTATCCGATTTCCAAGTGCTCACCGCGCTGGACATTACCTTCCAAAGGCTGAATTTCCCCTAAGATGCTACGCATCAGCGTTGTTTTACCGATACCATTTGCACCGACCAGAGCGATTTTCTGACCGCGCTCCATCCGAAGATCAAGCGGTCTGGACAATGGTTCATTATATCCAATGACCAGGCCTTTGGTTTCAAAAATAAGCTTGCCAGACGTTCTTGCATCGCGGAAGTTGAACTGTGGCTTCGGTTTCTCCTTGGCCATCTCAATCACGTCCATCTTGTCGAGCTTTTTCTGTCTGGACATCGCCATGTTACGTGTTGCTACGCTTGCTTTGTTACGCGCTACGAAGTCTTTCAGGTCGGCAATCTCTTGCTGTTGACGCTTGTACGCCGACTCCAGTTGTTGCTTTTTCATCTCGTAGACTTCCTGGAAGTGGTTGTAGTCGCCAACATAACGTGTCAGATCCTGATTTTCCATGTGGTAAATAAGATTGATTACGCTATTAAGGAATGGAATATCGTGCGAGATGAGGATAAATGCATTCTCATATTCCTGCAGATAACGTTTCAGCCACTCAATATGCTGTTCATCCAAATAGTTCGTCGGCTCGTCGAGGAGAAGAATATCCGGTTTTTCCAGCAACAGTTTGGCGAGCAATACTTTCGTCCGCTGTCCTCCGCTCAGGTCGTTAACGTCCTTGTCCAGACCGATGTCGGTCAAACCCAAACCACGCGCAGTTTCGTCGACTTTAGCATCGATCATGTAAAAGTCCTGGTTCGTCAGCGTATCCTGAATTGTACCTACATCCTCCAGTAACTGCTCCAGTTCCTCGGGCGTAACATCGCCCATTTTGCCATACATGTCGTTCATTTCCTGTTCCATGTCGAACAGGTATTGGAAGGCGCCGCGCAGCACATCGCGGATCGATTGTCCTTTGCTCAGCACCGCATGCTGGTCAAGATAACCTACACGCATACGCTTCGACCATTCCACTTTGCCCTCATCCGGCTGAAGTTTACCTGTAATGATATTCATGAAGGTGGATTTACCTTCTCCATTCGCCCCGATCAGCCCAATGTGCTCACCCTTTAGCAGGCGGAATGAAACGTTGTTAAAGATAGCACGGTCACCAAAACCGTGACTTAATTTTTCTACATTTAATATGCTCATTCATGACACCTTTTCTATATAGACTTAATTCTTTGTATATTATAAGCGTTATCTCCCGCACAACTCAACGTCCTATTTTAAAATTAATCCTAAAAATGATGTTCCATTTGCCTTATCCCGGCGTATGCGGTAAAATTTTGCCTTAAACGAAGTACAACCATATTATAGAACGGAGCTCTCAGCGAGAGCATCAGGTGAATGTCATGATTGAAGTAAAACAGTCCAAACTGGGTGACGGCGGTGAGTTTAACCGGGGAGTATTTGCTAAAGTTGATATTGCCAAAGGCCAGCTCATCCATCAGGCACCCGTTGTGCCTTACCCGAATGAAGATCACGAACATATTGAAAAAACAATTTTGGAGGATTACGTCTTCGAATACGGAGCTAATCATACTGCAATCCTGTTGGGATACGGCAGTCTGATTAATCACTCCTATGAGCCGAATGCCACGTATGATATTAATTTTGAAAATCACACCTTTGATTTCTATGCGTATAAAGACATCAAAGCGGGCGAGGAAATCCTCATTAACTATAACGGTGAGGAAGACAATATGGACCCGCTATGGTTCCTGGATGATTACGAAGAACGTATGCGTGAAATACAGGACAAGGAAGAACTAGAGGCTGAGCGCACTCAGGAATCAGAACAGAAGTGACCTGACCAATGCAGAGGCAAATTTATTTGAAATGTATACAACGCCACCACTAACCGCTCATCGAGCCATCCTATGAAAAGAACGAGCTTGAGCATTCTCTGCAAGAATACAATATTCTTATAGCTGTCTCATGAGCATTCCATTGAGTGTAACACGATTAAACATTAAGGCTATGTTAAATTCAAATGTTGGTATTTGACCATAAGATAACCGCCTTTGTTGAAAAGGCGGTTTATTTCAATCGTTTCCCGTCATCGCAACGACTTACTCTGTTGAATTTCGTGTTCCTCGATGTAAAGCGGTGTCTAAGGAGGCAGATCGTACCTTATCGCGACTTTAAACGCCTGAATGGTGCCGATAGCTATAGCCCCATAGCCAGAACGGAATAATGAGCCTAATCCGATAGTGCCCGCATGATGTTGGATTTCGCCTCTGCCGCAATCGTCTCATTCCCGTCATCGATTGCTTGCATTAAGATCAGTAGGGGTATGTATACCGCGATCAGCCGCGCCAGCAGCTTCGTTTCCTCGTCCGCTCCTCCGTACGTTTCGAAAAACACGTCGCGAGCGTAAGGTGGTAAAAAGCTATAAGCAATGCTCAAATCGCAAGCCGGATGACCTACGCTCAGATCACCCCAATCTATGATGCCGGAAACGATCCCGTTCTCATTCACAAGCATATTTTTAAAATGAAGATCTCCATGTAGCAGTGTATTCACCGGCTCGACACGGTCATTTTGCAGCCTGCTAATATACGCTTTGATTACACCGAACTCATCCGGCGTCAAATGTTCAACCACCTTCGATAGAAAACCCTCCATTTTTACTTTGCGCGATGCGATGTCCGTCAAGTTTCGATGATCTTGCTGAACTCCGCACTTCAGCGCCGCCTGCACCGGAAACTCATGCAATCTCCGCAAAAATTTCGCCAGCGTCTCTGCCGATAAAGCCCGGCATTCTTCCGTCAAACCGATTGGGAAATCTCCTGGCACGTGGGCATAGCCAAGAAATGGTGCCGGGTATTCGTCACTTGCTTCGCCAAAGAACAACGGTTTCGGATAGGGGATGGTCATATAAGCTTCCAGCTTCGGCAGCAGCTTCCCTTCCATACGAATCGCGCCAACTGCAAACGTTCTTCTTGGAAACCGGAACACATACTCGTCACCGATGAGAAAAACCGTATTGTCCCAGCCCCAACCCAATCGCTTCACTTCCTTCGATGATAGCTGAGGAAATTGTCTGCCGATCAGCGTCCGCGCCTGCTCTTCGTTAACCTCCCACTCCGCATCCCATACATTCGTTCCTCCCATGAATTGTCTGCCTCCTCGTTTCTTATGTTATTTAGATGTTTACCTGCCCTGAAAGTTGCGCATAACTGCCTGTTAGCTTAACAAAAAGAAGTAGAAACCGAAGTTTGATATTCCTGTTGGTCACAGTAAACAGGTACGATTTGATCAACATATTTTCTTATTCGATGCGGTATTCTCATAGTCCTTGCTGTCTAAGTAACGAAACCACGCCAAGTAATTCTTCAAATACTTTGTTGTAATACCATATCGAACAACAGAATGGTTTTTGCAATGCGGGCAAACAAGTCCATCTTTATGCCCTTATGCTCTTGAATTTTCATCAATCGCTTGAACTGAAAGTGCCACTCCTTGGTTCAGGACTGCAAAAAGAACTCGCTTACCCATTATCGTCCAACGTATCAGCAAGCTTTTTCTGTTTCTTTAAATCCCTGGGCAAACCATCTCCGAACAGTACAGCAAAGTTTAACATAGTCAACACTATAATTATAAGAAGCAGGTTTCCTGTAGAGGATACCTGCTTCTTTTGATTTTTTGGATATTTTCAATGCGATAGGATCTATTGTGATCTATTGTTCAGCCTGCGACTCATATCCTTCTTACCTTTTAGATGCACGGCTTCCTTCTAAGGAGTGTGTCCCAGTTAATCTCACGCGTTCACTCGTAAATTGGTGGATCGGTATGCAAGTCTTCGTCTGGTGCAGTATAGGCCCATCTTGTAAAAGCAACCTCAAACCCTGCCCGTTTGGGTGAGCAAAGGAACGGCCCTGCTTGCTTGTCCGCAGGATAAGCAAACCTCGCCACCCGGATGGTACGCCATGGATGTTCGTCTGTACGCGCACGAATGACAACGGATTCCTGATGGTATGATGCACGAATGGTAACAATTCGACCTCCCCATTCAGGCACGGGTGACAGCGACCAATCCGAGAATTGATCTGTGACAACAGCACCCACATGCGCAATACCATCGTTGACTTCCACCCCGGCTTTAATCCACTGATGCTCTCCATGCCACAACATGAGTCCCGCCTGATCATATAATTCTGTAAAGGAACTTAGATCAAACGAAACTTCAACAGCCTCCACACCATCCCACGGTGCAAGCAATGCATGCCCATTCCGATGGCAGAAGCCATAGAACGTCTCTTCCCAAAAATCACTGCCCTCTTGCGCCTGTACAGTCAATCTCTCCCCGTCATGTTGAGTATGAGCAGGCTCGGTTGTCCATTTGCCTTCGTTAATCTGAACAAAGTTTGATGACATCGTCAATTTCATCCTTTCTTCAATAATGAATTTATATTTCGTTTATTTCCTATTCGACATTTCCTGTAGATTTACCTCGTGTGATTTATTTTTCGACAAGGTGGTATAATGGCATAAGAAGCACAGTGAATCTTTTTTCATTTCGAACGAACTTATATAAAAAGGAGTGCAGACCATGCATATTCAAATTACAGATCTGGCAGCGAAACGTTTAACAGCATGTTTGAATGACCAACCCGGTTATTTCAAAGTATTTTATGATATGGAAGGCTGCGGATGTAATGGTGTTGTCGTGCTGCTGATTGTGGATGAACTGGCAGCTCTGGATGAGCAGATTGAAACCAATTTTGTTCCCTTCTACGTTGACCCTAAGCACCAGCTAAACCTGGAATCCAGCATGAAACTGGATGCACAAGAGAACTATCCCGCCTTTACGCTCAGCAGTGACTCTGGAGCAATCAGCAATAACCTACGCCTTCGTGATGCACGCGCTGCCGCTGTAGGGACACCTAGTGCGGTTAATGCTTGCACACTATCATAATCGACAGGTAAGCAGAGCATCCTTGTGCTTGGATGAAGCATCAATCTCGAAAAAGGCATGTTTTTTTCAGGATTTAGACTTATCTAACCACCCCCAATCCAAAGGCTACTGCCTGCTGTATCTGCACAAAGGTTTTTCTAGCTTACTCTAGCACTTCATGCTTGGCTCGAATTCTAACGATCATGAGGAACCTTATTTCGCCTAAAATCAATGGTTTGGAAACCTAACGATCACCAGTAACGTTATTTAGCCAGAAAACGGCCTTTGAAGCTGACAAACGGACTATCTCCCCAAAATAAGCGCTCTGGTGATCGTTACAATTTCAAAACACGAAAAAAACGGCAAATAACGTCTCTGGTGATCGTTAGATTTTTTTGCATAAGCCAGCACTACTTTTTTCCCCATTTACACTCGCTACTCTTACATCATCTCCTCTGCCGTTGTCCCAACCTGAACTCCTGCTACCCAGTTATTCATTCTCATTCCCCAACTCACTCTGGCCTACACTTTATCCCACTTCTACTTCTACTTCTACTTATACTTCTACCTCCTTGTAACTTCTTGTACTTCTCGTACTTCTCGTACTTCTTGTACTTCTTGTACTAGTTGTACTTCTTCTACTCGTTATATTCCTAATTCATCTTCGTTCACTTCTACTCTTATTTGGCTCCTATCATTATCCCTTTGGACAGTACCTCATTATGAAAAAAATGATTCTAGCAAACTTTGTTTACAAGTCGGAAACATTTGGAGAACCTATGGATATAATCCTCCGGTATACTTGGTTTATAGATTAATATATTCCAAGGAGGAACCCACATCATGTCATCATTTACTCGCAAATCCATCATATCGACGCTTCTCTTAGGCTCAGTGCTTGCGGGTACTGCCTTTACTACACTACCTGTCAGCCAAATGCTCAATCCGGTGGCTTCTGCGGCAAGCTCAAGCTTCTCTCAATTTCTGCAAGATAACGCCCCAAGCCGCACGATCACGACCTCTAGCAAGGGTGTTGCTACCGTAACGAATCTTTCCAGCACCGTTGTACTAGTGAATAAAAAGAGAAACCTGCCGTCCACTTACGAACCGAAAGATCTGGTCGTTCCTAACATCCCATTCAGCTTCTCCGGCTCCAGTCCGAAGAAACAGATGCGTAAAGTCGCAGCAACAGCAATTGAGAAGTTGTTTGCCGCCGCCAAAAAAGACGGTATTGATATCAAAGCCGTTTCCGGCTATCGTTCTTACGCCACGCAAAAATCAATCTTTGACCGCAATGCCAGCGTTAAAGGCGAAGCTGTCGCCAACAAAACTAGCGCCCGCCCAGGACAGAGTGAGCATCAAACCGGACTCGCCATGGATATTTCCAGCGCTTCAGCCGGTTATGATCTGCAGCAAAGCTTTGGCAACACCAAAGAAGGCAAATGGCTGAAAGCCAATGCCCACAAATACGGCTTTATCATCCGTTACGGCAAAGATCAAGAGAAATTGACCGGATATTCATACGAACCATGGCATGTCCGGTATGTCGGTATCTATATCGCTGGCGAGATCACAAGTCAAAAACTGACACTCGAGCAATATCTGGAACGTGCGAAATAGAAATTAACTTGATACGGAACTTGTTCAGTTTTGCTTGATTCTGTTCACACATGTTGCTCATCCAAACTTTTGATAAAATAAACCCGGAGAACGGGGCAAAATAGCCCCTTCTCCAATTAAAGTCCATTGGTCCTTAACGGTAAATTTAAACTTTTCAAACTCCGGCAATACGCCGAATCAAAGGTGGCAACCGTTTTACACCTTCGGTACCTGCCCATGAGCTTGCGCCTGCCAGCAAATCATTATGACACAGATAAAGGGCCACATTGTACACCAGATAACCCAGTATGAGCTCCACAACCACAAACTTTTTCAGGGTAGAGGATTTGACGATATACACCCGGAACTCATGATGGTGCAGCCGTGCTAATTTTAATCTATGGATGAACGATATCATGACTCACCTCTGCTGTTTTCTACTAGCGTATGGCGAGTACATCTTGTCTTATTCAAAAATAATACTTACATAAAGTAATTAAGTATGTTATATTCACTTTAAGAGCAAGCAAATTATACATAAGCGAGGTAAACAACATGAGCGAATTGGATATTTTAATTAAAAATCGCAGATCTGCTGTTATTTTTGAAGAAGGAATCGAAATTTCGGAATCGGAACTAGAAGAAATGTTTGCTTTGAACAAGTTTGCACCATCCGCATTCAACCTGCAACACACTCACTATCTTGTATTGACCGATGAAGCTCAGAAAGAAAAAGTATATGAGGCTTCACAGCAATATAAAGTGAAAACAGCTTCTGCGGTCATCGTGGTATTAGGTGATGTTAACGCTCATCATCATATTCGTACGATTAACGAAGGACTGCTTAATCTGGGGGCACTGACACCGTTCCAATACGAACAGGAGTCCGAAAGCGTTATTGAATTTTATGAAACTCGTGGCAGATTCTTTCAACGTGAGGATGCCATCCGTAACGCCAGCTTGTCAGCGATGCAATTCATGCTGATCGCTCAGGATCGCGGCTGGGACACTTGTCCAATGATCGGATTTAATGCCGAGGAACTTCAGCAGAGCCTGGGCTTTCCGGATCACTACGTACCTGCGATGATGATTACGATTGGCAAAAAATCAGAATCCAAACAGCGCCCGCGTGGATATCGCAAGCCCATTCATGAATATGTCAGCTTTAATAAAATGAACGCTGAATAAACCACGCCTGCACCCTTTCACATATTTTAGCTACTTTTTCGCCAGGCCTAATAATTCTCATAGTGATAATCGAAGCGGTTATCTTTACTTGTCATCCTTATCATTCACTTTTATGTATCTATCTTCTCTAGGATAATGAAGATATACAAAAAGAGCCACGACATCGTGGCTTTTTTTGTGTTGTACAACTTTATGTCGGTTATATCACTTCAATACGTTTCGTAAATCAACTCATTCGTTATCTGAAGACTGCTGTCAAACTCGATATAGATATAGAGCTGTCCAGCCGGCGTCTCCCCGACATCAAATCCCAGTTTTAAGCTGCCATCCGCTTGAAATTCTGCATCAGCCAGCACTAAAGTACTTATATCCTCATCGGGATGAGCTTCGCCAATGATATTAAGCGCCCTTTCTCGTAAAACATCCCATTGTTCCCAGGCTGCTATGAAGAAAGCCGATAACGTATCCATACCTGCCTTTGTTGAAATTTGTGCGGTCACTCGCAGCTCTCTTCCTTCTTCTTGCATATTCAAATAATACACAGTCGTTTCATTATCATATTGAAATGTACCCATACCCGGAACTTCATGATCCGGTTCAACGATCAGATTGTCGCCGTATTGGATGCGCTCCAGCTTAGAATTATGGCTTACATCAAGCGATGTCAGTTTATTTTCAGAACAATACAGCTCCACCAGTTCAGTATTATGAGAAAGACTCAATTCCCGGATATGATTATGGAAACACCGCACACTTTCAAGCCGTCGATTGGAACGGAGGTTCAAATTTTTGAGATGGTTATGATGACAACGAAGCTCAGTCAAAATGGGACATCCTGTGATATCAAGATCGATGAGATCATTGCTCGCACAATCTAAATACATGAGCTGGTCATTGCTTGCCACATCCAGTGAGAAAAGTGAATTGTAACTGCAGGCGAGCTTCTGCAATTGTTTTAGATGATCTACTTTCAACTCTAAGAGCATGTTCCAGTGGCATTCAATGGATGCAAGCTTGTGATTATGTGACAACTCCAGTTGACGCAAACGATTGAAGCTGCAATCCAGTGTTTCCAGCTCCGTATTGAAGTGAAGTTGCAGGTCGAGAAGCTGATTTTCTCTGCATATTAACGTCTTCAACTTCTGATTCTGTTCAACACTTAGGCTGATCAACGCATTATATGAGCAATCGAGCAGCTTAAGCTCGGTAAAGTACTCAATTCCTTGCAGGTTTTTCATGCCGACTTTTGGAAGCTCCAGGATCTCCACTTCACTCACATCTTGTACACGAATATAATCTCGTTGTTCACAATAATTTGCTAATATGTATTGCCTGAAATGTTCATCCGTAAAAGCATTTGTAATATCCATTCCATCCACACTCATCTATGAATCTCCTCCCTAATTAGTTTACACATATTCACTATCTAAATGTCATTTCGTTCCTATTCTAAGAGTTCAATGAGAGGTTTTCAATGCTACCAGACGTTCATTTCTGTGCTGAGTCCGCTACTGAATCAATGTTATATCAAATTTACCGAAAAATATTATGTATTTTTTTTTATAACATGTTAGCATACTTCAAGTAAGCACTATATTCAAAACTGGAGATGATGATCATGGAAAAGAAAAACATGTGTCTCGAACAACTTGCACCCGTCCGTATTGCTTATGTACGTCAAACTGGACCTTATGGCCCTTCAAACATCCAGGCAATGGAAAGTCTGAAACAATGGGCCGCACAGAAAGAACTATTGAAAGAAGACGCCGTTCTGTATGGTATTCCTCAAGATGATCCTGTATCAACACTCCCGGAGCATTGTAGATACGATGCCTGCATTGTAATTAGGGATGATTTTAACCTTGAAAAAGAACCTCATCTCAACATTAGCTCAGGAAGCTTCCCAGGTGGAGACTATCTCATAATCACGATTCCACATACGGCCGAGGGCATTCAGAGAGCTTGGAATGAAATTATCCCGCAATTACAACTGCAGGACGATCGTATGGATACCAAACCTGTTATCGAAAGATATCGTCCTCAACTGCTGGCTCAACATTTATGCGAGCTATGTATTCCTGTAACAAGGCATTAAAGCAATTTAAATCACTCATTTCTTATGCCAAGCCAAGTTTTTATATTACTACATCTTTTTTCAAACAAAAAAGTGACTTCCATCGAAGTCACTTTTCTCTAATTAAAACTGATATTAATTTAAATTTGATTCAGACCTGGAATGCCCAGTTTCCTTTACGGAATACAGGCTCTATTGTGCCATCCTGCAACTCCCCATCGATGTCCAGCTCTGCAGAACCAATCATGAAATCCACATGCGTGAGACTTACATTACATTCATGTTTCAGCAGTTCTTCATTCGACATCGTTGTGCCTTCCTTCATATTGAACGGATATGCACTTCCAACAGCCAGATGGCAGGAAGCATTCTCATCAATGCCCGTATTATAAAAAATACGATTCAGATTCGAAATGGGAGAATCATGTGGTACCAGTGCAACTTCTCCCAGATAACGAGCCCCTTCGTCGGTTGCAAAAAGATTCTTCAAGTGCTCTTCGCCAGAAGCTGCTGTATAGGCAACAACCTGACCATCTTTAAATGTAATTCGCATCTGATCCACGAGTTGACCGTTCAGATTCAGTGGCATCGTGCTGCTAACATAACCGTTAACCCCGCTGCGCTTCGGCATCGTGAATACCTCTTCTGTTGGCATGTTCGCTACAGTGTAGACGCCTTGTTTGTTTTCACTGCCACCGCCGCCCCAAATATGGTTGCCCACCAGTTCGATCTTCAAATCCGTACCTGGTGCGCGATAATGCAGACTCTTGTAATTTTTCTTGTTCAGCAAATCGCTCATCTTGTTCAACGTCTCGATATGCTCTTTCCAGTTCTGTACGGCATCTCCGCCGTCCACACGATTCATCTTGAAGATGGTATCCCACATCACGTTGATACGATCTTCCTCTGGAATGTCGGCAAATACTTTATTGGCCCATGCTTTGGTTGGCGCTTTGATCAGACACCAGCTGATTTCATGATTACGAGTGTATTTGGAGTATCCTTTACGCGCCTCTGCTGCCGCTTTGGTTGCACGGGATACTTTGGTTGCTTCAATTCCATTATACAGGTCTGGGTCAGGTACTTTAATCGTCAGCGTTGCTCCTCCGGCTTCGGCGAACCGTTCCATCATGTCGCCTTTCCACTTCGGATAATAGTCAAAACTGTCATCTGAACCTTGCTCAAAACGGCTACGTGTAATTTTATCGTCCTCGAAATCGACCTGTACATAATTGGCTCCGGCTGCGTATGCTTTTTGGGCGATCAGACGGGTGAATTCCAATGTTTCAATCGGTGCTGTAACCAGCAGATCCTGTCCTTTCTGAATGTTGACACCAACCTTGACCACCAATTCAGCATATTGTTCCAATGATGTTGCAAAAGACTGCTCAAACGAACTCATGTTAAATTCACTCCTGCTTGGTTAAGATTCGAATTGCTGTATTCTATAACTTCATCTTTGAAGATGTTTTTTCATCTTTAGCTTCTATATGGCTTCATGCATAGTCCGCAAACTAAGTGTTGCTTTTTTCCTGTTCACGGAGTTCAATGCGGCGGATTTTACCGGAGTTAGTCTTCGGCAGATCTGTCACAAATTCAATTTTACGCGGATATTTATAAGGCGCTGTCCATTCCTTCACATGTCTTTGCAGCTCATGCGCGAGTTCTGTGGAAGCCAGTGCTTCATCTCTCAGCACAACAAATGCTTTGACGATATTGCCGCGAATTTCATCCGGACTTGCAACGACAGCGCATTCTTTCACGCTAGCATGTTTCATGAGCGCTTCCTCTACCTCAAACGGCCCAATCGTGTAACCCGAGCTGATGATGATATCATCACTGCGGCCTTCAAACCAGAAGTAACCTTCTTCATCTTTGCTTGCCCGGTCACCTGTAACAAAATACTCTCCGCGCTGGTTCGCTTCCTTGCGACCTTCGTCCTGATAATAAGCACGGAACAACGCTGGCATGTCCTTATGCACAGCAATATCTCCCACCTCGCCCGCCGGCAGAGGTTGTCCATCTTCCCCGATAATTTCGATTAATCCCGGGGTAATCGACTGACCCATGGAACCGATCCGCACGGGTGCATCCTTCAGACTGCCGATTAACAGTGTACTTTCCGTCTGTCCGTATCCATCCCGAATGGTAAGATCGAAATGGCGCTGGAAGATTTCAATCACTTCCTGATTGAGCGGTTCGCCCGCTGATACAGCACTGCGCAGATGGGATAAGTCATAATGTCCCAGATCATCCGTTTTCGCCATCAGGCGGTATTCGGTTGGCGTACAGCAGAGCACGTTAATCTGATGCTCCTGCATCAATTCCAGATAACGTCTCGGCTTGAATGAGCCGTTGTATACCAAACCTGTTGCTCCTCTTCCGAGTACCGACAGGAACGGACTCCAGATCCATTTTTGCCATCCAGGTGCGGCTGTTGCCCATACAGTATCTGATGGTTGAATATCCAGCCATAACGTTGATGCGATCCGCAAATGAGCGTATCCCCAGCCGTGACTATGCATAACCCCTTTCGGGTTCCCCGTTGTACCAGAGGTATATGCCAGAATCGCCATATCATCACGGTGCGTCTGGACAGCAGTCATCTCGTCCGGCTGATTCTGCATCAGCTGGTGTACGTTAACCCAGCCTTCTCCAGGAACAGCATGATCACCATTAGGTGATGCAACGATACGATGGGCAAGTGCAGGCAGGTCGGAATTCATTTTTTCCACTTCCGATGTTGTCTCAGACCATACAATTACTGCTCGAGCCGTTGAATGCCGCAGACGATATTCCAGATCTTTCGCACGTAGCATCTCGGATGACGGAATGACGGCAATACCGAGTTTCAGACATGCAATGTATATGACATAAGCAATAATCCGGCGTGGTACCATGACCAGCACCCGATCTCCTTTCACGAGTCCAAGCTCACGTAAACCTCCTGCCAGACGGTTGGCCTGTTTCAATAATTCACCATACGTAATCTCTTCTACTTCTTGCTGATCGCTGAGCCATCTAAGTGCAATCCGGTCAGGCGGGTGATTCTCCATCTCGGATGTCAGGTTATAGGTTTCAGGCGAAATCCACTGTTCAAAATTCAAATGGAGCCTCTCCTTCATCATTCAAATATATAGCTTCTTTATATTATACATCAAATCCTATGACCAGGTACTATGAACAGCAACCTTTTTATTACACAAGCGTGACTTCCTTATTCATTACCTGATAATTTAAGGTCAACTATCTCTGGAAGTCATGTATGCTGAAGGTGTCAATTCATCATTCTCAATTACGATCACCGTCAAACCCGTAGACGTTTTAGTTTCATGCCATTCCCCAGTTTCCCAGAAAACAGCCTCTCCCGCTTTCACTTCAACATAATCGTTGTTACCACTTCTGACTCGGCCTTCTCCCGACATGATTAACATCAACTGCGGTGAAACCGCCTGGTGGTATCCAACCACACCATTAGCGGGTATATGCATACAGCCTATATGCGCGTTCCCTTTCGTTTGAATGATTCGGGACATCACAAAGTTTGAATCAAATTTCGTAATCTGCTTGCCGCTCTCTTGATCAAATCGATAAAACTCCATGATACATCCCCCTTTTCTTGCTCATCTAAAAACCTAATAACGAATCATTCCAGTATAAACCTTATACCATGCGCTATGCCAGTTTTCCCCTTTCGTGCAACACAAAAAGCACCTCTCCTCTATTTAGAGAAAAGGTACTCATGGTAACACATTCCGCATTCAAAGCACTTACCTTACCAAGGATAATTTCCGATACCATCCAAAATGGACTCCATCTCACTCAGCTCTGCAGCTGTGAGTTCTGGTGCATTTAGCGCAGCAACATTCTCTTCAATCTGGGATACGCGACTGGCTCCAATTAATGCAGACGTAACACGGTTACCACGTAGTACCCAGTTAAGTGCGAGCTGAGAGATTGTCTGTCCTCTCCGCTCTGCTACTGCCTGCAGCCCTTCGAATTTGGCAATGCGTTCGTCCGTGTATGACTCTTTTTTCAGTGTTCCGGTTGGATTCGCTCGTTCTTCCTTGATCTTGTCCACGTATTTGTTCGTCAACTGACCGCGACCGAGCGGGCAAAAGGCGATGGAACCTACACCTTGCTCATCCAGCACATCTTGCAGGCCATCTTCGATCCAACGGTTTAACATCGAGTAATTCGGCTGATGAACGAGGCAAGGTGTTCCGAGACGGCGCAGAATCGTTACCGCTTCTTGTGTCTGCTGTGCATTATAGTTGGACAAGCCCACATAAAGCGCCTTTCCTTGCCTTACGATGTGATCAAGCGCTGTCATCGTTTCTTCCAGTGGCGTTTCCGGATCTGGGCGATGATGATAGAAAATGTCCACATAATCCAGTCCCATACGGCGCAGGCTCTGGTCAAGACTGGCAATCAGATTTTTACGGGAACCCCATTCACCGTAAGGGCCGCTCCACATGTGATATCCTGCCTTTGACGAGATCAGCAGCTCATCTCTGTAGGGACGCAAATGTTTATGATAGATCAAGCCAAAATTTTCTTCAGCTGATCCCGGAGGCGGGCCATAGTTATTCGCAAGATCAAAATGGTTAATCCCGAGGTCAAACGCACGCAAAATCATTTCTTCCTGGACATCCAGCATGCGATTGCTGCCAAAATTCTGCCATAATCCAAGTGCAATCTGCGGTAGTTTAATGCCCGATTTACCAGAGCGCACATAGTTCATGGCGTCATATCGTTGTTCATTTGCAATATAAGGCATCGTTATTCACTCTTTTCTGTAAGGTTGGTCAAGTTCGTTGCTACCTACTTATCTTAGTCATTATTCAATAAGAACGATATGGCTTATCGCTACATTGATATAGAAAAATGATCGGTATCTATTCAGAGTTGTTTTATTTCAAATGACAAAACCTTCGTTAAATACGTTAAAATGCAAGAACGAACTACGACACATAGGAGTGAATACTGTGATTACGTATATGTTCAAAAACAGTCATTTCCAGGAGCTTCAGCTCCTTCATTATGGTACGGAAGCCTGTACACCCGGACACCATTTTGGCCCAGCGATGAGAGACTACTATAAAATTCACTATGTACTGAACGGGAAGGGCACGTTTGAAGTTTCGGGAAAGACGTATCATCTGAACAAAGGTCAGGGCTTCCTCATCGTGCCTCACTCCGTAGTGCATTATAAGGCTGACCTGGATGATCCTTGGGAGTATAGCTGGGTGGCGTTCCAAGGCTCGCAGAGCTCTTCCTTTTTACAACAAGCCTGTTTATCAGAGCAACACCCTATCTTCGATCTCGGTAATGAAGACGATGAGATGCGCTCCTGCCTGCACCGAATCATTCATTCTCGTACAACACACAAAGGCTGGGAGATTAGCATGACAGGATGGCTGTATCAGTTTTTTGCGATTCTCATTGATCATGCCCACGACGAGAATTTGCAGCCTACCGCTGATTTTGGCAAGGAAACTTATGTGACACAGGTGATGGATTTTATTGAGATGAACTACGCCAACGCCATCACGGTACAGTCCATTGCCTCCCATATCGGTTTACAGCGAAGTTATCTGTGCTCACTCTTCAAAGATCAGATCGGAAGCAGCATCCAATCTTACCTTGTCCATTATCGTATGCGCAGAGCAGCCGAGCTGACGCTTAACCTTAACCTGAGCATCGGTGATATTGCACGTTCTGTCGGATATAATGATCAGCTTCTGTTCTCCAAAATGTTCAAAAAGGTAATGGGCGACGCCCCCACTCATTATCGCAGACAAAAAGCAGCACCTTCGATGTAACAATCTACACCAAGGTGCTGCTTAAGAAATATAAATGACTGCTTACCCTGAAACTCTCTACATGAATGTCGCTACCTGCATTAAATTATCCTTGCACGTTTTCAGGCATGGCAACGCCAATAACTTGCACTTTAACTTCCTTCACGATTACGCCTGCCATCTGCTCCACCGCTTGCTGTACGTTGTGTTGCAGTTCTTGGCAGACCTCGTGCATCTTACGGCCATACTGCACATTAATACGCAGTTGAATCGATGCTTCATCATTTTGAATATGAACGTCAATGCCCTTTTGCAGACTTTTGCCGCTAATGCTTTTGGCAAGGCCTTCCGTCAGTCCGACTGACATGGACGACACACCTGGTGTGGTTTGTGCAGCCATGCCTACAATTTTGGATACGACATCATTGGAAATATGGATGGTTCCTAATTGAACCGCTGGAGGTGCAATATATTCTGCTTCCGGCACATTGTTTTCAATCATTTCAGACATAAGTTCCTCTCCTTATGATCTTTTTTGTTGTTCTAAGTATGGATGTTATCCCTTCTATTCTACCATGGTTTACGAGCAGTTACATTTCTACCCTATGGGTAGCCTTGCTTGGAATAAAAATTCGGTAAAATCTGTTTTCTTCAGAGTTTTCAGACACGCTCTAGGCATTCTGCCATTTCTCTTTGAAAAACATCTGATAGATTCGAACCAGCAATATTTTCACAATCATATAAACGGGAATAATAACAAGAATGCCAATGATTCCACCGAGATCTCCAGCACCAAGAACCAAAATAATCGTCGTCAGCGGGTGGATATCCAGTTTTTTGCCGAATACGTATGGCGCAACAAGATTATCCTGGATCTGTTGCGATACGAGAATGATCACAAGTGACCAGATGGCAACCGACGGTGATACAACCAGCCCCATAATGACGATGGGAATGGAAGAAACAATCGCTCCGATAAATGGTATAAAGTTCAGGATGACTGCGACTACCGTCAACAGCAGTGCGTACGGAAGGCCGATGAACAGAAAGCCAATATACATGAGCACACCAAGAGCCAGGTTGACAAGCACTCTACCTACGATAAACCCACTCAAAGCCTGATCAATCTCAAGCACCACTTCACGGCTGTCTTTCTGGAATCGTTTAGGAGCAATATTCACCAATTTGCGTCCAAATAGCTTGTCCTGCTTCAGCATGTAAAAAAGAATGATCGGGAATGTAAACAGGATAATCGCAAAGCTGGAAATCAACGAAATGAAGCCACTCACATAGTTGGTTACAAACGTAAATCCCTTATTCACATACTCTGTAACCTGCGATAATGGCGTGGAGTCATTCGGGAACAACGCTTGAATCGCACCATTCTGCTCCAAATCTTTTAATTGCAGACTAAGTGCGTTCAATAGATTAGGCGCATTCTCGACCAGGTTCACCAGTTGCTCTCGCAAAGAAGGCCACAACCCCACAATAAACGCCACACCCAGCATCATAGCCACAACGTAGATTAGAAGAATACTTAGCGTTCGATTCAAATATTTTAATTTCTCCAAATAACCCACGAGCGGCCGCAACAAGTAATAAAAAAATACGGACAGCATCATTGGTACGGTAATTACCGTAACCATGGTGACAAGTGGCTGAAAGATAAAGCTCACATGGGATAATAAATAGATATTAACCAATATTAGGGCCAGTGCAATACTGAACCGGACAAATGCATTACCTTTAAACAATAGATTTCCCTCCACATCGCCATCTTCTTCTATGAATTATTATTCTCTCTCTGTTTATTATTACTATATACCAAGCCTCTTCATTCCTGCTAATCCCTCTATCTTAAATCTTTCTTAACTAAAAAAAGAAAACCCTGGCCCACAGGCCAAGGCTGATAAAAAGGAGTGAAATGTATAAGGTGTACTGCTAATTCTGTCATCGAAGTCCATGTGTAAATTACCTAAAGCAACTAATACAAGATGAACTCGTTTTTACACCAGCTTCGAATACATATGACGCAGATAACGCCAGCGCACCAGTGCAAAGAATACAACCTGCATCGAGACAAATACCATGAAGATTTGAAGGCTGTGTTCCAGAACAGAAAACTGAACCAGCTGATAGAGCGCCGCAAATGCCACCGAGCTGTGAATTAAAGCCACCAGAAGTGGAAGGAAAAACATCAACACGAGCTGTCTTGTTACGATTTTGCGAAGTTCGGGGCGGCTGAGTCCCATTTTCCCAATCATGCGATACTGTGCCTCGTCTCGCTCCAGATCTGCATACAGCCTGAAATACGTGAAGCTCGCCGCGAAGGTGAAGAACACAATACCGATCAATCCACTTACGATGAGAATAATGCCATTGGTTTGTTTATTATTCAGCCAGTCTACGACAAGAGAAGTGAACCGAACATATCCCTTCTCCGGACGGTCTTTCTCAATCGTATCCAGCAATTCCGGAGCAAAACTGCGTGTCGACATCCAGTCTTTTACCACAAAAAACGTCGTCTGATCGGAGTAAAAGTCAACATCCATCTTAATCTCTGCAATGTATGCTTCTCGAATCTTGGAATACAGATCATCAGAAACAATGTAGATGCCAGCCTCACCCTCCATCGGAAATACGATATCGGTTGCCGGTGGCAACATCTGCATTTGTAAATGCTGCTGTTCACCAACATACAAGTCAGCGGAGTATGGGTAACTGTCCTCTTTCGTATCTAACAGTTTATTGCGTGCTGTAATATTAGGTGCTGTATTAAACGCCAAATCATTGCGATCCAACACCCGTTCTTCATAACCAAGTGCTTTGGCAAGACGGTTATATGAACTCAGTTTTACGATGTAGTTGTTATTGTTCTCGTAGAGAGGCTGATAACTACCTTTCACATATGGAACTTCGCGATTAACCAGGGTCTCTTCAATTTTTCGGATCTGACGATCAACAACCGCTGAATCCGTAAAGCCTGAATTCGTATAGGTAAAAGCATATGGATTCGTCATGGAAGACAGCCTTGGATCACCTATAGTCAGCATGCTGCCAATACCTGTAAACGCGGAAGCAGAGATAACACTGACCATAAAAAACATCACGGCATTATCTTTCATGCGATAGGTAAGCTCGGACAGGAAGAGCAGATTGGTTTTACGTAAAAATAACCCTTCATTCTTTTTCAGTGCCCGAATGACATACACGCTAAGCTGCGTAAACAATAGATATGTGCCTGCAATGACACTGAGCACACTGCCAAAAAGCAACGGGAACAGAAGCACCCCCCACGCAAAGATAAATACGCCGGTATATCCTCCACCAATCATTACAACCGAGAGCAGCGCAAGCATACGAGATGCTTTAGGTTCAGGCTTCGGTTTCTCCTCCGATTTCACGAGATCAATCAGCGTTCCCTTACGGATCAACAATGACGACGATAGAGCAATAACCACAAAGAGCAACAGAAATGCTCCAGCTGTTAAGAGAATTCCTTTAAGTGGAAAATAAAATCTCAGACTGTTCTCCACCGCAAGCATGGAACCGCAAATGAGCAAAACTAATTTACCGAAGATCAGTCCAAGTCCGATCCCCGCCACGATGGAAGCTACGCCGATACACATATTTTCCATAAATAAAAGTCGGTTCATCTGTTTCCGAGTCATGCCGATGATCAGGAAGATACCAAACTCCTTCTTCCGAGTCTTCAGAAACGAACCGACCGAATACAGCAGAAACAGGAAGGAGAATATGAAAATAATGATTTCGGCGATCATCAGACCCTGGTTAGCAAGTACCGTAACCGTCTGTGATGAACCTTTCAAACCATCTTGTAAATCCGGGTGAAACAGCAGCAACGCATAGATAAAAAAGATCATAACCGAGAACGTACTGCTTAGAAAATGAGCCAGATAAATCCGTTTGTTTCGAACAACGTTATTAATGGCGAACTGGCGAAAATTCATGTCCAGAGCCTCCCATCAGGGATAATACATTTATAATCTTTTGGTAGAAGGCAGCCCGATTATCACCGTAATGAATTTCGTTATATAACTGACCATCCTTAATGAAGACCACTCGGCTACAGTAACTAGCTGCAACAGCATCGTGGGTAACAAGTAGCATCGTTGCCTGATCCTCTCGATTGCGCTGTTCGAGAATCTCCATCACATCCTTGGCTGCCTTGGAGTCCAGATTACCTGTCGGCTCATCCGCCAGAATCAGTTTGGGAGAATGGATCAAGGCTCGGGCGATCGCTGTCCGCTGCGCCTGCCCGCCCGAAATTTCATACGTTCGTTTGTTCAAAATCCCTTCGATGCCAAGTTTGCTTGCCAGTTCCGCTACTCGTGCATTCATCTCCTGAACAGAAACACCATCCAGCGTTAATGGAAGTACGATATTCTCTTTCACTGTCAACGTATTGAGCAGATTGAACGATTGAAACACAAACCCCAATTCTCTCCGCCGGAATAAAGCCAGCTTATCCGAATCCAGCTCAAAGGGGTTCTGACCTGCGATTTGCAACTTCCCTGATGTGGGATGATCAATCGTTGAAATCATGTTGAGCAGCGTTGTTTTCCCACTACCGGACGGCCCCATTATACCCACAAATTCTCCTTCTTGAATACTAAGGTCAATGCCTGACAAGGCCTCGTATGAAACAACACCTTTATAAATTTTGCTGATCTGTTTGACGGAGCATATCTCCATACGTACAACTCCTTTATCGCTTCATTTGTATTTCAACTTTTCATCCAGGCTAACTTCTGATATCAGTCTACCCGAAACTCCACTCATTCTCCTATGGGTTAACCTTTCACGAACATGACAATATTGTAAGGTTCAGCTACGTACAGAAAACCGCAAGAAAAAGACGCCTTCCTCGCAGCACGGCAAAAGGCGTCGTTATAACTCATATTTAATTTTAACTTATATCCAACTCATTTTGTAATTCAGGTTTCTTTCACGACCTCATCTTTCAAACCGAAAAAGTAATTCGCACGGTGGTTCCTTCCCCATACACTGATTCAAGCTCAATTTGATGGCTCATGCGTGTTAGCACTTCTTTTGCAATGTACAGGCCCATACCTGTGGATTCCTTGAAATGCCTTCCATTTTCCCCGGTGAAAAAAGGTCTGAACACCCGGTTCAGGTCTGATTTGGGTATGCCGATCCCATGATCCTGAACTTCCAGTATAACCTGGCGCTCCGCTTCATAGGCGCGAAGATGCACTTTCTGTCCGCTGCCTACTGCATATTTGATCGCATTGGATAACAGCTGTACCAGTACAAATCGAATCCACTTCGCATCAGACTGTACGACCAGTGAATCATCGATTTGCATTTCAGGATAGACATGGTTCCGAATAAAAAATCGTTTCAACTCATGAATTGCTTCTTCTCCTACCGCTCGGAGTTCAACCGGTTCAACGCTGAAGTCCTGCTCGAAGGTATCCAGCCTTGCGACATAAAGAACCGTCTCCAATCCCCGGCGCATCTGATCCGCTTCCTCACGAATACTGCGAAAACGAGCATCATCGTCCTCTTGCTCTTCCACAGTCAGCTCAATGACTGATAACGGCGTCTTCATCTGATGTACCCACTGGTTTATAAACGTAAGATATTCCTGTTGCTTTTGTTCCAGCCGGCTTAGGTGTGTATGATACTGCGCATATTGCGAATCCAGCAGCTTCTCCAGGGAGATTGACAGCGGCGCAGCTTCATGAAGTGCTACCAATTCATCCAGCGAATTCACAGGTCGTGTCATACGAGTGTAAAAAGCACGATGGGACATATAACGATACACTAGATAACTGGCATACAGGAACAAACCTAGTCCCACAGCGTATAGAGCCGTTTTCCAGTGATCGTATCCATCGTACCAGAACACCGCCACCACAGTCAGCATCATCGCCACCACCCAGCACGTCAGAGCGAGATGTTCACGAATAAACAGCTTCATAACGGTGATACCGCTCTCCAGTTATGAATTAGCCTGTAGCCAGAGCCTCTCACCGTTTCCAGTGCATCCGTAATGCCTAACTCGGCAAGACGTTTACGTACACGTGTAATGTTCACGCTTAGTGTATTGTCATCTACAAAAGAATCATCCCAGAGCTTTTCCAAAATGGTTTCACGACTAACCAGCTTTGGACTACGACGCATCAGCGTTTCAAGTAGAATCGTTTCTTTCTTAGTGAGCTGCACTTTAAGATCGCCGAGTTCAATCTCCAGCCTTTCCAAGTAAACCACGAGTCCGTTCAGCTCCACTTTGCGTTCTTCATCACGGGCAGCATAGTCCCCATACACTCTGCGGAGCTGGCTGCGTATTTTGGCCATAACAATCTCGTGTTCAAACGGTTTGGTGATATAATCATCGGCTCCGTTCTCCAGAGCCATAACCTGATCCATCTTGCCGCTCCTTGCAGAAATAAACAAAATGGGACATGTCGATATTGTACGAATCTGTCTGCACCAATAGAACCCGTCGTAGCTCGGCAAGTTAATATCCAATAATACAACATGAGGTTGAATCTGCTTGAATTGTTCCGTCACCTGCTCAAAATCTTCAACCAATACAGCACGGTCACCATAACGCTCGATATGTGATTTCAGTAGTCCCGCAATTTTGGGATCATCTTCGATAATCATAATGGTATACATGAAAAAGCTCTCTCCTCTAACCTGTTATGATGGCATACTTCCTACTATTCATAGCCAAATCATAACACAGGATAGATCAACGGGCATCGACTTGCTTGCGCCAGCTCCGAATGTCTGCGTTTAACTGCTTTACATCTCCTGTGGCCTGTTGCTCGTCCGATAACTTGTAATGCTGCTTTAGTGCCAGAATGCGATACACACTTTCATCAATGCGGGATTCCTTGATTTTGCCTGATTTCACTGCATTTATTAAGGTATCAAAAATTGTTTTTGCACTCTCATAACTATGAGCCACCAGCAAAATATCACTTCCAGCCTGAACAGTTGCAATTGTAGCCTTGTTCAATGGGTAGTTTTTCGAGATCGCTCCCATGCTCAGATCATCGGTGATCACTACACCGTTATACTTGAACTTTCCTCTTAAATGATCCCCAATAATCACTTTCGAAAGGGATGCCGGATAATTCGGGTCGAGCTTGGGAAACAAAATATGGGCAACCATGACCGCCTCGACCTGTTCTTTTACAGCAGCCTGAAACGGAATCCACTCCAGCTCCGCAAGCTGCTTTTCCGATTTTTTCACCACAGGCAAATCCAGGTGAGAGTCCACAGAAGTATCGCCGTGACCAGGAAAATGTTTGACCACCGGAATAACTCCTTCACTACGCAGTCCCTTCATCTCGGCGATCCCCATACGTGTAACAAGGTCAGCCGTATTACCGAAGGATCGATCCCCAATGACGGGATTTTTCGGATTACTGTTAATATCCAGCACCGGAGCAAAATCAACATTAAAACCAGCAAGTTTGATCTGTCTCGCCAATAATGCGCCCATCTGCTCCGCAAGCGCAGTGTCGTTCGTTTTGCCTACTTTCCGACTGGAAGGAACGGACTCAACCGCGTCTGGCATCCTACTGACCTTGCCACCCTCTTGATCGACACTCATCAGGATGGGAACCGGGTTTTGCTGATTCGCCTGTTTGATCGAATTCACAAAAGCAGCGGTTTCCTGAAGCGTTGTTACATTGTTGGCATAAAATATAATGCCGCCGATCTTTTGGCCCGCAATCATCTGTTTTGCTTCTTTATCTAACGTGATTCCCTGCACACCAGCCAGAATCATCTGGCCTACTTTTTCTTCGAGCGTTAGCTGTTGAAGCTGTTCTTTGATCGGATCAATCTCCTCTTGCGTTTCATCCTGAGGATCTTCTTGTGGTTCTTCTTGCACTTCATCTTGCGGTGAACCCCCATTATTGCTGGAAGGTGTATTGTTATTGTCCGGGCTAGTGGCTGATTCACCACTATTGCCAGTTGCGGTAGAGGGCTTTGGCGCCTGTCCACATGCCGCTAATAACAAAATGGTCACCGCAAGCAGAGACAACATCTGTATTAATGGTCTCCGCCGATTCGAGCCCAGTTTTCTATTTTTGTTCAAGGATGCTCTTCCTCCTTATGTCTTGTCCAATATGGGAATGTTGAGGCTTGTTTAGGCCTAACCTTACCATATGGTGAAGGATTTTCAAAATAGGCCTTACATGTAAAAAAAGTTCTTTCTTTTAGCATTAAAATATGGAATATTTATACTTTTTACTAAGGGCGGGCGATAAAGAATTGGGGGTATGCATGGTAACTGCGGGATTCGATGGGTTTCTATTGTGAATTTTTCATATGATGAAATGTTTATTTCAGTAGATTGATTTTAGTAGATTGGAACACATCGTGAAGATCGTTATTCCAATAATAATGATTTGAAGATCGTTATTTCAAATGATGCTCTTTATTTTCAAAATAAAAATAAAAAACCGCCTCGCGGCGGCTTTCATTTTGACCTTGATTTTGTTTTTCATTTCATTGTTATGGATGTTAATAGACTTATTCATAACTATTATGAATTTTTCATATGATGAAATTGTCTAGTATAATTTGGATAACACTTCACTTGTAAAAGGAATGATATCGGCATTACGTCCCTCCTGCACTTTGAGTGGCCATTCTGGATCACTCAAAAGTACACGTCCAAGAGCAATCAGATCAAATTCCCCTCGCTCCAGCTTTTCGTTCAGCAAGTCAAGATGAGCGTCTCCTGTTTCTTGTTTTTCACTTCTACGCTCGACAAACTCTGCCTCTAAACCTACCGAACCAACCGAGATTGCGGGTTTTCCTGTTATTTGTTGGGTCCAGCCAGCAAGATTAAGATCCGAACCTTCAAATTCCGGTAGCCAGAAGCGCCGTGTGGAACAGTGAAAAATGTCTACGCCAGCAGCACTAAGCGGCTGCAGGAACTGTTTCAACTCCTCAGGCGATTCGACCAGCCTTGCCTCGTAACTACCCATTTTCCATTGTGAGAAGCGAAGAATAATCGGAAAATCAGGTCCCACTGCAGCACGACAAGCCTCAATCACTTCGACCGCGAACTGTGTTCGGCTTACCAGGTCTCCACCATACTTGTCAGATCTGCGATTCGTCTGCGCCCAGAAAAATTGGTCGATCAAATAGCCATGTGCTCCGTGCAACTCAATACCATCAAAGCCGATACGTTTGGCGTCAGCTGCCGCCTGGGCGTATGCCTGGACAAGCTCTTGAATCTCTACTTCTGTTAAGGGTTCATACGCTGCTTCGCCAGCCATACTGATCCCTGATGGACTTACCGGTTGAGCTTCTGCATTAGGTAAATCTCCTGAACGCCGGGCGGTGCCGACATGCCAGAGCTGTGGCATGATTTTCCCGCCGACGTCGTGGACAGCCTTGACTACATTCGCCCATCCTTGCAGCGCTTCCTCACCATAGAAGAGTGGAATCCTTTCACCACTTACTGAGGACGGATGATTGATGCCTGTGCCTTCTGTAATAATAAGTCCCACGCCGCCAGCAGCTCTAAGGCGGTAATAGTCAGCGACATCAGGCCCCGGCACTCCGTTCGGCGAGAATCCACGTGTCATAGGCGCCATAACAATTCGGTTTGGCAAGGTAAGCTTGTCGGACGAGAACGGTTTAAATAAAGATGAAGGTACGTTCATGATTTAGTCTCCTTTGCAATGAGAAGTATACATCTTGCACTTACCTTGAGTTGTGACATGCTTTCGATACATCAAGCAGTGGTCATACGACTGTGGACTGTCATAAATAATTTCTCTTTATCCATTTTATAGATTCTTATTTTTATTTTCAAACAAATTTCTCACATGAAGCTTATACAAAAAAAAGAACAGCCTTATAAGAGCCGCTGTCCGTTGATGTCCGGTGCCGATGATGGTACTGCGTAAATATACATCATAAGCGCCTTTCCCGGTCACCAACAATGTAGATGCAGCATAATATATAATCCATAATCTTCCTTATTCTTAATTCGAATTTACGGGAATATCATCTCGTTTTGCTCGCAGCAGTTTACCAGAAGAAGTAGACCCGACATCAGGATCCGTACCCAGGCCAAAATAAAAATCACCATCATGCTCTTCAAATGACTTGGCGTAGGTATCCTGCGTAAATCGTAAAATTTCACTCCAGGTTGTCAAATCACTTGATTGATAGACCCTGCTCAAGTAAAGATTGGCCTGTTTGCGGGTATACGTTAACACATACACCTTATTATTACGCACCAGCAAATCTGTCGGCAACGCATTCGAATCAGGCAGATTGACACGACTCGCCTGATTGATATCTGTCATCACATTTAAAGATTTGGGCAGTAATTGACTGTCATTAAACACACCGCCAGCAATATACACCAGCTTGTTGTTAAAATTAATATTTTTGCCGATTTTATTATAAGGAATCGTGCCTTGCTGATAGGTTAAACCTGGTAACATTTTACTGCCGTAAATGACAACATCTCTTTTTTCCAAACGATCATTAATTTCCAAAATATTTGTCTTGTCATTCCATATTTTATTGGCAGGATACATCATCGCAGAGGCATATAATTTCCCATTGATCTCGAACAGAGTATACGCTCTGAAGCCAAGCGAATTAATTGTAGCAAATTGCTGCCAGCTTTCCCCTTCATTATGCGAGATTAACACCGTTGGTTTGGTTTCCGTACCAAGTGCTGCGAACAGTTTACCTTTATAATATGCGAGATCGTAAACATGCACACCTTTTGGCAAATTGCGATATTTGGTCCACACCTCTCCATTCAGGCGGTAAAAGTTACCCCAATCCCAGCTTTCACCATCGGAATCATTGCCTGGGATATACAATTTACCATTCAAAACCTTATAGATATCAATTTGCTCTTCATCCACGTACATTTTCGTCGAAGGTATAATGCTTGGGTTGCTGTTCGTCACCGCCTGTGTCTCAAACTTGGCATTCGCTGCATCATAATATACAACGGGTATAGGTCCCGCATTTTGCGCAGGTCCAGTATTACTGCTGTTACCATGCCCCAGGTATATTTTACCATTGTAGAGTTGCATGTCCCAGATGTTATTGGCGTACGGCGCTTTATTAAAGGGTCTTCCGAGCAATTCAAGCTTGCTTGTCACGTCAACCGATTGGATCGGAGCATTTGACACCTGAACATTTCCTCGCTCTGTTGCCACCGGTCTTGTAGCTGGTGTGTTCATCTTAGGCTTGGAGTTCCCCATGAGCATCCAGCCTGCACCGGCGACAAGAGCCAGCACGATCGCTGTCCATGTAGCTTTCCTTTGCATGTCCGCTTCCTCCTTCAACTTGATCACTTTCAAAAATCCAAAAAAGATACAAATTGTATCTTTTTATAGTATGTAAAAGGTGCTTACACTGCAACAAATTTCGCCCTTTTCAGCAAAAAAAAGTAGACTCTCACATCCGAAGATATGATGTCTACTATAGGAAATTGAGGGTTATTCTGCTTTGACCAGAATTTTCACCTGATTTTTTTCTTGAAGCAGTGCTTCAAAGCCGTGTTCTACAACATCATCCAGAACAATTCGTTTGGTTACGAGCTTCTCCGCCGGGAAAAAACCTTTTTCCATCAAGCGGATGACAGCCGGAAACACATCGCGATAACCGATGATCCCGTTCACTGTTCGTTCCTTCATTACTATAGAGTTCGGCTGAATCGGAGCTTCTTGTTCAAAAATACTTACAATCATCAGTTCGCCACCAATACGTGTTGAGTCAATAGCTTGTTGCAGCACACGCGGAACACCCGTTACTTCGTAGGCTACATTCACTCCACCTTGCGTGCGCCGGTGAATCTCCTCAACCACCTGCACTTCCGTAGGGTCTATCACAATTGCACCCAGCTCTGCTGCTTTTGCTTTACGTTCCGCTGACAGCTCCACAACATAAATATCGGATGCTCCGGATGCCTTGAGCGCTTCAATCACGAGCAACCCAATTGGCCCTGCACCAAATACCGCTGCAGTATCGCCAACATTAAGTTTACTCTGGCGCACAGCATGAAGTGCTACTGCAGAAGGTTCAACCAGTGCACCCTGCTCGTAGGAAATAGAATCTGGAATAGCATGAACCATATTCTCATCTGCCGTAACGTATTCAGAGAATCCGCCACCGCCTCCGGCCAGCCCCAAAAATCCCATCTTATCACACAGATTGTATCTGCCTTGCTTACAAGCTTCACAATGACCGCATGCATAAATCGGCTCTACAACCACACGATCACCGGCCTGAAAACGAGTCACTCCTTCACCGACTTCAACCACCTGACCGGAAAATTCATGTCCCATAACGACAGGTGCTTTCTCCCCTGTTAACGGATGTGGTACTTGAGCAGGAATAAAGATAGGCCCGGCTGTATATTCGTGCAGATCGCTGCCACAGATCCCGCACCATTCCACTTTTATTTTCACTTTCCCTTGTTTAGGCTGCGGTTCATCAATATGTTCCAATCGAAGATCTTTGACACCATGCCAACGCAGTGCTTTCATTTCATTCATCTCCCAAATGATTAATTCGTATAATTTCGGAAACGTTTCCGTAAATTAAATATGTCACATTTGAGATACACTGTCAAACATATCTATCCATAAATATGTCGATTTCGTGTGCAAACTCGTCGATTAATTTAATATTTTGTGCTGAATTGGAGAAAAATTAACTCTCTTCTTATAAGATTCCCTTCATTCTTAATGATTAATTAGAAAAATAAACATAAAGATGCATAAAATTACATCCTTTTCTGTTCGTTGACGGGATACTGGATCGCTCCAATGGTATAATCAAGTTATCTACATACCTTGCCTAACATACATAAACCGAAAATACGGAATCGTTTCCGATGAAGTGAGGTCAATTATAAAGTGAGTAAAGAACACAAAATCACCATTAAGGATGTTGCTGAACGCGCTGGGGTAGGAATCGCAACCGTATCGCGGGCTATTAACAACTCAGATGGAATCAGCAGTGCAACGCGGGATAAGGTTATGCAGGCGATTGAGGAGCTAGGTTTTGTGCCTAATACATCGGCACAGAGTCTCAAAATACGCCAAACGCACCAGATTGCACTCGTCGTTCCAGACATCCGCAATGCAATCATTCCCGAAATCTCTTGGTCTGTTGAACAGACAGCCAAACAACATGGATACCATGTTGTGCAGATTAACACAGCAGGCAACGCCAGAACAGAACTCGAAACGATACGTAATGTTAAAAAGTTACACGTCGACGGCCTTATTTTCATGCCGCTCGCTTATCCCAAAACACTATCTGGACTGATCGACAAGGCTCCTCTTCCGATCTCGATCATTAATTACGGAAAAAAACTCGAACCTGGTATCAAAGCAGACATTGTTTCCTTATCACAGCTTGAAGGAAAGCTCGTCATGGATCACCTGTTCAAAATTGGCCGGACTCGGATTGCTTATGCCGGAGCCCCTAAAGACATTATCGAGGATCGTTATCGTGCTTATGAGCAGGCTGTCGGTCATGTGGATATCTCCCTTGTATACTTCGGCGAGGATTTCTCACTTAGTACGGGGGCAAGTGCCGCAGACTATTTCTACGGCTTGACTCATATGCCGGATGCGGTCTATGCGATCAACGATATGGTCGCGATTGGACTAGTAAACCGCTTTAAAGAGTTGGGTGTACGAGTGCCTGAGGATGTTGCCGTAGTAGGCATTGATAACAATCAATGGACAACCGTATCATCGCCTCAGATCAGTTCCGTATCCATTATGGGAGAGGAAGTTGCTCGGCTCGCTACGGAGCTGTTACTTAAACGAATTCGTGAGATGAACACATCGGATTATGAGCATATCCAGTTTGAACCTCGCTTGATTGTCCGTGGGTCCAGCGTAGCCATGATTCGTTCCTCATCACACTAGAGGTGCCATACACACCATGATTACGAAGTCACTCCATGTTCCATTAATACGAGAACAATTAAATAGATTGAAGATCACTCTACTCCATATCTCATCATCGCAAAAGGTGCTGTAACAGGGATTCTTTACGTCTCTGTTATAGCACCTTTTCTTCATGATTAATGATTGGATTATTCATTTGTTTGATCTCATTCTGGAGTCGCTCCATATTTCAGGCGAATAGAAATACAATACCCTTAATCAGAAAAACCGTTAAGACTGCGATGACCAACACCTTGCCAAACGCTCGAAGTTTCTTCACAAACAAGTCTAATCGGGAATGGTTTACACTAAATAGAGACTCACCTATTGCAATCAATGCAACCGTTACAGCACAGGTGAGAACATATTCAAAAATATTAAACTTTCCTGTTGCCAGCAGAAGAACACTAATTAAAAAAAATGCTACCATTTGGATTCGATAAAATATAAGCTGCATGTAACTCCCCCTCACTTACAAATACATACGTTTCAAGCAAAGGTTGGGTTGTAAAAAATTCCTCTTTAATCTTCCGGCCAAACACGCTTCGTTTATGTCATGTTTCTTCCTGCTCGAGCAGAGCTTTCAATCTCGCATTACGGCTTTCCAGAAAAGTCTGCATATATTTTTTTAGAACAAGGCGCTCTGCTGCCCATCCCAGCAATCCGAGAGGAGCTTCAAAGTACAAAGTATCTCGCATGCAGGTCTCACGTTCTCCACATACGCTAAAATGATGCTCATGCCGCATGCTTTTGAACGCCCCCTTCTCCATCTGATCAACAAACAAGAAAGGCCGCTCATAATCTGTGATACGTGACTTCAACCGTTGTTTAATCCCAAAATGCGTAGCCTCAAAAGTAACCGTATCACCCGATCCGATTGGGCCACTCATTACTCCTGCGACGGCTCGTTCTCGCGTGTGCTTCCACACCGTCTTTGTATGTATGTCAATGTCACGCGCCATATCAAAACACCGTTCAATCGGAGCTTCTATGATGGTTATTGTGGTTACTTCAATCATCAGCGGTACCCTCCGTTCTCCCGAAATTCGTTTATTGCAACACAGCCAGCGATGCCCGGATGCTTTGCTCAATAAACGAACGCTCAGGTCCTGACTTCATTAGCACCGTTATACCTATCATAGACACAAGCAGAGATTGTGCCACAAGTCCAGCATTTAAATCTCCTCTTATTTCTCCTCTTTGTTGTCCTTTTTCGAGTGCCTCTCTGAAAATAACCGCTAAATACATCTGATGCTCTCGTGATAACACAGCAAATTTAGGATCATGAGGAGCCAGTTCAACCATCGTGTTAATACAGAAACACCCGTGACTGGCATCACCTGTGCCCCCCTCTGTTGCAATACGCTCGAAAACAGCGCAAAAAGCTTCTTTAACGGACCCTCCTTGACCAAGCATTGCTCTAATCTGTGCGGCATGGGCGGTCGTATATCTACGAAGTACAAGTTCAAATAACTCCTTTTTATCTCCAAAAGCCGCATATAAGCTGGGCCGTTGAATCCCCATTGCCGTTGTCAAATCCGTGAGTGACGTCGCCTCGAAACCTTTGACCCAGAATACATGCATAGCCGCATCAAGCGCATGTTCTGTATTGAACTCCCGTTTTCGAACCATAACACCGCTCCTTTTTTTATTGAACAGTACAATTATATTTTAACCTAACGGATTGAAAAGTCAAAATATCTGTATCTCATACCACTCTCCATCCCTCCAAAATAAGACCGTTTTAAAGCTGGATTTTCTAAACGATTATATCTTAATTCTCTAATAAACCTTAGATCTTTTTTTTGAATAAGCAATTCTCATTGACATTCATGCGAAATAAATATATTGTTAATCCCAATAATAATATACCGATTGGTACAGAATAATTCTATATTCGAAAGGATAGCGATACAGATGCAACGTTCTTTTCAAGATTCAAAAATAAGCACTTCGACAAAACACAGTATGACAAGTACACTGGCTTGGGTGTTTGCAGTTTGCAGCGGCCTGTCCGTAGCGAATATCTACTATGCGCAGCCATTGCTGGATTCCGTTGCACTCGAGTTTGATTTGTCTACTGCAACCATCGGCTCTGTAATTACAGTTACTCAGATTTGTTATGCACTGGGTCTGTTAATGCTTGTTCCGCTTGGAGATCTCGTTAACCGCCGCAAACTGATCATCATACAGATGCTCTTTTCGGCAATTGCTCTAATGGTTGCAGGCACGTCTGCTTCAGAATCCATTCTTTTCTTAGCTATTGCGATGGTTGGGTTATTAGCTGTGATCACACAAACATTCGTTGCATACGCAGCCCATTTGTCTTCTGAGTCCGAACGAGGCAGCATCGTAGGCCGGGTCACCAGTGGTATTGTCATTGGCATCTTGCTTGCACGATCCGTCGCCGGTTTAATGAATGACTGGTTAGGCTGGAGATCTGTTTATTTATTTTCTGCTAGCCTAACGTTAATAAGTCTATTTGTATTGATGCGCATGCTGCCTCACCAATCATTCAAACCATCTAAACTTAGCTATTTGCAATTGCTTGGCTCCACCCTTCGATTATATGCAGAGTTGCGCGTTCTTCGAATTCGAGGAATCCTTGCCATGTTCATTTTTATGGCGTTCAGCATATTATGGACTGCCGTAGTATTACCACTCAGCGCGCCTCCAATATCGTTATCTCACACTCTTATAGGCGCTTTTGGCTTTGCAGGTCTTGCTGGAGCACTCGCTGCCGCCAAAGCAGGTAAACGAGCAGATCGTGGTTTAGGACAGAAAACAACCGCCGTTTCTCTTATGCTTTTAGTGTTATCCTGGATTCCGATTGGATTGTTACATACTTCTTTATGGTTCCTGGTTGTCGGTGTAATTCTGCTTGATCTTGCGGTGCAAGCCGTACATGTGACCAATCAAAGTCTGATCTATCAAGTCCGCCCGGAAGCTCAAAGCCGATTAACGGCATCATATATGATCTTCTATTCTATCGGCAGTGCAATTGGTTCCTTAGCTTCTACACAAGTATATGCCTGGTCAGGCTGGAAGGGGGTATGCTGGTTAGGTGCAGGTGTCAGTACCGCGGCTTTGTTGGTATGGGTCGTGGATCGTCTGTCTGATCGGTGGGTTCCAGCCAACCGTAATGGTTAACTACGATTGAAAGTTTTTCCTCACTAAAAAACGAGCTTCTCATCCAAGGACAAGAGGCTCGTTTCAACGGTCTTCTTTTTCATGACTCAAATTAACAATTCGTTAATGGAAAGGGTGCGTTCTTTGGATAGATCCCGGTACTCTTCTGACTCCACTTTGATAAGCGGTTTGAAAATATCGGACGCATTGTTCATAACAATGACACCCTTCTCTCCATTGCTTAGCAGTACCTGTTTTCCAATAAAGTTAGGTAGCAAATGCTGCATTAGCGCTTGAACTGCTTTTTCATTCAATTTACCAAATCCCATGCCATAGATATCCCTGAGATTGTTGATCAGGTTCGGATTGCTTGCACCATGTTTACCGGTCCGCATACCAATGTAAATATCAGCAACGGACACAATTTGGGTATACGGATGAATCTCACCTTTTCCGATTTGCATTGGATAGCCTGAGCCATCTTCTCGTTCATGATGCTGCAAGGCTACAAGGGCTGTAACTTCATCTGTCATCGAGTTTTTAATAATTTCATGTCCGTAGATGGTATGACGCTGCAGTTCAAGCTGCTCGTCCGCCGTCAATGGCTCTGTTTTATTCCGGATTCGAAGTGGGACTTTACATTTGCCGATATCGTGCAAGTAACCTCCGCGGCTGATCTTGTAACATTCTTCCTGCGAATATCCGAGCCAGCTAGCAATATAAAATGATAATAGACCTACCTGAATCGAATGGGTGTAGTTGTTAACGTCATCACGTTCCAGCATCATCAGGAGATGTACAACGTCCTTTTGCTCATCAAGTCCTTCCACCATCGGCTGCAGAGCATCATCCACCATCGTTGCATTAAATTTGCCTACAGTCAGCGCTTCCAGAAACGCATTCTGATAATTATGTACAGTCTGAAGGAATTGAGACTTCATCTCTTCCTCAGGAGGTTGTTCACCCGTGTTTGTGCTGCTTGTTGTACTGTTACTTCTTGATTCCGATGCATGTTTCATAGAAGCTGCAAAAAACTCCGCTTCGGTAATTCCTTCATCACGCAATTCAATATCTACGTAATCCACACGATGCTGCATGAGCAAGGTAATATCCTCACTTCGAATGACAGTCCCCTTTCCGAGAATGTGCAATCCTGCATCACTAAACGTATCCGCTGTCAGACGGTCCCCGTCTTGCAGGTTCATAATATGGATTCTCAATCGGAACTCCCCCTGAACAAATGTTTATAGTTAACAGCACCCGGATCTTCGGGGCCAAGACATACTTATACATCTTATATCGTATGAAACTAACATTTCTTACATAGTCCAAATGACCTTAATCATACAGGCAAACATGAACATCTAAGACTTTATCCTCATAGGTAATATGGTATGATCCCGGTTTTTATTTTCGCGTATACGAGATTTTCTAGCTTTTTCACATATTCCAAAGAAAATAAACTAGGGTGTGTCTGAAAACGCTGAAGGAAGCCAAATCTGCTGAATTCTCATTCCAAGCCAAGAAATTTACCGCAGACCTACCGGCACGTCAAGGGAAAGTGACGCAGCATGGGCGAAAAGGCAGTAAAAGATGCACATCAGCAAGTTTCAAGACCCGCTCTAAACAAACTCATCAAAAAAGGAAGCCCGATTACCTCGTTTGGACTTCCCCACTTTGTATCAGCTTCCTCTAAAATCTACTCGATATATCGGAAACTATATAAGGCGTTATAAAGCGTTCCGAAAGTCTTTTATAGTTTAATGGATTCTAGGCTTGCTCCTTTTACGAAAAAACGTTCAATCCCCTTCTCCATAGACGCATCGGGAATTAGCGGCGGAGCCTGATGCGGTTTCACCCGCGCATCGATAATGATCTGATCACAGCCCCAGTGCTTGTGATTATAACTGCTGTTCACTCCGTACATGTCATGCGACGGATTACTGCGCGTAAACGTAGCCCATAAGAAGTTGCTGAGGTTCGCACTTAGGAACGAGCTGTCATCACAGACGATAATCATCGGGCAAGCTTCCAATCCCCCACGTTCTTGCAGAACATCCGCGAAGTCTTTCATATCTTTTGCTGTGTCTGCATAATTCGTGAAAGCAGTTGTCTGAATCGCAACCATGCCCGGCATAATCAGTTGCGGATTTTCATAACCGCGAATATTTTTCAATGACTCCGGCACTTCTTTGCACAGATCACGAATCTTGTCACCGTAAGCTGCCAGTACCACCTTACTGCCACTGTTCAGCCCCGTACCCGAGTAATCTAGTGTATCAATGGTTGTATGCGTATGAAAATGTATATCCCGCTGCAAATCCATTCTTTCCAGTATATAAGTCAGGAATTCAACTTCCTTATGTGTGTCGAGTGGCTGCTGATCTTCGGCTGTAATAAACAAGTATTTCGCCAAGCTGAGTTGTCCTGTCCCCAAAATTCGGTTAGCAATAGTCAACAACTCGGTTGGCTGCTTTACATCCGTATAAGGGGTGTAACGTTCACTGCCGATGGCGAACAACAATGGATGTACACCAGCAGCATCCACGGCATGTACCTCTTTTACACCCGGAATTTCCTGTTTGATGGCATCTCCCGTAATTTCATGGATCAAATCGCCAAATGCCGTATCCTCTTGCGGCGGACGACCTACAACCGTAAACGGCCAGATTGCGTTAGGTTTGGCATACACTTTATGCACACGCATGAGCGGAAATTCATGAGTCAAGCTGTAATAACCCAAATGGTCGCCAAAAGGACCTTCTGGCTTGGTTTCGCCAGGGTAAATCTCACCTGTAATAACAAAATCGGCGTCATTACTGATGCAGTACCCATCCTTGTAGCTATATCTAAAGCGGCGTCCGGCAAGCAGGCCAGCAAAAGTCATCTCACTTAAACCTTCTGGCAGTGGCATCACTGCCGCTAACGTATGTGCTGGCGGCCCACCGATGAAAATGCTGACCTTCAGCGGTTCTCCCTTTTTCACAGCTTTGGCCTGATGGATTCCGATTCCGCGATGAATTTGGTAGTGCAGACCAATCTCTTTATTCATCTCATAGTCGTTGCCGCTAAGCTGTACACGGTACATGCCCAGATTAGAATTCATAATGCCAGGTTTGTCCGGGTCCTCTGAATACACCTGAGGCAAGGTTACAAACGCCCCTCCATCCATCGGCCAGTGTTTGATCAGCGGCAGATCAGAAATCTGGATCTCCTGCGCCGAAACAGGAAGGCTGATGGATTTTTGCTTCGGCAATGCCTGCCAGGCAGCAAGTCCTGTTTGAATATGCTTGAATGGCGTCTTGAGCGCCTTCATAGGGTCGTCTCGTACATCCATAACCCGCTGTACACCTTCCAGCGTCTCGCGGAACATGAACTTACTGCGTTCAACGGTGCCGAACAGATTCGATACGGCTTTGAACCTTGAACCTTTTACATTTTCAAATAATAGCGCAGGCCCCTTAGCCTCATGTACTTTCATGTGAATTGCAGCCATCTCCAGATTCGGATCTACCTCTTCCTTAACCCTGATCAGATGACCATGCTGCTCCAGATCGTTAATGCAATCTTCCATATTGCGATATTTCATCGGATGGCTCCATTCTGTGTATTATAAAATCGCTAGATTCTGTTGAACTTAAGGTCTTTACACGGAGCACTCCGATGACAGAATAACCTTTCAATCGCTGTTATCCCCAGATTTTTTGATTCCCTTTTTCTAAGGGAAAATCCGGTGATAAATGCGAGCGCTTCGCTTTTCCAGGTTTTTTCTGTCCTCTCCGTTACTGTGTAAATAAAATGTTCAAACGACATAGATTTTGTTCATATATTCACATAGACGCGTGAGATGCTTTTTCTATTAAAAGTTTGCTGAGGCGTCCCTTCTATATTATCAAATGATCTGCCGCTAAACAAAGCTTTCGTTAAAATTAGGATTACACAGAAGTAATTTGTTGTTAGAAATCAAAAACACCTGTCGTTCATTCAACGATAACGTTAAACGAACGACAGGTGTTCCATGTTGTTGGGATTACCTTTTAATGAAGAATCATTTAAAAATAAATTAGATCAATCCAGCTTTAGCGAGTAAACGTTTCACAATAGCTGCCGTCTGTGCACGGCTAATGTCAGCGTCTGCCATCAGTTTTCCGTCAGCACCTTGTACCAGACCTTGCTTAATCGCTGATGCTACAGGCTCTGCAGCCCATGCTTGGACTTTGCTGCCATCACTGTATGAATCCAGCAGGTTTGCAGTTTCGGATGCATCTGCTTTGGCCAGGTCTACCAGTTTCATCGCACGTGAAACAATCGTCATCGCTTCGGCACGGGATATTTCGTCGTTTGGACGGAAGCTGTTATCCGTGTAACCGGAGATCAGTCCGTAGGAAACTGCGGTTTGCACTTCATTTTCATACCAGCTATTTGCGTTCACGTCTGTAAATGTCGTCGTAACTGCACTTTCAGGAGAATGCAAACCAAGACCTCTTAGCAAAACAGCGGTAAACTCTGCACGTGTAATACTGCGGTCCGGTGCAAATGTGTTATCTCCTGCACCTTCTACAACTAGACGTGAAGCCAGATCCTCAACATCCGTGCGACTCCAGTGATTGGAGATATCCGTGAACGTTGCAGGATGGTAAATCAGCGCATACGTACTGTTTGTCAAGCTGTTAATTACCGCAGCATCATTGGTTGTACCTTTGATCACTTTAGTTGGCACATGCAGCATTGTACCATCCGCTTGAAGCACAACACCTGTGGTAATCTTGGAGCCGTCAGTGTCTTTAGGCAATATGATCGTACGCTCTACATACGAATTGAAGCGATTCACATCGACCTGTTGTCCTTGATAAACGGCTTTGACCTCGAAATCAACCGGAGCCGCAATTACCGTTGTATTATTCATTTTACTTGCTGCCGCCTCAATCGCTGCTTTCTTTGTGTCATTGCTTGGTACAATGGAAATTTGGAACTTTACATCTTCCAAAGATGCTGAGCCACCAAGCTGTCTTACGATCTGATCGACCTTGATTTGACTGGCTGGAAGGGTATATGTTCCTGTATCCGTTTGGATAACAACCTGTGCATTGCTGCCTTCCATCGTTTTGACCAGTTTACCGTTCAATTCACCAACGACCGCGTTCGTACCTGTGCCTGTAACTGGGAGCAACAACGTACGAAGTCCGTTCCCCACTTGATTAATCACTTTATTGTTATCCACATGAATCGTTGTTGTTACCTTGTTATCTATCGTTGATGTTGATGCCGTTGCCGACTGCTCCTGCTTTTGTCCGTTCACGTAAATATCTACGCCTTTAGTTGCCACTGGAGTTGAAGATGTGGTTGGTGCAGATGTTACAGGAGATGGTGCCGCTGAGCCCCCACCTGATGAACCCGTCGAAGGCGAGCTAGAGTTACCGCCTGAGCTAGCTGTTGTAATGGTGATTGTTCCACCCATTAATTGGGCAGATGCTTCATACACGGGTTCAACATTTTCAAAATGCCAATGTTCTGAATCATTCAGATTCACTTTGAGCAGTTTTTGTCCAGGAGTTGCATTGTTTTTAGCTTTAAACTGGATTGTGAATAGTTGCTCTCCTTTAGAGATCCAATCCTGCTGTTCTGTACCTACCCAGATAATCCGTACCCAGCCCTCCTCGCTATTGACGTTAGCATAGAAATCAGCCGGACTAATCACTGTTGTGAATGAAGGATTCGTGTTACCCGTTCTAGGTGTGATCCCGACAACCTCCAAAGCGCTTGTATCATAATTAATTTGCATGTTATACGCCTTAATTGGGATCTCCGTTTCTTTTAGAACAACAGGAACCGTAACGGTTTGACCCGCCTGCACATTTTTGTTCGTAAATTCGACCTGTGAGAACGATGGTTGGGAACTTTCAGCCCCTGCGGAAAGCGGGAATACCAGGGATGAAAATAACGTCAACATAATCAGACCTGACATTGTTTTTCTCAATCTTGGACGTTTCTTTTTCGTTTGAAGCATGTAATAACCTCCATGTCTATATTCACGAATCTATGATTTGAAAATCAGTATTCACATAGTAAAAATAGTAGCTTTTAAGGGCTTTCGTTTGGATCTGGTGTTGGTGTTGGCGTTGGATCTGGTGTTGGTGTTGGTGTTGGATCTGGTGTTGGTGTTAGTGTTGGATCTGGTGTTGGTGTTGGTGTTGGTGTTGGATCTGGTGTTGGTGTTGGATCTGGTGTTGGTGTTGGATCTGGTGTTGGTGTTGGATCTGTGTCAGAATTTGAATTTGGAACTTTTGTTTTAGTTACAAAATAGAAAGGAGCGAGGTGCATATCAGTCGGTGTAACTGAAAGAACAAGATACTTGCCAACCTCTTCATTTCCAATTGTGTAACTACTATGAATAGCGCCATTTATTTTCTCATTGAAACTTAACCCTTCTAGATCCGCTGAAGTTGCCGTATACCACTGATAAGTCAAAGGTACGTTGGTACCTTTATCAGCATTCCAGATTTCAACATCACTCCATACGCTGTTACCTGTCTGCACTTCACCCTGTAATGTTTTATTAAGAACTATTGCCTCATCCTGTTCATCCATAAAACTCAAAATATAGCTATTATCCTTTGCACCAAGATGTCCAGAGGCATACCCTTCCAAAAAGGCACTCATATCCGCTAAGGTTACAAATCCATCACGGTTAATATCCAATCTGTTCTTTTCAATCTCAGAATGGCTACGACGAGTGATTCTGCTAAAGTAATTCTTTAGAATAACTGCATCGGCAGAATCAACCTTATCATCACCGTTCAAATCTCCTTTTTTACTAATGTGGAGCTGGATATTGTCTGTAACGATTTCGTGCGGCACTAGATTGAGATTGATATTTTGCGGCTCCGATTCTATCAGGCTAAGTTGCTGATTAGGAGTATAGTTCGCCTGTAACTTTATGTTAATTATGCCACTTCTGTAGGGAGTGACTACCAATTGATTTCCATCATTTACATATACCTGTGCTATATTGGGTGCATCTATTTCATATACATTTTGAGCAACTGCGCTGATCCCACTAAACTTATCTTCCGGAAAATGAGTGCTCAGATCAATCGTTATTGTATTACCAGTTTGGACTTTAATTGGTACTTTAAGTTGATCAGTATCACTTGAAGAACGATTTAACCATTGGATACCATCATTAAGTACAGGGCCTGAAATTTCGATTCTTGGGCCAATCGCTCCTGCTTGAACTGGAGGAAGTGATCCGGCTAAAGGTAAAGCAATACTTAATCCTAGCGCGGCTAACATGCTTTTTTTCATGATCGGCTTTAATTTTTTGTGTTTATTTTTCCCCTTCAATTCATGTTCCTCCTCGTGTTTATCTGAAATTTATATAGATACATACCAAGTATAACGACCTATTCTGAACCGATTCTGAACAGGTCTATAGAACTATTACCAGTTAACAATCGACAAAAAACGCCATGGGATAAGCTCCCATAGCGTTTCAATCATCAAAAAATTTCCATTTCCGATTCATCTCGTAAAAAAATATTTTTCAATATGCTCAGATTCCCATGTAGAGCTCATTATAAACATACATTCGCCCACTCATATATACCAACAACAGAGTATGTATTCCAATATATTACATGTTATACTTCATATTAATACAGTAAATTGCACGCCAGCAGTTACCTCAAGTTCCGAACATATTACCAACGATGAGGAAAATCAAAAAAATTGATTCTTCGGACAGGTCATTCGAGGTAATGGCTTAAAGAAAGGCGGTTATATTATAAAAAAACGAATTCGAATTATGCTCATCATTTTCTTCGTTAGTTTTATTGCGCTGTTCATCTTTTATAAATTACCTTATAACATTGAACAAGATTATACAGCTAGTACGTTAGACGGAGAAACGATTAAAATTCAAGTTGAGTTAAAAGGTTATCGTAATTTTTTTACACCTACCCGTTTTAAAGGGATCATGGTTATTGATCATGAGGTGTACGATGTTTTTGAACCTGACAGAGCAGATCGTTTAATGACCAAGTTAAAACAAAAAATGAATGGAGACATTTATTTTCCAATTGTCGCCAATAAAAATCGAACAAAATCGGATGATTTTTATATCATTCTATGGACTGATCCTAAATTCAAAAAGTTATATTTGATTCACGCTAAAAATGATTCTCGCTATTTTGCCCCAGCAACTAACGCTTCATCTGCTAATCAAGTTTCGGGTGAAATACAGCAATACTTGAAATAAAACAAAACAGCGTCTAAGGAACCTTCCCTCTCGCGCAAATAAAATACATTTATTTGAGCAGGTATCCGGTGAATGACTCAGCCATTTACCGGATGATTTATTAGAAAACTTCCCTTTAGTAATTCAATTAATCAAGACAATCGGGAATAGTTAGATTCCTTCCACAATCCGCTTTGCGCGAGTGCTCACTTCACGATATAACACATCCTCATCGATCGTGAGCAACTTTCTATCCTGCATCAAGATCTTTCCATCCACAATGGTAGTATGCACATCTGCTCCATTCGCGCTATAGGCCAGAAGCGACTCAACATTATGAACGGGCTGTAGGTGAGGTTTAGCAAGATCAATCAGAATGAGATCTGCTGTATAACCAGGCGCTAGCATCCCTACTTCATTCTGTAGTGAAAGCAATTTCGCACTCCCACGGGTTGCCATATCAAGCACTTGACGTGCTGGAAGTCGGGTTGGATCACCGTAGTCCAGCTTTTGTAGCCAGCATGCAGCCTTGATTTCTTCGAACATATCCAGTGTTGTTGCACTCCCTGCTCCATCTGTCCCGATTCCCACCGTAATTCCTTCTGTGATCATCGCCTCAATCGGAGCAATGCCACATCCGAGTTTCAGGTTACTAACCGGATTATGAGCGACACCGCCGCGCATGCCCTTCAGCCTGCTAATGTCTTGAGGATTCAGATGTACTCCATGAGCCAGTAGCACATGTGCTCGCTCAAACATGCCTGCTTCCTCTAAATACTCCGTTGGTGTCATGCCATAACGGCTGCGAACCTTCTCTACCTCTTCCTTCGTTTCCGCCAGATGAATGTGTAGTGGAATATCGCCCTGAACAGCTATCGCAATGACCTCACGCAACGGTTCCATCGGACAAGTGTAAGGAGAATGTGGTCCATACATCGTTGTAATTCGCCCATTCGCTTTCCCAGACCAGCGCTGCACCAGATCAATCGCTTCTTGCAGTCTGCGTCCTCCATCATCCTCCATAAAAACCATACCGCGTGTCAGCGATGCACGTATGCCTGTCTCCTTGACCGCTTCCGCAATCTCATTCATATGAATATACATATCGGCAAAAGCAGTCGTTCCTGAACGAATCATCTCCGCGATAGACAATTGGGCTCCCCAGTAAATATCTTCGGGTGTCATCCGTCCTTCGGCAGGCAGCATCTTGCGCTCCAACCAATCCATCAGCTTCAGGTCATCTGAAAAACCCCGAAGCAGGCTCATAGGCGAATGCTGATGTGCATTCACAAGACCGGGCATCGCCAGTTTATTTCGACCATTGATCACCTCATCCCCAGGCTTAGGCATGATATGACTGGCGATCTGCACGATCTGATTTCCCTCAATACGAATATCTCCGGTAAACGGCGCTTCGGCTTCTTGCATCGTTAGAATCGTCGCTTGCTGAATCAAAATACTCATGTACTTACACTCCTCTGGTTTGGATGTATTTGTCACCAAACCAGCGTAAGGCTTCACGTAGCGGTAAGGTCAATCATTTTATTCGCGCAGTCGCCACTTGATGAAACGTTTGAATAAATGGCTTGGGATCAATCTCCACCATATAAGGAAAAACACCTGTGCTGGTATGCAAATAGAAGAATCCGCCTTCCTTCCCCATTCGGCGAAAAGACATATCGAACACTTCTGTAATCAGAAACTCCCTGTACTTGGTCACGATTCGATCCGAATAGAGGGTCATGGTACGGGCATTCATTTCAATCTCCTGCGAAATGGCGGTTACCTCTCGCTGTACTCTGTAATATGGTAATACGGCAATACAGTCCATGATTTCCCTCCAATCGTACTAGATCCATAATTCCATCATAGCAGATCGGAGGGTGCCAGCAAAAGAACATGAAGCTAGGTGATCTTGGTTGTCACCTTCAGTGGCGTATGAAGTGCATCCTGAATGTCCTGCAAAGAAAGAACCTGTTCAATATGAAACACACCATGAGGCAACTCTGTTGTATATACGCGTTCTGCCAAGGCTGCTGCTACGGCTGCTGTCGCATCTGCTTCCTTATCGCCAACGAGCAGTTGTTCGACGCGGACTTGTTCACCATTTTCCCATCCTACCGCATCGACCTTGACCGCATACATTGCCTCTCCTCCGGGAATAAGTCCAAATGCCTTAACCGTTCCACTCCGAATAGACGGCATACGGAGCAAAGAAAACAACCCTGCACGTTTGGAGATTGCCATGGATTTTGTGATCCAGCGTGAGTCCAGGCATAGTCTGGTAGAGACAGTTGGAATACGTAACGTTCGAGCAACCACATGTTGGTCCGAAAAGTTAAATCGGTATGCCTTCCGGATCCCCAGTTTTGCTCCAAAGTCAATCCTTTTGCCATCTCCGAAACTTTGCACCTCAGCAGGTTTGCCTTTTTGCATCACCTGGTAGGTAGCATTCATCTGATCAACGGTCCACTCCACAGCAGCTTTTCCGTGTTTCTCCCCAAGTCCCAGCATCACAGTAATATCTGCTTCCTCCACCTGATCCATATGCATGGTCGCTTCGCGTACAAGCAGGTTAGTCACTCCCGGTGATAATCCAACGCTGAGGATCGCGGTCGATTTGGAACGTTGCATTTTGGTGTGCAGTTGTTCAACCTGGGCGAGAAAATCATATTTTGCAGAAATATCAATATAGTCCGTTCCAGCTTGTGCACAGGATTCAACAAACCGGGTATCGCTCTGATCGACACACATGATGACCAGCTTCACAGACCGTAACATGGATGCCTCCAAAGGTTTGGTCACATCCAGTTGCAGGGGCAGTACCGCACCACCTGTTGATCGGCTGAATTCTTCCGCACGGTTCATGCGTGTTCCCGCTGCCCATACTTTACCCGGAAACATACGTCCCAGCTGAGTACATATCATCTGCCCCACTTGACCATAACCGCCGACTACCCAGATCTGATCTTTCACAGGCTTCACATTAGTTTCGACTTGCATAATACCCCTCCACCCAGAACGCCCCGAAGTAACGTGTAATATGTGAGAATCCGCATTCGGTCAGTAGCTGAGTCATCTCTTCAGAGCATATGGGATCGGATTCGTGGCCCAGAGATGCAGCAAAGCGCTCCCACTCTTCCGGAAGCACACCTGCACTCAACATGTGATCCTTCCAAGCTTGCATCATGACTGGATGTGCAGGTGAACGAAGATCGGCATTTACAGCCGCAATGATTAGGGGTGCACCCGGTTTAAGTCTCGCTGCAAGGCTCGTCAGGAATGCTCTCTTGGCCTCCATCCCCTGAAGGAAGTGCAACATGAGCATGCTTGTCGCTCCATCATATAAAATATCCTCCGGTAATTCTTCAACCGTGACAGGTTGCAGTCTCACTCTGGAACCGATGCCTGTTTCTGCGACTCTTTCTTCTGCAAGTTGCAGCATGGGTTGTGAGGGATCTACTCCGGTGAACATCCACCCGGAATGGCGTGATCCAAGCAGAGCAATTTCTTTCCCCCCTCCTGCTCCGGCCACAAGTATACGAATATCGTTGTTATTCGTAAGTGATGCTGCAAGCAGTCGTTCCATTAGATCATGCATATGAGAATACCCTGGAATTTTCAGGGCTATCGATTGTTCGTAACGATGAACATCTGCTGTTTCCCAGCTCATCGGTGATGGATTGTGATTCATGGACACCGCACTCCTCTTGAATTGAAGTTAGACTTGACTCGTTGTTCGTCTAATTTCATTATAGAAGGATACGCCCAGCCTACAATCCCAGAACATTGGGATATGCGCATTAGAGAGAGGAGAAATTTTGTTGACATTACGTATTAATCGGAGCCACAGACTTATCACTTCTCTTGAAAAGGGAACTTGGACCTCACGTACCTACCGGGAAGCCGTTTTGAAGCAGATCCTTACGGTTGTACCATACGACGCGTACTGTTTCACCACCGTTGATCCCCTGACTCTTCTCTCCACAGGGGCTGTGACAGAAGAAGGCATTGAAGCCATTCACGATCGGTTATTCGTCAATGAATACATGGAAGAAGATATACATAAATACGCTGAGTTAATACGAAGCGGTGAACATACAGCTATACTTCATGCATCCGTGAACACACACCCTGAACAAAGCTCAAGGTATGTCAACATTCTTCAGCCAGCGGGGTTCGGTGATGAACTGCGCACTGTATTGGTCAGTGGAGACGCTTGTTGGGGATATCTGACCCTATATCGTAAGACAGAAAGTGCTGTCTTTACAGAGGAGGAGCGGTTAATGATTCAGTCCTGGACCACTTCTATTGCATCCATGCTGCGATCCACGAGCCTGACACTGATTGATGAGATCACGAGTGGAAGTCCCGTCGAACCCGGAATTTTGATCACCTCGGATACGTTCCAGCTCTTATCCCTGAATGCCCCGGCAGAGTATTGGCTGTCCCAGTTACGTATGCTGGAACATGTAGGGCCAGACGTTCTGCCACGTCCGGTACGTGCAGTGAGTTCCCACTTGCAACGCAAGAATCAGGCAGAACGGGCTGTTGATACTCAGAACGCTCCCGACTCACCATCCAAAGTTTGCACTCAACTTCCGGATGGGCGTTACCTTATACTTCATGCCAGCCTCATGCAACAGCTTACAGGACCCCATCAGATTGCCATTCGTCTGGAGCAGGCGATGCCGCAGGATCTGCTGCCCTTGCTTGCCGAGAGCCATGGATTATCCAGTCGAGAACGGGAACTGCTTGGTTATGTATTGCGCAGCTACTCTTCCAAAGAGATTGCAGCCGCGATGCATATTTCTGTATACACGGTTCAGGATCATTTAAAATCCATTTTCGCCAAAACCAAGGTATCCTCCCGTCGCGAGCTCATCTGGTATTTCTTTTCCCGTTTCCAGCTGTCAGATGAGCCTTCCATATAAATCCTGGTGTAATTTTAAAGTAATCAACTTGACTATCCAATAATGAGAAAAATCCAAAAGATGCCAATACGATATCCTCGTAATGGCATCCTTTTTTATATGCTATTGAATAATAAATATAGCGGTAATGCAAGCTAGCTTCAATTATTAAACTTCATATTTTGCATTCTACTTTTAAACGCAGCGTGCAGTTCAATCGAGCTGTTTTTCACAAAAAATCCAGACCGTTTCATTGATTGTGTTATTTCGCTTTTGCTAGCAAATAAAGAAAATATGGAACACTAATGACTGTAATAACGATTCCTGTCGGCACATCTCCTACCAGGCTAACCGTGCGCGTAATCGTGTCCGCCAGCACCACGACTAGTCCCCCGGCCAAGCTGGCAGCCGGAATGAGCAATTTGTGATCGGGACCGACCAGTTTTCTGGCCATATGCGGAGCGATCAAGCCAACGAAAAAGAAGCTCCCTCCCACGGCTACACTGCCAGAGGATAAAGCAACAGCAGCGATGGACAACCCCAAGAACTGCCGTTTCACGGAAACCCCAAGCCCCTGTGCTGTCTGATTGCCCAGATGGAGGGCATTCAGTATGCGAGCCTTGTAAAAAATATAGCCGAGTAAGATCAAGACCCATGGTGTCAGTATGGAAATATAGCCCCAATCATCGCCCCATAGGCTACCCGCGAGCCAATACAGCATGAAGTTCATCTGCGAATCATCCAGCTTAAGTGTCAAGAATGTCGTCAGCGCCCCATATCCGCTTCCTAGCGCGACCCCGGTCAAGATCAAACCGATTGGCGATATGTCTCGCCCGCGGCGATACGATAATAAGAAGATCAAGCCCGCCGCCAATAGTCCGCCAACAAAAGCCAAGAGAGGCAGAGCAATGAAGGAACTCTTTCCTGTGGATGCAATGAATACAACGAAGAACAGAACAAACAAACCCGATCCCGAACTAATTCCCAGTGTACCAGGACTAGCCATGTCATTACGCAGCAAACTCTGCATCACGACCCCCGCCGCTCCCATTCCCAGACCTACCAAGATCGAAAGTACAATTCGTGGCAGACGAAAATCAAACACAATCAGATTTTGCTTATCGGTACCGTTTCCTATGAGAACGTTCAGGACTTCTAGCGGTGAAAGATTCATCTTGCCAGAATTCATGCTAATAATAGCAATCACAAGGATGAGCACCATAAGCACTACATTGATGACAATGCCTCGTTTCACCGTATAACGCCGCTTGGTCATTCATATTCCCTCCTTTGTCTTCGTGCCAAGAAGAGAAAATACGGCACACCAATGATAGAGAATATAATCGCAATCGGCGTTTCGAACGGTTTATTGATCAAGCGTCCAGCCAAATCGGCCGATACGGTCAACAACGCACCATATAACGCCGCTGCCGGAATAATGTATCGATAGTCGACACCTACCATATATCGCACAATATGTGGAGTAATCAGACCCACAAAACCAACCGGGCCAACCACAACAACAGCCAATCCAGTCAACACGAGTACAATAATGGTCGACAAAATCTTGACCAGTCCGCTTCGAATGCCGAGTCCACTTGCCACATCATCTCCCAAACTGAGCAGTGTAACGGAAGGGGATAGCGCCAGTGCCAGCAGTATGCCACCAACAAAGAGCGGTGAGATAATCAGCAATTCTCCCCATTTGACACCCGCTGTACTACCCGCTGTCCAGAATGTCAATGCTCGGCCCAGGTCATAATTGATCGCCAAATACTGACTGAGTGCGCCAAACAACATTGAAATAGACAGACCTGCCAGTACAAGCCGCTGAGGCGTCATTCCGCGATTACCCAGTGACGCGGTAAAGTAAGTCATACCGGTGGCGATCGCTGCTCCCAGACAAGCGAACAACATCATCTGCCAATACGAATAACCCGGCAGAAAGGCTAGGCATAGTGCAATTGCAAATGCCGCGCCAGAGCTAATCCCCATCAGCCCGGAGTCGGCCAGTGGGTTGCGAGTCGTCCCCTGCATGATCGCACCACATACCGCAAGGCTGCACCCAACGATCAGATCAGCTACGGTACGCGGGAGACGCATCGTTTGAATAATTTGATGTTCAGTGAGCATTGGATCAAATCGGAAAATAGCCTCCCATACTGTTGCTAACCTCATATCAGCAGCACCAAACATAATTGATGCCGCCGACATGAGGACCGTTAATCCAAGCCCTACTACCATGTACATGGTGAAGTTCATCGCCCCACGGCGTTTTCGTTCAGGCTTGCTTTTCATCTCGTTTCCCTTTCATTACCTATTGACAATCCAAACGAATATGGATATTAACGTCCATAAATTCGACTAGTCATGTTTGAAAATTTGGAGTTCTTAGATAAAATTTCGTTCTAACTCTTATTTAGCTAATGCCAGCAATTGACTAACAATATAATCTATCAATGCACTGGAAGTCATTACATCGGTGGACCAAGATAGCGAGGAATCCACTTTTACGATCCGATCATGTTGCACAGCAGGTATGGAATTCCACACTGCATTATCAGCAGCAACGTTTCCATCTCCTAAGAAGATCATATAATCCCCAGAGTAAGCGGGTAATACTTCCATGGAGACATCGCCCCAATATTTATCTGCGTCGATAATATCCGTTTGGACCTTTGGAGGTGCCTGCAATTGAAGTTCATTGTAAACAAGCTCACCAACCGCATGCTTGGCCCCAGCTATGTAGTTACTTTTATCACTGAATTCTCCAACCGTAATCTTCACATCGGATAGACCCGCATTCTGAAAGGCTAGCTTGGATTCTTCGATTTTTCCGTTATAAGCATTCAAAACAGCCTTAGCCTCTTCCTGTTTGTTCAAAACATCGCTAATAAAATGTATCCGCTCTTCTGTAGTCATATCACCATAAGGAACATAAATGGTCGGGGCAATTTTGGATAAATCATCATATGACTCATCGCTCCATGCCAAAATGATGAGATCAGGCTCAAGCGTCATGATATCTTCCGGCTCCATGGCTACTTTAATGGAGTCTGTAATCTGGTTAGCATAAACAGGCTCCGTCTCCCCCCTTGCCGCTCTTGCCACACCTAAAGGAGTTACACCTAGGGCTACCACATCACCAACCAAATAATCCACTACAACTCGCTGAGGGTTGTTAGGTACCTCAACATCACCCTTAACTGTGGATATCGTTCTGGTCTGCGAGACGGCTTCTGAAGCTTTTGTCTCCGACCCTTCCTGTTGTGCCGTCTGCTGTGTCTGCGCAGGTGTTGTATTCACCGTTCCCCCATTATTCGCTGGCGTCCCTGACGTACATGCCGTTAATAACAGCATCATGCTTATCGCAGCTGCCAAAATCATTTCTTTACTTCTTAATGATCCAAACATAATTGATTCCCCATCTCTATAAGACTTGACTAGACTCGCTAGTTCCTTCTCATCGTAAGAGAGATGAGAATCATTATCAATACCATCAACCTGCATGGATAGTGCGTTTATTTTCCGATAATCACTTGGTGTCATCTTGTAATGTTTCTTAAACATTCGGAACAGGTTCTTCTGATCTGCGAAACCAGCTCCTGTTGCGATTTCTTTAATCGTTGCTTCTGTATGTTTCAAGCCATGACAGGCAGCTTCAATCCTTCTCTGAATGAGATACTCCTGTAAGTTCATCCCTTCCCTTTTTTTGAACAACCGTGTCAATTGTCCACCACTGATCCCAAACATATCGGCAATTTGTTGAAACATAATCGGCTCCCTGTAATGTTTATCGAGATATATCTTGGCAGAACAGGCTGGATCTGGCTGGAGATACCGAATCTCACCACCTTCAAGATCTCTGTACACCTCTTGAATCAATTGATATAGAAAACTTTTGGCCTGTAGATGGTCCATCGCTTTGCCACGTTTCCAGCCATTCATCATCCGTTGGAACCAATCGCGTAGCAAGATGGGATTACTTGGCGTATAACCAAACTGTTGAACAAATGGATTTACTTGCTCTAGTAATTGCTGCAGATGTTTCTTGAAAAAGAGAGGTGACTCTGCTCTATAAAACACCATAAAGGTCTTCACAATCTCCTCTTTAGGCGTAATACTGAGCAGGCTCCCCTTCCCGCCGTGAACTAAACCGAAGCGTTCCATTCCAAATGTGGTTTCATTAAGTTGGATTTGCGCTTCTCCCCCATATGCATAGATAAACATGCTACTAGGCATTTTATATTGTTCCAACGGGTATTGTGACGCTACATTCTGAGAGCGTACATCTATTAATGTAATGGTGGAACGTGTCCAGATGCTCGCCATCGTCTCAATCATCTCGGCTGTAAATCCCTGTCTTGTTTCTTCCTCTTGCATCTATCCGCACTCCTCATTTCACTTTTTCCCATGTATATATCACTCATTAATTGATATTGATTATCAATATCATATTTCATCAGGTAAGTATATCATCATTAAGTGATATTGGGGAACAGGAAGCGGACGTTATGTTGTTCATCAGCTTACGCAAAAAGACTAAAAAAAGGAATACCCTATAGTACAAAAAAAGCCTGATCCATATGGATCAGGCTTCTTCATTATGTTTTTCGTGTTCATCAAGTTTCTGTAGTCACCATGTTTCCGCAGCCAACTGCGAGCAAGTTTATTAAGACTTTGCAGGTTTGCGAGTAGGCTTGGATGAGGTAGATTTTTTATTCTTTTTCTTACTCACTTCCACAACTACAGGCTCCTGCGGGTGTTCTACCGGGTACATTTTGCGGAACAATAATGTCTGTAGTACCAGGAACGAGCCCCCCACGGTCCAATAGAGCGGCATCGCTGCCGGGGCTGTTAGAGAAAAGAATGCCATCATTAACGGGGATAGATATCCCATAATCGCAAATTGTTTACGTTGCTCAGGAGCCATGTTGGCTTGCGATACCTTAGCTTGAATCAGATAAATGACTGCAACCACGACAGCAAGTACGTAATCCGGTGCGCCCAGTTTAAACCAAAGGAACGAATGGGAGGACAACTCCGGTGTAAGTCGAATCGCTGTGTAGATCCCGGACAGAATTGGCAACTGAATAAGCATCGGTAAGCAACCAATATTCAACGGATTGAACTTATGTTTCTTGTATAGTTCCATTGTTTCCTGAGACAGCTTTTGCTTATCAGCAGGGTCATTTTTGCCTTCATATTTTTTCTTGAGCGCATCCATTTCAGGTTTCATGGCGTTCATAATGACTCGTGTTCCCTGCTGGGATTTGGCTTGACGCATCATCAATGGCAACAGTGCTAAACGAATGACCAGCGTGATCACAATAATCGCGACCCCGTAACTTCCGTTAAATAGGGTTGCAATGTGCTGTATTGAGTACGACAGCGGAAATACAATATAGTGATTAAAAAATCCCGGTGTCGATGAATTAATCTCCGATACATTATTACTGCATCCGGCAAGCAGCATGACCGCGAATAAAATCGCAATCAGACCATAGATCCGTCCCTTGCCAGACGTAAGTGTGAACCTCTTGTTTGTATTATGTTCCATATATATCCTCCTTGTTGATTGCTTGATTCAAGTCTCAACAAGGTAAAGCAGTCTGGTTCATCTTCATCCGGTGCTTCTTTTCGTCTGACCATGCGGCTCCAGTCTTCCGGCCTGCGCTGTAAGTTCAAGCCAAGTGCCGGAAAAACAGGTTCAATTCCGTCCCCAGCGCCACCTTCCATCCAGTACTCCGTCATGCCACAGTGAAGATGGGCAATATAGGCGTAACTAACGGTAAAAATCAGACCAATGGAGAATATATACGGCAATAGCTCATGTAATTCAAACAAGAGATTCACCCCCTTCATACGTTTATTTTTACATTATAGCACTTACATATTACATTTGCATAAATGAACTGCTGAGAAATCCAAACTCTGGTCTGTCCCGTTCTTCATTTGGACAAATCTACCCAGGCGTTATGTCTCGCAAAATTAAATGAAACCCAACTTGCATCTTTCACATGCATGTCCAGAACTTGTTTACGCTCCATCAAATGAGTCTCTAATTCCGGAAATTCTTTGCTTGCAAACTCTTTCAGTAACGGTAAAGCATCTGCAGATAAACTTGCCAAATAAGCGGTATCGATGTTGCCTGTCTGGTGATAACGTTCGATATTGAGCTCCGCAATTCGGTTATCCATCCCCATATAGTTCATTAGCGTATACGCCGACAGTCCAAGCACAATATAACAGCGAATCAGTGGTATCTTTGTGTATCGAATCCGTAGCGCAGCGATGATTAACAGTAACCCCAGAAAGATCATGAAGGCATGAACAAGGAATCGGATGTACGTATATCCATACGCTTGTTCATACAGATTCAGACGCACAAACGCAGAACCTAACATGATTGCAGAGCAACATACCAGAATCAGGAGTAACACCTGTTGCACGACTAGCCCCATTCTTCCTTTGATCTGTGTGTATTGCAACACAACAACCAGTATGAGAAAGTTCAATCCAGTGACCAACACAAGCTCTGTAAAACCATTTCTTGCATACTCGGCGTAAGACAAATCCTCTGGCAAATATCCTTTCCCTGCCCCGAACAGGTATGAAAATTGTACAAGCACAAACAAAATGTAAACACTGTTCATGACTGTTAATATTGTAGCCGTGATAATTGAATCAAGCTTAAATGGCTCTTCTTGCTTAGGCCTTGCCTGCTTAAGAGGAGATACCGGAGCGAAGGCTGGTATAATCTCTCCTTCCTTCCCCGGGTTAACCGTAGATTGCTCAGCACCTTGATGCGGCTGAACTGCCGATAAATCTGGACTACTTTTCCAATGGGCATTCTCTGATCTCTCTGCTTCATACTGCATCGGCTGCACAAATCCCCAGACGTAACCGAAAAACATGATGGCTGCAACTATAATCCAAATGATTCGGGGCAGCATCGGCATGAGTGCGAGTTGATCTAACCACTCCGGAAAACCAGATAAGTAGGCATTAAAGACACCATCCGCAGAAGACAATAAGGTGAGCACTACAAGCAGAAAAGGTATTGAAGCCAATAAACCGATTAGCACTTTGAATACGATCACTTTTTGCGTTTTATCCATTTTGCGCCCTCCGGCTCTGACCATCATGGAACCGATCGTTCCCCAGTGACGAATCGTTTGCGGGAGTACATGGTCTATCGCTGTACCAATCAAACGTAACTCCCACCATTGCCGCTTCTTTCTCCCCATGGCATACGCAAGATGCAGCAGGACAAGACTCGGGATAACCATGAAGTTGAGCACCTGAAACAAAACATTATCAAATAACAGATATGTCAGTGATAACAGAAGAATTACACTTGCGATCCAGGCATCAACAATCGTTAACGCCCTCATTCGATCTCTGGCAAATATGTACATAAAGCTATAAAACAGGATAACAAAGATCGGATACGACACCCCGATATCAAGGTCATAAAATAAATATTGATGCATAACTGCAAGCAATACAGCCGTTAGCATCGTAATCATCGCACGATGGGGTGAAGACATTATTTTATTAATCATGGGAAATACCTCCATTTATCTATCTACGTTTTATTTTAGATGATAAAATGAGAATATAAATAGAAATATTGATTGATATAACTTCTTATTTTAGATATTTAGATAACACATCGGATTATGCCATCGAGGGGGAAGCTTTGTTGAAACTGCATCAGCAATATTTGCTGCTACACAGCCAGCTGGGAGATACATCAGAACATTCCATTACTCTTGCCGACCTCGCTATATTACTAGATTGCACCCACCGCAACACACTAACCATCGTAAAAAAAATGGTCGCGCTTGGTTGGATTGATTGGCATGCCCAGAGAGGACGAGGGCGACGTTCGATGCTGTCTCTACTGATACCAGCCGATCAAATCGCTGCGGAGTATATGATGCAGGCGATGAATCGCCGAGAATTACAAGAAGCTGCTGATCAGGTCCGGGCTTTTTCCAATTCAATGTCCATGCAACATGTTCTGAATCAGTGGCTGCTCGGTTATTCTGGACACCACACGGAATCCGGGTCCAACAATGAGCCGATTGATACGCTCCGTTTACCCCTTCGTCAACAGCTTCATGCGCTCGATCCGTTGTATATCAATCTGCTCGCAGAGTCTTTTGTGACCAGCCATGTGTATGATGGGCTTGTACAGCGGGATGAACACGGAGAGATTATGGCTTGTTTAGCACATACGTGGGATGTATCAGGTGATAGACAAACATGGATTTTCCATTTGCGAAAAGGGGTTTATTTTCACAACGGCAAACCCCTCACGGCTTCGGATGTCGTCTATACATTTGAACGACTGCAATCCACGGAACGCCGTACGTTATACCGTGAGGTGATGCAACAGGTGCATTCCGTTGAATCGTTAAATCCACTAACTGTGCGCTTCCATTTGAAGAAACCTCAGGAATTATTTTTGTCCTTCTTGACGACAAGCCGGGCTGTCATTGTTACTCCAATCTCAGATGCAGATAAGGAAATAACGCCAACAAACCTGATACAGTCTATGCCCAAACCGGTAGGAACGGGGCCTTTTAAAGTAACCGCATGGGATCATCACTTGTGCAGACTTGAAGCTTATCCAGCCTACTTTCAGGGAAGAGCTCTCATTGATCGGGTGGATATTTTGCAAATTCCTTGGAGTACTTCGGTGGAGAAAGTGGATGAAAATCAGGAGCTCGAATCAACCAAACACGTGGAATCACCCTTCTTCCACCTTGTACATAATCCGTCGAAAACAGCAAGTGAGGCATGGACTCAAGCAAGTTCAGGTGTGACTGTTACCAAATTGCTTACGTGTAACACACAAAAAACCGGACCGTTAAGCGATCCGGGTGTACGAGCCTACTTGAAGCAGTGTATTGTTCAGGTACAAGAGAAGGTGCCGAATTGGCCTTTACATCAGGAATACAAACCGGAGAGCTGCGAACATTCGCTGGGGCCTTCTCCTTATGATGAGCCCATTGCCTTGCACATTGCGACCATCCCGCAATATCGGCTGGATGCTGAGTGGCTTGCACTTGCTTTGGAACAATCCGGTTTTCTATGCACCATACGCACAGGAAGCATGGAACAATTCAAAGGAGATTGGCGGCTTGAATCCGATCTGATTCTTTTCTCTCTCATTCAAGATCGGGATGTGGAGCTTCGCAGATATGATTTGTTTGCTACCTTGTCTGAGCATCTGGAGCACCAGTCTCAAAAGCTGGTTCAACATAGGTTAGAATCCATTGCTGCATCCCCATATGCAACAGAGCGCAGCCAAGCGCTATCCGAAATTGAAGAGTACCTGATCCATGAACATCTGATGTTCATTTTGTCCCAAAAACCTGTAGAAACTGCTTATCTTCCTACCGTTCGCGGAATGTCATTCAACAGTCAGGGATGGGTTAATCTGCGGCATATCTGGTTCCCCTCAGAAAAATTATGAATCTTGGAAGCTCTCCATCATCTTTCAGGTAAAGTCAAACTGTGCCCCTTGCGGGTACAGTTGTATTAAGGCTTAAGGAAACCGTATCCTTCCGGCGATAAACACCGAGAAGCAATCCGATCATGGCGTATTCAAGTATCACATGGGAACCATACCCGATAACGGGAAATTTAATACTCATGATGGGCACCATTCCCGTGATGATCGCAGCTGAATAACTCAGTTGAAGTGCAAGTGTAACCGTTACAGAAAGTACAATGATCGAACCAAACTTGTCTTGTATTCGCGGCAGTATTTTAAATAATGTACTTACAAACCACACGATGCCAACAAAAAACAGCGCACAGGCAGACCACCCGAACACATCTATAAGCATAACTCCGGGATAACTCAGATAAAAATATTTTAAAGTTGAACCTGTCGGAATGCTCGTACCATTCCCCCACCATCCCGCTGTTTTGACGATATCGATAATAGCGTTATTCATAAATCCCATACCCTTTGGATCTTGATCCAGATTAAATACAATAGATAACCTTTCGAATCGACTATATTGATCCGTTATAAGTAATAACAAGGTTGCAGCCGCTCCGCAAAAACAGGCAGTAATCAGCGTATACAACCACTTTCTTGTAATCCATCCGAACAGTAGCAAAGATATACACCCAAATAACGATAATCGGACCCAATCCGAGATTTGATAGATAAGCACCATAGGCAAAGCTACTAATCCAATATAGGTAAATATCATTCGCACGTTCACACCCGAACGAAAATGAGGAATTATAATCCCCCCGATCGCAAGCGGCAGTATCCAAAGTGCAGATGTAGTAACATCGATTGAGAAACCAAATGGTAATGAAAAGAATCTGTTCATGCCGCCATATGAGTCTGCTATCACCGGGGTTATCCATAAGAGGACATTGATTAGAACGTATACCCACCAAGCAGATTTAATCCATTTCCTATAGTCAAAAAAGAGAAAGAACAACATAGCTATCATGCCTATACTTGTATACAGTAGAACAGATGAGTATTCATATCCCAAGCTTAATAAACTATTCGTATAAATCCAGCTCAAAACCAGGCTAATCATAGCCATCCCTATTACTCCCGTCAATAATCCCCAGTGCATCCGGTGACGGTGAATTTTGTGCATTCTTCTACCTAGATCAGCCGGATCACCCATTTGTTCAATAGCATATGCGGCAGCTTCCTCCGATGTAAATCCTTCCTGCTCCTTGTCATAAATCATCTCTTCGAGATGATTCCCAAGTTCTTCACGAAGATCACTATGTACTTCACTTGCCTTAACCTGACTACAGATTTGATCCAGATATATCTGAATCTGCTGCTTTTCTTCTTTCTGCTTCCCCTGCTCTATCACTTCCTTCAGATTCATCAGGTTAAACCTCCTTCACCGAGTACACGATCTACAGCACGGCGAAATAAGGACCATTCTGCTTTTTTCTCCTGTAATGCCTGTATGCCTTGATCTCGAATGGAGTAATATTTGCGTTTTCTGCCCTCTACCTCTGCCCAATAAGCCTCAACCCATCCATCGATTTCCATGGCATGCAAGATAGGATACAATGTACCTTCTTTGAGGCTAAACACGCCCTCCGATTGACGATGCAGTTCCTTAATAAGCTCATAGCCATACATGGGTTGTGCATGAAGTAACGTTAAAATTAATGTTTCTGTACTTCCTTTAATCATTTGTTTATTAATCGTCAAGCAAAACTCTCCCTCCTAAATACATGGTTTAATACATCGGAAATCTATGCATATTTAATCTAGGTATTAGATTAACTTATTATTCCTTTTAAGTCCAGCACCCATTTGATCTATTTATGTTAAGATAACTCTATCTGGCCTTGAAGTAGAAAAGAAATTTTACGATTTCCATATGTTTAGACAGTCCGATATCACGTATTAAAGGAGACATTGTCGCATGAGCAAGAGTAAACTCATTTTCTTTCTCGGCGGAGCCGGAAGTGGCAAAACTACACTCGCCAAAGCGCTCTCGCGTAAACATAAAGCTGCATTTTTGGACATGGACATCTTGCTTCGTCCCGCAGCGGAGGCCATCATGACGTTACAAGGGCTTGATCCATCAGACCGAGATTCACCCGAATATAAACGGCTGTGCCGTGATCTGGGTTATCGAATTACGATGGATGCCGCCCTGGATAACGTACAGCTTGGTGTAGATACTCTCGTGGTTGGGCCTTTTACCAAAGAGACCGAGACACCCGATTGGATTGAGCAGGAACTCACACGCATCGGACGTTCCCTTGATGACACAGACGTTCGAGTGGCTTACGTTTACTTGCAGAACGAAGCGTTGTATCACCAACGAATCACAGCGAGACAATCTCCATTAGATGAATGGAAACTGGCTAACTGGGATGCGTTCCGTTCTTCTCTTGATCGAAAAAAAGTGGCCTGGCCGCTTCCCGTGGAATCTGTTGCATATATCGACAATTCTAGTGATGATCCTGCTATTGCTTTTGCTGAATTGGAACGACGAATGTATGAGTGAAAGGATTCTGAGGTGCTAGGATTCTGAGATGCGAAGATTGTGAGGTTCGGGAAGGCTGGATGCAGGTATAGCTACAGGTCCAGGTCCAGGTCCAGGTCCAGGTCCAGGTCCAGGTCCAGGTCCACAACAATTTTAACGATCCTGAGAGAGCTTATTTTAACCTTTTGGGTCATTTTAAAATTCTAACGATCTCAGGTGACGTTATTTCTCGAAAAAAGGCCCAAATACACCCTAAAAGTTACTGAAACAACGAAATAAGCTCTCTGGTGATCGTTAGAATTTTATTTTGTCGTTTTTGGAGGAAATAAGGTTCCTGGTGATCGTTAGAACTTTAAAAGTGAGGATTAGAACTCGTTTTTGCATTCTCTTATTTGATACGATGGCGTTTTCTATCACCGCTCGCTCAATCGCTCTTTTCATTCCACTCTTCCCATAACCTGCTTGATACACTCTAGTTTCGACGCGGTAAAAAAACCAAGAGAGAGTATCTCCTCATCTCGTGGTTTTTGTGGTTTTGTGGTTTTGTGGTTTCTGTGGTTTCTGTCGTTCTATGGTTTCTGCGGGTTCTATGGGTTCTGTGGTTTCTGTGGTTTCTGTATCTTCTCTCTTCTCACGATCGTTGTACCTTGTATTTCCCCAATTCCACTACTCCATCACAATTCGTTCGCTTGCTTCATTTTCTCCCGACGTTCGGCAATACGAGTTGTAATAAGTTTATGGCTCTCATCAATCTCCTCAGGTGTGCAGGCCGCTTTCAGTTCATACACTTTCACAGGAGAGCGATCGATGATATCCAGAAATGAATCAAAATAAGTCATGTCCTGACTATGAACATAAGGACACCAGTGGTCGGACAACCCTACCGTTTCATGGATGTGCACACCCACGACATGATCAATCAGCGCATTCGCTTCGCGCACATTGTCATACAATCCCATGCGATCCATCATCATGCCGTGGCCGATATCGTACCATAATCCCAGCGGAGCGCCCTTCATCTGACCAATAATCGATCCTGCTTCCTGCAGCGTTGGCATCTGATAACAGCGTGAACGGGTTTCAATTCCAAAACTCACACCGTAACCACGTTGCTCCGAAAGATTACATACCTCTTCCAGACTTTCCTGTATGCGTTTCAAGTAATGTTCACTCCCTGCCTGCCGCTTCTCCAGCATCTCCTGCCACAACTCTTGATAGGCTGGTGAATCCTTGCCTTGCTCGTGATAGATCTTTTTGAGAGCTTCATCAATATTATACTCAAACGGCACTTCCCCAGGGTGCACAACAACCGCCTTCGCACCGTAGCGATGAGCATATTCGGCAGAACGAAGCAAGAGTTCAATCGCCTTTCTACGACGCGGCTCATCGTCGAATCCTAGCAGCACCGAATCCGTTCCATAATCCGGATCGGGTACATGCGGAAACGTGTTATGCACACTGGATACACCCACTTGCCCACGTTCAATCATCGGTTCAATCGTCTGCAAAAGCTCATCCGTCACATTATAATTCAACTCTACCTGTCTGAAGCCAAGCGACAAAATCTCTTCGATCATGTCTTCGCCCGTCATATGGCGCTTGATATTCCAACATGTCGAGAATGAGTATTCTTTCTTGTCTGTATACATGTACTCTCTCCTGCCTCCCCGTACCTTTAACCCTACCATAGCCCTTCTAATAACCTTATAATAGTCCCTTCGAATATCCTTCTAAAAAAGTCCATTCATAGTCTCTCGCCTAACCCTGTGATAACCGTCTCACATCATTGTTCTATTCACTGATCCCGAGCTCAAACCTCATCCGGTTCTCCGTCACACCCGGAACATAGCGATATATAATCTCGGCATAGTCCGTATACATTAACACTGTCGGCGCTGGGGCTTCGGCTTTCACAGAACAGGTTAGCCCCGGAAGCGTCCAGCTCGCTGGTTGTATATCGTGTGGATGCAGGTTAGGTCCTTTGATTTCGAAATAAACTTCTATTTCCTCCGCTGTATCCAGCTGCACCTCAATATTCAATGTTTCTGGCGTGACCTCCGCTTCAAAAGTGATACCCCGAAGATGGCTGTTCCAGTCTCCACCCTTTTCACGCCGAATAAGACGAAGGTAATACCGCTCTCCTGTCTCCGTTTGCCAATGAATCGTTGCCGGATGCATCTGGCCGTTCGTATTGCGACTGCCGGACATCGCACCTATCATTCGTGTCTCACCAATCCAGGCCGAAGCAGTGCACAGATTGCGGTTTGCTTTTGGATCATTGCGTTCACATAGCTCCATAAACTGTTTTTGCACGAGTCGATCTCCTTGATGGGCTTTAAAATAAGGTACAGCTCCTTCAGGTACATCAACACCCAATAATGCTATCATCGGATCATGCCCCGATTCACAGTTCATGCCTGTCAAATACTCGTAGCCTTCTCCTAACAAAAGATAGAGAAAGACACCGATGGAGCTATGTTCCCGCATCTCCATTTCATATGCCCGAGCAAATGGCCCGGATATATTTTCCATATTTGCATTATAATACAGCGCAATATTGTTCCATAATCCATGCTCAATCCGGTGAGCAATTTCTGTCATGCGCTCCGTTATGGCATACTTTCGAAACATCCCAAGTACGGCGAGATCCACCCCGTAATAGGTCGTGGTATTAAACTCAGCAAACGTACCCCCGTACTGCTCGAACTCCTGTATCAGACCTTCGGCCTGTTCATCCGCATGCTGAATCCAATCCTTCCGCTGGAACCGATGTCCATAATAATGGGTAATAAAAATATGCATCAGTTCAATGTTCGTGTTCATCGGAATCACATCTGACCGTCTGCGCTCCACAGAGCCCTGAACAGCTCGTTCCATCGCTTCATCCATTCGCTGAATAAGCTTATCCGGCAGAAGTTCCACAAACTCGGCTGTCGCTATAGCACACACACATGCGATAAATTCCCGCCAGTTTGGATCATAACTGATCCAGACCGGAGGCAAAACTGCGTTCACAGAGGCGTAAAACAGCTCTCTCAATTGTTTGGCGTCTGTGCCTTCCTTCAATAAATCATTCTCATGCTGCAGATTATGAATAAACTGCGCAGACACCTTCTCAAAGGTGCGTTCCAGGAAATATGCCGTGCCTGGCGCAAATGATTTCCATGCATAATGACCTGCGGGTGGGTGCTCTTCATTTGTCTGGGTCGCAAAGGTGCCGTGATAGATTTCTTCGGGCGCATCATATTGATAATTGAGCACGTTGTGAAGCACACGAACAGCCCGCGCTACATCGCCGGGCTCCTGACGAATCAGCAAGCCCAGCGCATAATGCGCACTTCCTCGTGTACCATGCTCTGATGCATCGTCTTCAAAACTGCGAAGCAATGCGAATTCATCGTCATAAAAACGATCCATCATGACCATGGACTGACGTACTAGATGTTGCTGCTCCTTGGACATCTTCTTAACCATCGGTTGTGTCATGCTTATGACCTCCTGAGACGTTAACCTTTCACAGCACCTACCATTACGCCGCTAATGAAAAATCGCTGCAACCATGGATAGACGAGCAGGATTGGCAACGTCGAGAATATTACACTAGCTGCTTTCAAGCTTTCCGGTAACACATGAACTGCACCAATGCCTTCATTTTGCATCAGTTCAGTGATTTGGTTTTGCTGAATCATCTGATATAACTTCAATTGTAAGGGATACAGCTCCGGTTTGGTAATATACATTAACGCATCCTGGAATCCATTCCAGCGTCCTACGGCGTAAAACAGACTGAGTGTCGCCATAACCGGAAGAGACAACGGCAAAATGATGCGCATTAACGTTCCAATCTGCGTACTTCCATCAATATCAGCTGCCTCCTCCAGACTCTCCGGGATGCCGCGGAAAAAGGTGATCAGAATAATCATATAAAACGGGCTGATCAGGCCAGGAAGAATTAATCCCCAAGTGCTGTCCAGCAGATGCAAATTTTTGATCAAAATATACTCCGGAATAATGCCACCGCTAAAAAACATCGTTACAACAATGACCAGCATGAACCATTTGCGCCCTCTCAGACTGCTTTTGGCAAGGGGATATGCTGCCATAATGGTCATAACCATACTTAACACCGTACTCAGAACCGTCAGCCAGATCGTGTAGATCAGAGAACGAATCATGGAACCATCACCGAACACCTTACCATAGGCCTCCCAGGACAACTCTTTTGGGAAAAAGGAAACCTCTCCCGAACCGATCGCCCGGTTCGAGCTAAGCGAGATCGCAATAATATGGATGAATGGTGCAAGGCACAGTACCATCGCAATGACAATCAGAGTTACATTTACTGTGTTGAATATTCGATTCGCCGTGTTTTCCGACATCTCACTCACTCCTTACAGATCATAGATGGATACCGTGTTGCCGCAGATGCATGGATTCCGTTACATAATGCTCTCATCTGTCAATTTTTTAGATGCATAGTTAGCACCAAGGATGAAAATTAGTCCAACGATAGCTTGGAACAGCCCCACTGCGGTCGCCAGTGTCACTTGGCCGGATTGCAGACCCAAACGGTACACAAACGTACTGAGCACGTCTGAATATTCTCGCACTGCCACATTTCCGATGATGAACGGTCGGTCAAAGCTAATGGAGATCATGTTGCCGACATTGATAATCAGCAAGGTAACAATAGTCGTTTTGATGCCTGGCAGAGAGATATGCCAAATTCTGCGCAAACGGCTGGCTCCGTCTACCTCGGCAGCTTCATAGAGCTCACGGTTAATGCCTGTAAGGGAAGCCAGATACAAAATCGTTCCCCAGCCTGCACTCTGCCACACTCCTACGGCGAGATACGTAAAGATCCAATAGTTTTTATCTGATAGAAACGGAAGCGGATCAAGTCCCATGCTCATTAACATGTTGTTAATGAAGCCAGATTGTGTGCCAAACACCTGCAATACGATACCACCTATGATGACCCAGGAAATAAAGTGTGGAATGTAAAGCAACGTCTGTGCCATCTTTTTGAACCAGGCGACTCTTAATTCAAAGAGCAAGATGGCGAGAATTAGAGGTGCTGGAAAGGAGACAAGCAAGTCCAGCAAATTCAGGACGATTGTATTACGCAGGGCTGTGTAGAATCCCTGATTTTGAAACACTTCCTTAAACCCCTCGAATCCGATCCACTCACTACCACCAATTCCTTGGAAGAAGTTAAAATCCTTGAAGGCGATCTGCACCCCATACATTGGACCATATTTGAAAATGATGAAGTATACCATTGGTAGCACAAGTAATGCGTACATTTGCCAGTTTCTACGGAAATACGTACCTGTCTTCATAATGTTCCCCCCAAGTCGTGAAGGATATCTCATGGAAGGCGCACTTTACATCGCCCCCATGAAATGTCCTGTTCAATACGGTCAGACCTGTCCAACCTGCGCTATATGATGAATAATTACTTCATCGCTTTGTAAGCCTCCGTACGCTCATCAAGAACAGCTTGGCCTCCACTTCCCATATAATCACTCATCATACTGTTATACACAGCTTCAAAATCAGCCGGTTTGGAGATCGTTGTTTTCACAATAAACTCCGAGAATTTGTCTTTTAAGCCGTTACCATAACGAGATTCCGCTTCAATCGGTTTGGAGAAACGTACGGGTTGAATCGTGTCCGTATTGGAGATAGCTACCGATTTGCGCATGTCATCCCGATATTTGGGATCCACCTGAACGACATAAGCCTCTTCGTTTTTCTTCTCATCTCCGACATATTTGCCGTTTACAATGATGGCAATGTCACCAGAGTTGTAGATCCGACCAGCAATCTCAGGAGAAGCATCTTCTTTAATCTGTGGCACACCGTCCACCAGCTGATAGTTTTCGTCTTTCACACCGTATTGCAGGTCAAACAGGTTGTTGCCAGAAGCCATCCAATCCAGATATTTCATGGCTGCTTCTGCATTTTGACTTGTTTTTGGAATCATGACATACATTGCATTTGGTGCATATGCCGGCTTGGCAAATTTGCCTTCCGAATTTTTGAACGCATCAATCGGTGTCATCACCGCATCAGGTTTATTGGTTTGCAGGTTTTTATACGTCCCTGAGATGTAAATCTCTCCTGCATCTTCACTGTAGAAACCTACTTTCCCGTTGGATACATCTTCCCATAGCTTTTTCTTGTCTTTATCCAGCCCGAAGTCTGCACTCATTAATCCCTCGTTATACAACGTATTCATATATTTCAGTGCATCTTTGAAGCCAGGCAGCAACGTTGGATAATCATTAGAGCCTAGCTGTTGAGTTAATGTATATCTCTGTTCTTCCGTGAGAGGCTGGATGAAAGACCAGATCAATGGCTCATATTGCGCCGAAGCAATCGACATCCCCATCGGAATGAGTGGTGATCCCACTTTGCCTGGATCTTTCTCCTTGAATGCTTTCAGGGCGGTGTGCAATTCCTCAGCCGTTTGAGGTGCTGGCAATCCAAGCGCATCCAGCCAGTCCTGCCGAACATATGAAGCGTACTTCCCTAACACCAGACGTTTGCCTGGTACAGCGAATTGTTGCCCATCATACTGACCGTATGCCAGCGTGTCATCACCCAGAAATGTTTTCAGATTGCTTCCCTCTTTGTTTAGCAGATCAGTCAACTCTGTCAAACCGCCTTGTGAGGCATAACGATTAAATGTACTGGAGTCATAAGTGAATACAATATCAGGCACTTCAGAACCACTTGCCATGAGCACGTTAAGCTTCTGCACTTCCTCTGAGCGGGGAACCGGAACAAATTGAACATCAATGTTGTTCGGGTCACCAAATTCCTTTTGAATGAAGCGTGTTAGATAACTATCGGAGATGGTGTAACCTGCCGGTGTATTTCCCCGGTCAAAAATTTCTACTTTCAACGTGGTTCTGTTCCCCGCACCCGCTTCCCCGGATGATGAAGATGATGATTCACTACCTGACGAACACGCGGATAATAATAGAGTGAATGCTGTTACCGCTGCGAGAATCGAACTTGCTTTTCCTGCCTTGCGTCTTTGAAATAATTTCATTTTACCTTTCCCCTTTCGCACTCATTCTGTAATGATTCACATGATCGCCACTCCGTTATCGTTGTCCAACCTGCTGCACCTGTGAATGTCATTAATTATTACATTGTTTTCTGAAAATCGACAATAAACTATTTTCAAAAAGGAAAAAAACTCGTTTAAACGTCAAAAAAACTAACTTATAAACACTTTTCCTGACAATAAACTATTTTCACTACATTTATGTTATATAATCTAACATCATTTTAAGTGATTCACACTCTTTTTCAGCTGGTAATTCGCTCTAATTCGACAATGAATGACAAACAATAATCTATTTTCCCTATCCCTTCTGTTAGTGAACATAAAAAAGACCGCATAATATGCGGTCCATTGCTAGGCAATCTATGATGACGTTGTCTCCAGTGGTTTATTGCTCTTCTTTCTTACCGTGTTGCTTGCGATAATCTCCCGGAGTCACGCCAATCACACGTTTGAACACTCTACCAAACGAAATCGCATTAGCGTAACCCACTTGCTGAGCGATATCCTGAATAGCTGTATCTGTTGATGTGAGCATTCGGCATGCTTTTTCCACTCTCAATTTCACAAGAAAATCGACAAACTTCATATCGAACTCTTCTTTGAACAAATAACTCGCATATTTACCCGAAATTTGAAAACGGTCACTCAGGTGTTTCAGCGACAGATCCGGATCATCGAAATGCTCCTCAATATATACACGCAGTTCGTTGATCATCGCACGGTGACTTTTCGTTTCGTTAACGGCAACATAATTGCGATAAACCTCTTTGAGCCAATCCAGCAAAATTTCCCGAATGCCTTCAAGTGTGTCGACCTCCTGAATTTGCGAGCGAAGCCGCACTAGAACGGGCTCATCAAATTGATGTTGCAAACGTTCGGACAACTCCCCAAACTCACGCGCAAACATCTGAATCAACGATTGCACAAGCATACGAATATCTTTATCGTTCATCTGGTCTTCGTTAAATGCAATAAACATCTGGTCAAGCTGTGCTCGCCAGCCATCCCCGGTAAGCCTGAACTCCCGAACGATGTCCACGAGCATTTGCAAATATTTGTACGAATGCAGCTCCATCTGGTCGGGAAGTTGCTCACTAAGCACAATCGCATTCTGACCAAGGGTGAGCCGGTGCTGTAGACCTGTGTCTGCACTGGTATAGGATCGAGTGATGTCTTCCCAGCCATTAACCGTTTGTCCAATTCCGAACGTAAAACGAATGCGGAAATGCTCGGCAATCCACATATGCAGCTGTTTAGCCAGATCCATTAGCAGCTCACGGCTGAGACCCTCTTTTTCATTGGAGGCTACCACAACGATCAAACGACGATTTCCAAACCATTCTGCCCATGCCCCAAACTTGCTCTCTTTCTGAACCAGTTCCTTGAACACATTCATCAGTGCCATTTTTAAAATATTAGAATGACCGGACAGGTCTGCCCCATTCATCTCCGCTACCAATACAGCGGCACACTGCGGTTCAAGAAACCTTTCCTCAAGAGGCTGCAAGTGACGAAGGCGCTGACGGAATGAATCCAACCGTTCGCCTTCCATTAAATCTACAAGCAACTGCCTGCGATGAATCAGTAAGTTCTCATGATGCTGTTTCTCGTAATCTACCGTTTGAGCAATGAGATGTTCCAGCGCCCTGTCGATCAGTGCAAGCTCGTTTTTGACAGAAGGTGCGGCATCCTCTTCATGCACACGGGGCTGCAGCGCCTGAATGCGATTCATCATCAGCTGCATAGGTTTTACGTTTCTACGTGTAATATATATTAAACCTGCGACTGCCGAAGCAATGGTGAGAATACCGATTCCGATCCACACATAGGACACCAGCGATACCCATGAATATAACTGACCTGTCTGAATCCCACTTTCAAAGATAAGCCCCAGCTTTTCACCCTTCACCCTATTCAAAACATTCCCCTCAGCCGTGGCAATCTGATGAGCCGAATATACGAGATCCCCATGATTATCCTTCACCTGTAGAAAAGAGAGATTCGCATCCGTCATGTTGTCAATTTGCCTCTCCAAGGCATACAACCGTACTGTAATAACAAGCAGACCTTCACCACCCCAAGGCAGTGGCAGCCATTTATTCATGCTGATGACCTGTGTAGGGACATCAAATGAACGTTCCTTGTAAGATCTGGGCTGATTCCAACCCAGATTCAGTTTATTTTTCAACGCCTGCTCGATATACGATTTATCCCCAAAATCCTCAAAACTCACCATTCCTCTAGGTGTAATAATATTCGAATCCGACATTCGGTAGAGATAAATCGATTGCACCATCCCCTGCTGATCCACCATACGGTTCAGATCACTGGCTGCATCATAAATAAACTGACTGGACAATTGTCCTTTTCCGGCTTCCAAAAAACGACTGTACATTTGGTTCGTTACAATCTCGTCTAACATTCTCATCTCGATGTCGCCCATTGTACGCTCCAATGTGCTGACAATGTAACGTGTGGAGATCATATCCGCTTTTCTGGTTTCTTTTCGTGACAGTTCGTTAACAATCAGGAAGGAGAGAAAGATCAGAATGGAAATCGTGAGCAGAAATAGGGGGAAATATGAATAAATCAACCTGGTGTGCCAGCTCCGCTTTAGATTCACTTTCATAAGCCTCACTTCCTTCCGCCTTAACTTTACGTTTTATATCTATTTCTACACTAACGGGTAAGCCCTTCTCTGCTCTTTGGCCTGTCTGCTAACAATATACAGAATAATTGCTCCCATTCCCGCACTGATCGTGCAAGCCAGATACATCATCGACGGGCCGCCCGTATCCAATAAGTAGCCGTTAAGCATATTGCCCACAATGCCTCCGAGTCCGGCAAATACCATGTTAAATAAGCTTTGACCCGTCGCCTGCATTTCTCGTCCAGTAACAGACGCTACATATTCAACTGCCGCAATATAGAAAAATCCAAACGATAATCCGTGCAACACTTGAACACCAATCATCACTTCTGGACTCGGCCACAACCACTGAATTCCCCAGCGCAGCATGTAGGCTCCCGCTGCCAGCAACATCGTTCGTTCATGCCCCCATCTACGTAGCACATATGCGGCTACTAGCATAGAGGGTACATTGGTAATGGATGCAATCAAAAGAGCTGTGCCTGTCAAGGCAACCGAGCCGCCAGCCATCTGAAACGAAATAACAAAAAAGGAGTTAAACGCCGTGAGCGTTTGATTTACCAGAAAACAACCGGTGAGAAAGAGAAGGAACGTGCGATTTCGTAGCAATCTTGCTAAACCTACGGAGAAGGTTACTGAGGACGAGGAAATGCTCGTCTGCTTGGGGAGTGTGCCCGCCAGTATTGCGCTCAAGATGTTGAAAAGCAGAAAGGGCAGCCATAACATATGAATGGAAAACTGGGAGAGATACATTCCTGCAGCGAATCCGCCAAGCCCTGTTCCCAGGCTTCCGAACAACCGAATCATACCGTAAGAGGTATTAGCGGATCTTGCTGCTGTTACCGCATAGGAGTCAGCTACAGGTATCTGTGTCACTTGAAATATAGTGCATAAAGTATAAATCAAAATTAATATAATGTATACCTGAATATTATAAAAGTAAGCTAACGCTGCCGGAACAAGCAGGCTGATGACCAATACAAGGCGTGTCTTTTTAAATTTATCCACCAGAATCCCCCAGACAGGCTGGAGAATGATGGATATTAGGGTACCAAAGGCCATAATAAATCCGGTATCCTTACTCGAAAAACCCTGAGCAACCAGAATCGGATTAATGTAAGGGTTAAAGATGCCTCCCGCAAGTCCCATGAACAGATATAAACCCTGCAATTTAATTAATACCGCTTTTGCTTCATTGAATTCGGCTTTTGTTTTTTTTGTATTAGCCGTCATATGTCTATCACTCATCCGGATCTCCATCCTTTTATTTCTGTAGTCTCTGTGTATGGTTTACTCCTATGACTAGCCGTTACATACGTTCAAGATGACGTCTAATGGAAGCGAGCGCCCCGATTGCCCCTGCTTTATTGCCAAGCTCGGCAATGACCACTTGGACCGGAAGCACAACATAACGTTTGAGTCTGGCCTGAACTTCATTCAAATAATAGGTTGGATTGGATGCAGCTACTCCGCCGCCAAGTACAATAATTGATGGGTTCAGTAGCGCCGTAATATTCGCGAGTCCTCTTGCCATATAACGCATAGGCAGTTCCAGAATTTCAAGGGCAGCTACATCGCCTGACTCCGCCGCCTTAAATACATGTCTTGCTTCAATCTGTTCCACTTCGCCTCCGGCCAGACTCCAGATCAGGGATAGTTCATTTCCTTTTCCCAATTTAAAATAGTGCCTCGCCCGCTCCGTAATACCGGTCCCTGACGTCACTTGTTCAAACACTCCGAAGGCATCACCATCTGCTACATATTCGCGGGTCAACCCTTCGTCGCCTGTGATAAAATGTCCAATCTCCCCTGCTGCACCGTGCTGCCCACTGTGCAATTCTCCATTCAGAACAAGTGCAGCGCCAATGCCTGTGCCTACGGTTACCATTACGCTGTGGCGATGCCCTTTAGCAGCCCCCTGATCCACTTCCCCCATAGCTGCCATGTTCACATCGTTATCCATAACGATCCTTCCACTATAATACTTGGCAATAATCGGCCGAATATCTTCTTCAGGCCACTGGAATGCAGGAGCATTCCGAAGTACGCCTTCATCTTGCAAAATAACACCCGGGAAACCTAGTCCCACACCCGCGAGCTGATCCCAATCACATCCAACCTCTGCACAGAACGTTTTTAATTCGGCAAATAACCACTGGAAAAAGGATTCCGGCTGATCCGCGGCTTGTGTCGGCAATCTGCGCTCATGAACTTCTCCACCGCTAATCTGATTGGATATCAATAGCAGTATTTTGGTTCCTCCAATATCAACACCGGCAACCCATGAACCTTTCGCCTCGACCCCTTCAAGCTGCTTCATGTCACTTCGGTGCTCCGTGTGCTGATTTGTCGTGTTGCCCTGAGCTGTTTCTGTCATTACACTTCCTCCTTGGCAGATCTGTTCTTGATGATTCGTAGTAAAACAGTTCAAAAATTTCCAATTCCCTTGACTTCTACTCTTCAGATGTCCCTTGTTTAAGCTTCATCATTGTCTGCTGCAGCGCCACTTGCACAGCCCCTGTCACGACGGCTCGCTCTCCGAGCTCCGAACATATCAACTGCGGTTGCACTGGGAATTGCTCGGCAGCAGCTTTCCTTAGCAGAGGTAACAATACATCACCATTTCCGCCAATGCCGCCTCCAAGCACGATTAATTCAGGAGCAAGTAACGTACTAATTTGCCGCAACGCCGAAGCGATCATCTGACTGTACTCCTTCATTATGTTTGTAGCCCATCCCTCTCCGCTCCGAGTCGCCTCAAAGATGTCCTCAGGTTGCATGTTTGAACTCAAAGGGTCGTTGAAGCAATGTCGCTTCGCTAGTCTCATCAGTCCGTCAGCCGACAACATATCCTCCAGACGGCGGCCATTCTCCATGTGCATCTCAGCTACTTCACCTGTTAAACCACCCAATCCATGAAGCAAATGCCCATGGACCATAATACCTGCACCCGTCCCCGCACCAATGGAGAAAAATATGAACAGGGACGAGTCCTTAGCTGCTCCCTTCCTGTATTCCCCGAGCGCTGCGAGATTAACATCATTGTCCAGCATAATATCACATGGAAAAGCACGAGCTAAGGCATCACGGGAGAAGTCCTGCTCCATGCCTGCAAGCGGGTCTACAATCCGGCTAATTTTTCCTGAGCCAGGCAAAACAACACCTGGAATCCCAAACCCGATGCAGCGAAGATCACTCCACTGAAGGCGATTCTCCTGAAGCAGCTGATCCACATAACTGTGTAACACACGAAGTACAGGCACGTCAGAGGAAACTGTTGTTACATGCTCATCCTCGACTTTAACCTCTCCAGAGGAGTTTACGATTGCTGCGTTGGACTTTACGTACTGATCTCGCTCCACTGAAGGATAGGTAGCATAGGCAACGATTTGCCCATTCAAGTCAGATAAGGCAATTCGAATTCGTGTAGCCCCGATATCAACACCGCAGACATAATAAGCCGTTTCATTAAATTGAATTAACGTGGCCTTGCGCCCTTGGGCGTTGTCGGCTCTGCCTGTCTCCTTCACCAGATTACGTCCAATCAGATACTCTACCGCTGATGATACTGTAGGTTTACTAAGTCCTGTTTGGCGGCTGATATCCGCTCTCGATAAGGTGCCATGTGCTATCAGGGCATCCATAATCAAGTTTTCATTCAGATTACGGATATATTGCGGTGTGCCAGCCATTTTATCACCTCCACATCATAGTTAGTTAAGTTTCTTAACGAATTAAATTCAATATATCATCCACTTTGGTGGTGTGTACAGCTTATTTTCTGCCAATACATCTCATGCAAATAACATCTGCTACAATCACGTTAAATCAGGAAAAAATAGCCGAAAAGCTTCTATTTATTATCGAAGGAAATTTCATTCCACAACGCAAAAAGGACCAAATAGGAATAGTTTCCCCCGCTTGGTCCTGATCACATTGAACTTTGTACAATTTCATATATTATGATTTCGAAAGCTCGATAAACCCTTCTCCGAATACATCACGAACATCATGAATGGTGATAAAGGCAATCTCATCCTCTGCACGCACAATTTTCTTCAGCATTGGAACCTCTTGCTTACTAATGACAATATACAAAATCTCTTTCGGATTCTTCGTATAATAACCGTGGCCGGATAGAACCGTAACCCCACGATCCATCTTCTCAATGACCTGATTTGCAATCTGATCTTGTTTGGCTGAGATGATCATGACTGCCTTTTTCGGATTCAGTCCTTCAATAATAAACTCCATCGTTTTGGTTCCAATAAACAGCAACACAATCGTACACATCAAGCCCTGTGGCCCAATAATAAAGTAAGAAGAGAACGCAACAATCAGATCAAAGAAAAGCAATCCGTAGCTGATATTCCAGTCTAGATATTTATTCGCAAGCCGTGCCAGAATAACCGTACCCGCCGTTGTTCCTCCTACTTTGACAATTAAGCCTATCCCGAGACCTGCAAATACACCTGCAAAAATGGTATTTACCCACAGCTCATCTGATGCAATGCTCCAGCTTTCTGTCAGGTGCAGGAACAGCGAGTTAAAGATAACTGCTATAATCGTATATACTGTCGTCGTTCGATCCAGGAACTTATAACCTACAAGTAATAAAATACCGTTGAGGATCAGGTTCATCAGTCCGGGGGACCAGTGAAACAGATAATACAAAATAATCGTGATCCCTGTCACGCCACCCTCTGCCAGATCATTAGGGATGACAAACAAGTTTACCGCCAGCGCAAACAGAAACGCACCAGCCATAAGAAAGAACATATCCGTAATTCTTTTTTTCATTCAGCGCTCCATCCAATCCATCCAAAAATAAAAACATGCCTTATCTAGACCTTTTAAAAACAAAATCATGCTTCATCTAGACCTTTTAAAATCTTTACACTCTTCATATAGAACTCTAAAAATCGTCTCACCTAATCTAATACATCAAAAAAACAACTCTTTACCTAATAACCTGTCATATACACTCCAGGATAGATTCTACCATGCTCTTCGTAAAATTTGTATACATAATACAAATTGTTGCGTCATATGTGCAAAGGAAATTTGAAAACGTCATCTTTTCGCGCTTTGTATCATGTTTACGGGACACTAACCATGACAAATGTCATGGTTCATACTTGATATTTGTCATTACAACAGGCTGACATTTATGACTTACCGTCATGCGTATATTCTTTTACAATGATAAAAACGCTTCCCATAAGGAAAGTCCTACCGGGAATCGCCAGGTTACAGCCAATCATAGCTGTACCGATTAAGGAGGAATTACGCATGAGCAGAAGCAAAGAAATGGCGCTAAAAAAAGAAGTGACACCTTTTGAAAAAAATGATCTCAAACTTAGCATTCGTCAATTAATCAATACATTGGTCCCGCTCTTTTTATTATGGGCAGCTGCGTATTACAGCTTATCGATCTCATACTGGCTTACGTTCCCTATCGCACTAGTGGCATCGGGATTCGTGCTTCGAACCTTTATTATTTTCCATGACTGCTGTCATGGATCATTCTTCAAAAGCAAACGGGCCAACGATATTCTTGGCACCATCACCGGTGTATTAACCCTCACTCCCTATCAGCAATGGAAAGCAGAGCATTCCATTCACCACGCAACAAGTGGTAACCTCGACAAACGCGGTGTAGGTGATATTTGGGTGATGACTGTAGATGAATACAAGTCTGCCACGCCATGGATGCGTCTCTTTTACCGTATATATCGCAATCCGGTCGTCCTGTTTGGCATTGGACCCATTTATGTATTTCTGATTGCCTATCGATTTAACCGAAAAGCGGCAAGACGCAAGGAAAGAATTAATACCCATTTAACTACTGTTCTAATCATTGCACTGTATGGGTTTATGTGCTGGCTGATTGGATGGCAGGCTTTTGTCATGGTGCAAGCACCTGTATTTTTCTTCTCCGGTTTCTTCGGCATCTGGCTGTTCTACGTACAGCACCAGTTTGAAGAGACATATTTCGAGAATGAAGATGAATGGAGTTATGTCAAAGCTGCAGTAGAAGGAAGCTCTTATTACAAGCTGCCGAAGCTGCTACAATGGATTAGCGGAAATATCGGGTTCCACCATGTGCATCACTTGAGCCCGCGTGTACCTAACTATTATCTGGAAGAGGCACATAACTCAACACCGCCTTTGCAGAAGGCCACAACGATCACACTGCGTTCCAGTCTGGTTGCGCTCCGCTTCCGTCTGTGGGATGAAGAACACAAACAATTCATCAGCTTTAAAGAGCTGAAACAAGCATCACGCAAAAAATATATTCCGAATCCCATTCGGGTGACCAATCAAGCGGGTCTGACAGAGAAGCCTTAGGCTCTGTCGGATTCGTTTTCTTGTATTCGGACGGCAGTCATGCTACAGTCAGGCTAAAGTAGAGTAACACCTTTTCAAGGAGGAGAATCTTATTCAAAAGTGGTCGCAGCTTTTTTATAAAAATACAGGCTTGAATCCGTACGTATGGCTTGTCTTTTTCATTCTGCCCTTCTATTACATCTCTCAATATTCGCAATTGTGGACACTGGTAACCGGCATTATCATTATTTTGGTATTTTTTGTATGTTACCTCCTGGCCTTTATCACCAAGGGCTGGCAGATTTACATGTGGATGGGATTACTGATTGCCATATCTATTACGATGACCATTGCGTATGATTATGCCTATTTCTCATTGTTTCTAGCTTTTTTTATTGGCAATATTAAAAATAAAGCCGGCTTTTTCACCCTCTACTCGGTGAATCTCGGTGCAAGCTTCCTGACGGTTAATTACAGCTTCATCAATCAAAACTCGATGCTGCTCAGCCAATTCCCATTTATCTTTATCAGCTTGATGGCCTCTATACTTCTGCCAATCAGCACGTATAACAAAAACAAACGTGAACAGCTCGAAGGTGAACTGGAGAATGCAAACAAACGACTGGATGATCTGGTGAAAATGGAAGAACGGCAGCGGATTGCACGCGACTTGCACGATACGCTCGGTCAGAAGCTTTCTCTGATCGGACTCAAAACCGATCTGGCCAAGCGCTTGCTCCGCAAAAATCCTGATCAAGCGCTCGTTGAACTGAATGAGCTCAGGCAGACGGCAAGTACAGCCCTGAAGGAAGTTCGTGAGATGGTCACGACTATGCGTGGAACACAGCTGGTTGATGAACTATTCCGTGCGGAACAAATTTTAAAAGCCGCCTCCATTGAGTTTATTTTACACGGAAATCCTAAACTGCAGGATACATCTCAATTGAATGAAAATGTACTGGGAATGTGTTTGAAAGAAGCGGTGACCAATGTGGTCAAGCACAGTCAGGCAACCACATGTGCGATTAGTATTGAAGAGACCCCCTCCCACAATCTTTTAACTGTGCATGATAACGGGATAGGCATCGAGCACACACGTAAGCAAAACCTGCGAGGAACCGGTATTCTTGGCATGAAAGAACGACTGGAATTTGTGAACGGCTACATGGACATTCGAACAGGTACGGAAATGGAAGGCACGGTGCTTGTCATCCATGTGCCCAAGCTGGTACGCAAACCTATGAAGGAGGATGAAGAATGATTAGAATCGTCATTGCTGAAGATCAGCGGATGATGCTTGGTGCGTTATCCTCTCTGCTTAATCTGGAAGAAGATATGGAAGTTGTTGGACAAGCCAGCAATGGTCAAGAAGCCCTTGCCCTTGTGCAGCAACATGCACCGGACATCTGCTTGATGGACATCGAAATGCCTGTGAAGAGCGGGCTCGAAGCTGCCGAGGAACTTAAAGGCATGAACTGCAAAGTCATTATCCTTACGACATTTGCAAGAACCGGATATTTCGAACGTGCACTCAAAGGCGGAGTACGTGGCTATCTTCTCAAGGACAGCCCGATTGAAGAGTTGGCCGAAGCCATTCGTCAAGTCATGAGTGGAAGACGTATATTTGCACCCGATCTGGTCGATGAAGCTTATGTGGAGGAAAACCCGTTAACTGAACGTGAACATGCTGTACTGGGCCTCATGGCTGATGGGAAAAACACCAAGGAAATTGCTGGACATTTGTTCATCACGACGGGAACCGTTCGGAATTACATCTCTATTATTCTCAATAAATTAAATGCTAGTAACCGCATTGAGGCCATCACCCGTTCCAAAGAGAAAGGATGGTTCAAGTGAAAGAACCGGTATGTACGTTAAGCCGATTTTGACTTGGATACGTGCAACCTTGATACGATATAATAACAAAAAGCTTGGCTAAGGAGCCTTCTCCTATGCCAAGCTTTTTGTTTTTTTCACCTGTGTATGGACTGATTTCTTTACCAGCAGCTTCATTACAGAGATTCAAGATTATTTTACTGATACAACCATACCAAGTGCCTCCAGCGGTACCTGCTCCGTTTTCAACTGGTGAATTTGTTTACCGTCCTGCCATGAGATGGTCACATGAACTGTTTTCCCCACACTGGCATAATCCACCTTCACAAATCCTTTATCTTTTGGAGCAGGCAGCCTATGTGACTCCAAATACTCGACCATTTTCTTCGCGATCCCCGGATTGTTCATCTGATCCTCTGAAACGGAGCGAATTTGTAATGTCCATCGACCTTCCTGCCAGGTTAGATACTGACTGCCAGCGGCTCCTTCCACCATCCCTTTAATTCCATGCCCCAGATCAACCGTCATATCTTTTGGAATGTTCTTCAGATCTGTGTCGGGAAAAAGTTCAGATTGATTCGCATTATTGTCGGATTTCACCTCATAACTGGCAAGCCAAGGCGCTGAATTCTTGGTTTCCGTTAATGATGGATCATTTAAAGCCACCGGTTTGTTCGCAGTGTAGAAGTTCACATGTAATGACTCCGATGTGTTCGTTGTGATCACTACACCCAAATGTCGGTTTTTAGGCAGTGGAAAAGACGTTGGCAGCGAAGCACTTGGCATCTTTAATTCAGCGCGAACCGCCTTCACAACTTCCTTCACATCCGATAATCCCGAATCTGCTTGATTTTTGTTAGCGTTCGATGCGCCTACATCTTCTTTTCCTGATGTAGTGCTACCTGAGCTGTTCGAATCTGCATTCGCTGATCCAGCCTGATTCCCGGATTCATTAGATACGGTAGTTCCACTTCCGGATTGGGTTTGCTTACCAACAGTTGTCGATGAGGTCCCACCAGCCGATGCCTGATTAGAGCCTGGTCCTCCGCATCCAGCCAGCGTGAGCAGAACCGCTGTCGTTACAGGAATAGTCATCCATAACGTTTGTCTTTTCATGATGCGTACCTCCTAAAGATTGAACCAACCTGCTTCCTGGAAACTATACTTAACGTTTGTCATTCCAGAAATTCACAGGCTGCACGTTTTTCGTTAGAATTTCGAATTGATATCCTTCTGCCTTCAACGTTTTCAACACTTGTGGCAGTACTTTCAGTGTCGCTTCCTGATCATGCATAAGTACAATAGGTGTTGTTCCATTCTTGTTCACATTGTGAACCTGGGACATGATATTATTGTAAACTTTCTGGTGATCTTTCTTGTATTTCCAGTCCAGTGAATCGACATTCCAATCCCACAGATGGAATCCTCCTTGACCAAGAAGCACGTTGCGGAAAGCTGGTTTCATATAAGGTTTACTACCATATGGCGTACGAACAAGACTCGTTTTAACTCCGGCTACCTTGTTCAAGCTTTCATTAGCTTGCTGCATTTCTTTCAATCCGCTATAAGCCGATTTATAAAACTTGCTGGGTACATGGGTTACTCCATGTAATCCGAGCCCGTGACCTTCTTTTACAATACGTTGTGTAGCTTTCTGATATTGTTCCATATGAGGCCCAAGCATGAAGAAAGTAGCTTTGACTTGGTATTGATCCAAAATATCGAGAAGCTGACCGGTATGCGCAGTGGGACCATCATCAAATGTCAGATATACAATTTTGGTACTGGCCTTGCTAGATGCTTTCTCCTTGGATGACGCTGCGGCCGAAGCAGAGTGCGGCATAAATATCAATGGTAACAGTAGTAAAATAGCAAATGTAGCGACGAATGATTTACGAATATTTAGCATAATAAAATCTCCCTTGTGTGTGTTTTTCCCCGGGTGTGTGTAAATCGTTTCTACTCGTATCCCATGGCGATTAATTTTAATAGTATCAGAGATACCATTCTCTCTTCTCTCTTCAAAGGCTACGGTAGAGTTACACTTTTGTCAGATTAACTTAAAAATTAAAACGATTTTGATAGATTTAATCTTTGATAAACGCGCCTCTAAGAATAGATATAAGTTGACATATACTTTATTACCCTATTTTCATAATTTGATAGACTTCTCTTCCTTTCTTCATTCTGCGCACAACAAAAAAGCTTGCACGTATGCAAGCCTTTTTCCGTATGAGTCACATCCTAAGGGGCGTGGATCATTTCGTAAAATGGTCGTACTGTCCTTCAATGATGACGCAACATGATATACGGTATGTACTTGTTTGTTCCATTTTAGACAGCATTCTGTCCTGCTTACTCCGCAGGAGCCGTAAATGAACGTTTGGCGAATTCTGCATCCAACATGTAGAAGGCGTTGCTGTCATTTTCAATCCGGCGTAATTTCTGAATGATGTTATCAAACAAAGCTTCTTCTTCGACCTGCTCATCAATAAACCACTTCAAGAAATACATCGTAGCGTGTTCACGCTCGTTCAGTGCGATATCCGCCAGAGCATAAAATTTCTTCGTATTTTGCTGCTCATGCGCATAACCGTGCTCAAACACATCCAGCATAGAGCTGTATTCATTCTTCGGTTCAGGCATTGCTGCCAGTGTAGCGCGGTGTCCACGATCATTAAGGAATTTATAAATTTTCATACCATGAAAACGTTCCTCTTCCGCTTGTACGATAAAGAAATTAGCAAATCCATCCAGACTTTTGCTGGAACAATATGCAGCCATCGCCATGTATACATGAGCGGAGTAAAACTCAAAGTTCATCTGCTCGTTCAAAGACGCCGTCAGTTCTTGACTCATGAAAAACACCTCTTTCTGTGGGAATGGTTCCATTTTAACACAACACGAAAGTGACTTGCATCCGATTTTCTACAATTTTCGCCAAAGAGTGGCCTTCAGTCTTTGCTGAATAAAAAAGCTCTGCCATGACGGCAGAGCTTTCTTTTATCATTTTAATGACAATGATTATACCAAGAACGCTTTGGAGATGATTACCAACAGGATGAACAGAACCAGAATTGCGCCTACAGAAGTGAAACCACCATAGCCGTAACCTCTTGTTTCTCCACCTAAAACTTCGCTCATTGATTGTACCTCCTCTGCAACAGGTATAGGTTATCTTATGCAGAGAACGAAACTTTGACAGGGCGAATGCCCTATTGTTCAGATGCTGTTTTCTTATTTTTAAATCAGTAACGCGGCGACTGTATTTGCATAATATCCAAAAATGGTACTTTCGCCGTAAATTCTTCTTCCGTATGCTCAACATGAACAAGGCGCGTGCGGGAATCCATTTTCACAATAATACCTTGCACCTGTACTTCCTTACCCCAGACCGTCAATAATACTTCTGAGCGTTCATGAAAAGCCTCCACGAGTTGATTTCCCAACTCCTCCAGTTCAAACTCATCCCGTGTGGGTCTTTTTGCGACTTTTGCTTTCGCCAATGCGGCTGCCTCCTCTACTCCGACGTCCCGATTCCACGGTTGTTTGCCGAGTGCATATTCAATTAGTATACCATTCATTTACGTTTGTGTAATGTCATGACACCTTTTTTCGGCAAGTTCCTTCGTATAAATTCTACTTGTGTTCAGCACCCACTATCTCTTACTCATCTTGAGCTTCGACCAGTATGGTGTACTCGTTTGATCTAGACTCTCCTGAGCGCCGTTGTCCGTTCCACTCGTACGTGTAGAGGGCCGTCAAGGTCCCTTGCAGAATACCAGTTTGTTCAGGAGCCAATTGCACAAGGTAAGCAAATTCTTTATCCGATTGAGCGCCGAGCTCACCAATGTGAAGATACCTTGGCGTCGAATATTCCGGGATATTTAACTGCATCTGACCATCTTCCTGACCCACCCATTTAGCGCCCTGAGGCAGGATATTGCCCAACTGTACGCGTGCAGGCAACGAACCCGTGTTACTGACAGTTACTTTAAAAGTGACTGTTCCTCCCTGCTCTACAATAGCGGGAAAGACCTCCACGTGAACCTGAATGACAGGTAATCTGACCTCCAGAACAGCTTCATTTGAGATGAGTCTTCGTTGAACTGTACGAGAGTCCGGCAAGCGGAATGTGTACAGCAATACGGCGCGATTCACATAACTATGCTGTGTGGAAATCACTGCCCCTGATGCGCCTACTTCGCTTTGCACTTGAGCCTCAAATTGAATATGTAGCTCGGAGTGGGCAGTTAATGTGCCCAGGTTTATCCCTTTATTGGGGTTCGTACCTGGACGTTTGACTCCGTTCCAGCTGAGACTACCTTCAACAAAGACTAGCGTTGCAGGCAAAACATCCTGTAGTCTGGCATCCACTGCATAATTGCTTTTATTAGACAGCGTGATATGATATCGCGCCGTATCTCCTGGTATTGTTATTGGAGGAGAGACCGTTTTGACAATAGAGATTTGAGGTTCAATAATGATCAGTGTGACCATATTGGAATAAACAACTTCTTGTTTTCCTGCAGTCAAGTATTTCAAGACAGCTTCACTTGATAATCGATCAGGATCTTGCGAATCTGTCACCTGGGTTACCTGTACTCGATACTGCACTCGAACCACACTTTCTGGCCCAATCTCTCCAAGATCAATTCCAGCATCCGGTGTGACTTGTGGTGCAAACATCTCATTAATCGTCACACTAGCAGGGATGAAGATGGCACCTTGCGGCAACCTCACTGTTAATACGGCATCTGTCGCCGCGGCAAACCCCGGATTGCTCACTAGAACCGTGTACATCAAGATATCTCCAGCAAACGTGTGGCTTCGATCCACTTGCAAACTTACTTCGAGACGCGATGTTTCGATACGAACTTCAACAATGTTGGACTTCTCCGTCCCGTTAACCGTTCTGTTTTCTGTAGTAACAAACTCGTAGTTCACTTCTGCCTGATTCAGCAACTGGAGAGCCGGGGGCACTCGCACAATGACTACCTGAAAGTGATAATTCAGTACTGCACCCGGTGCAATCTCCGCGGGAGGCAGTCCTTGCGTAAGAGAAACCCCAGGCAATGGGATGCCATCCCGCAGCACACTGTTGGGCAGAAGTGAAGTCTCGGGAGAAAGCGGGTCCACCACACGGACAATTGCCGTGCGGTTTCCCGAATTAATGATTTCAATCTGATAAGTTAGCGACTGACCCAGAACAGCTGTTGTTACATTGCAACTTTTGCTTACTTTGATTCGGGGGCCAATCCAGGGGGTAACTACCGTGTTGGAATAAGCCACCTGTTCCAGTTCAGTCGTACCCGAGCTGAATCGAACCAGGGACTGATTCTTTAACCAGTGGGACAACGTACCTGGAATCTCGCTCATATCACCACAACCTCTACATTAAATGTAACTGTAGTAGAAGCTCCGGCAGCAATGGAACCCAGTGTGATACCTGTATTCGGATTACCTGTTGGTCTCGCCACCCCATTCACCACCACACTTCCCGGCACAAAGACAGTCCCGGCGGGTACAGGGTCAACCATGACAACATTGTTCACTGTTTCTATTCCGCTATTGGTGACTACCACCGTATACGTGATTACATCACCGACAACAGCATCAATAGCACTGGTGCTTTTGGCAACAACAACATTCGGAGCTGATACCGGAATAATGAGTACATTGGACGATACCGTTCCCGTCAATACACGCCCGTCTGGTGGACTGAATGTATAGTTCGCGACAGCTTGGTTGCGCAGTTGCTGATTTTGAGGCAACGAATCGACTGTAACGCCCAAGGTGACCGTTACATTCACAGAGCCACCAGGAGGAATGTTACCTACGACGATACCTGTTTCAGGATTCGCACCTGGTTGCGGCACACCATCGATCAGAACACTGTTCGGGAGAAGCACCGCACCGGTTGGAATGTTATCTGTTAATGTAAGCGTCGCAACAAGGTTACCGCTGTTGTTAATTGTAAATGAATACACGATGTCGTCACCAACCGTAGCGTTCGATCTGCTTGCTGTTTTGGAAACGGCAATAATGGGCTGATAGATTGGAGTAACAATCGTATTGGAATACGCCGCTCCTGAGAACACACCCGATGTAAAGCTTACAGAAGATTGACTGCTGACTTGCGGCGGTGTTGGAAGGGAGTTGACACGGACAGCGTAGGATACCGCAATCGACTCCCCGGGAGCCAGTGTTCCGAGCGCAATGCCCAGTGCCGGGTTCGCCGAAGCACGAGGTGTGCCGTTAACCAGCACACTTCCCGTAACAAAAGTGGTCGCCGGATCGATCGGGTCTGTCAGAACGATATTGTTGACCGGGTCTATACCACTGTTGGTCACAACCATCTCATAAACAATGGTGTCGCCTACGACGGCATCTGTAGATGTTGTTGTTTTCACAACAGTCACATTCGGTGCCGAGACTTGAATAATCAGAGCATTCGAAGCAATGCTTCCCCCAAGTGTTCTTCCATCCGGTAGCGTGTACGTGTAGGTTGCTGACGCCTGATTTGTAATCGATTGGCTCACCGGTAGCGTTGTGATGACGATTGAAAAAGTGACGATGGTCGTGGTGGATACCACACCAAGAGAAATTCCCGAAGCGGGGTCAACGCCGGGTGCCGAAGCGCCATTAATCACGACACTGTTTGGCACAAACTCCGTTCCGGCAGGAATGGTATCGGTCAGTGTCACCGATGCACCATAGTTTCCGGTATTTGTGACAGCAATGCTATAGATTACCGTATCCCCCACCGTGGCGATGGCTTGATCCCCCGTTTTGACTGCAGCCAGAATAGGCTGGTATACCGGGGTCGAGACCGTGTTGGAAAACGTCGTCGCTGAGAATGCTCCTGAAGTAAAACTTACCGTTGATTGATTGTTCAATACAGCCGTTGCGGGCAGACTTGTCACTCGTACACTAAATACAACGGTTACGGTGACTCCAGGTGCAATGGAACCCAAGGTGATGCCTGTTGAAGGATTTGCATTGGGACGCAGCACGCCATCCACAAAGACTCCGCTTGGTGCGAGTACTGTACTTGCCGGCAGAGCATCGGTAAATATAACATTGCTGACATTGGCAATTCCATTGTTGGTTACATCGATGCTGTAGGTTACGATATCACCCACAGAAGCGGCTGTGGATGTGGTAGATTTAACAACATCTACGTCAGGTGCAGACACCGGGATGGTCAGTACGTTAGAGAGTACGGATCTGCTGATACTTCTTCCGTCCGGCAGTGTGAAAGATAACGCAACGGAGGCCTGGTTCACAAGTTGTTGCGGGCTTGGCAGTGTATCTATGACAACGGAAAAAGTAATGGTTGTTGTCGCTCCGGCCGCCACCATACCGGCAGGAATACCCGTTGCCGGACTGGCTGCTGGCAGCGGCTGGCCATTGACGATAACACTGTTTGGCACAAGCACTGTACCTGCCGGCAAATTATCGGTCAGGTTAATCTGCGCTCCGAAATTACCCTGATTATTCACACTAATCGTATAACTGACCGTGTCGCCTACGGTGGCATTCTGGGTACTGGCTGTTTTCTGTGCTACTAATACGGGCTGAAATACCGGGGTTAATACGGTATTCGAGAACGTTGTACCCGAAAAGGTTCCGGAAGTGAAAGTAACCGTCGACCGATTACTCAACTGATTGTTCGTAGGAATTCCGTTAACAATGACGCTAAACGTAACGGTTGCCGTTCCGCCTGGTGCAAGGGTACCTAGCGGTATTCCTCCTGAAGGACTGGCTGCGGGTTGTGCCACACCATTTACCGTTACAGTACCTGGAACAAATGAAGCCCCAGACGGAATCGGGTCTGAGAACTGCACACCGTTCACAGGTGCAATACCGCTGTTGGTCACCAATACCGAATAAACAATGGTGTCACCCACCGTTGCAGCTGTAGATACTGTGCTTTTCACTACACTAACGTTAGGCGATGAAACCGGAAAGGTAAGTGTGTTGGACGTTGCTGTTCCCGTTAACGTTCGCCCATCAGGCGGTGTGAATGTAAACGTCGATGAAGCAAAATTGCTAAGTTGCTGCGGAGATGGCAAAGAATCCACCACGACCGCGAACGTTACAATGGCTGTTGCCCCTGCTGCTACAATGCCTACCGGAATGCCAGCGCCTGGCGTAACTCCCGGCTGTGGTACACCCGAGACAACTACACTGTTAGGTACAATGCTTGTCGCTGCCGGGATCGTATCCGTTACAGTAACATTGGCTTGCAGATTTCCGGTATTGCTCACCGTTATGGTATAAACAACGGTATCTCCCACGGTTGCATTGATGGTGTTTGCCGTTTTGACAAGTGCAATTTGCGGCTGTATGACAGGGGTCTGTGTTGTATTGGACGATGATGAACCCGAGAAGGAGCCGGAAGTAAAGCTGACCGTCGACTGATTGTTAATCTGGGAAGGGATCGGCATAGTTATCTTCACCTCAAAAGTTACGGTAACTTCAGCTCCCGGGGCCAAAGTACCGATTGGGATGCCGGCGGTCGGATTGGAGAGCGGTGAAGCAATGCCGTTCACCAGGACACTTCCGGGTATAAATGGGGTGTTCGTAGGCAGCGGATCGACAAAAATGACGTTGTTCACAGCGGTGGTTCCATTATTTCGAATCACAGAAGTATAACGGATCACATCTCCAGACACCGCATAATCAGCGTTATCCGTTTTAACAATGCTGACGTTCGGCAAGGACACCGGGATCGTAACCGTATTGGATGGAACAAAGCCCGCAATAACTCTTCCGCTCGGCAGTGTATAGTTGTATGAGGCAACTGCCTGGTTAATTAACTGTCTTGGATCAGGCAGACTTGTGACGGTTGACAGAAAAGACAGCGTCACGGACGCTCCGGCAGCCAGTGTTCCCAGACTGATTCCCGTATTTGGACTCACACCTGGAGCCGGGTTTCCATTAATCAAAACACTGTTTGTCACAAATATGGCTCCAGCAGGAACCGGATCAGTCAGGGTAACGACTGCAGGAATATTGCCGGTATTGGTAATTTGAACATTGTAGTTGAATGTGTCTCCCACCGTCAGACTTGACGTACTTGCTGACTTCAGCACTTGAATGACCGGTTGATAGACGGGGGTATTCACCGTTACTGATGAAGACACACCATTGAAGCTACCTGAAGTAAAGGCGGCACTTGCCCTGTTGCTCACTACACCTGATGAGGGAACAGCAGTAATTCTAGTCTGATACGTCACTGTGATACTAGCGGAATTACTCAAAGTCCCCAGGGCGATACCTGCAACAGGACTGGCACTAGTTTGCACCACTCCATTCACTGTAACCGTACCGGCTATGAACTCGGAGCCGGATGAAGGCGTGTCGGAGAGCACCAGATTTTGTACAGCACCCCCACCAGCGTTTGTGATGACAACCCTGTATGTGAGAGCATCTCCAACTGTGCCATCTGTACTGTTTACTGTTTTCGACAAGGTAATATTAGGCGCGGAAGCAGGGATGCGGACAATATTGGAACTGGAACTGCCAGACAGATTTCGACCACTCGGTAGCTGATATGTGTAAGTAGCAGACCCCTGATTTTCTAATACAGGTGGAGAAGGAATAGTAGTTAATGTGGCTCGGAATATCACGGTTGCGCTTCCTCCAGGCAAAATGCTTCCCAGTGCAATGCCCGTCAGTGGACTTGTGCCTGGTCTGGCTGTGCCGTTAACCGTGACTGAATCCGGCACAAATGTAAGGCCCGCCGGAATCGTATCTGTCACATTGACTTGAGCCGCAATATTTCCTGAATTGCTGACAACGAGTGTATAAGCAAGCTGATCTCCCTGTGTTGCATTGGTCTGGCTTGCCGATTTCACAATGTTAATCACAGGCTGATATACAGGTGTGGTTATTGAGTTGGAATTGGATATGCCTGTAAATGCTCCTGAACTGTAAGACACAGAGGCCCGGTTAAGAAGTGATCCTCCTGTTGGTACGGACTGCACACTTACTTGAAAAGTCACCGTTGCGGAGGTCGCTGCATTTAATGTTCCCAAAGCGATTCCGCTGGCGGGGTTAGCTGACGGCACACTTGTACCTCGAACAGTGACACTTCCAGGGACAAAGCTCAGCCCTGTTGGAAGATTATCTGACAATATTGCATTCGTGATCGGCTGTATGCCCCCGTTGGTCGTGACCACTGAATACGTGAAGGTCTCTCCGACAGCAACATCCGTAACCGTTGCTGTTTTGAGAACGGTGACATTCGGCAAGGTTACCGGAATGGTTAGTGTGTTTGATGCCGCTGATCCCGTGATGGTTCTTCCGTCTGGTGAGTTAAACGAATACGAAGCAGTCGCCTGATCAACCAATGTTGGCGGTGTTGGCAGGTTGGTCACCAGTACTTGAAACGTAATGGTTGTCACGCTCCCTGCTGCCAGTGTACCCAAATTCACACCCGTAGCAGGATTGGCTCCTGCCACCACCGTTCCATTAACACGGAAACTACCAGCCACATAGGAACTGCCAGCTGGAATATTGTCAGCAATCGTCACATTTGCTCCTACATTTCCTCCATTCGTTACCTGAAGCGTATAGGTCACCTGATCTCCTACCGTTGCATTCGTGGTATTCGCTGATTTTACGATAGAGAGGTTCGGTGAATAGACAGGAAGCGTTGAATTATTAGAAGGAATAACCCCGCTAATCACCGGACCACCAGCAACACTCTGAAAAGTAAATGCGGCATTCGCGGAATTGACGAGTTGCAAAGTGCTTGTATCGTTTGTAATCTGAGCTCGGTAAGTGACGACAACACTGCTATTGAGCGCCAAAGAGCCCAAAGGTATACCTGATGTCACATCGAGTGTCGGCCTTGACACACCACCTACCGTAATGCTTCCAGGTACAAATGTTAAACCTGCAGGCAGCGTATCCGACAGAACCACACTGGCTGCACTAGCCGAGCCACCATTCGTAATGGTGGCTGTATATGTGACAGTATCTCCTGCTACGGCTCCCGTTGCTGTAAATGACTTCGCCACAGTAATTCGTGGTGCGTTAATATCGACTTGTATGGCGTTACCATTAACGATGTACGCATCACCAGAGGTGGTAAGTGTTAAGACGGCTGAAGACTGATTGTTAATCAGCCTTGCGGACACATCCACATTGGTAATATCCCAGCCCTGACGTCCTCCGACAATATTGGTCCCGGGTGCTCCATTAATCTGGTTGCGAGTTCCAAAGGTGCCTGTCGTATTCAGGGCTCCCGTATCCCCATTAATTTGAGACGCAAAAAAATTGGCCGCTAGATTATTTGGCCCAGAGAGTGCGACTGAAGTTGCGGAGGTAGCCCCAAATAACGCCTGATCTCCTGTGCGGTTCGCATCCCCCTCCTGCGCACTGAACAGCGCTCTGCCCCCCAAAGCTCCTGAAATGGGGGTTGCAAAACCAGTAAGCGTCGTAACAACCGGTGCCGAACTCGCTTGAACCAGTACTCCTCCCGCACGTAAAGACATGTTACGAAAAGGCAGATTTCCATTTTGATAGATGACGCCCAGCGTCTAGCCTGCATGATTCGCTGTAGCATCATTGGTGATTACAATCGTTCCTACGACTCCCCCGGTGACATATGTACCTGCTCCCCCATTTTGTACAAGAGTGGTAACGTTAGCCGATCGAACATACCCCGCTGCGTTGTTGCCAAGGTCAAACTGATTATATGTGGCCGGGTCAGGCGTAACACTGGATGTGCCCGCAGGGGTGGTAAACGTAACCGGGTTATTGATTGCTGCACTGAGGTTAACCGTCCCGTTAATATAACTTCCGCCCCAGATCAACTCCGCATAAAGAACAGTACTTCCCGCAGGCAGAACCAGAATCGCTGCTGAACTGTTGCTTTGGTACAGACTGGTTGTACCTGCCGGGTACGTTCCATAAGTGGAAGCCGTATTAATCGTCGTAAATCCTCCGATACTGTCTTGCGTCCCTGGCACTCCTGCCGTGTCAGAACGGCTTAGTCCAAGTGTATTGCCCGTGAACGTAATTGCACCTGTAGCGTTGACAGTTGAACGAACGACAAGAGGAATGGATTTCACCTCCCCTTCAGCGTAAAATGGGAATTCTGCAACAGAGCCTGTTATCAGTCTATGATGCAAAGTCAGGGAATTTGTATGTCCACTTCCGAAAGTTTGGATAATCTTTGGATTTTTATGTAAGGTTTATTATCATGTTTAAAATTTTATCGCTTGCGTTTTGCCGATTGTATCTTATAATCTACTTATACGAGAGCAATCTGTCGTATCATTTTGATGCAGTCAGCGGTGATTTATGAACAGTTCAGCAGAACATAACAGCCCTATCCCAAGAGAGTATGAGATCAAGCATTCCAAATGGTTACGTAAAATGCTTCATGCTTACTGGGTCGTTGTTATTGTACATTTCTTCATTCAGATTGGTTCTTATCTTTTTCTGAAATATGATCGCACTCTCCAGGATTTCATAGTAAACGTCCTATTTTGGCCCACAACTCTAGCTATTTTTTGTATTTTACTCACCAGTTATATGGATCGAAAATTTCCTTCCTGTTCGTTCTACACGATGTCCGTAACCAGTACAGTGATCGCCTGGACCATTATTCATGTCAATTACGACATTCGGATCATGCCGGCCATATGCCTATTACCGATTTTTGCCTCTGTGTTGTTTTTTGACAGCAAGCGCGTCTGGTTCATTTTTTCATTGCAATTGGCAGGGTACGGCCTGCTTCTGGTTGATCCGGCGTACCGCGCATATCTGAGTTCTTTTGACATGGTTTCCATCCCGGCATTCCTGATTCTCGCCACCTATGTAGCCCAAATCATTGTGACTACCGGCATCGAGGTGCTTGACGATTTGCAGACAAGCATGAATGCCAAAGAAGACCTTATCGTCAGAAATGCCATCATTGCCAAACAGTCCAAAACAGACGGGTTAACGAATCTTTACAATCAGAGCTCGTTCAAGGATTATTATGAAAAGGCATTTGAGTACGCCAATCTCGGAATGAGTCTGCATTTGGCGCTGATTGATATCGATGATTTTAAAGTAATCAATGATACGTATGGTCACCGTGTGGGCGACATCATTTTGGAAAAGGTGTCCTTGATCATTCAGGAGAGCATCACAGCTAGTGACATTGCTGCACGGTATGGCGGCGAGGAATTTGCTTTGTTAATGTTTGAACAATCCTTTGAACAAGCTTATGATCTGGTTGAACATATCCGGCAAAAAATTTCATTAATGGGCCATCTGGAACTTGGGGGCGCTTCCATTACCGTAAGCATCGGCCTCAAAGGATACAACCTTGATTTGAGTAAAGATAAGTTGTTTGAAGAAGTGGATGCTTGCCTGTATGCTGCCAAACGTTCAGGTAAAAATAAAACCGTAACATCACTCGTTTCAGCATGATGAGGAGGAGCCAGTAATTAAAAAAGTTGTGTGGCACACACCCGGATAACCGGATCACCACACAACTTTTTTTGTTTTCATCCGAATCTGCCTGTTTTTCGCCGTCCCTGTTTCTTTATTCTTCTGCCCATTCCCAGCGATGGCGATATTGCTCCAGCCTTGGGTGGACTTGTTCAGGCTGACCGTCAATAATGAGACGAAGTTCCTTGATCCAATCCGTAAAGGAGTCGAAGGATGCCCATTGATTAGCCATTTCTAAGGTCATATACAGAAAAAGAGGTGACGGGTATTCGGCTTGAATATGTCGCAGCGCTGTGTCGATTGGCGTATACTTTTTTCGTTTCCCTTCTAATCCCTCTACCCGGATTGGTGCAGACGGGTGATCGCGCCTCCATTCATGAAGACGATCCTCTCTCTTGTAAAAGGATTGTACCGAATCTCGGCTCATTCGTTTTACTGTGCTTTCATGTAATGGGTAGAGCACTAGCTGCTTGAAAGCTCTTGCGTTCATAATTGCCGCTGCACGCTCAAGCTGTTCGTCCGTTACGTTTTCGAACGAATCGTAGAAGATCAGTGAACCCTTGCGACTAGGCTGGGCAGGCTCATAGCCAAAGGGTACGTTTGCATATTTTCCAGACAAGCGCCCCACCTCCCTTCTCAATTACATCATTATCCATGCACACCTGAATGCTACATGCCTCCAAACTACCTATGACTATTATATGCTAACCCTCGTTTTCCAACTCGGAATAAAATGTGACTCTGTTCTTGCCCGCACGTTTAGATCTATATAGTGCCTCGTCTGCCATCCGAATAATATCACTTGGATTGTTGCTATTTGTCGGGTACTCCGCTCCGCCAATACTGCAGCCAATATGAACACGCTCATACTCAATAATGAATGGTTTGTTCAAACTTCGAATGATATCTTGCGCATACTGGATCGCTTCCTGCCTCGGATCATCTCCGATTGAGCGAAGTACAATCAGGAATTCGTCACCGCCAAGACGTACCGTTATACCGTCCTCATGACTTAGTGCTGTAAGTCGCTGAGCAACTTTTTGCAACAAAACGTCACCCGTCTGATGTCCCAGTAAATCGTTCACACTTTTAAATCCGTCCAGATCAAGGTAGAGGAAAGTCAACGTATGATCCTCGCTCTCTGTCTGCAGAGATTCCTCAAGATACGTCTCAAGAGCTGTACGATTCTTCAAACCGGTCAGTTGATCATAATGTGCAAGATTCTGCATCACAACTAGTTCAGAGTCTTTATTCATGATTGAAGATACCATGTTTCGCAGTGAACGTGACAGTGCTTCAATCTCCTTCAGTCCTTTGGTCTCCGGAATGTCAATATTCTCCCCTGCGCTGAGACGATCTGCAACACGGGTTAATCGAACCAGAGGAGCTGAGATGAGTCTGGAGAGAAACCAGCCAATCGGTGCAAACAAAAGCATTACCACGATGCCAGCAAAGATGTTAAACCACATCAGATCAACAACAGATGAAAAAGCTGCCGATTTACCCTGACGAATGATAATAGTCCAACCCAGTCCCGGGTAATCTTTATATCCCTGACTATACGCTAAACCGGTAACATATTCCTTGCCATCCGGCCACTTTTCAGTGGACCAACTGCTTTTACTGTTTCGATGATCTCCAATTCCCTCTAGGGCAAGTGATTTGCCTACCCACTCTTTGGGGCCGAGAAGCACGGTGTGCTCTTTTTTGCTGACAATAAAGAATTCAATATCCTTCTCCTCACGTTGTAACGGAATGAGTACGGAAGCCTCGACTTCTTTGGCCCACGCCCAACTGAGATGTGCTGCTAATACACCACGAATCTGCCCTTGACTATCCTTAAGCGGGAAGCTGATATCTACAAATTGCAATGGCTCTTCCGATGGATTTGGCAAAAGTTTGGCCAGCAACACCGCATTATGTACATCTCCAATAAATTTACCCTTGATCCCTTCCTTATACACAGGCCGCTCCGATAAATCTTCGCCTAGAAGAATTCCGTCTGTCGCAGCTAGTACTTTTCCCTTTGGATCCATGAATCCAACCCAGGAAAAAGAGGGAAAGCTATTTTGAAGCTGATCCAACAGCATTTGGATATCCGTGTAATTAAATTCATCATTCATAGATGCCATGTTGCCCAGAAGATTCATTTCACCAGAACGCGAGTACATGAAACGATCCAGCTTGTCTACTGTCTGTATAGCCGTGCCTTCAAGGGAGTGACCAATTTCGGTTTCCACTGCATCAAATGATTTTTGGCTGAAAACATATCCAATGGTTAAAATAACAAACAGAGATAACACAGCGAAAATGACGGTAAGCACCGTTCTAAGTTTAAATGACATAATTCCTCCTGCACATACGGTGAACCGCTCTTACAATCTCAACCATCTACAGCTCGCGCTGCAAACATGATAAGAAATAGCTCTCACTTATTTTGAATTATATCGGTATTTTAGTTTGCATTATTAATATATGCATCCATACAAAATTTACCCAAAATCCAACCGAGTTTCTTCTATTCAAAGAATAGTCACGATTCTGTATATACAAACTTGGGTTATGTAATAGAGAGAGCAAGCAAATCCTTAGAGGATTGCGCCTGTATGTCCCATATAGAGAATGACTAGAAAATAAACATTGGGGGTGTAATTATTTGAGCCTGCTTCACGTTGCTGTTATTTTGCCTTTTGCAGCTGGTATCCTTCTTGCCTTGTTACACAGATTCTTTCGTAAAATTCACTTAGGATGGGCGGTACTGCTTGTACCGACATCGTTATTCGTTTATTTTGCAAGCAAGATCTCTGCTGTGTCCCAGCGTCAACCGGTATCCGGTCATATTCCCTGGATTCCGTCCCTCGATATCGGATTTAATCTATATTTGGACGGACTCAGTTTACTGTTAACGCTGTTGATTAGCGGAATTGGTGTACTTGTTGTCTTCTACTCGATTTTTTATATGAGCAAAACAGAGGCGTTAAACCGTTTCTATCTCTATCTGTTAATGTTTATGGGAGCCATGCTTGGTGTTGTATTGTCAGACAACATGATCGTCCTGTATGCATTCTGGGAACTGACCAGCATTACATCATTCCTGTTGATCGCCTTCCATTACAAACGCAAAGCTTCGACATCTGGCGCACAAAAATCGTTCCTGATTACGGTTTTTGGCGGATTCGCCATGCTTGCCGGATTCATGCTCATGTACCTGATGACAGGCACGTTCAGCATCCGCACAACCATTTCCAATTGGGGCCATATTCAGGATAGTCCATTGTTTCTGCCGGCTCTGGTTCTGATCCTGATTGGAGCGTTCACGAAATCGGCACAATTCCCGTTCCACATCTGGCTACCTGATGCTATGGAAGCTCCAACACCAGTGAGTGCGTATCTGCACTCCGCCACCATGGTCAAAGCCGGATTGTATGTTGTTGCCCGTTTCACACCAATTTTCGGTGGACAGGGACTCTGGTTCTGGCTTGTAACAGGTGTAGGATTACTCACTTTGGGTTACGGATCATTTCTAGCCGTTAAGAAAAATGATCTCAAAGCCATTCTCGCCTATTCGACAATCTCACAACTCGGTCTGATTATGTCCCTCTTCGGGATTGGATCTGCTGCTCTCTATTTCGGATATGGCGAATCTTCTTCTATGTACACCGTAGCCATTACCGCTGCACTGCTCCATCTATTCAACCACGGTACGTTCAAAGCCGCACTATTTATGGTAGCCGGCATTGTCGATCACGAGACAGGTACACGGGATATTCGCAAGCTGGGCGGGCTGGCCGCATTTATGCCCATCACATTCAGCCTGGCGCTAATCGGTTCACTTGCCATGGCAGGTATCCCGCCCTTTAACGGATTCCTAAGTAAGGAATTGTTCTTTCAAGCGATGGTACAAATTAAAGATCTCCGTATCTTTGGAATGGGCTCCTGGAGTATTCTGCTGCCAGTGATCGCGTGGCTTGCCAGCGTTTTCACGTTGATTTATGCCCTGATTTTCGTGTTCAAAACATTCCTCGGTCGTAGCCGAAGTGAGCTACCTGCCGAGAAATTACATGAAGCGCCAGTAGGGTTGCTCATCCCACCGCTCGTTCTGGGTGCGCTGGTCATCGGTTTTGGACTCTTTCCGGATCTACTATCCGGGTCACTAATCGAACCAGCCATGGCTGCCGTTCTCCCTTCCCTACTCCATGGGAATGAACGCTTTGATGTACATTTCTCACTATGGCATGGCTGGACTCCCGAATTGTTCATGACGATTGGTGTTGTTATTCTCGGGGTCATGCTCTACAAGTTGCTGCCACGATGGAGGAATATTTATGAGCACTACCCACAAGGGCTGACGATTAACAACATGTATCATGTGGTTCTGGACAACGTACAGCATTTTGCACGTAAATGGACAGAAGCCTATATGAATGGCTCCGTCCGTAATTATCTGGTCTATATTTTCTCATTCACCGTTGCCTTGTTGGTCTACGCTTTCTTCCGCTCCGGAGAAAATATTACGTGGAATGTGCAAGATAATGCACCTTACTCATTCTACGAAGTCGTATTGCTGGTGACTCTGATTGCAGCTGCCGTTTCCATACCTTTTGCCAAAAACCGCTTATCTGCGGTCATTATGACTGGAGCTGTCGGTTATCTGGTTACCTTGCTGTTTGTCCTGTTCCGGGCACCGGATCTGGCGCTGACGCAGATGATTGTGGAGACGGTCTCTGTTGCACTGTTCCTGCTCTGCTTCTATCATCTACCTGAGTTGCAACGCGGCAAATCAAGCACCCGTTATCTCACGGTGAATATGATTGTGGCTATTTCCGTCGGGGTTGTCATGACATTCGTCGCTTTAGCTGCAAGCGGTACAGCATCCTTGGACAGCATCTCCGCATACTTTCTTCAGGAAGCTTACAATTCAGCGGGTGGTAAAAATGTCGTGAACGTGCTGTTGGTGGATTTCCGTGGCTACGATACATTACTAGAGATTATGGTTCTTGGTGTGGCATCGCTGTCCATCTACTCCATGATCAATCTGAACCTCGAAGCGAAGGATCTCGGAGCCAGACTGAAATTCCGCAAAAAAGAAGAGAAACAGGACGAAGAACCCGAGCTCGACGATGAAGCGGACAATACCAAAAAATACGGAAATCGTGAACGCAGCACCTTGTCCTGGGATACAGTCCCTTTGCAAAGTAATGATGTTTTGCTGCAAACCACGACGAAAGTGGTTGTATTTATCATTCTGACCTTCTCGATGCATCTGTTCTTTGCCGGACATCATAATCCGGGTGGTGGTTTCATCGGTGGTCTCGTCACAGCAGCAGCCCTGGTTCTTATCGCTCTTGCCTTCAGCACCGATACGATTCGCAAAGCACTGCCCATCGATTTTCGGAGCTTGACTGCCATCGGTTTGGGTATAGCTTTGCTCACCGGTGCAGGTTCATTCCTGTTCGGTGTCCCATTCCTCAGCCAGACGTTCGGATATTTCGAACTGCCACTGCTGGGTGAAACGGAGCTGGCTACAGCCATGCTGTTTGATCTAGGCGTATACCTCGCTGTGCTTGGCGTCACCATGACTATCATTTTACAGATCGGGGAGGATCGTTGATATGGAAATATTGATGTGTGTGGCCGTAGGTATTTTGTTTGCGGTTGCCGTCTTTTTAATCTTGTCACGGAGCCTGCTCCGTATCGTACTTGGCATGTCGATTCTGACACATGGTGTGCATCTGCTATTAATTACGATGTCGCGTCTCAAAACTGGTGCACCCCCACTGCTTGGAGAAATGGCTGAGAAATACGTCGATCCGCTTCCCCAAGCCTTGATTCTAACATCTATAGTAATCAATTTTGGACTGACTGCCTTCTTCTTTGTACTTTCTTATCGCTCTTATCTCAAGCTCAAAACGGACGATATGGAAGATGTAAGGAGGCGCCCATATGAATAATCTTGTCGTTTTGCCGATCTTGCTTCCACTGATCACAGGTGTTATCACGCTATTGTTTTTCCGTAAGATAAATTTGCAGCGTATTGTAAGTGTTATTGGTCTTTTGGCAACAGCTGCGGCATCTACGATCCTGATTACACGTGTAGTGCAATCTGGCATTTTAACGCTGAATATGGGTGGCTGGAGAGCTCCTTACGGAATTGTGCTTGTTGCAGACATGGTTTCAGCCTTGCTCGTCGTAGCGGCTTCAATTATCGCGCTAGCCTGCCTGCTCTATGCTTTTCGAAGCATCAACAAAGAACGGGAGCAGCATCACTTTTATCCCTTCTTTCACTTTTTGATCGCAGGCGTGAACGCATCTTTTCTGACGGGTGACTTGTTTAATCTGTTTGTCAGCTTTGAATTGATGCTGATCTCTTCTTACGCGCTCATTGTACTCGGAGGTACGGAACGACAATTGCGTGAGACGATTAAATATGTACTGATTAATATCGTGTCCTCCGCCTTATTTGTAGCCTCCATCGGTTTCCTGTATTCCATTACCGGTACGCTGAATATGGCCGACTTGTCGGTTCGTATTGCTGAGATTGGACAGAGCGGCGTTGTCACATTGATTGCGGTTCTTTTCCTGATCGTATTCAGCATTAAGGCCGGATTGTTCCTTTTCTTCTGGTTATCCGGTTCTTATGCAGCACCACCTGCTATTGTTACGGCACTGTTCGCAGGTTTGCTCACCAAGGTTGGTCTGTATGCCATTGTGCGAACATTCACTTTGATTTTCTATCATGACCCGGACTTCTTCCATGCCTTGATTGGCTGGATGGCTGGCGCAACGATGATTCTGGGTGTTGTCGGTGCGATCTCGTATCGTGATGTGAATAAAATTCTGATCTATAACGTTGTAGCCGGAGTAGGCTTTGTTGCCTTCGGGATGGCGGCTGCCAGCCGTACTGCTCTGGAAGGGCTGCTATTCTATATGCTACATGACATGTTGATCAAAACACTGCTTTTCCTGCTCGGCGGTGCTCTTATTGCCGTGGCTGGCACATCCAGACTCGATAACATGGGTGGATTGATCCAACGATATCCCATGCTGGGATGGATGTTCTTCATCAGTGCGCTCGCGCTTGCAGGTCTGCCTCCATTCAGTGGATTTCCGGGAAAACTAATGCTCTTTGAGGGCGGCCTGGAGGCTGGATTATATGGTCTGACCGGGATCGCCGTGCTCTCTAGTCTGCTCATGCTGTATTCGGTGCTCCGCATCTTCATTCAGGCGTTCTGGGGTGAGCCTCCTGCAGGGATGGTAAGACGTCCTTACGCGGTGAACGGACTACTGATTCCTGCCGGAATTCTGTTTGCTTTCATCATCGTCATGGGTCTGGGTGCTGAAGGCATGTTCCAGCTAACTTCCCGCGCAGGCGATATTCTGCTTCACCCCCATATTTATATTGATGCCGTATTGAAGGAGTAGATGTCTATGGCCTTTCAAATTGTACTCAATCTTATCATTTCGTTTGTCTGGATGTTTCTGAATAATGCCTGGAATGGTGTCGGTTTTCTCGTTGGATATATGCTCGGACTGCTCTTGATCGGCGGCATGCGGCGTTTCTTCCCGCAGCGCTTCTACATCGTTCGGGTTTGGGCCATCCTCAAGCTGATTGGGCTATTGTTCAAAGAACTTGTTCGAGCGAGCATCGAGGTCATTCGTGAGATTGTTAAACCACGACTTGATATTCGTCCTGGGATTTTCACGTATCGCACACAGCTATCTTCGGATTGGGAAGTTACCCTGCTCTGTCTGATGATCTCCTTAACGCCGGGTTCACTGCCGCTTGAAATTTCGGGCAACCAGCGGAAGCTTTTTATTCATGCACTGGATATCAAGGATGAAGAAAAACTGCGAAATGATATTCAGAATACGTTTGAAAAAGCAATCATGGAGGTGACACGTTAATGTTATCCTCACTGCTGTTTATTTCACTGCTCATTCTGTCCCTGGCAATTCTGGCCTGTCTGTACCGCGTTCTTCGCGGGCCTTCCATGGCTGACCGAATTACTGCACTTGATACCATCGGAATCAATGTCATCGCCATCGTAGCTGTACTCTCCATGATGCTGCAGACGCAAGCTTATCTGGATATCATTTTGTTGATCGGCATCCTTGCTTTTCTGAGCACGGTGGCATTTGCACGATATATTGAACGAGGGGCGGTGTTCAAAAATGAAGGAGATCGTTAGTGGCACCGCTGAAACGGCGATTGGACTGCTCGTGCTGCTTGGTGCCCTGCTCAGCGCGCTCAGTGCCTTCGGACTTCTTCGCCTGCCCGATGTATATTTAAGAGCCCATGCTGCTACCAAAAGCATGACACTTGGCGTGTTTTGTGTGCTAAGCGGTGCCTTTTTCTTCTTTTGGTATTTCGACAACTATATTAGCGCTCGGCTATTACTGGGTATACTGTTTGTGTTCATCACCGCTCCTGTTGCGGGACATCTGAACGGACGTGCCGCCTACCGTACCGATGTGCCTCTATGGGAGCAAAGTGTACAGGACGAACTGGAACCGTTGCTGAAAGGCAAAAAAATGAATCACGAAGAGAAGGACATGATGGAGTAGCTTATATAAATTGAATGAAATGGTTTACACTTACCACTCCGATGACAGAATAACCTTCCGATCGCTGTTATCCCCGGATTTTTTGGATTCCCTTTTCCAAAGGGGAAAATCCGGTGATAAAGGCGAACGCTTTGCGCTTCTTCAGGTTTTTTCTGTCCTCTCCGTTAATGTGTAAAAAATAATTCAACTTATATAGTGGCGAATATAAGATAAACAAATACCCCAAAGGATGTATCGCTCATAGGCGGCCCTCCTCTGGGGTATTTCTAATATAACCTAATTTGGTGTGCATACTTCGATACAGATCGAGTGTATCAATTAACTCATTATTTTTATTAGAAACCGTTTAAACCTTGGCGTTTTAGATCCGCAGCTACGATACGAGCAAGCTGTGCTGCTCCTTGCCGGTTCGGATGCAGGCTATCTCCATTCATGTACAGAGCAAGCGTTGCTGCTGGCCCAATGGAAGTGAAGTATGCCGAGCTGAGCTTGTTCAGATCGACGAGAGTTACTGCCTCTTCCTGTGCGAGTGCACGTGTAGACGCGTTATACCAACGGTTCTCGGCCTGATGCACATTTGCCGAATTAAAATCTGTTGCCCGGCCTTGAGGTGTCGAGAGAATAACGGTTGCTCCTTTGTTTTTCGCCTGACGAACCATATCGCGCATGATCTCTTTAAACTGCGCCTCGGTTGTATTGTTTTTGGCGTTGGTATCGTTAATTCCAAGCTGTAGGATGAAATAGTCACCCGGTTTGATATACTTCAGAATCGCTTCCATCTGACCATCATCACGGAATCCTCTCGCAATCTGCCCGCTTGTGGCCATGTTGCGAACCTGGAAGGTTGTATTGTTCACATAGGACGGAAGCAGTTGGCCCCAGCCTCCCTGCACGCTGCTACTGAGCGGATAATAGTTGCATACCGTTGAATCTCCACCAATATAGATCGTACGGTTCGTGACAGGCTGGTTGGACAGTTTCCGAATTTCAAGGGCACTCAGCGTAAAAGCTGTACCTGCCTTTCCTTCCGTCACCAGCAGATTCAACTGTCCGTCGGTCACCGGAATCTGGAATTGATCGGTTGCGCCGTTGCCCGTCATATTCATGATCTGGTATACCCCTTCTGCCGCTACACTGGCTCTAGCGGTATTGCCCAGAGTAACTTTAACCTCATACAACCCATTCGGCAGATCAACATTGAAGGTGTTATCACTCTTCGTACCAAATTTCAGAAATTGAACGGCATCACTTCGCACACCGCTGCCCGATGCGGAGACATTCCTCATGTTAACTGGGGTGTTAAAACCATACCCCCTTGCAGCTGTATATACGGTAGTGGCAGACACTCCGGTATATCCATTCTCCACTGCTCCTGCACCAAAATCAAATTTATAATGATCGGATGCAGCCTCGGCAACTTCTCCTCCACTACTGCCAAACCCAACTGCAATCATACTTGTAGCAAGTACAGAACATAACATCATCCGTAAAGAACTTGACCATTTCATCATACAGTGCTCCTCTCGAATTAAAATGATACGTTTAGTATCCCTCCGAATGCAGATCATGATGAAATATTACAAAGAAAATTACAATACCTGTTCAAGCCAATTATATGCCTTTGCACCGCTAATCTCATGTCCACCGTCAAAATAATCTGCACCTAGTGCTGGTACTGCACCAGCATGTTCATAAATCATTTTCAACCGTTCATGGGCCTCCCGCGCCGAATGAAGTGGAAAAACAAGATCCTCACTTCCAATCTCCAGAAAGAGAGGACGCGGAGCAATCAGACCGATGATATCCGGAAGTTCTGATTCCAGCAAAATCCCCGGGATATAATTGTCGAGGCAATGATTGCGGTCCAGAATGCTGCCATGAAACGTGCTTGCATAACCGCTGACCACGACAGCTTTACATCGCTTGTCCAGGGCTGCTGTAAAGGCAGTAACCAGTCCCCCACCGGAGATGCCCATGCTTCCAATCCGCTCTGAATCCACTTCTGACCGAGTCGATAAATAATCTAATACACGCGTTGTTTCATATACCCGATGTCCTGCAAGTGTCTGACCTACCATAAGCAGGTGGGCAGCAATCTTCGTACAGGAACTTGCCCCTGGCGGTGCTTCACGATCCTCATCCAGCCTTCTGTCCCCAAACCCAAGTAGCTCTGGAGCAGCAACAACATATCCACGCTTCACAAGAGCGACTGCAAAATCTTTGTGCAATCCCGGCTCCCCTACCCGCGGTGAACCATCCGGTTCCATACCACAGATTTCCCGACTCCCGTACCCATGACCATGGCAAGCAACAATAGCAGGTCTCTTCATTTCGGTAGCGCTTACATGTTCAGGAATCAAAAGATAGATGGGCATCCGTAACCCGGTGTAGGTTGTGATCTCAATCCGCTCCCGGATGTAACCATCACACGGAACATGTTCCAGTACGACAGGATTCAATGCAACGGGCACCGCCGGAAAATCGCCCAGCCGTTCCTGGACATGGGTACGCAGTTGAGTTTGCCATACTGTAAAATCCTGATCTGCATCATAAACGGAGCGGCCGCGAAGGCTGGTTTGTTGGTACAGGTAGTTATCAATATCCTGCATGAGCTTGTGTCCTCCTGTTTGTCGTGGGTTACATTCATTGGTTGACCTGTTTTCTCATATTCTTATCCATTATAGAACTAAAAGTAAAAATAAGGAATCTCTTATGTATATAAAAAATGAATTCCCATTCTGGATCAAATGAGAATTCATTGTATTAAACTCAAAAATAACATTAATCATCATCTAGACGATTTTTTCAACTTTGAATAACCTCATCAGAAACTGTGACACGAGCGCTGCCACGATACAGATAATTCCACTATATGCTACATAACGGAAGTCCAGAAAACTGAAATCCATCCGAAGATAGTTAACCGCTGGAAATGCTGCAACAATGCCAACCAGAATGAATATTCTAAAGATTTTCAGCACGGTTTCACTTCCATTGGTAGCCCAGACAATAGCATTGGCCATATACAAAAAAGCAGCTATACACAAAACAATAGTCAGACCCGAAGAGAAAAGACTCGTCGACCACACCGATCTAAACCCTAGCAGAGTAAAGATAAGCCAGATTAGAACACCATTAATGATAGCCATAGCTGCGACACGAATTAAAGCAAATAACCACACTGCCAGCATGATTTTACCGGGTTTGGAAACGACCGCAAGCAGAAAACTCAAGTTCTTCTCAGCTTTTTCTTTTGTGAAAAACTGGAGAACGTGAGGAATACCGACATACAATGCAAATACCAATGCAGAAGACAGGAGACCAACAGCAATCAAAGTATTGGTAAACATGACACGATGTTCCCGGGTTTCATTCAACTTGTGCAGCAGTGGAACAAGTCCATCGATCGTCAAACCCAGACTTGCTTCCAACTCCCCCAGTTGACCAATCGTAAACACAAAAAAAATTCCAAACATCAATACTTGCATGGTCAATGACCTTTTCCAATTGAGGGTTTGTACATCTTTTCTTAATAACGGCAGCAAGTACAGCCTCTCCCTTCCCCAAAAAGATTACTTTATCCGTTAGTTTTGTACAGCTGCTTGTTTCGTTGTTCTGTAAAAGTCCTCCAATGAGCTTTTTTCCTTGAAAAATTCCTGAATTTCTATGCCATGCTGCAGTAGAACTTGCAACGGCTGTTGAATAACCTCCGATTCAACCATAAACGTCACAGACTGCTCATTATGATTCACCACCGTAATTCCTTCAATATCCTGAAGAATACTCACCACCAGTTGTGGGTTGTCACAGGTAACAATGTAACGTTCGGTGATTCCAGTGATGGTCTGAAGTGCTTGATCTGCTACAATTCGGCCTTGGTGTATCATAATAACCTGATCCGCGATCTTCTCTAAATCGAATAAATCATGAGAACTGATGAGAATCGAAGTGCCCTGCCCGGAACAGATTTCACTGAGTTTGTCTCTTAAAAAAATTTTGGAGTCCGGATCAAGGCCGTTAAAAGGCTCGTCCAGAATAAGCAGCTCAGGTTCGTGCACTAATTCACGTATAATCATAAGCTTTTGTTTCATGCCTTTGGAAAAACGTCCGACTTTCAAAGCAGTCTTTAATTCGAAATGTTGCACAAGTCTGTTGTAGCGTTCTGCAATTTTATCTTTTTCCATTCCACGCAGGCTTGCAAAAAAAAGGACGTTCTCCCAGGCCGACATTTCACTATACAGCCCTCCCTCGTCAAACACGATACCAAATCGGTTCCTGTTCTTCTGGCTCATGTTATACGCCGACTCGCCAAAAATGGTACATTCCCCGGTCGTTGGAGGGTATAGTCCCGTAATGCAGCGAATCGTTGACGTTTTGCCCGCCCCGTTCTCCCCGATCAAAGCGCATATTTGCCCGGAGTGCGTAGTGATGTCTATATTTTTGAGTACATGATTGCCCTGCAAGTTCAGATTTAATCCGCGTGTTTCAATAATCTGAGATCCCATAATTTCCCCCCTCTAAGGATGACCACGAAGGGTCTTCATTTTCATGTAAAGCTGTTGCCCACCATCTCTCTAGATGACTCTCCGAGATTCAAAGGTTTGCCTAAATAGAACAAATCGGGATCATGGGAGATGACAACCAAAATCGTATAGAACGATTCATTCTCTATCATTTGAATGACTCTGCTCTTCATGACAGCATCCATGTTCGCTGTCGGCTCATCTAAAATTACCATTTCTTTATTCGCAAGCACCGTTCTCAAAAAGGCAATCATCTGTCTCTGACCACCTGAAAGGTTAGCCCCTCCATGGGCGATTTCCGTATGCAATTCATTTGGGAAATCGGAGATAAATGGTTGAAGCTGATACTTCACCAGCAATGCTCTCAGATGAACTAGTTGTTGCGGCTGAGCATTCGGAAGTATGTTGTCAAGAATCGTACCCTGAAACAAATAGGTCTTCTGTGATATGTAGGAAACTCTTCTGCGCAGATCAGATAACTTAAGACATGATATATCCATGCCATTATAAAGGATCGTTCCCTTATTCACAGGGTAAAGACCTAGAAGTAATTTAACAAAGGTGGTTTTGCCCGAGCCATTGGCTCCATTCAAAATAACGATATCACCTGTAAACAGGTTGACATTAAGCTGATCCAGTACAGATCGCTTTTCATTTTCGGAAATATACGCATAGGAAATATTATGAATGTTAACCGAATGAATAGGTTCGGAGAGAACCATGCGTCTTCCAAACTCCTCATCCTTATTATCCATATACTCCCTTACTCTATCGATACTAACCATTATAGGATTGATAGTTACTCCAAAGGTAGCCACAGCCTGGACATTTCCCAGTACTTTTGCAAGGTAACCTGTGAAAGATACATATTCACCTAAAGTTAGCGTTTTCCCCAAAATCATGATCCCGGAGAACAGTAATACTATAGCTCCGGATAAGGAACTGAGAAGTGAAGAACTTTCCATGTATCCGTTAATGTTTCTGTTCTGTCTCAGAATCGCAGTAATGACCTGATCCGTTTTGGTACAAATCCGTGATATGTAGCGCTGCTTGGCCCCCTGAACTTTAATTTCCTCAATTCCGTTAAGGGTCTCAAACATAACTCCCGCCATCTCAGCTGAGCTTTCACTGACTTTTCTTGTGCTATCACTCATCCGTCGACTGTACCAGACAGTAACAACAACATATAGAGGAATAATGGCCAGAACAATAAGCGATAGCTTCCAATGGATTCGCACAAGCAAAATAACCGAGATTACACCGTCCAATACCCCAATGAGAATGTTAATTACAGATGGAGAAAAAAGACTCCCTATACTTCCACTCTCTGAAATCCTTGACATCAGATAACCTTTATCATGTTTGTCGATGAACTCCATGGGCATATCTACCGTATGTCCAATCATCTTCATTCGAAGCTCATTCGAAGCACGTGTTCCCGCCTTGACAATATAGTATTTACCGAAAAGAGAGAGAACGTATCTTATGACATGAAGACATATAATAATGATGACCTGTTGATAGAGAAAATACGTCGTTCCCTGTGACGAAGAAAGATTATCGATAATTTTTCCTGTAATAAGCGGAATTGGCATCGCAATTAAAGATACCATTGCCAAAGCTCCAAAAGAGAGTATCAGAAGCAACCTGCTGCCCTCAAGATACGGCCTGAGGTACATAAGGTTGCTAAACATTTTTTTCATCATTAATTCTTAAACATGCCAATAATCATAAATGTTGCAATGTACAGGACAAAAACGATGGCCAGAATCATGCTCATCCTGCTTTTGTTCTTCACCTTCCTGTTCAGAAAGACAGTTAGTATCCCTATGGCCACAATACTTAAAACCATAATTAAATTGTTCATACCAAGCTCTCCTTTAAAGCTTGTTTACAATACACCTTGGAGGATAATGATCCACCTGCACTACTCTCGATCGCCCGGCAATCAGAACATGCATACCGCGAGCTACAGCTCCGGCAAGAATCTACTTTATCCAGCGTATACGTCCAATACTCTTGGTAGTCTCGTTGATCAGCAATCCTTTTGAAAGAGTCTTTCAACACATTCCCAATCGTTTCATTTCTCATCATCGGACACACCGTTACATCGCCGTTTCGAAATACAGACAACTTGCCATTCAAACAAGGATGAAAGTCGACGTTATGAAAAAAACTAAGGTCTGTAAAGCAGCTTTGAGTCCCCTTGTCGCTAAATAAAAGCTCATTATACACCGGATCTTCTCCAATTTCATGAATAAAACTGAGCTGCATACCCAATGGATTGAAATGTTTATAGAAGTCTACAATCTCCTCTCGAAATATATAGTTTATTTTATTCAATACTACATTAAAATAGAAGGAAATTCCTGTATTTTTCAATTTATTCATATTTTCGTAGAAATTTGAGAAATCAGGATGATTTCCTATCATACGATTAGTTAAATCCTGATTATGGGAGGACGCATGGATAACCAAGCTGGCACCGGCTAACTCTTCCCAGTTCAGCTCTCCTACGTCCATTAAATTCGTATAGATAAAGATATTACTGTAACCGACTTGACGTGCCTCAGCGAGAATGACAGAGAGAAGATCCCACTGCAACAACGGCTCTCCACCAATGATATGCAATGATCTGCATCCCAGCTTATGACTCTGCTGCAATACGATACGATAGTCCTTCTCCTCCATAAGATTATTTTGATTGAACCCATCATAACGTTTGCAACCGGTCATTCGGTGCACCACGCTATCCGTATTGCAAAAACTGCAATCCAGATTACATTCATCGTTAATGTTGAGATACAGATTGGATACTCTTACTCTGTTCTTGGCAAAATCTCGAATGGATGGCGGAAGGCCAAAACGAACCTTTTCAATATAAGCGTTATGGGAATAGTAGTTACCCATACCTTGATCTATAAGCTGCGAGAGCAGAATGTAATTTATGTTGTCTACCTGTTCGACAGGTACGCCCCTATTCAATTCAAGCAGCATTAATGCGTCTGCTGGTGATATCCTCAACATCTTATTTTCACTCAAATCATATAATGAAGCTTGACGCTCCCCCTGTACAATGTAACAATGTGATCCCGTTTTAAAATACACATTAGACACCTCCATTTGTATGTCCCTTTGCAGGAACGACCTCAGCATTTATCCATAACAAAACGAAACGAATCATACTTACGGTCGATACTGTCTTTATGTGCTGAAAAATCACGCATAGCATCTGGATTCTGCTCCAGCGTGCTGTATAAGATAGACAGCTGCCTCTCAATATCTGTTCTTCTTGTTGTGCAAATACTTTCTATATCAAAATTATCTCCTGAAGCGCAACTGGCGTAACATAGTCCACAAATCGATTGATAGGGACATTCTTTACATTGCGCTGTAAATTTCTCGCTCCACTTTTCAACGATTCGACTGATCGCGTTAATATCTAGACCTTCTTCGCAGTTTCCAATCGGGAATTGATAACTTATCTTCTCACACATATGAAAGGTGCCGTCCACGTCTACGAACATTCGACTTCCCGGGATACAGGCGTTACCAAGGATTGAAGAGTAGTTTCTGCCATATGGATTAATGTTACGGTTATGGCTCACTTTAAGACTGGAACCGAAAAGCCTTTCTTTGAAGAAGAGCTCGGGAACCCGATCCTCATTATTTGGTGTAGTGATTTCCTGAAGATATTCATTGAGTAGTACAGACATACTCTCATGAACAGCTCCACTCTCACCCAGTTCAGTATCCAAAATTTTGGATAGTCTTCCGCCCATCGATTTCAAAAGATGTTTTTCACGTACGAAAAAATCGTTCATCGCAACCATATCTGTTTCATTTTCATAACAGCTAAGTATCATCATAGGGAGAATCTGTTCCTTCCCCTGCCTCTTGATTTCTGCAAGCAACTTGCGAATATTCCCATAGACAACCTCAAACGTTCCCTGCTCATTTGCAAAAACTCTATTTTTATCATGCATTTCCTTCGAACCGTCTAAACTGACTGAAATCATGACGTTATGCGTGACTAAAAATTCAATAATGCGATCTGTAAGTAATGTTCCGTTTGTCGTCATAGAAAACATAGTCTTGAAACCCGTTTGCTTTACATATGAGACAACTTCTTGGATGAGATCAAATCTGAGAAGCGGCTCACCGCCGTAGAATGAAATAACTGGCTGCTTGTCTGGAGCATATCCCTTCCATTCCTCAATATAATCGATATACTTTTGTATGCTTTTTAACGCAGTCTCTTTCTCCATCCGTTTAAACGTATGTGTTCTCATTTCCTCATAATTTCCAGAGAAAATACAGTACTTACACCTCAAATTACAATTCTCCGTAAGTCCAAGGATCATCTGCGGATAAGGATAGGTTCTAAGCTCATCTAAAATCATATCTTGACTAAGCTCCACCTCATGCAGATTGAAAAGATCCCATTTTTTCATAAGTTGCCTCAATGGCAAATCTGCTTTTTCATATATAAGGTCTCTGTCCAGTTTGTCGTGATTCTCAATCGTATGAGCCAGCTCTTCGCTTGCGGAGAGCACCATATTTGTTGCACCATCGAAAATGTATTTGCTTCCCTGCCTGGTTTCAAATACACCTATATTATTCATTATGCAGCCCACCTTAACTTGGATTAAAATGTACTAAAGAGGACATCCCGCACCTCGTATTCGGAATGTCCCCACCGACAGCTCAGAACTTAAAGTGCAGAGCTTGTCTTACTTGAAGTAATGGTTGTGGCTGTTGCATTGACAGCTGTTGCCCCTATGACATCGGAGATCGGAACTGGTCCATCTACTGCACATCCTGCAGCACAGCCTACTAGACATCCCCCAAAGCAAGTTACGTTGCAGAGCCAGCCATTTGTACCAATTTGTTGATCCATGTTTACTCCCTCCCAAATTTAATTAAATGGTTGAGATTTCAATTGATATACATCTACTCTATAATGCTGACTTGGTAGCTCCTGTAGAAACCGTTGTTGCTGTTGCATTAACTGCCGTTGCACCAATGACATCCGAGATCGGCACCGGTCCATCCACTGCACATCCTGCTGCACAACCCACCAAACAACCTCCGAAGCAAGTAACACTGCACAACCAACTGTTTGTACCAATTTGTTGATCCATGTTTTTTTCCTCCCCATAAATTGTTTTTGGAAAAATGAAAGTATCCTACAAAAAACCAACCACAGCCTCCTTTATTTGAATAAAATCATTAAAAAATGTTTAATACAACCAAATAATAGAATATTCATCATGTGAGTTATATAATATAAGTCACTTTCACCCTAAATTTGACAGTTTTTTTTCCTCTGAACGATATTATTGAGATTATACTTCAGTTGAATACAAGGTTAACTTTAAAAAGTAGGGGTTGATTTAAATAAAAAAAGATACTCCCTACCCTGATTCAGGCTTCGGAATATCCTCTATGTGTTGCCCTTGAAATTTTCTTATCCGTTTGTGTACATACAAGCGATCTTCTTCAAGTTTCTTCTTAGCTTTCATGGTTATTGACCAGGCAGCCACCAGTTCCATCTTCCCATCAATTTCATTAAGGAAGGGACAAGTACGAGGCGGATCACGGTAACATCAATGAATACAGCTGCTGTGATCCCAATGCCTAACTGTCTTACCCCTTCGACTTCAGCGAATGCAAAAGGAACCGTTACAGCCAGTAGAATGCTTGCTGCAGATGTAATTAAACGGCCTGTGGAAGCCAGTCCTTGTTGAACAGCCTTGTCGCTGTCCCCTGTTCTTCTGTACACTTCCTGAATTCGGCTGAGCATAAAAACACCGTAATCCATGGATATGCCAAATACCAGTCCAGCAATAAAAACCGGGATCATAATCGCCACAGCCGACGGTTCCATACCCAGGTGTCCTTCGTTAAACACCCATACCAGTATGCCAAAGGAAGCCGCCAGGCTTAACAGGTTCATCAGAATGGCTTTCAGAGGTATGAGCAGGGAACGAAATGCCATGAGCAACACCAGATAATTGCTTACCACCACAAAAACCAGCACTTTGGGCAACTGCTGCACAATTTCATGCATGATTTCATCCTCATCAACCGCTTCACCGCCATAACGAATCGGAATGCCCACTTGCCCGGCTGTTACATCATCCGCCCTTGTCTCCCAGAGCCATTCTTTCAACTCATCTGAACCTGTTGCTCTATATACACCCACCGTTATCCGGATAAAAGAATTCGATATGTTTTTTGAAGAGTTGATGCTCACCACGTTTCTATCCTGTTGAAGCTTGGCAATTTTGTGGTTAGCCATCTCCCAATGCGATGCTGTTAATGGCACTCCCTTTTCCCCAATGATGATATCCACCCATGAGATATGCTCCTGTCCAAAGTTACGCTCGATCTGTTCTGAAGCTTGACGTGACTCCATTCGTGCAGGTAGCGAAGAAGCATCAGGAACGGACAAATCCATCCGTGTAACGGGAAACACACACCATAACAGAAGTGTTGTACCTGCAAGTCCCATCCATACAGGGCGCTTCATGACCATCGCTGACCAGCGGTGCCAAAAGTTGCTTTCAACTCTCTTATCCGTTGTTCGCTGGTTTGAAATACTGGATGTAGACAATAAACGTGCAAATAATCGGTTCGCATTTAGGGAAAGAATGGCAGGCAACAAGGTGATATTCAACAGCAATGAAAGCACCAGAACGATCATAGCCCCAAGCGATACACTAAGGAACATAGGTAGCCTGATCCAGAGCAGCCCAAGCAACCCCAAGAACACACATGCCCCTGAGAACAGCACGGCTCTTCCCGCTGTGCGCAATGTCTGCCGCAATAGCTCATACTGCACCTGCTGAATGACGTTGTTACACTCGAAGTTGAGCTTTCCTTTATTTACGTAACTCCGCTGCAGTTCTTCCCTGTACCTGCTCAAAAAAATAAGTGCAAAATCAATGCTAAGCGCCATTCCAACCATTGGAATCACGTTAATAACAAAGTTGGACAGCTCCAGATAGTAACCGAGTAGAGACGTTATTCCCATCGCTGTAATCACTGCACTGATACCCATCATCACGGCAATACAAGCTGCGTAGAGCCCCCTGAATGCAAAACAAAGCACGAATAGTGCAATCGGTAACCCCACGAGCTCAGCTCGTTCCAAATCCTGAAAGCTCAATCGATTAACATCCTGTTGCACAACTGATTTTCCTGTCAATTGAACGGTTCCGGGCCGATCAGCTTGCTTGTCCACTTCGAGGAGCTCGCGTAATTGAGCTAATGGCACTCTCATATGATGAGGTTCAATATCCATATTAATCAGTGCATAAGCCTGATCTTCACGCATCATTTCCCCTTGTGTATTCGCATCGAGAGGAGAAATAATGGAAGATAGGGCTGGCAAGGTACGAACAACCGCAAGACGTTCTTGTATCCACGCCCTGAACGCCATCTCAGAAGTATTCGGATGTTTATTAAAAAGCAACACCACCGGATCAGGCGGAGTACCAAATTCCTGTTCCAATATTTTTTCTACGGCTTGAGCCTGTCCATGTACCAGCTTCAATCCGTGATCCTGAACCAGATCAGGCAACTTCCACGCCCAAGCGGCTGACATCCCGATGATAAACACCCAGCAGATTATAATAAACCGCGGATATCGGCTGATGAGGGAAGCTAGCCTTCGATAACCCATACCCAAGCTCCTCTGCATATAAAATTTAATCTTTCTTATGGATCATCAACACTATGAGATATGCTTTATGTAGTTCAAGTCTATTCACGAACAGACATGATTATGTTTGTAATGAAACAAAGACAAATAACCTCATGCATGTGATGCATGGGGCTGTTCGTCCTTACTGTTTCATTACATATCCAATTATTCGGGCCTAATGACGGTGAATCGATCACCAAGTTTGGCATAATCGTTACCTGCCAGACGACTGACCGGTTTTAACTGATCCATCAAGATGTACCCTTTGTCTGCAAGATAAACCTGCTCGCTAAAATGATATTGGACAATCCGAACCAGAAGCAGATCACTTACAGGCAAGCCTTCGTCATTAGAGATCGGAATATGTTGATACAACTTGCACTCCATCCGAATCAGCGCTTCCTGAATTCCGGGTACAGCGACCACGGAACTAGGTATAGTTGTCAGACGAGTTCTTTCCAATTCGCTTTCATGTGGCTCCAATATAGCTGCTGTTTCATTCACGTCTTCAATGATGTTCTCGTCACAAATGTGCACAACGAGTTCTTTATGGGCGAGAACATTACGTGCCGTATCCTTCATGGTCCCGTTTTTGCGTCCAATCGAAATGGACAACAACGGCGGATCAGAACTCACCACATTAAAAAAGCTGAACGGTGCTGCGTTAATTACGCCTTCATGATCCGAAAGTGTAGTTACAAAAGCAATTGGACGTGGCACAATCGAACCGCTCATTAATTTATAGTTATCTTTAGGCGTAAGTTCTTCCGGATTTAATGAATACATATGTAAAGTCCCCTTCCTGCTTGCATGAGGCTTATCCTCATCCCCTTAACTTGCCTCATCGTTATTATATATGCATACCGTCCATAAAAACAAAAAACGATTAGCCGAACATGTCAGGCATGAATCTTGTTCAACATTCCATTTTTCACTTTCGCTGCTTTCATTCAGCAGCAAGACATATTTTCACAGAATCACACATGGGCGAAAGCCGTCATATGCTGTTTTCAGAATAGATGACAGGAAGGATGTTTCTGAAGATGAATGATATTTATTCCACTTATGCAGGTTACGGAGATAGTCGTTATACAGGTTATGGAGAAGATCGATCGATTCAATTCCCTCCGTTCTTCCCGGGTGGAGGCAGTCTTCCAGGAGGGCAGACTCCACCAGGCATTCCTGGAAGTCCAGGCTCTTATCCACCATTTATTCCTGGCGGAGGAACTCCTGCGGGCCCATTTTTCCCTGGAGGTATACCAGGCCAAGGTCCAAGCCCGGGGCCAACTCCAGGTGTACCTGCACAGCTAGCACAAGGGAATCTGCCTTCCTTGCTTAGTGCGTATCCACGTCCAGTCGGTCAGCCGCCTGCCGAGATGTTATTTCTATATAATCTCATCAAAAGCACTCCCGGTCTTCTGCCACTGTTCCTTCAGCAGCAGCCGCAAAGCCTGACACAAGCCGTTCAATTTGCCCAGACGGGTGCAGCCGCACCACGTGACCAAGAACAACGTGTGCTCCAAAACTTCTGTTATAACCGCTGGTCCCTCGTGTTCACGTATAATGATGTGTATCTGATGTGGCCTGCCATTAACCTCTTTGGCTTTGTCGTTGGCTACTTCTATCCATTCCAGACACCAGGAATTCTGTTGAATACCCAGATTTTATTTGCCCTCTGCTAGAGGCTATACTTTTTCAGGGTTTCTGTCCTGATAAACAAAATATTGCCCGCACTTGGAAACTATGCTTCCATGCGGGCAATTCGTGTTTATAACAAATAGAGCACTATACAGATGTGTAGCTGTTCTGTTTCGATTCGTTTCTGCCTATCATGACGAAATACAGAAGTAACGCCCCTAGATCAGCACAGGCAATCACAACCCCCATTGGCACAGCTGTCTCTTCTCCTCCAAGTCCAACCAGTGGAGCAACGAGACCGCCTAATAAAAAGGTCATGACACCAATTAGTGCTGATGCACTTCCAGCGGATTTCGCCTGATCCGCCATAGCCAGTGCAAACGATGCCGTATTAATTAACCCTACACTGGACACGACCAAAAATAATGGAATTAACACGGTAATTAGTCCGCCTCCAGCCAGAATCGCAATAAGCAAGGATGTTCCTCCCGCAGCTGCCGTAAGTAATCCAGCAATTAACAGCCGAGTCTCCGAGACTTTACCTGCAAGCCGGCCAGCAATCTGGCTAGCGAGAATAATACCAAGTCCGTTAATTGCAAAACATATGCTGAACATTTGAGGCGACACTCCATATATTTTTTGAAGCACAAATGGTGATCCCGATATGTAAGCGAACATACCTGCCATTGCGAAACCTTGGGTTAAAGCATATCCCATAAAACGGCGATTTCTCGCTATTTTTCCAAACGTCAGCAACGTCTGCCTTAGCCCTCCGCTTGATCTTTTTTGCGCAGGAAGTGTCTCGCCCAGCCCAAAAATGACCGCCAGCAGCGCTAGTGCACCGATCAGACTGAGCAAAATGAATACGCCTCGCCACGAGGTATACGTTAGTATTTGTCCGCCTATTATCGGTGCTGCGATAGGAGCGACTCCGTTAACAAGCATCAACAGAGAGAAGAAACGGGTCAGTTCCGGACCTTCGTATACGTCCCTGACTACCGCACGCGAGATGACAATGCCCGCCGCTCCAGCCATTCCCTGAATGAAGCGTAACGCAACAAAGGAGCCCATCGTTGGGCTAACAAGACATAATCCGGATGCAATGGTATAGAGTACAAGTCCGACAATCAGCGGTATTCTGCGACCTCGCACGTCACTTAATGGTCCGGCAAGCAACTGTCCCAGCGCAAGCCCGACCATACATGCTGTCAGACTGAGCTGAGCGTACGAAGTGGACGAGCTAAATTCATCGGCCAGCGTAGGCAGGGCTGGCAGATACATATCCAGAGACAACGGTCCGAAGGCCGACAGCGTCCCGAGAATTAGCGCCATTCTCACTCGCGGCGTAGCAGGGATGTGTAATGACGCAGGTTTACTTTTCATCCAAAACATTTCCTTTGCCTTCAGCTTGTGCTCTAGTGCTCATCCTTAGTCCTCTCCGCCTCCAAGCAATCTTAGCAAGTTGTTCGGCAAGGTAAACTGCTGATTATTAATAATAATGCGGCGTAGTTCCTCTTCATCCCGCTCATTATCGGCGTCCTTGATCTCCTGAATCTCACGGTGCAACCGTTCCATTTGTTGATCCAATGCGTTGGCCGAGTCTGCCGCATTTTTAAGTTCTCTCGTTAAATGTTCAGGAACGTCTTTGTTGTATTTATAAAAAATTTTATGCTCCAGACTAGCCCAGAAATCCATCGCAATGGTACGAATCTGAATTTCCACACAGGCGCGTTCCTCGCCATTAGACATGTATACCGGAACTTCAACGAGCACATGCAAACTTTGATACCCGTTTGGCTTCGGATTTTGAATGTAATCCTTCACTTCCAGCACGCGCAAATCACTTTGATTACACAGCATATCCTTAATTCGATAAATATCCGAAATGAACGAACATGTGATACGTACACCAGCAATATCTTTAATATTCTTCTTAATGCTCTCAAACGTGAGCTCATGGTTTTTACGGAACATTTTGTTCATAATGCTCTCGGGAGACTTCAATCTCGACTTGGTGTGTTCAATCGGACTGTAGTCATGAAGGGACTGAAACTCCTCCTTCAACACTTCGATTTTGGTTTCCATCTGATCCAGAGCAAATTTATAGATCATCATAAAGCGTGTAATCTCATATTTGAATTTCTTAAATTGGTCTATTGGATGCGGAGCATTCATCATCAATTTCTTCCTTTCTTCTGACACCTCTATGATTTGATAACCAGCATTATACGATCATACGAACGCTGGTCTTATGACATGTCTTCTATATTATTATAAAACATCTGACACGAATAAACGAATTTTGGATCTGTCGTTGTGACTCCTTGTTCAAGATTTCATTTTGATGAAAGCAGGAACATAGCTGTATACTGGAAGAGTTATGTTTATGGAAAGGACGAGAAAATATGAAAGAGAACCATCTCCAGAAATACGCCATGCTGCTGCTTTGCATGTCAGCCGGTATGGTTGATGTCATCGGATATCTAGGACTTGGGCATGTTCTCACAGCTAATATGACAGGAAACATCGTGCTGCTCGGCATTGCGATTGCCCGTGCTCAAGAATTTGTTGTAATGCGAGCTTTGCTCGCCCTCATCGGTTTTATTGCAGGGAATGCAATCGCGGCACATATGCTTGGAAAGGTAAAAACCATAAATGGCTGGTCCCCGCGGGTTACTGCCGTATTCTCCGTTGAAAGCATACTACTTCTGCTGTTTGCAATCCTGATGATCAGTCCCTTTTCCGAGCAATTATCCTATTTGTTAATTGTACTGCTTGCGGTCGCCATGGGAATGCAAACAACGGCTGCCCGGCGGATTGGTATTGCGGGAATCTCTACTACGGTGCTCACCAATAATCTGGCAGCCGTGATTGAAGATGCTGTAAGCATTCTTCATCGGTTAAAACATGCCAATATCCGCTCCCTGATCAAAGCGCTATCCACTGACGCCTATCTGCGTGCAGGCGCAGTTGTGATCTATCTCGGCGGGGTCATCGTCGCAGCATTGCTTTTCCATCATGTGTCCCTAATAGCGGTCTGGGTTCCCGTACTGGTTATTGCTGGCGTAACGCTCCAGGCAAGATTCTCGTCTTGGGGCAAAGAGCTAGAGCTACATCGTAATCCGGAGTGAGGAACATCTTGCGATTATGTGCTGCTGAAAAACGTTCACAATACCGAGCAGTTTATTTAAGATTGCATTGCAAGTGCTTCTTGCCTGATCCATTGAACCAATTGTCTTGCCGCTGGCGACAACTGTTCTCCTGCCCGTGTACAGATGGCAATCGTATTCTGTAACTGTACGTTTTGTACATATACACGGGCAAGTTTGCCTTGATTAACGTCCTCTCTTACAACAAGGGATGAGATGAAATTAGCACCATATCCTGCCTTTACTGCGCTAATCGTTTCGTTCAATCCGTTGAACTGAAGTGTTATTCGTGGGGAGGGCAGGTTATTGGTTGTACACAAGGCAGCCAGTCGTTCTCGTGTTGCACTGCCTTTCTCACGCATAATGAATGGCTCAGCCATCATCTCGTGCAAGGTAATGTTTTGACCTGCATACGGATGGTCTGGATGCACCACAAACCACATTTCATCCTCGAATAACTCATCCCAATGCACACCCGGATGACTGACTCCACTACCTCCGTATATCGCAATCTCTGCTTCATAACGCAGCAACTGGTCAAAAGCCATCTGTGTATTGCTTGTGCATACGACAAGCTCAACATCCTCATGTGTCTGCTTGAACGTGGCAATCCAACTCGGCAGCAAAAAATTGGACGGCAAGTATGTAGCTGTCAGACGAATCAGTCCTTTTTTCCCCTCCCTCATGTCCTCTACAAATTGTTCCATTTCCTGTTCCAGCATGAACAAACGCTCGGCATATTCCATTAAATGTTTCCCTGCATCTGTGAGTACAAGCTTTCTTCCTTCGGAACCAAACAGCCCTATGCCTAGTTCACGCTCAAACCGTTTTACTTGAGAAGATACCGCAGGTTGACTGATATTCAATTCTTCCGCAGCCCGGGTAACTCCGCCGTACCTCACAATGGCGTGAAACAATCGTAATCCATGCAAGTTCATAGATCTTCTCCTCTTTCTTGCTTACTGACGAACTGATCCAGCTTTCATTCATTATAATATATATAACTTAATTATATATTAACATACAAAATATATATTTTATTTATATGTCAATCATCTCTATAGTTGAATTATAAGAAATACGAATTCAGCAACATAGAAAGGAAGATGTGTAATGAGTAAGTATGAGTTGAACGATAGCAAGGTTAACCAGCCCGCCCGTTGGAATGAGGTCGATCATTATCTAAACAGCCTTCTTCTTCCAAACGACAAAGACTTGCAAGCTGCACTTGAAGCCAATGCTGAAGCGGGACTACCGTCACATGATGTCACCCCAAACCAAGGAAAGTTCCTTCAGCTATTGCTGAAAATACAAGGGGCCTCGCGTGTACTGGAGATTGGAACTCTAGGTGCTTACAGCACCATCTGGATGGCCAGAGCTCTGCCTGATCATGGACGAATTGTTTCGCTGGAGTCAGAACCTAAACATGCGGAAATTGCACAAGCCAATCTGACCCGAGCTGGACTCATGCACAAAGTAGATCTTCGAGTAGGCCCGGCATTAACCTCCCTCCCTGACATTAAGGAAGAGTACCCTGAACCCTTTGATCTGATTTTCATCGATGCTGATAAACCGAGTAATCCGGATTACCTGAGATGGGCTTTACGTCTGACACGACCAGGAAGCTTGATCATCGGAGATAATATTATCAGGGATGGGGAAGTCATTCACTCTGACAGTGAAGACCCAAGAGTTCAAGGCGTTCGAACCTTTCTCGAATGCATCGGAGATCACCCCCATCTTGAAGCCACGGCACTGCAAACCGTAGGCAGTAAAGGATACGATGGATTTGTGATTGCTCGTGTCACAGATTCCCCTGCAACAAAATAAACAGTGGTCAATTCTTCCGAAAATCTGCCTTTCCTGTTAAACTGGTATCACTGCACAGGCAGACTGGAGGGAGTTACTTGAGAGCTTTACGACAGATTCATGTTGAAATTGGCGGGTGGTCTCGCAATATTCAACTGTTCTTTCTGGCAAGTCTGCTGTATCAGATCGGAAATGGCATGTTCTCGGTTCTTTATAATCTGTACATTCAAGGCTTAGGTTACGATGACACCATGAATGGTCAAATTGTCAGTATCCAATCTCTTGCTACAGCAATGATGTTCATTCCTATTGGATTTAGCGGTGACAAGTTCAGCCGCAAAAAACTGTTGATTATCGGGGCGCTTTTCAGCGGTGCTTTCCTAATCGGACGATCCTTCGATTATGCCGCGAGCGGGTTGATCTGGTTTGCTGTATTTTCCGGCTTGTTTGCTGGTGTTTTTCAGGTACTCGCCATTCCTTATCTCGCAGAGAACGTCAAAAAAAGCCAGCGCCTCAAAATGTTCAGTTATTATTCCTCTTTGGTATTAGCTTCACAGGTTCTAGGAAGCCTTGGCGGCGGCGTCCTTGCAGATGTGCTTCATTCCGCCGGACTTGCCAAAGTGACTGGTCTGCAAACCGTGCTTTTTATGGGCGGAGCGGCGACTCTTTCTGCATTTATCCCGTTGCTTTTTGTAACCGAAAATCAGGAGTCTCGCACAGATGTAAACTCGAAACAGCTTCAGCCTCGCCAACAATCTATTCAGGGGGCTGAAGCAGAGCTTACCCATGCTGTGATTACACCATTGCCCATTGATGATGACACACGTATTAAAAAAAGAGATACCAAGCTGATTGGTCAGTTCATTGTGACACAGTTGCTGATCGGGTTAGGATCAGGGCTCGTTGTGCCTTATCTGAATTTGTATTTTACGAATCGCTTCGACGTATCGTTAAGCGGCATGAGCATCCTGATTGCACTCGGTCAGATTATGACCATTGTATCCATGCTGATTGGCCCAACGTTAGCTGCCAAAGTTGGCAGTGTGCGAGCTGTAGTTATTTTTCAAGTATTATCGTTACCCTTCCTGTTATTCACAGGCTTTACGAACCTGCTTTTTATTGCATCCGTCAGCTTTTTGTTCAGACAAGCTCTCATGAATGCTGCTAATCCAATTCATTCCGCCATATTAGTGGATCAGATCTCGGATAAACGCCGCGGGATTGCCAACTCTATGATGCAAACTTCATTTATGATTGGCTGGGCCACAATGGGACCAGTACAGTCATATCTGGTTACTACATATGGAACCTATTGGGGATACGCAATTACATTCAGCATTACAGGCTGTCTATACGTCATCTCTTCCCTGATGTACTTCTTTATGTTTAGAGAGCCCAAGCCCTCTGTTGCTGTTCTTGCAGACAGATCGTAATCATAAACAACTTAAAAAAGAGTATCCTCATGCTACAGCATTCATAGGATACTCTCTTTTTTGATTATTGCCTTTTAATGACCTACCAGTATTTTGGATTATACATAAGAACGACAATACCCAAGGTGACCACCGTTGCTAGAACAACAAAAGTGTAATATCTCGGTTTATTTTCTGGACTTGGAGCTTGTTCATCGTAATGATCGGAGTTGCGGCGATAAGACCCCATCCACAGATCGCTCATCATATGGCCAACGACTTTCACTAGACGTTTCATCCAATCCATTATTAATCCCCCTTCCACAATCAATATTATCCCATATTAAGTATAATTAACCTTCTATAATCAAACAAGTCCTTCATCTTAGGCCCGGTGCTGTCTGCCGTTCCAACTGTGTCAAAATATGAAATGCTTCCTGATTGGTGCGGCCACACATCTCTTCCTCAGCCTGCAATCCACTACATACCGCCGGGCGGCTGGCCTGACCGAATATACCGCAGCGATTATCGTCCGTCAGTTGGATGCATCGCATTCCAGCAGGTTTGCCTTCAGGCATGCCGGGAATCGGTGATGATATGGATATGGCAATACAACATGCGGCACATCCCGTCCTGCATTCCATGGTGTTTCCTCCTTCATTTGTTTCTTATAGCCCTCTGTTACTTTCAGCGATTTACCCAAGTCCATGTTCGTGCTAACCCTTGGGCGATTCTGCGGTTCATGTGCTCACTGGTAAAATATCCTCCGTGACTCAGTGGATTCCAACTTGTAGCTGGTCCACCGACACGCACCTCAATATCCTCCTTCACAGCGGCCGCATATGCCGGGTCAATGGGACGTAATGGATAACCCAAAATATCGTTGCTTTCATAAAAATTAACCCACTCCCCTTCCAGATGTGGAAAGTGATGCGTGGCCTGCGGCGCAGGCACCCGAATGGGACGGCTGAAATTATCATAGCGCAAACTCCATAGCGGCAGTGTTGTGCCAAAAGAGTAAAAATTGGTCAGCGTATCTCCACGCTCCAAAGCCGAGTTCACATCCACAATTTCCGGTATTCGGTTAGATGACGGATACTGCAGATCATAGAAAAAGTTGCTTGCAATGACAGCTCCGAGACTATGAGCGACGACACAAAGCGGCGCTTCCGGGCCATTGCGCTGTGCGAGAACGTGCATGGCCTGATGCAGCGTCCGGTGCACGGCATCATAATGATGTCCTTGGTTCTCTACAGGTTGGTAAGCCACCGCATCGGCGAGATAATGAATGACAAAACGGCGTAATGCCTGATAGTTTAATCCCGGTGAGCGAACCAGCTGTTGAAACAATGCCTCTTCTCTCTCCTCGAACACGTCGGCCCAGAAGACAGGTTCAATATCAAGCATCTGCTTTGCGGCGCCTGGCAGCACCATGACACGTTCCATTTCTTTGCTCAAGCAAGCGATCAGCTTGTCAGCGTAGTCTTCTTTTTGCATACCCAGTCCATGAATGACCATCACCGCTACCCGAGTCATGGCTTTCCTCCTTATCATTTGACTAGGAACGCTCCTTGTAAACCCACTGTATGAACTGCTTTTTCTCCGTATGACTGACATTCAACTTAAACGCCAAACGTGCCCACTTCGACTTATTATCAAAATTTGTAATTACTTGATCACATAACTATTTTATCATGATGCCTATAGAAAAACACACCTGTAAACGTCAAAAGAAGCTGCAGGTTTCACAGCTCCTTTTAACTACAAGCAAATATCAATTTATTCTTTCAGATGAATCCTGAGAACGCCGTTCTGACTTGAAGTGACATCTCCTGTCACCGTTTCAACCCGTTCAACCATATCTTGACCATCCGGGATAATAACAGGCGTAATGAGTGGATAACCCGCATGTTCGATGACGTTACGGTCAAATTCTAGTAGCTTCTCTCCGGCTCTCACGCGATCACCCGTGTCTACATACATCGAGAAACCTTCACCTTTAAGGGATACCGTATTAATACCTACATGAATTAACACTTGAAGTCCGCTCGCATGTTCCAATATAACCGCATGTTTACTCTTAATGACATGTGCCACTTTTGCGTCAAATGGGGCAACCACTTGATTCCCCGAAGGTTCAATTGCGATGCCTTCACCCATTTGTTTCTCGGCAAACGCCGGGTCAGGAACTTGCTCCAGCGGTACCGCTTTACCCGTTAATGGCGCCATGACCTCGAGTGTTTTTGCAGATGTATTTCCAGGTTTTACTGTACTACGATTACGCTCAGCCATCTCTCTTCCTGCTGCTGTCTCAGCGGATGTGGCTCCCGAAGCGGACCCTCCGTTCGCCGTAAGTTGATCTTCTTTTCTCAACTTCGCCCGTCCAAACACAACGGTCAACAGGAACGGCACCACTAGAACGATGGCCATACCGATAAAGAAGACACCCCATTTATCCGGGAAAATGGACAGGAATCCAGGCACACCGCCTACACCGATGGACGTGGCTTGAACATTATTCATCGTAAGCAGTACACCACCAATAGCGGAACCGACCATACCGAAGATAAACGGATAACGGTAACGAATATTCACCCCAAAGATGGCCGGTTCGGTCACTCCGAGGAAAGCCGATACGGATGAGGTAGCCGCAAGCCCTCTCATTTTCTTTTCACGTAACACAAGCATCATCGCAAGTGCTGCCGAACCCTGTGCAATATTGGACAAAGCCAGCATCGGCCACAGGAAGGTACCACCTTGACTACCAATTAGCTGTACGTCTACGGCAAGGAACGTATGGTGCATACCTGTAATAACGAGTAACGCATACAGACCACCATAGATCAAACCACCCAGCGCTGCATACGAATCATAGATGTAAATCAAACCGGATGTGATGGCGTTTGCAATTGCAAATGTAACCGGTCCGATAATCGTAAATGCCAGGAATCCGGTAACTAGCAATGTCACAGGAGCTACGACCAGCAATTTGATGGAATCATGCACCCTTTTATTCAGGAAAATTTCCATCTTGGCAAGCAGATACGCCGATACCAGTACAGGCAAAACCTGACCCTGATAACCGATCTTCTCAATCTCCCAGCCAAACAGATTCCAGGTCGGAACGGTTCCTTTGTTCACCGCATCAGCGTAACCATATGCACTCAGCAGATCGGGATGTACAAGGATCAGACCCAGCACAATCCCGAGCAGCGGACTGCCGCCGAATCGTGTCACCGCTGACCAACCGATCAAGGCTGGCAGGAATGTAAACGCAGTGCTTGCAATGGTATTAATGATAGAGGCCAGGTCTTTCCATGCCGGGTACACATCCACTAATGATTTTCCATCAAAGAAAATACCAGGGCCTGTCAAAATGTTGTTAATCCCGAGCAGTAGACCCGCTGTAATAATCGCTGGCAAGATGGGAATGAAAATATCCGAGAGTGTTTTGATCGCACGCTGCAGCGGATTTTGTTTTTTGCCCGCGGCTGCCTTCACTTCATCTTTGGAAGCACGTTCGCCTCCCGTGATCTGAATCATCTCTTCATACACTTTATCGACCAGACCTGGCCCGATGACGACCTGGTATTGACCTTGGGAAGAGAACTGTCCTTTAACCAGATCATTCTGATCGAGCAACTCCGTATCAACTTTGTCTTCGTCATACAATGCAAACCGCAGCCTAGTTACACAATGTGTCGCCGCTTCAATATTCTCTTTGCCGCCGACGGCCCGGATGATCTCTTCGACCTGTTTTTTATCGATTGCCATAGTGTCACTTCCTATTTATAAAATGGACTGCATTCTGTTACTGCTTGATTAACCACATATAAGAAGCATACGGACTAAGCGAGAGTGCTTGCTTCAGCTCAGGTTTTGCATCCGTATTGCTGATCAGAAGTTCAGGTGATTTACCTGCAATATGATGGTTCCAGACCTCTTCAGGAACTTGAAACGCTGTATCCTGTTTGCGGAAGTTGGACACCACAATTAATGTCTCATTCCCGTTGGCGCGTGCATATGCAAACACTTCAGCGTGCGCATCATCCAAACGTTCGTACAAACCGTCAGTCAGGACATTCACCTCTTTGCGCAAATTGATCAGCTTCCGGTAATGATGATAAATAGAATCCGGGTTGGCGATCTGCTCCTCCACATGAATGGACGGATATCTCTCATCCACCTTGAGCCAAGGTGTTCCGGTTGTAAATCCAGCATTAGCCGTGCCGTCCCACTGCATCGGTGTCCGCGAATTGTCGCGGGAACGCTCCTTCACAATCTGGAAAGCTTCCTCGGCCGTCTTGCCCCGCTCTTCCTGCAGCAAACGATACATATTGGTGGACTCGATATCGCGGAACTCGTTGATGTCCTTCCAAACGGGGTTAGGCATACCAATCTCTTCACCCTGATAGACATAAGGCGTTCCTTGTAATCCATGCAAAGTCGTCGCCAGCATTTTGGCACTCTCCATGCGATAATCTCCATCATCTGCGAAACGGGATAACGCACGCGGTTGATCATGGTTGTTCAGGAACAGTGCATTCCAGCCGCCACCAGCCTGCATTCCGGTCTGCCACTCACTGAACAGTTGCTTCAAGGATTCAAAGTCGTATTGCATGAGCTCCCATTTCTGTCCATCTGGATAATCCACCTTCAAGTGATGGAAGTTAAAGGTCATCGAGAATTCTCTGGAAGCCGGATTGGAATAACGAATACAGTGCGCAAGCGTGGTCGAGGACATCTCCCCTACCGTCACCATGTTATAGGGCCCAAATACTTCATCGTACATTTCCGTAATATATTCGTGCACACGCGGCCCATCCGTATAATACTTGCGTCCATCGCCTGGCGACACGCTGCCATCGTCGTCGGGGAAACGCTGGTCTTTGGAGATGAGGTTAATGACGTCCATCCGGAATCCATCGACTCCTTTTTCCGCCCAGAACTTGATCATGTCGCGTACAGCCTTGCGTACTTCTTCATTTTCCCAGTTCAGGTCTGCCTGCGTTCGATCAAACAACGTTAGATAATATTGTCCGGTTTGCTTATCATACTGCCAGGCTGGCCCACCAAATTTGGATTGCCAGTTGTTCGGTACACCACCGTCCGGCGCGGGGTCTCTCCAAATGTAATAATCCCGATAAGGATTGTCCTTGGATGAGCGAGACTGCTTGAACCATTCGTGATCGGTTGAGGAGTGATTCACCACGATGTCAATCATTAGCTTCATATCACGCGCTTTCAACTCGGCAATTAATTCTTCGAAATCTTCCATCGTTCCATAGTCGGGGTTAATGCGGTAATAGTCTGCTACGTCATACCCGTTATCCCGCTGCGGGGATACGTATACGGGCTGCAGCCAGACAATATCAATTCCCAAATGCTGCAAATAATCCAGTTTCTCGGTCAAGCCTCGAATGTCACCTGTGCCCGATCCTGTTGTATCGTTGAAGCTCTTCGGATACACCTGATACACCGTAGATTTTTTCCACCACGATGACGGTTCCTTGTTCTTCAAACTCATGTTAACGCCTCCAATATATTGTATTGCCCTTATCAAACCCGCCTGTAACTTCATCATCTATATTACATAAGTAAACATGTATATACAAGTTGAAACGAAAATTTGCTTTTATGTACCTCTTCTACAACTTCCCCATTAACGCTTGCTCTGTAACAACTATTTTCGAATGCTCATTTCGCAAATGCCCTGATACATGTATCAAGCTGGAAAATATCGAGATACACAAAAAGACGAAACGGATTACTTCCGCTTCGCCTTTTGTTCTTTTTCTTTATATAACTACAAATCGTTTATAGGGATAGAGAATCGCCAGGTGCCATTACACGTCCTTCTAATCCTTTGGAAGCCAGTTGTTGCACAAAATGCTCTGCATCCTGACGAATTGCAGGGAAGGTATCATAGTGAACAGGAATTGTCAGTTTGGCATTAAACCACTCTGCTGCCTGCAGTGCATCCTCAGGGCCCATCGTATAATGTCCGCCAATCGGCAGGAAAGCAACATCGATATCATGCCGATCCCCGATCATTTTCATATCGCCGAACAGGCTTGTGTCGCCAGCGTGCAGTACCGTTTTACCACCAATATCTATGATAAATCCGGCAGGCAAACCTGCATACATAATACGTTGTTCCTCTTCCAGTACAATACCGGACGTATGGAACGCCTGAATCATTTTCGCCTTGGCAAATTCCAGATCCACCGTACCGCCCATATTCATGCCAATGGTATCCAGTCCTTTCCACGACATGTATGTAGCCAATTCCACTATCGCCACAACTTTGGCATTATTTGCTTTGGCAATCGGCTCAGCATCGAGAATGTGATCCATGTGCGCATGTGTCAACAGGACTACATCTGTCTTGATATCCTCCGGCTGCGTCACTGCTAACTCATTGCCACGCAAAAATGGATCAATCATGAGTGATTTATTTTCTGTGCCCAGTTGTACACTGGAGTGTCCGTGGTACGTAATATTCAACAATTCAGATTCCTCCTGACATCTATATAAGTTGAATTAACGTTGTTCTCACTTCTACTACGATGACAGAATAACCTGGAGAGTAGCGGTTACCCCCAGATTTTTTGATTACCTTTTAGTCAAGGTTAAAATCCGGTGATAAAGGCGTTAGCCTATGCTTCCGATGTAGCTTTCTCCCAGAAAGCTTTTAGCTTCGCTTTTTCAGGTTTTCTGTCCTCTCCGTGTCTGTGTGAACAAAAAAATTCCAACTTATAATGAGTATTTATTTTATTAATTATAATTCAGAACGCTCCGCGAGCGCAAAACGGTCATCCTTGTTATTGTTATGCTGGTCAACCAGCAATACGTATTATTCACTTCCATACGCCGCTAGCGCGTTGCTTATTCACGGCTCTTACGCTTTTTGCAATATACCCTGGCTTCATACGGTTGCAGTAAAATCGCTCCTTCATCCGTAGAGTAACGTTTGCTCACATTGCCAATCATTAATTTGACGCCTTCTGCATTCCAGCCTTCCGGCCATGCCATCTCCGGCTCGTTTGCACTGAAATTCATCAGAATCAACCACTGCTCATCATCCATTGTACGCGTATAGGCGTAAATATCCGGGTCATCCGGCAAAAGCAACTCATACGCCCCATAGATCAACACATGATTTTGTTTGCGCAACGTTATTAATTTACGGTAATAATGCAGAATGGAATTCGGGTCGCTCTCCGCATCTGCCACATTGATATCGGGATAATTGCCGTTCACTTCGATCCAAGGTTCACCTACCGTAAAACCGGCATGTGCAGAATCGTCCCATTGCATCGGTGTACGTGCATTATCCCGGCTTTTCCGCCAGATTGCCTCCATCACCTCATGCTTGGATTTCCCTTGCCCGATATAATGATTGTAATAATTTTTCGTTTCAATATCCCGGTATTGCTCTATGTTGGGGAATGCCACATTGGTCATGCCAATCTCTTCCCCCTGATAGATGTACGGTGTACCTTCCAGCGTTAACATCCATGTCGCCAGCATCTGAGCAGAGCGCACACGGTGTTTCCCATCATCTCCAAAACGCGACACCGGGCGYGGCTGATCATGATTGCCCATATAATTGGCATTCCAGCCCCGGCCATGCAGGACTGTCTGCCAGCGGCTCATAATTTCTTTCAGCTCCGTCAGCTTCCACGGTTTATAATTCCACTTGCCTATACCGGAGGACTGCGCATCCACAAACATATGCTCAAACTGAAAGACCATATTTAATTCATCCCGCTCCGTTCCTACATAGGCCAAAGCTTGCTCGGGACCAAGCCCCGAGGTTTCTCCTACCGTCATCGGGCCGTATGGCTTCAGAATCATATGATTCAACTTCCGGAGGATGGAATGCACCTGCTCCAGATTGGAGAACAGTTCATACGCCTGCACCACAGGCAGGTTGTTGGGGTTATGAGCATTCGGCAATCCATCGGCTTTGGCGATGTGGGCTACTGCGTCAAAACGGAAGCCATCCACCCCTTTTTCCAGCCACCAATGCACCATTTCATACATTTCCTCCGCCATCTCCGGATTGTTCCAGTTCAGATCGGGTTGATGCTCAGAGTATAGATGCATGTAATATTCGTTCGTTTCTGGATCATGTTTCCATACCGAACCCCCGAAATAGGACTCCCAGTTGTTCGGCACCTGTCCGTTTTTACCAGAACGCCAGATGTAATAGTCACGTCTTGGATTGGTTTTGGAGGAACGGGATTCCGCAAACCAGGCATGTTCATCCGAAGTATGATTCAGCACAAGATCCATCATGACTTTGAGTCCACGCTTATGTGCTTCAGCAAGCAGCCGGTCAAAGTCCTCCATCGTGCCATATTTTCGTAAAATCGCGTAGTAATCACGGATATCATATCCGTTATCATGACCTGGTGAATCATAGATGGGACACAGCCAGATAACATCCACGCCGAGCTTTTGCAAATAATCAAGCTTTTCATAGATTCCCTGCAAATCGCCATATCCGTCTCCGTCGCTGTCTTTGAAGCTACTCGGATAAATCTGATATACCACGCTTTCCTTCCACCAAACGATAATACCCACCTCGCTTTCTTCTCTTGTGAAGCAATTCACCCGTTAATATGTTTTATCCGAAAAGAAACCCTTATAAACACCTGAACTTAGGTTTTATACAAAAAGACAAAAAGACCCGATATCGCAATCGTACCACGCGATTAGCTTCGAGTCTTTCTTGGCCAGTCTATAAATAATCGGAAACTGGAAAATCCGATCCAGGCTCCGAACGTATTGAGAATAATATCATCCACATCAAATGACCCTACTCGTGTGATGAGCTGAATGGTTTCCACCAGCAGAAGGAGGAAAACAACAATTAAAGTCAATTTAAGCCAGGAACGATAGTGGCGAAATAGCCACGGAACCCAAATCCCCAGTGGAATAAATAGAACGATRTTACCAAACAGATTTTTGACCCAAGCATCTGTCGTGTAGTTTTCTCTCTCCAAAAGCAAAGGGCGAATCGTCTCGAAAGGCACAAAATTATACTGATAATGTACGGCCTGTGTCCTTCCCTTGAAAAAAAGCAGACTGCACATGATCAGCGTGTATATAAACGCTAGAAATATAATGAATGCAAGCACCCGCTTGGAGTATAGCCATTCTCTTCTGCTCATGCCTGCTCCTCCTCGACCTCATTTACCGCATAGCGCGCGGTAAGGTCTATTTTAGCGGGATATAGATCTTCATGTCCAGCCGCTCGGGCGTTGATTTCCATACATCGGTCACTTCAAAGTCAGGTCCTTCTCGCCGCTCGTACTTGGATGCAGGCAGCCAGCTGCCGTAGATCATTTTGCGAACGTCCTGCTCGGAGCCTTCCGTTGTAAACACCGCATACAACCCGCCAGGAATGTCCAGGCAGGTATATCCCGGTTCCAGAGAATCATCACTGCCTACACTTTCCTCCCCTATAATAAACGAAAATGCTCCATCCTCCTGAAAATGAGCTGCAACGCCGTACGCCATATCGGGGCGAATCCGTTCTGGAATGTTCATGAACTTCTGCTGGCTTCCGAAATCATGATAGAAACCAGGAATTTCTGCGTAATGCTGCTCATTATTCAGATTCGTCTGATATTCATATCCAATGATGCGGATCGGCTCCAGTGTCACCATATGTGGCGGATTCATATGGAATTCTGTACCGAGTTTTGAACGATATTCATTAAAATCAATAGTCTTCTGCATCTGCTTCTCCGTCCAATGCTCCTTCTCCTCTTGCTTGCGATACCGGGCCGGCGTAATTCCAAAGTGGGCATCGAAAGCTCGCGTAAAGGCTTCCTGTGATTGATAACCATAGCTAAGTGCTATCTCCAGTACGCCTTGAGCTGTGTTCCGCAAGGTCGCTGCCGCCTCGGTTAGTCTTCGTCTACGCACATACTCCAAAACGGTAAAACCTGTAATGGCCTGAAACAAGCGCTGAAAATGAAATGCTGAAAAACTCGCGGCGGCAGACGCATCCCTAATGTTGAAAGGCTCCTGCAAATGCTGCTCCAGATGCTCGATGGCGAGCTGAATACGTGAGTAATGATCCATATATACGTCTCCTCTTCATTTGCATGATATGTAGTCTACTTTGTCTTACCTTACTGGTCTGTTTCTTCACTTAGTATGACTTAAATACTCAACCATTTTTTGATCCTGAATGCGAACTTAAATAACAAAACAAAAATCTCTTGTTCATGTCCGCAGCCCTGCAGCGAATTTCGCCACTGCCGGACGCAGACATCAAACAAGAGAGAATGAACTTCCGTTTGTAAAGCTAATTTAAATGCTAATTTATCTGTTCTGTTTTTTACACACACGCCTTCTGTAAGCTAACCATTCCAGTGTCCTGACACGGGATGAATGCCCCAAATATCAGTTGCGTACTCACTTATTGTACGGTCACTGGAGAAGATGCCCGAATGTGCTGTGTTAAGTATAGCCTTGCGAGTCCAGCCGGTAACATCACGATACGCTTGATCAATCGCCGTATGAGCATCCGCATACGCCGCAAAATCACGTAATACAAAATATTCATCCCCATGCGCAAGCAACGAGTCATAAATATCCCAGAACTCTCCATCCCGATAACAGAATGCCCCCGGATGCACTAGTTGCTCCACGACTTCGCGAATACGCTCATCCTGATCCACGATTTCGTTAGGACGGTAGTTACCGTTCCGATAATATTCCAGCACTTCGTCGGCACGCAAGCCATAGATGAACATATTCTCTTCACCGACTTGCTCTGCCATCTCCACGTTTGCCCCATCCATCGTACCAATCGTCAGTGCGCCATTCATCATAAATTTCATATTACCTGTACCGGAGGCTTCTTTGCCTGCTGTCGAGATCTGTTCACTCACATCTGCCGCAGGGATAATTTTCTCGGCAAGCGAAACAGAATAGTTCTCCAAGAAAAAGACTTTCAATCGGTCATTTACCGCTGCATCCCGATTCACGGTGTCTGACACTGTGTTGATCAGTTTGATGATTTTCTTGGCAAAATAATAACTTGGCGCAGCCTTCGCTCCAAAAATGAACGTGCGTGGCACCATATCGAACGAAGCATCGCTTTTCAATCTATTATACAGATGCATCACATGCAAAATGTTCAGCAGTTGTCTTTTGTACCCGTGCAATCTCTTGACCTGTACGTCAAATACAGAATCCGGATCAACGGGTACCCCCGTGTGATCTAGGATGTAAGACGCCAGACGATTTTTGTTATCTCGTTTGATCGCACGAAATTGCTCCTGGAAAGCAGACTGATCAGCATAATCAGCCAATTGCTCGAGTTTGCCTGGTTCCGTGATCCATTCATTGCCGATCGTTTCTGTAATGAGATTCGACAGCTTCGGATTAGCATGCATTAACCAGCGGCGGTGTGTAATGCCATTGGTTTTATTGTTGAAGCGTTCTGGATACAAGGCATAGAACGGTGCCATCTCCCGTTCTTTCAAAATCTCGGTATGCAGTGCAGCGACACCATTGACACTATGACTGCCTGTGATGGCAAGGTGTGCCATGCGAACCTGATCGTTCGCAATAATCGCCATATGCTCGATGCGATCGGAATCACCGGGATAACGATCAAGCAGCAAACCACAGAAGCGTTTATTGACCTCTTCAATAATCATATAAATGCGTGGCAGCAGCTTGCTAATCATAACCACAGGCCACTTTTCCAGTGCCTCGCTCAGTGTTGTATGATTCGTATAAGATACGGTGCGCGTAGTAATGTCCCACGCTTCGTCCCATCCATAGCCCTTCTCATCCATCAGAATCCGCATAAGTTCGGGAATCACCAGTGTCGGATGGGTATCATTGATATGAAACGCTACTTTGTCTGGCAGACGGTCATAAGACAGCCCCAGTTTACTGAATGTGCGCAATGCGCTCTGTACACCAGCTGAGCACATAAAATATTGTTGTTTAAGACGCAGCAACTTGCCTTCATATTGGGAATCATCCGGATAAAGAAATTCGGAGATGGACTCTACCGAACGACTGTAGTCCAAGTATCCATAATAGTTCGAAGGGGTATCTAACGACGTTTCCCTTTTTGGCTCTGCACTCCATAACCGTAATGTGTTGACATGTGGTTGACCGTAACCGATAACAGGTACATCATACGGAACAGCAATAACCGATTCAGCATCCTTCGTCACGAAATGGTAATGTCCATCCTGCTCGTAAGCCTCAACGTGGCCCCAGAACTGAACTTCGACCTTTTTATCTGGACGCCGCACTTCCCATTCATTACCCTTATCCAGCCAATTGTCAGGCAACTCAACCTGATTGCCATTGATAATTTTCTGCTCGAACAAACCGTATTTATAACGGATACCACATCCATGTCCCGCATAGCCGAGTGAGGCCAAGGAGTCTAGAAAACAGGCAGCTAGTCTTCCCAGTCCTCCATTGCCTAATCCCGCATCTGCCTCCTGTTCTTCAATACACTCCAGCGAAAAGCCAAGTTCCGCCAGACTGTCACGAACCAGTTCCAGTTCATTTACGTTCAGCAGATTGTTGCCAAGCAGACGTCCAATCAGAAACTCCAGCGAGAAGTAATAAACCTGTTTATCCTGACGCTGCTTGAATCCCTGATTCGAGGCTGCCCAATCCTGACCCACATATTCACGAATCATACTGCCGAGCACGTGGTACACGTCTTCCTTCGTCGCTTCTTCAATTGGTTTGCCCAGTTTGCTAACGAGATTCCGTTGAAAGATCGATTTAAACGTTTCTTTGTTGTCAAACAAAAGTAGGTTCCTCCCGGTGAAATCCTGCGGGTTGATGGCGGTTCATGGCTTGTTTATCAGACATGAGGCGGCAGCTTAAATGCTGGACGTTGGAGCCGAGCACCGTTTCGGTCACGAATCGTTCTTTCGATCGCTGTTGTCTCTCCATTTCTTCAATTACCCATTTGAATGGCTGAAATGGAGCGACAAAGGCGAGCGCTTCGCTTCTTCAGAATCGATTTCGTGCCCTCCACTGCGTCTGCACGAATACAGCAGCTTTAAACGGCGGCACTCATGCTTTCAAAAAGACACGAACCTGAAAACTTTCCCGCAGGATTTTATTTTTTTATATATAGTTATGGATGATATCGGACAGATTTCCGCTTTAAATAATAGTACTTTTTGCCAAAATATACGGATTTGACGGGTCACCGATCAACGTCTGCCCGCCCGTCAGCTTCACGTCTTTATCCAGAATAACGTTCTCCAATACAGTGCCTTCGCCAATATAACATTTCTGCATAATGATCGAACCCTTAATTTTCGCTCCCTTTGCAACATGCACACCACGGAACAAAATACTATCCTGCACTTCACCGCCAACGATGCAGCCATTGGCTAGCAGAGAGTGTTTGACATCCGCTGATTCCAAATATTTGGCGGGTGCTTCGTATTTAATCTTGGTTTGCACAGGATCTTCTTTGAACAGCTGTTCATATTGTCCTGTATTCAGCAGATCCATGCTGTTGCGGTAGTAGCTGTCAATCGAGTTAATTACGGCATGATATCCTTCATAGGCATAGGCCGCGATTTTCAATCCGCTCGGATTTTTCAAGATAGCGTCACGGAAAAAATGAGTTTCACCATGTTCAATGCAGCGCTGCACCTGTTTGAGGAAGAGTTGTTTTTCCATGATAAAAATCTCCGTATATATATTCGTATGGTCGGCACATTGGTGAATGTCCACCACATTGCCATCTTCATCATGATCGACTTTGACGCAGGATTCATGCTCAGGCAGCAATTGGTCTACTCTTTTGCAAACCAGCGTTACGTCCGCTCCCTTACGAATATGATATTGATACACATCCTGAAGATCGGCTTTGGTCACATGTCTGCTGCCTGCGTGTACAACGTATTGCCCCGCACCTCTGTGGAAGAAATCCAGATTGTTGTGGAAATGCTGCAAATCTCCCTGCGAAGTGTCCGTCGGGTCGTTCCAGTCCGGAGGTAGAATAAACATGCCCCCATGCTTGCGATCCAGATCCCACGGCTTACCATCACCCAGATGATCCATCAGCGAACGGTATTTGCGGCGAACAAATACACCTATGCTTTCAATTCCTGCATTCATCATGTTGGACAGTACAAAATCGATCAGACGATAACGCCCCGCATAAGGTACCGCGGCTCCGCAGCGAAAGTACGTCAATTCCTTCAGTTCTTCCAGCTCATGGTCAAGGTTAATTACTCCAATCAATGATTTCATCGCGCGCACCGTCCTTCTTAAACCATTTTGGTAGAGCATAAGTCTCGCATCTGCATTTGTGCACGATGACGGAGATCTCCCTATTTAACGTTATAATTGGTCTTATTCCTTGGATACGCAAATTAATTTGAAATTCCTTGACGTAGCTGTCGTTCCAGTTCTTCCTGATCTACCAATAAAATATCACTCTCGTCTCCCGGTCCTGGAGCTATCCGGGTGCCGTCCGGGATGACTAATCCTTCAGAGATAATTGCTTTTTGGATAGAAACGTTCCGGCCAATTTTAACCCGCGGCATCACAACGGAATCCATCACCGCACTGTTTTCTCCGACCTCTGTTCCATAGAACAAGACAGAATGATTTACCTCTCCGTGTACGATGCTGCCCTCACTGATGATGCAATTACGTACCTTGGCAGCAGGCGATATATATTGAGCAGGCTGGTTCGGGTTACGGGTGAAAATACGCCAGTTTGGATCATTCAAATTCAATGGCGTCTCCTCATCCAGCAGGTCCATATTGGATTCCCACAGACTGCGAATCGTTCCAACGTCTTTCCAGTACCCTTCGAACGGGTAAGCAACTAAAGATTTACCATTTTCAAGCAGCAAAGGAATAATGTCTTTACCAAAATCGTAGGAGGTAGATGCCTGTTGTTCATCCTGAATCAGGAATCGTTTCAGCACATCCCATTTGAAGAGATAGATGCCCATGGAAGCAAGTGTGCTTCGGGGCTGAGAAGGTTTTTCTTCGAATTCATAGATGCTGTAGTCCTCATTTGTATTCAAAATACCGAAACGACTCGCTTCTTCCAGCGGAACGTCAATCACTGAAATGGTGCAGTCGGCATTTTTTTCCTTGTGATACTGGAGCATTTTATCATAATCCATCTTATAGATATGATCACCGGACAGAATCAGCACATGTTCGGGATCAAATTGTTCAATAAAGTTCAGGTTACGGTAAATCGCGTCAGCTGTCCCTCGGTACCAATTACTTCCGTCTTCCCGTTCATGGGGTGGAAGCACATAAACCCCGCCATTTTTGCGATCCAGATCCCAGTCACTACCAATACCGATGTAGGAATGCAACACAAGCGGTTCGTATTGGGTCAACACACCAACGGTATCAATACCCGAATTTGAGCAATTGCTCAGTGGAAAATCAATAATGCGGTAGGTTCCCCCAAAATACACAGCCGGTTTTGCCAGTGATTTCGTCAATCCCTTTAATCGTTTACCCTGTCCTCCGGCGAGCAACATCGCTACAACCTCTTTTTTTGCCATCATTACAGCCTCCTCCACGTGCATTCATTCTGATTCATTTCAGAGCCCATAATCGATATTCTGTTGTGATAACACGGCTGTCTTGATTAAGAGCATGCTGTACAGATGTGTAACGGAATAAGACATCGTTTATATGTAACGGGACGTCTTTCGTTTGTGATCATCTGGATTGGTTGAGCGAATCTAAGCAGTGAACATGTTTGGGTCGAAGTTCTCTTCAATTCAGATAAGGCTGGCGGTGTGTCGATGAACGTAGATCGTGTAGATTGAGTTGAGCATCTGCATCATGTTGATCATGTAGAAAAAGACTTCTGTTGCGTTGAAGACTGTCAAAGAAATGGGTGCTCAGAATAAGTACCTATTACCCATTAAACAGGAATTTGATCGGGGAATCTTGCGGTAACCGCGACATTGGAAAAATTATAGGGCATTAATGGTTTGAACCGACATGCTCCCGTAATGCCGCTGTTATTTTAATCTATTCGCTAAACACAAATTAAAATCCTTTTGGTAATAATATGGTAAAATCAACCTGCTTGATTGGGATGGTTCACACATATCAAAAAAAGCCGCCAATCTCAGCGACTTCAATTGTAACATCATTTATTTCTCTGTAGTTTGTATCGAGAGTATATATCTAAGATTATATTTATCATTTAATTGGGTTTAAATAATCTTTCGGAACAGGTCGATAACCTCATCCTTGGATGGTTGATACGGGTTTCCTGGTGCACAGGCATCTTTCATCGCATTACTTGCGAGCAGTTCTACATCTGGGTTCTGTACGCCGAGTTCGGATAATTTTTCAGGAATTCCTACTTCTTTCGCAAGCTCTCGGATTGCCGCAATCACATAATCTGCACATTCTTCATCTGTGCGCTCTTTCACATCCATCCCAATCGCCTTGGCGATGTGACGGAATTTGTCCGGCACATGCTTGGCATTCATCTCCTCGACATAAGGCAGCAGCATGGCATTGCATACTCCATGCGGCAGATCATACACCCCGCCCAATTGATGCGCCATGGCATGAACATATCCAAGACCCGCATTATTAAAAGCAATGCCTCCCAAGAAACACGCGTATGTCATATACTCCCTGGCTTCCAGGTCGGTCCCATCCTTCACCGCCCTTGGTAAATATTCAAAGATCAACTTGACCGCCGCTGCAGCCGTTGCACTTGTAACCGTAAAACCCCCAGGTGTAACCATCGCTTCTACTGCATGAGTTAACGCATCCATGCCCGTAGCTGCCGTCAGACTGGCAGGTTTATTCAGCATGAGCTCGGGGTCATTCACCGACAGATCAACAAGACAGTTTCGATCCACCATCACCATTTTCACTTTTCGCTCCTCATCTGTAATCACGTAGTTCATCGTTACCTCGCTTGATGTACCGGCTGTTGTATTCACAGCTACAAGCGGAACCGATTTGGTTTTGGATTGATGCAGTCCTTCATATTCACGGATATGTCCACCATTCGCAGCAACGATACCAATCGCTTTCGCAGCATCCTGCGGTGAACCTCCGCCTATCGATATAATGGCGTCACAGCCATGGTTCTGGAATACTCGTAATCCTTCATGCACTTGATGGCATGTTGGATTGGGCTGTACCTCATCATATACGACATAGTCTAACCCTGCTTGCCGCAGTGTGGACAATACACGCTCAGCGACACCTGACGTAACCAGTGCCTGATCTGTAACGACCAGAGCCTTGCGTATGCCCATCTGTACAATCATTGGAGCTGCATCCTGCAAACACCCTCTACCCATCAAATTCACGGGTGGAACATAATATGCATGCGTTGCCATCTGAACCAGCCTCCTGTAACCCTGATTTACTACCTTTATTGTAACTGAATCCGTTTGCAGCTATAGTGAAATAAATCACAATCATTTGATAAATGTTACATTGTCCCATCTTGTTACTAGGAAGTTTAAAGCTTATTTTTTGCTCTTTTTATATTTTTTAGTTTCTAATCGTTTAGTTTCAGGGGCTGTTTGCGTATCTATTCGCTTACTTTCATCGATGCTATGCATCCCGTACTATGTTTCCATGCTATTTATGCGCAAAAAAAGACGACTCACACCCCCGAAGAGTCTAAGTCGCCTTATCTTGCTGCATAGCCATAGCGTATTTGTTACCTAGCAAATTTGTACAACCCTAGAAGGTCGCTACACAACGCCCAAGTTCTAACGATCACCAGAAGCCTTATTTCCCTTCATTCTCGCATAAAAAAAATCTAACGATCCTCAGCGACGCTATTTAGCTCATTTTGAGCAAAACTGAAGCCAAAACGTGCATATTCCAGCAAATATCGTTCCTACGGATCGTTAGAATCGTGGATCACGCCAAAATGGCGAAATAAGCTCTGTGGTGATCGTTAGCCCATACTACAGCAGGCAAAACAGTAACATGCGGAAAACTTTTCTATTCGTACACGTGACGATCTCCTGCTCACCTTTGTATCCATTTAGTACGGGTGGCGTTGCATTATTATAACCTAGCATTACACACTACAGCTTACTTACTGCTTACCCTGTCTTACCTCATTGTATCTTAATTGTCCTGTCTCATTCTATCCAGCCAGTCTCGGCTGACCCACTTTACTTTACTTTACTTTACTTTACTTTACTCGGCTTTACTTCCTGCCCCTTACTACAGAGCTTTGTCGTTCACACCGTCAAGCCATGCTTCAATATCGCCAATAACAGAGGACACACAGCCGTCTTCAAACGGTGATTTTAAACCAGCAAGCTCTACCAGACCTGTGAAGGACAGGCTACCACCTGCTTTGCACAATGTCAGATAATCCGCCCATGCCGATTTCATATCTTCATTGCTGCGTTTCCAGAACTGGAATGCACAGATTTGAGCCAGCGTGTAGTCGATATAGTAAAATGGCGATGAGAAGATATGACCTTGCTTATGCCAAAATCCACCTTGCTCCAAATACGCGTTGTCTTTGTAATTGATATGTGGCAAGTAAATCTTCTCGATATCACGCCAAGCCTGCTTGCGTTCAGCCGGTGTAGCATCCGGGTTCGCATAGACAAAATGCTGGAATTCATCTACAGCTACTCCGTATGGAATAAAAAGAAGCGCAGAAGACAGATGGTCGAACTTGTACTTGTCCGTATCTTCCTTGAAGAACAGCTCCATCCACGGCCAAGTGAAGAACTCCATGCTCATGGAATGAATCTCTGCAGACTCATAGGTCGGCCAATTATATTCAGGCACAGCAAAATCACGGCTTTCGTACACTTGGAACGCATGTCCTGCTTCATGCGTCAATACATCAATATCGCCCGACGTACCATTGAAGTTGGAGAAAATAAACGGTACTTTGTAATCGTTCAGGAACGTACAATATCCGCCGCCCTGTTTACCTTTTTTACTAACCAGGTCCATCAATTCATTCTCGGTCATCATCTGGAAGAACTCATCGGTCTCAGGCGAGAGTTCCGCGTACATGCGTTTGCCGTTCTCCACAATCCAATCTGGATCACCTTTGGGTGTTGGATTACCCGTCTTGAAACTAAAGCCCTGATCGTAGAAATAGAGCGTATCCACATCAATCCGGCTACGCTGACGTTCTCTGAGCTTGGTTGCAACAGGTACGATGTAATCTCGAACTTGTGCACGGAAATTCGCTACCATCTCCGCGTTATAATCCGTACGGTTCATACGGTCATAACCGAGCTCCACGTAGCTTGGATAGCCCAGCTTTTTCGCAATCTGTGTACGCACTTTCACCAGCTCGTCGTAAATGCGGTCGAATTCCGCTTCATGCTCCGCCATAAATGTATAGCGGGCTTCTGAAGCACGCTCCCGCATGGAGCGATCTGTAGACAGCTCAAACGGGTGCAGCTGAGGCAGTGTACGCTCCTCCCCTTCAAACGGAATTTTAGCGGAAGCGATCAGCTGGTTGTATTCCGTAGAAAGTTTGTTTTCCTTCTGGAGATCTTCAATGATCTCCGGGCTGAATGTTTTCAAAGCCTGATCGGCGAGCTGGAACAGTTGAGTTCCCCACTTTTGCTCCAGTTCCGCACGGAACTTGGAATTCACCAGCGCACGGTAGTAATCCGTGATATACTCCTGAACAACAGGCTGGCTTTCATCCAGAAACTCGTTCTCTGCCTTATAAAACTCATCATTAGTATCAATGGAATGTCTGATATAGACGAGCTGTGCCTGGGTTTCGAAATCACTGCGAAAGGCATTGATTTTGTCCATGAATTCACTTTGCTCTTCCACTGAAGACGCCGCTTCGAATCCCTCCAGCAGTTCACCGAAAGCAGTTTTGATGTGTTCCAGATCGGGACGTGTATACGTGTATTCACTAAACTTCATTTATGTACACCCTTTCCTGTTTGGCAAATTTCGGGAAAAACCCGAGAAGCTATTCCCTATTATACAAAAGTAAAGCCTAAAAATCCCATCTTTACGAAAAATATTTGTCCATCGGTCAAATGCTCCCGATCTGAAACGAATCATTTACATCCTTGCGTGAGGTATCTATATGATCAGTTTAAGTATGCTTCATCATACTTGATTCGCAGCAACACAAATAAGCCCGCCCCGCATCAGCGAAGCAAGCTTATAGGCTTGTCTTTTTCAAATGTTACAGTTGATTTGCAAATTAGTGTTTATCTTCATCAACAATCTTATAGAACCAGCCCATACCAATCATACCCACAACCATAATCACAGCCAGAATAATAATATAAGTCATGAAAGTACCCCCCTTGCCCGTATATTCATCTCTATACTAGTGTACACGCGGAATGATGGTTTGAATTGACCGAACATTGACAAAAATACGAAATCTTTAATTTTAATCAACCCAAAACATCACTTTTGTTATTCTTTTCTTCAAACTACATCCTTGTTATCTCACCATAAGTCTTGTTTTATACGACTTGTTAGCATCTGCAGACTTTCCGTTGTATACTATACTTCTGGATTGGATGGATATGGACATTACCTCAATATATTTTCACAGAAAGGCAGGAGCTTCATGTCAACTCGCATTTCTATACACTCTTTATCACTTGCTCTTGTACTTGCCTTCATGCTGATCATGTTATCCGCCTGTGCGGATGGAGAAGCCCATGTGACTGTAAATACAAACGGAACGGCAGATCTGGATCTGAATCTAAGTGTTTCGGACTCAGCTCTTGGCAAAATTGGACAAGACAATATGATGCCCTTGCTAGCTGAAGCATTGGAACGGAATAACTTTAAGGCAGAAGTGACCAAACAGGCAGATCAGAGTGTGTTAAAAGCAACGACCCATTATGAAAAAAGAAATATGACCGGGTTCGATTCTTCCAAGCTGCCACCAGGTATTCAGATCGAACAATCAACGACCCCAGGTTTCTTCACGTCAAAAATGCATATTGTTGCTAAAGCTGACCTTATGGAAGCCATGCCAGATGGGGATATTAAAGACAAGATCAACAATGTTCCAGGTTTTCTCAAACGACTTTTGTTAAAAGATGTGAAATTTGATTTTAAACTGTCTCTCCCGATCCAAGCCGAGGATTCCAATGCAGATCAAGTGCAGGATGGTGGTAAAACGCTGATCTGGAACATTTCTCCCCTGCAAAAGAATACGCTGGATTTGACCGTGCAAATTCCGAATATTCGGAATATCCTGTTGGTTTCCATCGTTGGCCTTGTACTGATCCTGGCTCTGCTCATCTGGTTTTTCATTCGGCGCAGACGAGCAAGACTATTGCAAAATCCGACGGTACATCGTGGAAATTCATGACACTCCTTCGACTATTTGATTTGTGACTTGCCAAACGGTGTTATGGATAGTAGAATACATCCGTACTGTGCGAACGGTTAACAAGATGATTTAAGCAAAAACTAAAGAGGTGAACAAGTTTCATGAATATCCGGGAATGCGCCCTGCCTGGTATCGGGGTTAAGTACCAGTTTCATACAAAAGGCGGTAATCAGTTAGTCATCATCAAGCACGAAGACGGACGCCGTGAGTTATTTTCGGTGAATCCGCAGGATAACGAAGAACTCACGCTGATTGCAGAATTGGAAGATGATGAGTGTGTAACCCTCTCAGGGTTAATCGGTGGATGGTCTTAAGTACTGGGTTCCATAACATTACAGCAGATTGAAACACTAAAAACATTTGCCCAATTACCTTTAAAAAGTATCTTTAAACACGTAAAAAACCTGTACTCCAAATGGAGATACAGGTTTTTTGTATTCGTCATTTGTTGAACGCTTTCTTATCTGGCCCCACAGATTGCAAGATCAATTCACTTTCTGAGCATCTATATAGGGCACCCATGTGTTCAGAACGCGAATAATCTCTGACGAATGGAAAGGCTTGCTTATAAAGTCTTGCATTCCGCATTGCAAGCAAGCTTCTCGGTCACGTTCCCCGGCAAAAGCTGTAATTGCTGCAATCACCGGGATCTTCGGATGGGTTTTCCTGATTTCACAAGTCGCTTCGATCCCATCCATCACAGGCATTTGAATATCCATAAAGATCAGATCGTATGGCGTTATCGCGAGTAAATCTACAGCCTGCGCCCCATTCTCCACGATATCGCACACACCACCGAATTTGCGCAACATTTCCTCTAACAGATGACTGTTCAAGGCCTGATCCTCGGCAATTAAAATACGAATTCCCTGAGCAAGATGGTGACGTTCTGGCATTTCTAGCCCTACAGCTACCTCATCTTCTGCAGACAGTACTTCTTCTCTCCACTTCTCTAACACAAGGGTAAACTGGAATTCCGCCCCCTGACCAATCTCACTTTGCACACCGATGGCTCCACCCATCAACTCGACCAATTTCTTGCTAATGGCAAGTCCCAAGCCCGTTCCTCCAAATTTTCGATTAATGGATGGGTCCAATTGGGAGAAGGATTGAAATAATTGATGCTGCTTATCCAAAGCTATGCCAATGCCTGTATCCTTAACCTTGAACGAAAGCAGCAGATGATCCGGGCCATATTCTGGCGAATGATCTATCTCCGCAATAACCGCAACGTTTCCCTTTTCGGTAAATTTAACCGCATTGCCCACCAAATTAATAAGAATCTGACGAATCCTTGTCTCATCTCCGCTCACACATTCCGGAATCTGTGAAGAGACTTCACTATATAGTTCAATCTTCTTCTCAGCGGCTTTGATGGAAAACAGCTCCATTACACTGTTCAGCATCTCCCGGATATCTACTGGCCCTTGTTCCAAATCCATTTTGCCTGCTTCAATTTTACTGAAGTCGAGTATTTCATTCAAAATGTACAGCAGCGACTCTCCACTATCAATCATAATCTCCGCAAATCCTCGCTGTTCTTCATCCAGCTCTGTTTCCATCAACAGATGTGCCATTCCCATAATCCCGTTAAGCGGTGTACGAAGCTCGTGGCTCATAATAGCGAGAAACTCGGACTTTGCACGATCAGCGTGCTCTGCCGCTTCCTTCGCACGAATGATTTCTTTTACCGATGTCATATCACGGAACACCAACACGGCACCACGTGTTTTCCCTTGATCCATAATTGGCTTCAGTTGGAACTCCGCGAGAAAACTCGATCCGTCCTGTCGCCAGAATACCGATTCTGTCCGCGGCAATGCCCTTCCTTCACGTACAGACTGCAAAATAGGCGTACCTTTCGCCGGATAAGGAATCCCTTCACTTTGCATCTGTATCATCATTTTCTCCAGAGGTTTGCCATTCATCTCGTTTGGACAGATGCTCATCATCTCCGCCGCAGCCGGGTTGGCAAAATTCACATTCCCATCCAGATCCAGCCCAATGACACCTTCGGACATTCCATTCAAGATCAGCGCTCTTTCGTAACTTAAATTCTCAATCTCTTCGACATAACGTTTAGCTGATGTAACATCACTCGTAATGCCGTATACACCAACGACTTTGTTTTCCAGCAAAATAGGGACATTGATAACACTTGTCTCAATTCGTTGCCCGCTCTTGTGAATCAAGCCAATCTCGTAGCTCTGCGCTATGCCCTTCACCGATTCTTCAAAGTGATAACGTGTCTTCTCCAGATCTACCGGATCAATCAGATGATCGAAAGGCCGACTTAACAGTTCATCTCTCGTATGGCCTGTCAATTGTTCCTGCCCCGCATTGGCTTTCAGCAAATTCCCATCCAGATCCAAGGAAGCCACTCCAAGCGGATTACAATCAAACAAAGACGTATACTCTTGTAAATTCAACTGCTGCTGTTTACTTTCTGTAATGTCTCGAGTAACTGCGACCATCTCCTGCAGCTTGCCTGACTCATCGCACACATAATGGGTCAATGTATCTGCCCATATAATGGATCCGTTCTTGTGCTGCAGCCGATAACTAATACGCTCCGGTGTAAGTCCACTCATCTGACCGCGGATATAGGCCTGTACGGCCGGAATATCCTCCGGGTGAATGCAGAACATGCCCGATCGTCCTATCATTTCTTCAGGATCGTAACCGAGCATGCTTCTGCTCGCATCAGATACATATTTAAATGTACGCTCAGCATCCGCCTCATGAATTGCAATCAAATCCATTGAAGATTCAGCCAGTATACGTGAAATACGACTGCTCTCTTCCAGCTGTTTACGCTGTTCAAGGAGTCGTTCTTCCGCCTCTTTTTGTTTCGTAATATCTGCAGCTTGTACCAGTAAATACAATGGCTCTTCCGTTTCCTCGTCCCGGACAATGCATGCTCTGATCGTTGCCCACAGCAACGTACCATCTTTTCGTTTCAAACGCACCTCTGTTTCGTACATCGGCTGTTCACCGTTGGTCATTTCCCAGAAATTTTTACGAAACTCTTCGTATCTGAGGTCTTCTTCATAAATCATATGTACAACAGAAGTATGCAACAGCTCCTCTTCCGTTGATGCAAGCATCTCGCAAAAAGCGGGATTCAACTGCACCCACAGTCCATTAACGTGAGAAGCGACAGCAATGCCGATTGGCGCGTGTGTGTATAATTGTTCGAACAGAGACCGGCTCTGTGTGATGGAGTTCGACACTACGTATCCTCCCTTACCGAGAATGTAAATGTTGCTTTAATCGAAGCGTGAATGTTGTTTTAATGAGAATGTAATGTTATTCGTATGAACAGATCGAACGGAACATAACTTTACTATAAGAGTAGTACCCCAAATACCATGATAGTTAAACGATCCAGAAGCAAAAATCTTAGACAAAATTCGACATTGTTCAGATCTTCGGCGTCTCAGCATATTCAACGTTATTGAAGAACGGAGGTTATTGCCCCATGATTATTGTTGCGAATCAACCGGTTCAACTGTTTCCCTCCGATTGGTCTGCCTTTGAATGGTACTGGTTACAGCAGCTTCAAAACCGCCCAATCCGATATGTGTATCAATCCATGGATCATCTGCACTTTGAATGGAACTTAAGAGAATCTCTTGTAGACGCAGCCGAAGGATTGAATCGAAGTGGAGTCAGCTTTGCCTCATTTGAAGACTCGAGGTGTAACCCCGCCTTCTGGAATCGGAATGCCCAAGGCGGATTTGAGCTAAGACCGGATGTAACACCTGCTGACGGCATCAGAGATATATGGAGAAACGGGCGTTTATATGCATTTGAGTGTGCAACCGCTACCGTGATCGTGCTCTATGGAGGTGTGCTTGGGAGCATACGTGAAGAAGCCTTTAATTCGTTATTTCGTAACTTGCTGCTATTTGACTGGCATTATGACAGTGATCTGCGTTTGACGGAAAAAAACGGCAAGGAAACCGCACTTCCGGGTGACGTGCTCTATTTCAAAAATCCGGATGTCTCTCCCAAAACCCCTGAATGGCAAGGTGAAAACACCATTATGCTGCGGGAAAACTGGTACTATGGACACGGCATTGGCATTGCAAGCGGCCCGGAGATTATCCAGACCTTAAACCAGTTTCGGTTTCCCGGCAGCCGAACTTCAGCCTATTTAATGGATATGGTCATTTATCCAGATTTTCTTTACTTATCCCGTTATGCCAAGAATGCTTCCAGTAGTAACCCGGATGCATCCACACCTGTATTGCCTGGTCAAATGTATATTCGCGTAGGCGGGAGCCGTTATCTGCGGACTTAAATAGCCGATTATGCAGTCAATAAGTGGTTTTGGAGAATAGCACCCATGCTTAACTTAGACAAGAGCCCAATAGAAAGCAGCCATCAGGCTGTTTTTATATTGGGCTTGCTTCGATATCTGATATATAACATCAGCAATTGTCATTCACCCGCACACCGAGCCAACTTATATGCCATAAACCTTCAGTAACCGGCTATAATGTTTGAATTATTAGTTCAACGGGTCAAGTTGAACTACGACCTGTTTACCGCTAACCTGAACACCCGTGGTTTTACTGCCGTGTTCTTTTAAAGCCTTGCACAATTCTTCTGCCCACACTTTACCTGCGTCTCCTTCTTTGGCACCATGTACCTGGATGACAAACTTCACAGAATCACCTTTTTTCAGAATTCGTTCTGCTTGTGATTGCTTTACATCCCGGTCATGATCCTCCATTTGCAGATGCAGCCGGATTTCCTTCACTTTGCGTTTATCGGGGGATTTGCTTGCCTTTTTCTTCGCTTGCTGCGCTTCCTCACGTGCCGCACCCGCACCGATCAATTTACATGGGGGTGGACTAGTCAACAAGGACAAACATACGAGGTCAACTTTATACTTCTTGGCCAGCGCCAGCGCTTCGCTCGTGGACATAATCCCTAGATCTTCACCATTCAGTCCGGTAAGTTGCACCTCGGACGCTTTGATCTTTTCATTTTTGATGATCTGAGCCATGATTCTTCCTCCTTGACATGAAAAGCCTGTCCTGATCACTGAAGATCAGAGCAGGCTTCTTGGTATTGGATTTATTAAAATTCAATATGTGAGAAAGTTCCGTTCTGCAAATTACAGCGTGTTAAATGCTTCAGTCAGAACCGGTACGATCTGAGATTTACGGGATACAACGCCTTTAAGTAGTGCTTTGTTATCTGTTAGCGTTACGTTGTATGCTTTCTCAACCGCTTTGGTAGAAGCACCATAAGCCAGTCCAACGGAGTCATTGTTGAGAATGTCGGTAACGACAAACAAGAACAGGTCGAGCCCTTTACTAGAGATAATCGCTTCGATCGCCGCTTCAAGTTCCGGCTGTTTTACCAGGACATCATTCACGTCTACCGCGTTTACTTGTGCGATCTCAACTTTCGCTGTACCCATTGCGAATTCTTTCGCATCGAGGGAAATGAGCTCAGCGATTGTTTTCTGACTCAAATCCGCACCAGCTTTCAGCATGTCCAGACCGTAACTGTCTGCATCCACACCAGCAATAGCAGCCAGTTCACGTGCTGCAGCTACGTCTTGCTCTGTGCAAGTTGGTGATTTGAAGAGCAAGGAATCCGAGATAATGGCCGACAACATCAGACCCGCGATTGGTGCACTGATTTCAATGCCGTTTTCTTTGTACATTTTATTCAAAATGGTTGCCGTACAGCCTACAGGCTCTGCACGGAAATACAAAGGTTGGCTTGTCTCAAAATTGGCGATTCGGTGATGGTCGATAACTTCAACAACCGTAACATCTTCAATATCGCTAACACTTTGCTGACGCTCATTGTGATCCACCAGAATGACTTTGTTTACTTCGTTCGCTGCTGTTTTGATCAAACGTGGTGCTGCAACCTTGAAATGATCCAGCGCAAACTGTGTTTCGCCATTTACTTCGCCCAGACGTACCGCTTCAACTTCCTGACCCAATTTGCTTTTCAGATCTGCATAAGCGATTGCTGAACAGATCGTGTCTGTGTCCGGGTTTTTGTGGCCGAAAATTAGTGCTTTTTCCATATTCTTAGCCCTCCGTCAATTCGAGTTTAAGTTCAATCCTACCCTTGTTTGAATCATACCTTACTGATTATAGCGCTTATACGTCTTAATTCCAATCCCTTTACAGCGAATTAATTATAGCTTATGCAACAAGCTGTTTCGCAAGTGGCACACGCCGTGAAGCAAGAGGAATCTATTAGCTTATTGTCATCAACAGGTGTCCACGTCAGTTCTAATTTGCAGGGGTATTCGCTACATTTGCAATCAGATGTCCGTCAAGCTTTTCACCCTTACACAGGGCTTGTACAAGCTCCCGGCCTGATTCCGGGGTCATTTTGCCATACCAGTCCCCTTGCGGATATACAATCGTTACACATCCATCATCACATCGACCATTGCACTTTGTACGTGTTGTATGAATGAATCCTCCAGCCTGCTGTTGCGCAATTTCGTCCCGTACCGCCTGAGTAACTTCTTCTCCCTCATTACGCATACAAGTTCCACCGTTACAGAGTAGAATATGGTGCTGAAGTTGATCCAAATTATAGATAGCCAAACTCACTTCATTCCTCTCACATCAGTAGAATATGTATCTTTTTGATAATTGCATAGTATAACATTACAACTCTATAAATTAGCACATCTATCCAGGTTTGTGCAACGATAACTGAAATCTATAACTCAGGGTTCGGCATCTGCATTCCTTTTTTCACAAAGAACGTCTGCAAACAACCTTCCTCATCAATCTCCAGCAGATTTAACTGGGCACCGTAAGCACATCCACCGTCGATACCGATCTTGTCTCCCAGCGGATCCATCCAAATTCCAGGCTCATCCTGCAAATATTGCACAGGTGTATGTCCAAACACAACAATATCCTGAAGCATCGTCGGTCTGCTATAAAAAGGTTCACGAATCCAGATGAAATCTCGTTCAGACTGATTTCTCCATTCGGCTACATCCGGGTTGATCCCGGCGTGTACAAAAATATATCCCGGAATTTCATACGACAGCGGAAGCCCGTCCAGAAAAAGTAGATGATCCATATAATGAGAGCGCATCCATTGTTTGTCCTGAGCATAGGTTTGCCAATCCATCCGATCTCCATCATACGAAACGTCCAGATAACTTGCCAGTGTCTGTAATCCTCCATTTCGAATCCAATGTGTGTCGTACTCTTCCACATCATTTGTCAAAGCCTTGACCATCATGGCATCATGATTGCCCTTCAGAACGATGATTTTATTCTCCTGCTCCTGTCTTAGCTTCATAATCTGCTCAATGACCTGTTTGCTTTTGGGGCCTCGATCTACATAGTCACCCAGCAAAATCAACTCATCCTGCGAGGGATTGTAATGAACCTGTTCCAGCAATGCATTAAATTCATCATAACAACCGTGGATGTCACTGATGACACATCTGCGCAAGTGAATCTCCTCTCTTTCCGGGTGAGCCAGAAATATAGACTGGAACCCTCTCAGCCAGCAGCAACACAACTGCAGCCGAGCCGGGCAAGGTTCCAGTCCCAACCACATTTATATTCCCGTTCCTGTAGACTTAATCCTGCTTTAGTCCTGATGCAGGCCAAAAGCTTCTGCAATCAAACGGAAGGAACGCAGACGTGCCTCAAACGAATGAATGGCTGACGCAATGATCACTTCATCGGCTTCATGACGTTCAGCCATCGCGATAATTTTGTCCTTCACCTGATCCGGCGTGCCGATGATCGAGAAGGATCGGCGCTGACGAATCTGTTCCATTTCCATCGCTGTATATGGATAGTCATTCACCGTCTCCAGAGAAGGGAAGGACTTCTGTTCTAGTCCGCGTCCAAGTCGCAGGAAGAATAACTCATTGCTGCGAGCCAGTTCAGCGGCTTCTTCTTCCGTATCTGCACAGAAAGCGGAGACCGCAATCATAGAGTGGGGTTTGTCGTTCAGGATTGAAGGTTTGAAGTGGCGACGGTAGTGTTTCATCGCTTCCTCACCACCTGGCGTTCCGAAAAACTGGGCAAAGGCATAAGCAGTCCCTTGCGCTGCAGCAATTCTCGCTCCTTCTGAGCTGGAGCCCAGCAACCACACTTCAGGAACCGTTGGGACGGAAGGTCCGGCTACAAGAGAAGCAAAACGATGATCCTCAGGCAGCTGCTCATGGAAGTAACCTCCAAGATCCGCAATCTGCTGCGGGAAAAACTGTACGTTGGATGACTTTCCCTCGTTCAATGCCCTGCTCGCAATAGGCATGCCTCCTGGCGCACGCCCAATGCCGAGATCGATCCGTCCAGGGTGCAAAGCTTCCAGCAAACGGAAGTTTTCTGCCACTTTATACGCGCTGTAATGCGGTAGCATGACTCCGCCCGATCCGACCCGAATACGTTCTGTGTGGGCAGCCACATGGCCAATCATGATCTCCGGGCTTGAAAAGGACAGCGCACCGCCGCCGTGATGCTCAGACATCCAAAACCGGGAATACCCCAGTTGTTCGGCATGCTGTGCTAAAGTCACTGCCTCATGTAAAGCATCTTGTACATTGCGGCCCTCACTAATGTGTCCATGCTCTAGTACACTCAGTTTCATATATATTCATTCCTCTCGTCTGTAGGGTGATGTAAAGTAACGATCTTTCCTATTGCTTACTACTCCATTGTAACATTAAAAATTACAGTTTCAAACTTTACTTGATTTATTCTTATTAACCCCGCCATTTGAAAAAGAATACAAAAACGCAGCTAGCTTCTATGCTGGCTGCGTTACGGGATGTTGCTCGGCCTATCTTATTGGTCTACCTTATTTGTCCACCTTACTAATATGACACTGCACTATTCAACTTCTTTGAATTAAGGTGCTCGTTTAGGCAACAGCTTCACGTACTCGTCAGACAACTTCATCAGACTAAGCACATGCTCATAATCGGAACGATACGGTTCCAGATCTGTCACCCGTTCATAGGTTTTGAGTGAATAAGCAGTTCCATCATCAAACCCTGCCCCCGGAATGAACATAATGTCATTGTTGACAAACGAACCGGTCGGCAAGTAATAACGAATACCAAACGCGTTGTGATCCATATTCAGCAAGTCATGACCGAATGCTGTGAACTTCTCCTGCTGCAACGATACGCCCATGAGGTTCATGACGGTAGGCAGAATGTCCAGTTGACCTCCCGGCTGCTCGATCACTTGCCCTTTCGTCTGTTTCGGCGTATGAATCATCAGCGGAATGTTGAATCGGCTTACTTTTCCATCGTATGGGATATTCAGGTTTGCCTGAATCTGCTCTGTAATTTCCGGTTCCTCAGGCAATCCGAAATGATCTCCATAGAGCACAAGCGTAGTGTTATCCCATAAACCATTTGCCTTCAACTCGTTAATCAGCTGACCTACCGCGTAATCTGTATAATTGATCGCTTGCAAGTAATCACTCAGCAGTTTATTTGTAATCGCCGGCGGAATTTCAATACGCGCACGATCAGCAGGGACAGTAAACGGCGAATGGCTCGAGGCTGTGATGAACTGAGCATAGAATGGCTGATTTGCAGTCTGATGCGCAGTCATTTTTTCCACACCCACCCGATACAATTCTTCGTCCGATGGCCCAAAATCGTTGAATTTGTCATTCGTGAAGTTAGGTTTATCAAAGTATCGCGTGAATCCGAGGGCAGGATACATCTTGTTGCGATTCCAGAAGGTTACGTCGTTAACATGGTATGTCTCTGACTCATATCCTTCTTTGGCCAGCAATTTAGGCAGGCTTGGAAGGTCACGGTCACTATACCCGGCTGACATCGGCACGACCCCTGTAGGATATATGGATGTATTCGACATAAACTCCGCATCCGACGTATTTCCTTGACCGATCTGTTGGAAGAAATGAGAGAAATAATAGCTTTCTTTCGCAAGATTATTCAAAACCGGTGTTAATTCTTGCCCGTTCAACGAAGCGTTAATCGGAAAATTTTGAAAGGACTCCAGTTGAAGCACAATCAGGTTGCTACCTTTCGCCTGGCCAAAATACTTTGCCTTTACCGCAGCGCCGTTTGTCGCTTTGTTCTGGTATGGATATTTGCTCACCAATGCATTAATCTTGGCAATCGTTTCGTTAATATTGCCATTGGCAATGGCTTCATTTTCCTTGCTCGTCAGAATTGCCGAGGACACCTGATAGTTCAGAAAACCGAGATTTTCAGCCCGTACCAGCTCGTTATCAATCGTTTCCCCCTTGACGATAAAGCTGCCAGACAAAACGATGCAGAACGCCGCTGTAAGTGCAACGCCCAGTTTACCCCAGTAGCGTCTGCGATTTCTGCCAAATGTCAGGCTACTCTCCTGGTAACTGCTGCGATATGATCCTCTGCTCCGTCTACGTATGAACAACCAGATCGGCACAGCAAGAACAATATCGAGAAAAAACAAAAAATGTTGTGGACGAACCAATGGTCCGATACTTCCCCTGACCTGGGCAACCTGCCCAAGTTCACTTAGCGCAGTGTATGTCGGAACCGAACTGAAATGCGCATTATACAGCGTGGCTGCAAACAGAAGAAGTGAGAACAGAACGTTAAACGTTCCATATACCGTTCGCTTCCAGCTTAGCGGAACAATGAGATCCAGCACACATACAATGGTGAGTGCAGCGAGTGCATCAGTTAACATTCCTACGCCAGACAATCCATTAAAAAAGAAATAACGCAGAAGCGATAACTTCAGCAGCATTAAAATAAACAAGACGGCAAATAAAGTCCGTGAAGATGGCTGCCTGCTTTTATTTGTTGATGTAAACATGGTCGTTTTCAACCCTTATCTGAAATTTTTACGTTCAATTTACAAAACGCATATTTCAGTATAACAGTTTTCGTGTCGCTGTTCCATTGAGGTTATGCTATATAATTAGAACTAAAATGATTTACACGGGCACTCCAAAGACAGAATAACCTTTCAATCGCTGTTATCCCTAGATTTTTCTGATCCCTCTTTTCAAGGGGAAAATCTTGTGATAAATGCGAAGCCTATGCTTCCGACGTAGCTTTCTTTCAGAAAGCTTTTAGCTACGCTTTTACAGGTTTTTTCTGTCTTCTCCGTTCTTGTGTAAATGAATCGTTCTACTTATAAAGACGTCCACACTGGCTCAGATGTGTTTTAATGAAGGACAAGGATTGACTCAGGCAATCGTTGATATATCCTCGTTCTTCATACTTTGATTGTTATGTGATGCTCGTATGACTGCCTGTGCTGCTACAACTCGAGCCCATGGAATCTGCTCTGGTTTGCAACATACAGCCACTAACTTGATGTCATGGATAAAGTAAATGCACGCCGCATCCAGTATATGTTCACCGGTTATGGATGTTTTCAGATGTGGTTTGCGAATTCGCCCTTGTGCAGCTGCCATCTCTACTAAACTTCCTAACCCTTCTATACTAAAGGTATGAAAAGAATTACATTCCATCTGGGCAGTCACTCCCTCAACCAGCTCTCGCCCCGCTGTTTTCTCACGAGTGTTGCCATATATAGATTGTGTCAGAGTATCTGCATCAAACGAGATAAAGTCCGCATAACGTGCGATATGTGCTGCTGTCCATGCAACTTTTGCTGAGGTAACTGCAGCCCCTACCTTATATACACAATGGCGTCGCTCTTCACCAAGCACCTGATCCGCTACATGATCCACCAATGCTCTCATTTTTTGAATTTCTTGTACATGCTCCACATGCGGAATCATGATTTCGGGACGAACCCATAGCCCTTTACGAATACTCTTGACCGCTGCCCGGAAAATAGCCTCCAGTTGCATTTCATGAATCTGGGATAAAACCAATGCCGAATCATTACTTTGTAACTCCAGCACATTTTCATCCTGAAACAACTCTTGTAGCGGAAAATCAAATAATTGAATGTTCACCGGTCGTCCGTCCATCGCTTCAAAAAGACATTCCATATCAGACTGCTGCATCGGCAGCAATCGTTCCAGCCCACGCCTGCGATCTGCTTCTGTTTCGGCCAACAGCATCTTCTGCATATAAGGCTTTCTTGACGGAGACAACAGCATAGTCTCGGTTGTACATAACCCGATTCCCTCAGCATCCCATGCTCGCGCATGCCAAATCTCTGATATATGTTCCACCTTGGAAAGAATGGATAACTCTTTTATGTCATCAGCCCATTCCAGCAAAATTTTCAGTTCAGGCAACTCCTGTTGCATACCTGCTGCTATAACCTCTGATCTCATTCGGAGGAGTGCTTCCTCTTTTGAAACCAGCCCCTCATGTACGAAATTGACTGCGTTTATGATCGTAGCCAATGAACTTAATCTCGCAGGTTGCACATGTTGTATGCATACCGAGTCCGTCTTCACCACGTAGGTGAGTTCCAGCACTGTTCCTGTGCGTCTCTCTAGCTCCGTAGAGATCATCTCAAGCTCTGTATAGCGCTTTGAATTATTTCTTTTTAAGTAAGAGAGCGCATGCACCATTCCAGACTTGCTTCTTGACGGAAGATAATCTCCTATCATGCCTTGCTCCCCCGTTGCCGGATTACGGGTGTAGACTTTCCCTGAACCTTTATAATTGACGTCATTACCTTGTACCATGGCCTGTATAAGTACAGCGGACCCGTTTGTTGCTTCTTCCTTTGTTTGATCCTCAAGGGGATCAGCTCCATGATTCATCTTGTCAGCAGAACAGAACACCGCTCGAACAGCTGTTTGAAGTTGAGTAAATACATCCTGTGGAAAAGGACTTCCGCTGACCGCCTGAATCAAGTCCTTCCATTCTTCAATCAATAATTCAAGCTCCGTCTCTCCTGAAAAATAAGGCTCTGAAGCTGCAGGCTTCGCAAAAGTCATCTTATAGGGAATACCATGAACTAAGTGCCCGTACTGCTGAAGTACGGCCAGATAACATTGAAGCGCATAAAAACGATTGCCTGTCTGGTGAGCGAGACCTTCAACGGTTTCATCATTCAGACCCACGTATGATATAGCGTAGTTTTCTAATGCCGAAAAAGAAACAGCCTCATCTGATCGCACATCAAACAGGAGCGGATGGTTCGGGCCACCAAAAGATGTACCCGTTTGCTGCTCCAGCTGTCGGATGGCACTAACCAGCTCTTCCATGATTTCATCCGAAAGTTGACCAAGACGGGTACAATATGCGCGGCAGCCATCCGTCTTAACGACCATTCCCGCTGGGACAGACCATCCTTCTTGCATCCATTCTGCGAGAGCAGCCCCCATACTGTATGGTAGCCCTTTCAAGTCTACCCCACTTTCTTCCAACAAAATCACCCGTTTAGTCATTGCAGCTCTCCCATCTGCCGTCCATGGCTGTGATTAAAATAGCAGCGGTCTTAAATCTTGAACTGTGCTGCCTTCACTCTAATGTTATGTTGCATGAGCCTCTTCAAAGACTACAGGTTCAGCATTTTGTGAACGTTATTCTGTTTTTGTGTTAAATTTGATTCCGTACCAAGCAAAAACTCCCTCAGCATGAGCTGAAGGAGCCTTTGTTTGCTTTTTTGCATAACCACTACTACCCTATAAACCGCAAGATATCGTCGATTTTCTTCCCATGAGAGATCACACCATAGTTCATCCACGTCAAAAAATCTACCTCATAAACATGACAGCTCTTCACGGCAGGAAGTTGCTTCCACTCTGTTCTGTCCAGTAATTGTCGTTCCTCTTCAAAGCTTAAAGAGTCACGAGTATCAAAGGTAATCAGTAGATGATCAGCACCAAGCTGACTTAATTGTTCTAATCCAATGTCGACTCTGCGCTCATGTCGTGTCCACTGTGTCACATATTCATGAGGGTTGAGACCTAGATCCCGATAGATGACTGGGCCTACATAACCACATTGATCACCGTAAAGTGTAATTCCAGAAGCCGAAACACGGAGAAAAGCAACCGATTCTTTGCGCATACGTCCTTGCAGATGTCTTTTGGCCTCCATGGCTTTATCTTCATACGACTCAATAACGTCCTGGACTCTATTGTTTCTACCAAGCACGTCTGCCACCGATTTCAAAATGGCACGCCAATCCTCACCCTCTTGGTGTACATAATACACGGGTGCCACCTGTTCGAAACGATCCAGGTTCCATGTTTTATATCCCATGTCCAGCATGATGAACTCTGGTATATGTTCGGCCTGAAATTCGGCATCCTGCTGACTGACGTCAAATTCGGGCACATCATCCAGTTGTAAATAACGTTGTTTGCCCCAAGCCCGATGCGAACTCTGCAATATCGGCTTCACTCCGAGCGCCAACAGGAAATCTTCCAGATAAGGAGCAAACACACGCACCTCCTGGCGGTGATGACGACGGTACACGCCGGGTGAGACTCCCGAATATTGCTTGAAGCGGCGACTAAAATAATACTCATTGTTAAATCCCACATGACTCGCAATATCATGCAGACGATCATCCGTTATCTGTAACAGCTTTTTGGATCGCTCCAGTCGAACACGGTTCACATAATCAAGAGGAAGCTGGCCTGTCAATCTCTTGAAATGCCGCGTATAACTTGTTCTGGATAGACCGGCTCGGGAAGCTAGCTCGTCCACGGTGAGTATCTGATTATAATGTGATTCAATGTATTGAACGGATTGCTGGAGTGGGGTCCGATCATGATTCAGCTGAAGCTCCGGATCATTTTGACGAACGACAGCTCGGAACCACTGTTGGAACTGGATTTGCACATCCCACACGTCATGCACAACCGTAACATCTTGCTGGCGATATAACTGTTCTATACACTCCACACAGGCACTCCAAGGGGTATATGTAAAATTAATGACGGATATTATGTTGTCAGTAGCCAAACTTATTTCACGGTTAATAGCCTGCTTCTCCAGATTGTTTTGGATCGGCATTAGCTTGCCCGAACAGCTGTCTTCGAACATCGAATTCATAGCCAATTTATAAAACGCCAACGCCTCTCCTTCTCCAACATTAGTTGTTACAGAGAAAGAAACATCTCCACGCACCAAACATATGGAACCCGGTTCCAGCTTCGTTTGACCCTCAGAACACGTTAAAATGCCCCTTCCTTGCACCACAACAATGAAAGAATGAGCTTCCGTTTGCTTAACTGAATATGTTGAGCTTGTTTCCAATGTATAATCTACGTATTCTATGCGTTGTAAAGAGCAGAGCCATGGCTTGGTAATGATGTGCTGTATTGAAGCGTACATTGTGCATCCATCTTCCTTATGTGAGAATTGTTATCAATTAGAATCAGTGTAAACGAAAAAAGAAAGCTCTTCAACCCACGCTGAAGAACTTTCTCTATTCAACTCATAAGTTATGGCGTCATCTTTTCCAACAAATCATCAATCTTCATGGAATTTGCAATGACTGCTCCGGACTGCCAGTGAGACCTTTCCATCATGTAGACATGTTTATTTTTAACTGCAGGAAGCGACTGCCACAGTTTTCCGTCCAACATGCGGATAGCCTCCTGATTTTCTGCGGAATCCCAGGTTCCGTTTGAAGGAAACACGATAATGTGATCGGCATCCAGACTCGGAATCGCCTCTTCGGACAGAATCTCTTGGTACTCTTTCATATCTCGTACAAGTGGATGTGGAGTAAGTCCAAGATCAGAGTAAACAAATCCGGTCAACCGATTTTTGGCCCCGAATAACGCCAATCCTTTGTCTGCTACGTTTAATCTCACAACTGCAACCGTCTCATTTCCAATGGTTTGTTGTAATTTTGCTTTCGCATCTGCAATTTTTTGTTTGAATTGCTCTTCAAATGCTACCCCTTTTTCTGGTTGCCCTACAATATCGGCAATTGTCGTCAATACCTGATTGGAGTCCTGAAGAACACTCTCCGGCAGACGGTAGGTTGGGGCTACCTTGCTATATTGTTCGTATTGGGTTGCATCTGCCCCACCATCAACGATGATCAGATCCGGGTTATATTGCAAAAGTGCCTCAATGCTGCCTGTCGTATCAAACTTTGGCGCATCCAACTTCAAATAATCCTGTACTCCCCAAGTGGGATGATACCATTGCACAACAGGTGTAATATCCAGCGCTTTGAGATAGTCCTCGACATAGATACCCGCAATACGTTGTGGATGAACTGGGATCYTTACTTCTCCAAATTCATCCTTTACAACACGTGTCGCGGCGTTCGAGGCTTCCGTTTCCACACTGGTGCTCTTCTTGGCATCTCCCTGTTGTGCTGACGTTTCTTTATTTGCGCTACAACCGGATATCACCATTGCAGTGAGCAATAACAACATCAACCACCCTTGAATTCCTTTGCTCCGTCTTGCCATCATGCATTTCCCCCTATGTCTAATCTGTAGATGTCATCATGAGAACAGAATACTTTAATCTATAATGATAATCATTCTCATATAACTCTGTAGGTGAATTGTACATGATGTTGACCCAAACTCACAATACACATTTGAGACCTCTTTTTTATACAAACGAAGCATTCTTGATAAAAGATACCCCTGCTACGAATCTACGAAGCAGGGGCAATTTTATCTACACGTGTTCTAATCCATACTCTCATCCGTATGTTTTCTGATCATCTCCAGAAGTTCTTCCTCACTATTCAAACGTATGGAATCCGTATATTCCCAGCTGAAATAAGGAGTAAGGCTATTAGCTACTTCTTTCCATGTCTCCCTTTGATGTTTAAGAAGGATCTGTTCTATCTTTCTAGTAATCATTTCAAAGTCTAATCTATTCACAATAAAATATCTTGAACCTGAGATGATATCTACGCCATCTCCAAGTTCTCTCTCAAGCGCTTTTGGGGTTATGATTCCAAAGTCAAAACAATCCGCTCCATCACCGTCTTCAGTTCCGATACAAGCGGTACCTGACAAATAAAAGTCATCTCCAATATCTTCTGTTTCTGTGAATTCTAATTTGCCATGGATATTGGGATTTCCTGTAATGACAATCTCTTTTAGTACGGGTTGAATCATGTAAGCACACCTCATATCTTCCCTGATCTCCTTACTCTTTAACGTAACCCTCATACAACCGATTCACAAACGCATCCTGCTCACCATCTTGCAGCAAATAACAACCGATCAACCCAAAATCATCGCTGACATAACCGGCTAACTCAGGTTCACCCGTCAAGCTTATCGTTCGTTTAAAGGCAATCTCCCTGATCTGTCGCAGCACTTCATCTTCTGCAACAGCAGAGTCCCCGGCATAGCGTTCATAAGCCTTCATCCACTCATCAGCAAATGGAGCTTCATCACGTTTATCCAGATACGCCTCTACATCCAGTCCTTCGAAATTTCGTTCGCAGAGCAAGCGTTCTTCTTTCAAATCCTGTAACAATAGGTTCACATCGTCCCTACTCATTCTGTCACTCCTTCGTTCTCCTTTTTCAAATACATCTCCGGAATAACAAAACGTTTCATGTGTTTGCTAGCATCTGCTGTAAAATGATCCAATCCTCGTTTCTCATACTCATCGAGCACACATTCGAATATCCGGGCAATAATACCACAATCTTCCAGAGCATCATGTCTGTGAATGCCTTCTGTATTCAGATCGTAGTACTGGATAAGAAAGTCCGTAGAGACAACATCCGTTACCTCGGGATGAATATATGTGAACATCGCCTTGGTATCCAACACCTTATTGGTAAGCATAGTTAACCCGTATTCTTGACAATGTCGCTCTAACATAGGTAGGTCATATTCATACCCTGCATGCGTCACGAGCACCTCGTCTCCGATGAAGCTACAGAATTGCTCATACACCTCATTAAAATGCGGTGCCTTTAACATTTCATCATTTGTAATACCGGTAAGTTTCTCTACCGCTGCCGGAATCTGTTTGGATGCCCGAACTAGAGAAGAGAAACTAGATTCGCCAAGGCCCGCTCCCCTTTTATAAGGCACTGCGCCAAACTGAGTGATGCTCTCCACAGTCGTATCAATACCTGTTCCTTCCAGATCAAATATGCAATATGTTCTATCCATCAGCGACGTCACACTTAATTCCTCCACCGTATATGTATCCGGCAAAAACGTAATTTTCATATATTTCACTCCCACATTCTTGTAATCTGTAACATGTTGTCAGCTCTATCCAAATCCATTCTGTAGATATCCGGCATCGTGGTGCTCTTCCAAAACTTGAAACCGTAATTCGGGTCAACATGCTGAAAAATAAGGGTCATGATATCACCATGTGTACCAATCACGATCTTGTTCCCCCTGTGCTCGTCCAACACCTGTTCAATTATGTTAACGGCTCTCGCCTGAGCCTGAATTCCAGACTCTCCACCTGGAAAAGCGAACGAAGCATCAAGATACAACTGTCGCTTAGCCTCATGAAAATCATCATGTTTGACATGGGAACCCGACAACGCACGTTCACGCAAATCTTCAAAGGTCAGCACAGGCTTTCCATACAAGTCAGCCAAAATCTGAATGGTTTGCACCGCTCGAAGATACGGACTGGAGTAAAAAAACGCTATGTGCTCTGCTTGCAAAAGATTGGCCACTTTCTTCGCATCCAAATCCCCCTGCTCAGTCAGTCCACGCTCGCGCTCCTTGCCTTCGATGAACCTGGATTCTGCATGTCGTACAAAATACAAGCTTGTATAAGCTCCTGTGCTCATCCAGCAATCTTTCCCTTCTTCTCGATTACAATCAGACAGGTGCTGTCAGGCAAGGACACAGGTTTACCCTGTTCATCCATAAAATTAATCCGCTCTGCTAGTGCTTCGGTATACCCCTTTTGCAGGAAATGACGTAGCATGATGATTTCTGCTTGCTCACCCAACGTTTCACGTATGCATTCCTCATAGGCTTGCGGTGTAAACACGCCAAACTGCTCCTGAATTTCGTGTACATAAGCTTCCTCACCCCAAGTATAGGTGTACAGAAACTCCATCGCATCATTAATCGGCATCATCACTTCATGATCCGATATACGTTCGAAAGTAATCTTGCGCCCCTTGAAATCTGCTGCATAACGCTCCAGCCAACGCAACCCGTCCGGCTCCAGGAATCGAATTCGTCTTTTCTGCAACTCGGGTTCGCTCATAATACCGTCTCGGATAAGGATTCTTCCACCTGGGGAGAGCACTTGAAAAGCACTTTGCAGCGCGGCCGCCACCGTATCTGTATTGAATCTGCGTCCGTCACGTTCAATGTAGGAATATAACTCGTGCAGAATGGAGGAAAAGATAACCGTATCCACTGTGCCAGACTCCACATACTGATCCAGCTGTAGCGCATCCCCTTTCACCACATGCCAGCGATGGGATCCCCGTTGCTTTTTACGCTCCAGTGCTTCAATCACGTTGGCCGAAATATCGATGCCAATCGCCTCAACTTCCGGTTTCTCCTGCTCAATCAGATCGAGCAATATGCCGCCCCCTGGACCAATGTCAAGCACACGCTTGCCCACCATGTAATCCAGTAGTACTTTTTTGTAATCCCCCGAACTGTTCATATCCGAAAGATACGTCTCTTCATTGTGGAATCGGTCGTATGYATCCCGGCGCAAGCCAAACAGATCAAATAACAATAACACCGCCTGTTCGTACAACGGAGATTTCTCTGCTTCGATGCAAAATGCAATCAGTTTCTCGGCCGCAGGCGAGAATTCAAAGGTCACAAATAGCGTATCTGGCAGATCAGGATATCGTTCAACTCGATGTCCAAGATGTGGATAAGGCAGTTGCTCGCCAGCGATAATCTGTTCCCAAGAATACTGTTCCAAATATTTTTCGATCATACGTTTCTTGTAAATATTCAGCTTTTTGAGACCCTTGTAGTCGTAATACATCGTGTTCATTAACGGTTCAAAGCTTATATGACGAATGGAAGAGGTCACGGAAGAATCCATTGATTCCTCCTCCGTTTCCCTATCCCATTCTCCGCTGTGAAGTGCGAGCATAAATACCTTGACCATCTCTTCAAGTGAATAATCTTGCATGGCTGACTCGACATACCACAAGGTACGTGAAGCAATTGGAGCTAGCTGCTGCCCGATCGAAAACTGCTGTTCAAGTTTGGCATACGTATCATCGATCGCTTCGCCTTGCTGGATCGCGTTGCTTCTCAGACGGGATAATCGTTCTTTCACACTCCAATCTGTGTGCTCGGTACCTGTTACAATCCAGTCCACAATCTGCTCTACTTCGTCCTGAACATGCTTCCAGAGCCTAGGATCAACGGCAGCAATGATACATTCATTCAAAGCCATCAGCAGGCTGTGCAGTTCACTGTCGGTAACCCAGCCTTTGGTCATTAAAGAACGCAATGGTATATTCTCCGCAAACGGAATTTCACCCCGTATGTATTGTCCAATTAATCCGTGTGTTGATATTAGAATGCGAATGATCTCCTGTTTCGGAGACGTTGCCGATTCCAGCCCATTCGCTCCATCTGTTGTATATAGACTATATAGCTGGGCTGAGCCAATATTATGTACAAACAGGTTAATGCCCTGCTGCTGCCACGTTCTGCGCTGTTCCAGCGAACCTGCTTTTGCCGTCTCGGACCAGGCCAGTACTTCCTCCAGTAGCTCCTTCATCCAGAACGAAAGCTGGAGTTCGTCCAGCACCTGAAGTGTACGCTCAGAGTAATCCAATACTGCATTGCTCTTCTGAAGCTCAGCAATAGAGTGAATACGTTCCAGATTGATTCTCGGCTTCTCCGCCGCTACTAACCATTGCAGCCATTGTGGCTCATCTTGCAAATATTGTTGTGACTTTCCTGATTTATAACGTTGGATTACTTCCAGCGCATACAGCATGGATTCTCCACCCTCTTTATCTCATGATGTTGTAAGAACCGTTTCATCCAGCAAGCGGAGTTTGTCCCTCACAAACTGAAGTAAGTGCTCCGCTTCCGGTGAAGGCAAGTTTTCGTCTAAACGAGCAGCAGCTACGGGTAACATCCAGGCATCAATCTGCTCACGAGAGATTCCGGAAAGAGAGATGTAATGAGCTAAGTACTGCTGCAAAATCAAACTTCGAGCCCGCTCAAATCCTTCCCGAATTGCAGGTTCTGCATCGTCTGGCAACTTGCCGCTTTTTAATATTACCCACGTTCTGGCCACATCACCCGCAGGATCACCCGCCATTCCCGTCATCCAGTCGATGACACAATGTTGTCCCCCGTCTTTGCTCAGCATCACATTATCAGGATGATAGTCACCGTGACAGATCACCCGCTGCTCAGGCAATTCGGACAAATAATGAATCAGACGCTCATGTTCAATAGCGGAAAAGCTGGATACGCGTAGAATCGCATGCTCCAGAATCTTTTTCTGAGAAGGCAATGTGCTGTCCTCAGCCTGTATCTGGTGCAGTTTATAATGAATTGCAGCCATTGTCGATGATAACTGTTCCAGCAATTCCGGCTGCTGAATCATCAGAGATAACAGGGTTGTTCCCTCAAACCGTTCAAATACGATGCCCGTGCGCGTAGCGTGATGTATTTGTTTTACAGTACGAGGTACGGGCAACCCCTTATCATATACGAACTGACTGATGTGATATTCATTCTGTACCGCTTCTCCTGAAAACCCTGTCCGGTATAATTTCAAAATAAGATCATCTGCATAATGGTAGATTTCCGCCGTTCTTCCTTGACCCATCAGCTTCATGTACTTACCCTCCCGAGAGTATGAACTCCTCATATTTAAAGCTTTTAGTCTTGTTCGCTTACTTGAACTCAATCCCTCTTACTTTGGAAAAAATCATCGTATCTACCCATACACCTGTGCGATCCTGTTTTATTCTGCGCAGTACACCTTCCAGAGTGTACCCTAACCGTTCAGCTACCTTGGCACTGCGGACATTTCGCGCATCACAACGAATCTCAAGCCGATTGGCCTGCAGATGCAAAATCGCAAACTGTTCAATCCCTCGTACAGCCTCTGTGACCAAACCTTTACCTGATCTTGAGGTCCGCACCCAGTAGCCAATCTCGAAGCAGCGTGCGTTCCAGTCTATCCGGTGCAGACCACTACTGCCAACAAACTCGTCCGTAATTTTATCGCGCAAGTGCAGCATCAGATCACTGCGTTCCATAAATTTCAGTCTGGCTTTTCGCACAGATGCTTCTGACTCTTCTAATGAAGGAATATTCTCTGCAAAAGGTAACCATGGTCGTAGCTCATCGGCACTTTCCCGAATGGCTGCATTAACATCCGCCCCATCCCCCCACTGCGGGGCTCGAATAGTCAGACGTTCCGTGTGAAAACTCTCAGGAAAATCGAGCATTATAGGAAGCAACACCCTTGAATCTGTCATGAAACCTACTCCTCTACCTGAAAAATCGAATCAATAATCAGCGGAAGTTGGTCTCTGACGGAGGCAGCCCCGAAGACGGACCTTGCGTGCACTCCCTGTTCTTCAAAAACCTCTACCATCAGATCCGAGAACCCGTTCAGCACCTTATGGTGCTCCTGATAAGAAACAGATGCGTTGATAAACCCTTGCACCTTCACGACCCGTTTGACACGATCGAGCGATCCCAGTACATCCCGCACAACAGCGAGTACCTCAAGTCCGGCGTTCCGGGCAAAGTCATACCCCTGTTCTGTCGTAAATTCCACGCCAAGCTTGCCGCGCTCATCCGTAGCTGGGCCTTTTCCTGATACATACATGATTCCATTCACAATTACGGCGTTTGCATATTTCCCCGCAGGAGCGCTGGATTGCGGAAGCATGATTCCCCGTTCCTGCAGTCTGGCTTCGATCATACTCATCCTCAGGACCTCTCTCTCATTTTCCAATAAGATACACCTCTGATGTTATCATGTTATCGCGTTTTTATACTTTTTTAATTCCATCCCGTTCGTTGTATTCCTGCCTGTACGTTCTCGGTGACATCTGGACCGTGCGCTTGAACATCTTGCCAAAATGCGAAAAATTGCCAAACCCCGCCAGCAAGGCAATATCGGTCACTGACTCTTCACTCTCACGGAGTAGACGCTGAGCCTCCTTCACCCGCAGTAAATTCAAATAATCGCTGAAGGCAAAACCCGTCGTTTGTTTAAACAACCGGCTTAGATAATGAGAACTGATCCGAAACTTGCCTGCCACTTCTGGCAGCGTAAGCGGGCTCTGGTAATTTTCATTCAGATAACGGACAACGATTTGAATCTTGGGGTGAAGAGCAGGGTCTTGATCATCCATTTGTATACGTCCCAGATGACGGTGGCGGTACGTATGCAGCAGCAACTCCAGTGTACGGTGACGCAACAACATCCCACTTCCCTCGTCAGGCTTTCGCATTTCTTTCACCATCTCCGCCACGATCCCCTCGGTCACTTTGGCGATATGAGCGGGGAATCTCACAATGGGTATATCCCAGCGAAAAGGCTCGGTTAACCCCTCGGCCAATTCACTTGAGACCAACATCGCAGCAAATAGTCCAGGTTGCAGGTATAACACAATTCGCTCATGGCCTTGCATTCCGCTTTCCAGTGTTTTATGTACCGTGCTACGGTTCACAAATACCAAGTCCCCTGCTTTGATTCGATACGACCGATCTTTAATAAAATAAATACGCTCTCCAGAGAGTAAATAATACAATTCGTAATGGTCGTGAAAATGATCACCCGGCATGGAGTAATACCCGATACGGCGATCGTATTCCATATGTAATAAATCCGTTGTATCATGGTAGTCCGCACGAATGGCTTCGGTCATGTTGTTCTCTCCTTTTTCACAATTATAGCAAAATAAGCGGCATTTGAAAGCGTTTACGCATAAAAAGCGGCGAAAGAAGTGCTCCTTTGTTATAGGCTAAACCTACATTCAAGGAGGCGATATGCATGGGTAACAAAAAACGTTATGTATTGGTCGGAACAGGCGGTCGTGCCGAATTTTTCTATGGTGCCTTGACCCGGGATTTCAATGAAACTTCAGAGCTTGTCGGCTTTTGTGATATTAATCAAGTGCGTATGAATTATGCAAATAAGCTGCTTCGAGAAAAATATAACTATGCTGAAGTACCGACGTATTTGGCAGATCAGTTTGACCAGATGATTGAGAATGAGAAGCCAGACTATGTTATCGTGACCAGCGTGGATCGGACTCACCATAAATACATTATTCGGGCCATGGAACTGGGCTGTGACGTAGTTACCGAGAAACCGATGACCATCAATGAAGAGAAGTGTCAGGATATTCTGGATGCCGTAAAACGTACCGGACAGAATGTACGTGTCACATTCAACTATCGTTATGCACCGCATCACACGAAAATACGGGAGCTTATTCTGGACGATGCCATTGGCAAAGTGACGTCCGTGCACTTCGAATGGCTTCTAAATACCCGCCACGGGGCGGATTATTTCCGACGTTGGCACCGGGACAAGCGCAATAGCGGCGGATTACTCGTACACAAATCGACGCATCACTTCGATCTGGTGAACTTCTGGATTGGCTCACAGCCAGATACCGTATTTGCATTTGGAGATCTGATGTTTTACGGCAGAGAAAATGCCGAGGATCGCGGGGTTACTCAATTTTACAACCGTGCTACAGGCAACCCGCTCGCTCAGGATGATCCATTTGCCCTGCATCTCGATTCCGATGAGCATCTGAAGTCGATGTATCTGGATGCCGAGACCGAAGATGGTTACCAGCGTGATCAAAGCGTATTTGGTGAAGGCATCAATATTGAGGATACAATGGGTGTTCTGGTCCAATATCAGAATAAAGCTATCCTGACTTACTCCCTTGTCGCTTATCAGCCATGGGAAGGTTACCGCATCGCCATTAATGGAACAAAAGGACGCATTGAGATGAGCATTATCGAACAATCCTACGTCAATTCACTGGGTGATAAGAGCAAAGAAGGCGCTTTGATCGGCAAAACGCTGCGCGTGCTTCCAATGTTCGGCACACCTTATGATGTTGAAGTTGAAGAAAAAGAAGGTGGTCATGGCGGAGGCGACCCTGTACTGCTTAACGATCTGTTCGGCGCGCCGTCTGAAGATCCGTTCCATCGTGCAGCCAATCACGTGGATGGCGCCCGCTCCATCCTGACAGGTATTGCAGCCAATCGTGCCATTGCAACAGGCCTTCCGGTTAAGGTCGATTCCTTGGTACAATTCTAAATTCGTTGATAAAGGCAAACGAACACATTTGTTATACTAACATATAGCGCTTATTAAAAAAGGCAAAAGATTAGAGATCTGGAATCTCTGATCTTTTGCCTTTTTGGTTTTTCATTACACAAGCACATACCTCCCAGTACGTATCATCTAGCATGAACATGGGCTGCCAAGTATTCACCATCCTCCTTGCCCCGTTCATATACTAGGTATAAATGACGAACGGAGGATGACTTATGAGCTGGCAGCATCTTCGTACAGGCAAAACACTTCAGCAGCGGTTGACCCAATTTCAGGGACATCTGGCTGAGCTTAATGCCCCGCGTACCGGTCTGGAGCCTGGACGTATTCGGAAGGTATTCACTCGTAACTTTGTCAAAATCAATCATCAATTATTTATCCCGCTCAGCCTGAATTCCATTCGTGTATTCAACATTCCACGCACAAAGCGAGGAATTCGGGTTGGCATTCGTACAACATTTCCTTCACGCAACGCATTCAGGAACATCAGACTGGTTGGCGTTGGTCTCAATTATATTGAGCTGCAAGGTAAAGGCAGAGTCCCTTCGCGTATTCTGTTTCCCCTTTCCAGCGTGGAGTCCATTTATCGACCTCGCAAGCGAACCTATAAACGGAAACGTCGCTGTATCCGCCGCAGGTAACCTTGAAGGAGCTGCCCGTTCTAGATACCTGCAACAGCTCCTTGAACGAAAAAAGCGGTGAGAAACGTTTGTCTCCGCTTCTCACCGCATGGCTTCATGTCCTTCGCCGGTGCACAGTAACTCAGCACCCTCCAATCACTGAACCACTTCCATAGAATTCAACTACACTCCTGTCCAGACATCTTTGGCATAACGACCTTGTTCCTGAAGCTGGTTAAGCCAGGCTTCTGCCTCTTCTTCAGTTTTGCCTAGAATGTCTACATAAGCCTGTTTGAGCGTTGCCTCCACATCGGGAGCCATCTTACTTCCATCTCCACAAATGTATAGATGCGCCCCGTTATCCAGCAAAGGAATCAACAGATGTGCATCCTCTTTCATCCGATGCTGAACATAACATTTCTCTTCACCTTGGAGACGGGAGAACGCTGTATGAAGCTGCACAAGCCCCTCTTGCTCGGCGGCTTGTAGTTCGTTTTTGTACAAATAATCATGTTCGGGATTGCGGCATCCGAAGTAAAGATGGGCTTCCCCAACCCGTTCACCTTGTTGTTTCAATTTATGCCTTGCTTGCAAGAACCCACGGAATGGCGCCACACCTGTTCCCGGACCCACCATAATAATCGGCACCTCCGGGTGCTCAGGCAACTGGAATCCGGATTCCGGGGTACGGACAAACATCACTACCTCGTCACCAGGCTTCAGCCCAGCCAGATAGTTGGAAGCAATACCTTTGTATATCCCTTGTCCGCTCCACGCAGGTGCCTCTACCACACTTACTGTAATGCTCGCTTGTGCTTCCTGTACTCGCGGCGAGCTGGAGATGGAATAATATCTGGCCTTCAACGAAGGCAGCAGCTCCAGGAAACGTTCAAACGGCAATTCACATGCTTCATATTTCTCCAGATAGTCCAGCATGGATATCCGTTTACTGCGCACTTCATTCATATAAACCGTTTCATCCAGCAGCGCTTCAAGCTCCTTCTTATGCGGAGGGCAGACCGTATGTGCAGCAAGYTCTCTTAACTGCGCACGAGTTGCAGCCTCCTGCAACTCTACACTGTGGCTGAGCAAGTCGTACAGGTTCACTGGCTGTTGCAGCGGAAGATGAGCTGCGCTTCGGCCCGATGCATCCAACACCAGATGCTCGGCTCCGGTAAACCCGTAGCGGCGAAGGACTCGCTCCACCAGCTCCGGCGGATTTTGTGGTAGAACGCCCAGATGGTCGCCTTCCTTGTAAGTGATTCCCTCCGGAAGTTTAATCTCCAGATGTCTTGTACTCCGCTCACTGCCTGCATCATGAAGCTCCCGATTCTCCAGCACAGCAGCTATATGTGCATCATACGTTTCTACAAGCGGAGTAACCGCCATGCCACTGACAAAGTGTACGGACAAGGAGTTGCGATCACTTGTTGAGCCAGTGTTTAGCTTCAAATCCAGCTTCCGTGCCAGGTCAGGCCAAAGCTGTTCCGTCCAATCCTCCACCTGCTTCTCAAAATCACCACTCGCATCCGACTCACCAAGGGATGACAGGCGCTTTGCTCCCCGCAAGGCCAGCTGTTCATCAATCAAACGCGGAATGCGCTGATACGTACTGGTCCAGTTGTGATCACCGCATCCAAGAACAGTATAGCTCACACCCTTGAACTCATCTGCATCTGCGTGCCTAATCCACTCTACGAACATTTTGGCGTTGCTTGGGGGCTGACCATTATAGGATGCACTGACAATGATGACAGCTCCTTCTTTAGGCAGATTGCCCACGCGGTCATCCAGCGCAGCGACTTCGCTGCGGAAACCTTGATATCTGGCGGTATCTGCAATTTCACGCGCGATGCCCTCTGCCGTCCCCAGATTGGAGCCGTACAGGACAAGCATAGGGGTATGATGTGCATCCACGACATCTTGCTCATTCTTTTTCACAGCAGTAGTAGGCTCTTGCACAGCCAAACCAGGTACAGCCAACACGGGTTGACCTCCGCGTGGACGAACTCGTATAACAAAATTGTCAGGTTTAAGTGTCAAGGTCTCTTTGACCTTCAATTGATAATTCATATGATCAATGAAGTCAAAATGCTTCAAAACCATGCCCAGCACCAGCGTCGCTTCCTGAAGAGCAAACTGCTGTCCGATACAGGCACGTTGACCGTTACCGAACGGTTTATAAGCGTTGTGTGGCACTTTACTTGGATCTTCGAACCGCTCAGGCCGAAACTCTTCTACGTCGTCTCCCCACGCCTCACGGTCACGGTGCAACTTGGGTATAAGCACGCTGACACTATCTCCTTTTTGAAGCGGATATTGTCCGCCGAGCACTGTATCTTCTTTTGCATACAAGGAGAATGCTGGCGCGGTTGGCCACAAGCGTAATGCTTCACTCAGCACCATACGTATATATTTCAATTGACGAACTTGGTTGTATGTTGGCACCGGATCTTTCAGAATGTCATCTGCTTCCGCCTGAGCTTTCGCGAGTTTATCCGGATTTTTCATCAGGTAGTACACCGCAAAAGATAACAAACCACTGGTTGTCTCATGCCCTGCAATCAGGAAAGTAATGATCTGATACCGAATATTTTCATCATCCAATGTTTCGCCTGTCTCCGGGTCTTTGCCGCTAAGCATGTGAGAAAGAAGATCATCTGCCCCATCCTGCGGCTGTGCCTTGCGCTCTGCAATGATGTGATCGACCAGCGAGAACATGGAGCGGATATCCTGTTCAAATTGTTTCTTTTTGCTAATCATCAATTTATCCTGCAAACGCAGACGCTGTAATGAACTCATGGATTCATCCAATGCCCTTACCATGCTTGTAATGAATGGATGCGGTTCTTCCCGATAGAAGCTGTTGAATCGGTAATTGAATCCACACAGGCCAATAGTATCCAAGGTCAGACGGGTCATATCATCGGGCACATTGACTGATTCATCGGGATTCAATCTCGACCATTTCTGCACCAGCTGTACGGCGAGATCCACCATTTTGTTATGATACCCCTGCATTGCGCGCTGGCTGAAACTTGGGAGCAGAACATTATGTGCCTTTTTCCAGTTAGGCTCGTCTGTCCAGCTAGTAAAGAGTCCATCTCCGGCAAAAGCACGTACCTTGGCGAGGGGGGCCCACACTCGTTTATCAAATTTGGATTCGTCCGTAACCTCGGCTACATATTTCTCACTCGAAATATAAAGCTCACTTCTTCCAGGGTAATCCATGCGAAAAATAGGACCGTACTCACCTGCCAGCTTAACCAAAGACTGGGTTGGCTCGTCGAAATTCAACTGCGGCAGATTACCTAACGGGCCGTAAGTTTTGGGCTGAGGCACTGAAATGGATGACATAGCTCTCACTCCTTCTTTTTCTCAAAATGTAAATGATGAGTTCTGAGGCATAGCATGTTAAATCAGATTTCACTTGAATCCATCTTTTAATCACGTGTTATGTGTGTGATATGTCATACCCAAAACCAACTGACCATAATCGTAATTCAGTCAATTTAAAGTAAAAAAAATGGGCACTTCTCTATGTCTACCTTTACCATATCATTTCCAGTTCTAATCTTCAACTGTACTAAAGTTCTAGTTTCTCATCCCGGTATCCTCACTTCTCTAATAAAACAAAAACTGCCCTCGGCTGAAAATTCCACCATTAGGACAGTCCTATATTCACAAATTGCTACCCCGTTTCAGACGGGCAAGAGTTCGACGGACTAACCGACAATTAAGCCATACACAATGCCTGGGCCATGGACCCCGATAGTCAAATCATTCTCAATATCGGAGGAACGGCTGGGACCCGAAATAAAATGAATGCCTGCCGGTAGCTGCGCTCGTCCTGCTTGGTCGAAACGATTCAGTGTCTCTCCAAGCCTTGTATGAAGCCGTTCAACCGGAATAATCAGGATCAGCACGGTCGGCAGCAGGCTGACTGATCTTCCCTTCTCCGCGGAAGAAAGAACAGTCACAGAGCCTGTGTATGCCGTCGCATAATCTGCCATCACAACACCGATATCCGCTTCGGCCGCTCGGGCTTTCCAATCTACATCTGGGGCACTGTTCCACACTGAAACTTGTACATCCGGAAGCTGTTCCTCCAGCCCAAGATCGGTAAGCACCTGTTCATTCTGGCGAATCAGGTATTTCGCGCTTAATTCATGCGCTTTGTTCGCAATGAACTGTGCTACTTCTTCCATATTTGACATTCGGGCAATATGTGCACCGACGCTGACAAAGTTATCCGTAAACGCCTGGATTCGCTGCTCTTCATCCCATTCCAGCTCATTCCAGAAGTCCGGTGCACCTCGAAAAGCATGGGTCGGAGCGTGGCGCTGTCTAGGCCTTTTCAACTTGGCCGCGATATCATCCATAAATTTCTCTTGTCTATGCCGTGACTTTTCCTCCATAGCTGCAAGCCACTGCTGATGTTCACTTCCCATGCTTCAAGCCTCCTTCCCCGCGATCGCGAATAATCTGTTGCATACGCTCATGGACAGATGAATCCATAGCAGTATGCTGCTGATCCAACTCTTGCTCCAAGTTGTCCCATTGCTGCCGGAAAGATTTTTTCGCTAGACTGGGAGCCACTCTGTACGAATTCCAACCTTTAAGCGGACCCAGCTTTAACGAAATTCCATCATTACGAACAACTGCCTTCTGTCCAATCTGCCCAAGCCGAATAGCGACAGCAAAACGTTTGGAATTCGCCACAACAGCTGCAAATCCTCTCATTCCCATGCTCTCCAGCTTATCTCCATGGCCGTTTTCAACTTTACGTCTGCGTAAATAAACGAGCATGTCATGCAATGGGATCTTGACGGGACAAGCTTCATAACAAGCACCGCACAGACTCGATGCACTTGCAATATCGTTCCACTCCTCAATGTTACCGTTTAAAGAGGGAGTCAGCACGGCTCCAATCGGGCCACTGTAGGTTCCGCCATAAGCATGACCGCCAATGTGCCTGTACACGGGACAGGCATTAAGACATGCTCCGCAGCGAATACAGTTCAGCAGTTCCTGGAACTCAGGATCACCAAGTTGCAGAGATCGGCCATTATCCACGATAATGATATGCATCTCATCCGGACCATCCGCATCCGCCGAGCGACGAGGACCTGTAATCCCCGACATGTACATCGTAAGCTTTTGCCCAGTGGCAGAGCGCGGCAACAAGGTTGCCATGACTTCAAGGTCTGCCCATGACGGAATGATGCGCTCCATGCCCATCAGTGTAATCTGTGTTTTCGGCACGGTAGATACCATACGGGCATTGCCTTCATTTTCAAATAAAACCATCGAACCGGTCTCCGCAATCGCAAAATTGCAACCTGTCAAACCAATATCCGCCTCCAAAAATTTTTCACGCAACTTCTTGCGGACAAATCCGGCCAGCACTGTCGTATCCGGCTCCAACACCTCTCCAGCTTCCTTGGACAGCAGCTCGGCAATTTGGTATCTGTTTTTGTGAATCGCCGGAATGACGATATGAGAGGGCGCTTCACCCGCAAGCTGTATGATGTATTCGCCAAGATCGGTTTCAATGGCTTCAATGCCTGCCGTTTCCAGCACATGGTTCAGATGCACTTCTTCCGACACCATGGATTTGGACTTCACCACGCTTGCAGCTTGTTTATGAACCGCAATGTCCAGTGCGATTGACGCTGCTTCCGCAGAAGTATCTGCAAAATGGATATGCACACCGTTCGCACGGGCGTTGTTCACGAACTCATTCAAGTAATAATCGAGATGCGCAATCGTATGCAGACGGATCTGACGTCCACGCTCCCGCCATTCTTCCCAGTTACCATGCTCTTCCGAGGCTGCCTTCTTGCCATTACGCAAACGTTCTGTCGTAAACTTCACGGCTTTGCGAAGAAAATCATCATTCAGTGCCAAACCTGCACGGGATTTGACCGTTTCATTCATAACACCCGGTTGGCTCATCCGGTCTGCACCCCCTCATATAACAGTTCAGCCAGATGCATCACGCGTACAGGCTCGTTTCTGTACCGAAGGTTGCCCGCAATATTCATCAGACAAGCCATGTCTAACCCAACAAGAACTTCGGCTTGTGTTTCTTTGACATGATCCACCTTCTCTGTCACCATTGCTCCAGAAATATCCGACATTTTGATCGCAAATGTACCTCCAAATCCGCAGCAATCCTCTGCATGAGGCAATGGAACCAATTCCAGTCCCTTTACTTTGGAAAGTAAAGCCAGCGGTTCATCCTTCACACCAAGCAGACGGCTGCCGTGACAGGAAGGATGGTACGTTACCTTATGTGGGAATTGAGCGCCGACATCCGTCACACCCAGCACCTGTACGAGAAATTGCGTGAACTCGTAAGCCTTGGCTTCAAGTCTTTTCGCTTTTTCCAGCCATTTCGGCTCATCTGCAAATAGCTCGGGGTAATGATGAATCATATAGGTACATGAGCCTGATGGACACACGACAAAGTCACTGTCGTCAAACGCCTCTAATATTGTTTTGGCAGCAACACGAGTCTCATCCCAGTATCCACTATTATACGAGGGCTGACCACAACACGTCTGTACCTGTGGAAACTCCAGCCGAACGCCGTGAGCAGCAAGCAATCGAACCATCGCCTCTCCCACTCGGGGGTAGATGGCATCACTCAGGCAGGTTATAAACAAGGAGACTTTCATCATTACACGCTCCAATTAATAATTTATTTCGGATGAACACTCCGTTATCGTTATACCGTGCGAACCTGTAAATGATACGCACTGCACAGGGAAGTCTGCTCTTCACTCAAGGGTTCATCGGTAATAATGGTGTGCACACCGTGCAACCCCGTCACACGAGCGAAAGCCCTAATACCGAACTTGCTCGCATCAGCCAGCAGAATTACCTGATCTGCGATCCCCACCATCGTCTGCTTCAATCTGGCTTGAAGCTCATTGGATTCACTGATACTACCACTTTCGAGGTGTACACCCTTGCAAGATAAAAACAGTTTGTCAACATGGTAGGTTTCCAGCGAACGCTCTGCGAGTGGTCCTACAAAGGATAAGGAACGAGATGCCAACTGTCCTCCGGTGGAGATCACTTCAATGTTGTCCCGACTGCTTAATTCCGTGGCGACTTGAATCGAGTTGGTTAACACGGTTAGCGGCATATCTGGCATATTGGCGGCCATATAACCTGCTGTTGTGCTGGCATCTAGCAAAATGCGATCCCCAGCTTCAATCAACGCCAAAGCCGCATCGGCAATCCGTTTTTTCTCCAACGCGTGTGTTGTTTCACGAATTCGGTAAGGAATCTCCGGCTGATCTTCCTTTACGCTGACAGCTCCGCCGTGTGATCTGCGCAACCTGCCGGCCTGTTCCAACCGATCCAGATCACGGCGAATGGTCTCTTCGGTTACTCGGCAGCGCTCACTAAGCTCGGATACTCGCATGCTACCCTTGATATTCACTAACTCCACAATCCGGTCATATCGTTCCGCCGCGAGCATGTCTACACCTCACTCCCGGTTTCTGCCCCCGGCAAAACAGCCGTTATTCGCAGAAATCGTTCATAGGCTTCTGCCCATGTAGACCTGTCTTGTGGCTCATATTCCTTTACCGGAAATGAATCTCGAATAACGCGGCGTGCTTCCCAAATATCCTTAAACGCTCCGCTTGCGATCCATTGCACAGCCATATTCCCGATGGCACTTCCTTCCGCCGGGCCTGCCCATACGGGCTTGCCGATGGAGTTCGCTGTCCACTGGCATAACAGTTCATTCTGAATGCCACCACCCACCATATGCAATCCGCTGAATGACTGGTCTGACAGCTGCTCCGTCCACTGCAGAACCCTACGGTATTTCAAAGCAAGACTTTCCAGAATGGCTCTGGCTATACTGCCCTGATCCTCTGGAACACGCTGTCCTGTCTTCTGGCAATATTGACGAATGCGTTCTGTCATATTGCCAGCGGGCAGAAACAACTCATCATCCGGATCGAAAAGGCTGGTAAACGCCGGAGCCCTCTCTGCCTTCGCCAGTAATGATGCATAACTGATTGCTTGCCCTTCGCGCTCCCACTGTCGCATGCATTCTTGCAAAATCCAGAGCCCCATAATGTTTTTGAGGAGTCGATATGTGCCGCCTGCTCCACCCTCATTCGTAAAGTTCAATGCCAGACTCTCGGCTTTGATCACTGGTTCATCAAGCTCGGTTCCCATCAGAGACCATGTTCCGCAGCTTAGATAAACAAAGCTTCGTTCCGTCGCTGGAACCGCCACCACCGCCGATCCGGTATCATGCTCCGCTACAGCCAGAACGGGAATAGACCCAAGGCCGATATCATCGCGTATGCTGCTACGCAGCTGTCCAACAGGGGTCCCGGGCAAAACTACATCTCCGAAATATTGGTCTGAAACACCAATATGGGTGAGAAGTTCACGGTCCCATTGTCCAAGCAGAGGATTATATAACTGTGTCGTTGTGGCATTGGTGAACTCATTCACCGCTTCCCCAGTGAGAAAATACCTTAACAAATCAGGGATCATTAAAAAACGCTCCCCTTCACGCAATAATGGAGAATCACCTCGCTTAAGTGCTGCAAGCTGATACAATGTATTAAACGGTAGAAACTGTATCCCTGTACGTTCAAAAATTCGCTTTGCCGTTAACTCCTGACAGACCCTATCCATTACACCGTTAAACTGTGTGTCACGATAATGATAGGGATTACCGAGTAGTTCACCGTTGCTGCCGAGCAAACCAAAATCCACGCCCCAAGAGTCAATCCCCAGACTCTCCGGTACTTCACCTTGTTGTTTTACAAGCGTCAACCCCTGAAGCACTTCATGATGCAGCCGCAATATATCCCAGTGCATCCGTTCTCCGACTTTTACAGGTTCATTTTTGAAGCGATGAATTTCCCGGGTTTCGATCCCTCGATCATTCAACTTCCCCAGTATAGCTCTGCCGCTTCCCGCACCCAGATCATAAGCCAGCACACCCACTGTTTTCCCACCTTCCGGTAAGTTATCGTTTTCCAACCTTCATATCTATCTTGGAACCTGAAGTCAAATCACACTGATCGACCACCATGACTTATACCGTAATTTCCACTTAACCCTTTTCCTTCTATAGCGATTTCATCTTTACTTCCCGCCTGAATATCTCTTTGTTTTCTTTTGTTTAATACTGTTTAGTTTTATTTAACGAGTATATCATCATTGTAAGCGTTTGAATACCCATGAATATCCGCTTTCTCCATCCCACAACAAAAACGACTCTCTCCCTTTCGGGAGGAGCCGCTGCTTCATTTTCACATATAAAAACGTTCATTCTTCGTGCCAGATTGCCCTGACTGAGGTTGGATATCGCGTTCAAAATGTTTAAAGCGTGTACCCTGATAGGTTAACATGCCTCGATCCTGCTCCACCAGCATACCGTACATTTGACCGCCAACATTTAACTCCAGACGTTCTCCATTGTCAAACTCAAAGGTTACGTAATAACTCGTTCTCGCACTGCTGTCCCCGCTTCCACCACGAACCTCGGTTCTTTTCGTCACAACTCTGGAATGTAAGGTCAGTACAGCTGAAGCATTGTTCGAAGACCAGGTCCGCACACCTGAAAAGATGGCATAGACGATCCCGCCCGCTACAATCAGAAACCCGATGCCGATCAAAATAGGGACAATCGTGCCCATCGCTCCAAGCTCATTGAACCCAGAAAAAAAACCGCTCTGATTGCCTTCAAATCCCGGCACGCCGCTCATATCATCGAATCCACCGAAGCCATCTACACTTAACTGGCCTATTGACGAAAATATGCCCGTAACCGCCATAACGCATCGATCCTTTCCACACGCAATATAACCCCGTTATTCTTTTCCCGTTCGCAGCGTGTTACATTGGCAGACAACCCTTCTGCCTTGTCCATATACTATATGAGCCGGATCAGGAATACAGACGTTCAAGTTCGTCAACAAGACTGCCGACATAAGCAACCGCAGTGCGGATCGGTTCAGGTCCGGACATGTCTACACCTGCAAGCTTCATCAGTTCCTGCGGCGGGAGACTTCCCCCGGATTTTAGCGCTTCAAGCCAGCGATCCACTGCAGGCTGTCCTTCTTCTCTGATCTTCTGCGCAGCTGCTGTTGACGCTGTTAAACCTGCTGCATACGTGTACGGATATAAGCCCATATAATAATGGGGCTGTCTCATCCACGTCAGCTTGGCACCTTCGTCCACCACCAGCTCAGGCCCCCAGAACTCTGAGAGAATCGCACCTTTCAGTTGTAATCGCTGGACTGAATTCTGGATCAAGCGGAGCCTTAAGATCACAAAACATCAGTTTATCGAGTCCAAGCTCACGTTTTTTGAGCGCTGCCAGTCTGCGCATATGCGGAGCAAGTTCCTTTTGAATAATATCCAGAACGTTATTGTACATCTCCTTGCTCACTTGCTGCGGAGCCAGTAGCATGTCCGTCACATCTTCATATCCGCGCAGACGGGATAAGACCACCTGTTTCTTCACCTCGGTAGCATATCCTTCAGCAAACGTATTTTTGTATTGATTCAACGTTGCGTTAAAGGATGCGTAAGCGGAGCGGCGCAGCTCAGTATCGGGTGACATCTCGTAATTATTTTCGTAAAAAGACCATGATAAGGGACGGGACTGATCCTCACAATCCAGCGCTTCATCAAAAGACATATCTGCCAGCTTGCCGCGCTGATAGATTCGATAGGGCGAATCCAGCACCTCGCCGAGTGAAGCAAGCACTTTCTCGGTTTCAGGCGAAAGCCGGTGAGCTTTTTCCTCCATCAGCCTTGCCAGACTACGCTTGTACGGTGCCAGACCTGGAAGCTCACTCAAATACTGCTCAATCATGCCTTCTGGCAGGGAAACAATCTCGGAGTTGACAAATGACAGGCTGGACGACAGGTTGGACAGAATATCACCAGCTTTAGCAGCATTCTCAATATTCACCGGGTTTGTGCTGTCCTCAGACTGTTTTAGACGCGCATAAGCAGCGGCCTTGCCGATCCGTTCCTGTAAAGTTTCACGGGCATCCAGGCAAGAGAGCAATTGCTGAGCACTTTGCCCCAGTGTACCTTTGAAAGTTTCGATATCAGCAGCGGCACCCGGCAGGGATAGAAGCTCCTGTTCCCATTCCGTATCGGTTGTAAACAGATCGCTCAGATCCCAGGTCGCTTCCACCACAACATCAGCGCGTGTACGTATTTTTTCCATCTCGATTGTCATCCTCCTTGCATTTCCAATATCTCTCATCGTATCATAATCCGCTAATCCATACATGACATCTATTGATTATGAGACTTTTGATTTAAATCTGGAGAAATCAATCCGGCTGGAAAAGCAAAAAAAACGTCAAGCCCCGGATGAGTCCAGTTTACTTGACGTCTCTTTTATCTCATTTGTGTTGGATAAGGTTTTAGGTTTGTTGGAGTTATTTATTTCTGTTACTTAGAAAAAAGTCCATTTAGACAGCATTTAGACGGCGTTTAGTCCGCTTTCCAGATGACATTTTCACCATAGTTTTTACCCCAGTTATACATGGCATGCAATACTGGCATTAAACTCTGACCATGGTCTGTAAGCGAGTATTCGACTCGAGGCGGAACCTCGGCGTACACCTTGCGCTCAACAAGTTTGTCTTCCTCCAGCTCTCGTAGCTGATTTGTCAGCATCTTTTGCGTAATATGGGGGATCAGGCGTTTCAACTCACTGAAACGTTTGGTGCCCTCCAGACCCAGATGCCAAAGTATAATCAGCTTCCACTTGCCACCGATCACCGCCAGCGTTAATTCCTTTTCGCAGTTGATTTCTTTTAGATTAATACGTTCCTTGACTTCAGACGCCATGGCTCCAAGCCCCCTTTATCTCGTAAATATATAAGTTCAAAATAAAGATTTTACACAGTCCACTCCGTTAAAGTATAAAAAGAATCGCTCAACTTATATAATTCATCTTTTAAGAGTGATTCCCTATCGACCAATATGTGTACTATATCAAACTCTAATACTTCATTTTACTACAGCAAGGACAGAATGCAAATTCGCTCATCTTTTTCACAGAAAAGACCGCAATCCTCTGCATTTGCACAGGACTCCGGTCTATTTCATTTTTTAGCTATATAAAACGCACGAGCATTTCAATCGAACTACTCCAGATTTGCGTGACGACTGAACATATCCGCACCGGTCATGCCTTTCATTTCCATCATGGTGAGGATCAGCGCATCCATGCTTAACAACAGGCTTTGTTCAAACAAGGAACCCATGGGCTGGATGGTAACATCCGCTCCAGCTTCCGCTGTATCCTCTTTCGCTGAGGCTGGCAGACGCACAACTGCTTGGGCCATCTGCGCAATCGTGGACTCCGGCTTAATCGTGATTAAGCCTACAGGTGCGCCCGCTTGATTTGCTTTCCGTGCCATCGCGGCTAGACTTCCTGTCTCTCCAGAGCCCGAACATAACAGCAGGAAATCCGCTGAGCTAATCCCTGGTGTTACGGTCTCACCCACCACGTAAACGGCAAGTCCCATCTGCATCAATCGCATCGCAAAAGCTTTTCCCATCAGCCCCGAACGACCTGCCCCGGCTACAAAAATATGCTCTGCAGCCAGCAGTTGCTCTGCCATCTCCTGCATCTCGGCATCGTCAATCTGACTTAAGGTGCGCTCCAATTCCTTCAAGATTTCTGCGGTGTATGGTCTGCTGCTCATAAGCTTATCCTTGTTTTACAAGGCGCTGCATTTCAGATGCCACAGCCGCTTTATCCGCTTGTCCTGTGATTCCGCCGCCAACAATAACCAGGTCAGGTTGTGCTTTGATTACTTCTGGCAATGTATCCAACTTGATACCACCAGCGACGGCAGTTTTTGCATTTTTCACTGCACCTTTGATCGTTTGCAGGTCTTCGAACGGGCTTTGGCCAACGGCTTGCAGATCATAACCGGTGTGAACACAGATGTAGTCTACGCCTAGAGCGTCCACTTCACGGGCACGTTGTTCCAGGTTAGGTACGTTGATCATGTCCACGAGAACTTCTTTATTTTGTTTTTTCGCTTCTTCTACTGCGCCTTTGATCGTCATATCGTTGCTTGCACCCAGAACGGTAATGAGATCCGCGCCAGCCTCTGCCGCCTTCATAATTTCATATCCGCCAGCGTCCATAATTTTCAAGTCAGCGAGTACTTGCAGGTTAGGGTAAGCTTCTTTCATTGCTTTTACAGCATGCAAACCTTCGTTAATGATAATCGGTGTGCCGATCTCAACGATATCAATATATTGTTCAACTTCTTTAACCAGTGCGATACCTTCCGGGATGTTAACCAAATCAAGTGCGAGTTGTAATTTCATGTTATATGTCTCCTTTGTTATTGAAGTATAAGTAATGGTGCTATATAAGTGGAACTAAAGATTTTACACAATCCACTATGATGACAGAATAACCTCCCAATCGCTGTTATCCCCAGATTTTTTCTGTCCTCTCCGTTAAAGTGTAAAAGAAGTGTTCAACTTCTATAGATCCAAATGTTTGTTCTTACCGCCACCATTTCTTGGCTGATACCAGCATCTCGTAATGGTGGTTGCTAGTTCATTGTAGAGCCTGACTATCTATTCAGGAAGTACGCACTTTCAAGTGGGGTAGTTACTTCGAGGAAACTATTGAATTTATATCTCTGTTATACGAATTTAATTCCAAAAAAACATCCATCTTATGTAACTCCATAATCTAGGTCATATTCATAGTTATCAACCTATTCCTAATGTAGGATCAATCCATAAGTTCAATTCAGCATCTCTTTCTTTGTTTTAGAAAAAAGAAAAACCCTACCTTCCCAGGCAGGGTTTCTCTACATCTTCGTACTAGCGTAAGCTGTATGTTGATCTCTTCTTTTATATAAACCTATTACAGATATACAGGTATCACACATACCGGTTTGGATACACCTGTACTATGACCTGTGTATTTCAGGCGACCGCTCTCCTGATCTACCGTAAAAGTAACCATGTTGTTGGTATCACGGTTAGCTGCGATCAGCATTTTACCGTTCGGTGTCAAAGCGAAATGACGCGGGTGCTGTCCTTCTGCGGAGACATGCTCTACCAGGGTCAGATGACCTTTGTCAGCATCTACTGCAAATACTACGATGCTGTCATGTCCACGGTTGGAACCATACACAAAACGGCCATCGTTCGAAACCGTGATTTCAGCAGTAGTATTCTCAGCGCCGTCATAGCCGTCAGGAAGCGTCGAAATATTGGAGATTTCAGTCAGCGTACCCGCAGCTGCATCATACTTGTAAGATGTGACAGACGAATCCACTTCGTTGATCACATAGGCATACTGACCATTCGGATGGAACGCCAAATGGCGTGGTCCTGCGCCCGGATGAGTCTTCGTTTCACTGTGAAGTACCAGTTCATTTGCACCAGCGTTAATGGAGTAGATCGCAATTTTATCCGCTCCAAGATCCTGTACCGTCATATATTTTCCGTCAGGGCTGAAGAATGCGGAGTGCACATGTGGCTTGTCCTGACGTTCAGGATGCGCACCATGGCCCTCATGTTTCTTCTCATCCAGCAGGGCTCCAACCTCACCATTGTCTGTGAGTGCCTGGAGACCGACCAATCCACCGTGATAGCTGGAGAGGATCAAATATTTACCGGAAGGGTCACGCTGGATGTGGCACGGTGGAGCAGAGATGGAGTCCTTGCGATTCAGCAAAGTCAATTTACCTGTGGAAGGATCTACGCTGAGCGCCACCGCTTCCGACATTTTATTGCCTTCGGCAGATGCCGTTTCACCAATGGCATAAAGCTTGTTTGCTTCCGCATCCACGTTCACAAACGTCGGGTTTTTCACACCCGCAATGCCGTCCAGCTTCGCCAGACTGCCTGTATCCTCATTTAATTCATATGCGTAAATGCCCTCATTTTCCGCTTCGGCATAAGAGCCGACTAGCACGAGCAAGCGTTTTGATTCACTCATTATAGTTTCCTCCTCTATGTGTATGTAATCTTGTTGCACCTCTTCTATAATAAATCTGCCATATCAAAATAGCAATCTGACCCCTGTTCGCTCCACCGGATCCCCGGCATGATGAATGCAATATGATCCTTATTCGTACAAGCATTATGCCCTTATACATTCAACTGTCGAGCATTTCCTGCTATGATAAGATAGGTTTTTCATCCAGAAAGGACTGAACAGATTGTTTACCTCGTTTTTCATTACGCTCTACCATGTATTTCTGCCCATATCCCTGCCAGTGATTGGCGGAGTGTTGTTAAAAAACTTCAGAGATTGGGATACACGGCCACTATCAACATTTTCACTCTACATTTTAAGCCCTGCGCTCATCTTCCATACCCTGCTGCATGCAGAGATTACCTGGACCGATGTCACAAGCACCTTTTGGTTCTCCATCCTCAATCTGGTTGCCCTCTGGGCCCTTGCCGAGTTGCTGAGCCGGATGTTTGGTCTGGGTGCACCGGAAAAAGCAGGTCTGACCCTCGTCTCCACATTTACCAACTGTGTGAATTACGGGCTCCCGCTTGTCCTGCTTGCCTTCGGTCAATTTGGACTGGACAAGGCTTCGGTTTATGTGATTGGACAGATGATTATTGTCAATACGGTAGGTATTTTCTTTGCAGCAAGATCCGAATTCACTGTAAAAAACGCGCTGCTTTCCGTTTTCCGCATGCCAACAATCTATGCAGCAGTTATCGCTCTCATCCTGCGCAGCTCCGGCATACATCTGCCCGAGGCACTGGATGGGGGCATCTCGATGATGGCAGCCGGTTATTCTCCCATTGTTCTGGCGATCCTTGGCGCACAGATGCTCAGGTCCAAAGGAGATAAAGCACCTTGGCAGTCTAACGTCCGTAAGGCATTCTGGGCAGGGCTTGTCGTGCGGCTAGCTGCAGCACCTCTCTTGGCTTGGCTTATTCTGAAAGCACTACAAGTCGAAGGGACATTATTTCCCGTGCTGCTCATCCTTGCATCCATGCCAACCGCAGTGAACGCCGTTATTCTGGCTGAACAGTTCGGTGCTTCTCCACAATTTGTATCCCGTTGTATTCTGTGGACTACCGCTGCATCCATGGTCATCCTGCCGATTATGATTGTGATGTCTTCCTGATCAGTACTGACGAGGTGCCGCCGCTAGAGGCGTTCGCCGCTTGGCGGCGCTTCTCCAGCCGGCGTTCATGCCGCCGATCAAGGGCTCTGACATAGAAATATTTCACAACAAAATACGAAATGAATCCCAGGATTAAACCGAGCATGCTCATCCCTGCCAAAATATCGAGACCGCCGAGCAGCAATTCACTTACCGCCGACCAGTTTCCGTGAAACAGTTCCCTCCATGCACTCTCATGCATAGGTCCCTGCCCCATACTATGTGCGGGCAAAATCCATGAACCAATCTGTTTTGCCAGTGGCATGAGGATAATTGGTAAAAACGTCAGCTTGCCTACGACATTACCTACAATGGCTGCAGGCATGGAACCTCCAGCCAGACGCACAATCGGATAAAACACGAGATAAATTAGGGAAGCGGTCGAGATTACGATTAGTTCAAGACCAAAACCTATGGCAAATCCGGTAGATACCTTGTGGGCACCGCCCGGAGCACGTAAAAGTTTGAGAAAATTCAGTTTCATCGCACGAGTCAAACGTGCCATTCGATTAGGTTTGCGCTTCTGGTTCTTCATCCTGAATTTCTCCTTATTTTGCACAAATGACGAATAATGTCGTCTACCCATCGATTATATCACACTGCATCAGCTCCAGTGGTTACAATCACGGGACGGGTTTCCATCGTCACATTACCCGCTACAGCGCGGGATATCATACAAGATGCCTCCGCCTTATGTGCCAGTTTCTCGGCTTTGCTCAAGTCCGATTCGGATGCATCGTGTGGAAGCACAATTCGTGGTCGATGCACGATTCGTTCATACGTAAAGACGTTATTTGTCACATCCACCGTTGCCTCCGATTCCAGCGTCAACTCATCCGGCGTAATATCTGAACGTTCCAGCATCGCGGCCAGGGTGATCAGATAGCAGGTTGCCGCTGCCCCTAGCAGCATCTCGTCCGGATTGGTTCCTGTACCAGGACCGCCCATCTCCTGCGGGATGGAAATGACTGTTTTTAAACCGCCTGCATCAATCGTGCCCTCACTGTTACGTCCGCCATTCCAAACCGCTTTTAAGTGAAACGGATGTTTCATTGCCATCGATCCTTTCTATGATAAGTTGAAATAAATACATTTACACAGACACTCCGATGACATGTAAAAGACCCATTCTACTTATCTAAAATTCATAATCTTAATTTGGACTCACACACGTATACACGTAATTTGAAGTTCATTTAAAGCGTCAACATGTTCGTCCTGCACAGCCTGATCGGTAATCACCTTCCCGACACTCTCCATGCCGGCCACTCTAGTAAAAGCCTGAATATTAAACTTGCTCGAATCGGCTAGCAAAATAACTTCGTCCGCAATCTGGATCATCTTCTGCTTCACCAAAGCTTGTAATTCATTCGACTCGCTGATGCCCTTGGTCAGATGTACGCCTTTGCAGGACAAAAACACCTTATCTACATGATACGCATCCAGCGAGCGCTCTGCTAGCGGCCCGACAAAAGACAGGGATTTCGAAGCAAGCTGTCCACCTGTGGCAATAACACGAATCTGTTCCTTTGTGCTAAGCTCCGCGGCAACCTTGATCGAGTTGGTTAACACTGTAAGTGGAATATTCGGCAGTCCGGCTGCCATATACCACGCCGTTGTACTCGCATCCAGGGCAATCCGGTCACCCGGTTCCACCAACTTCACCGCTTCACCAGCAATACGGCGTTTCTCATCTGCATGAGCAACAGCTCGCTCAGGGTAAGGAATCTCGGATTGCAATTCATCCTTGTATTTCACGCTTACCGCTCCGCCATGGGAGCGTCTTAGCCTGCCCGCCTGCTCCAGCTTGTCCAGGTCACGGCGAATCGTCTCTTCCGTCACCCCGCAACGCTCACTAAGCTCGGTAACACGCATGCTTCCCTGCGCATCTACCCATTCCACAATTTTCTCATATCGTTCCGCAACGAGCATCCTTCATCCACTCCAAACCGTTATTATACCAATGAATCCTGTCATCCCATCATATCATAGAGCGGTCAGAAGGAGAATTTCAGACCTTTGCAAGAAATGACATTCAACAAACATTCAGGCTTATATGCAAAAGAGGAGGCTTTCGCCCCCTCAGTTTAGTCATTACGATGAATTATTTATCGTCTGCCATAGGGAACCAGCCCGGTGTATGGATAATGGCATTCCACAATCCGTCAGGGATCACCAGACGTTCCTGATCCGATTTTGTCAGAATGGTCTCAATATCCTCTTCACGGCCGCTCTCGATTTTCTCGACCCAATCCGGCTCGATAATCAGCTCTCGACCAATCGCCAGCAGTGGAACACCAGACTCCAGCGCTTCCGCGGCCTCATCTGCGGTATGAATCGCTCCTACGCCGATCACAGGCACTTTACCACCGACGCGATCCAGAATATATTCGATTCTGGCACGTTTGTCCTCTTCACCACGTCTTGGCTTCGACCAGAATTCACTCAAGGAAACATGCAGATAGTCGAGGTTTTTGTCTTTCAAAGCATCAATCAGTGCGTACGTATCCTCCATCGTCAGCCCAGGCGTCTCAGGCTCTTCCGGCGAGAAGCGGTAACCGACAATGAACGGAAGCTTGGTATGCTCAGCAACGACACGCTGCACTTCGTCTACCACAGCGAGCGGGAACGCCAAACGTTTCTCAACACTGCCACCCCAGCGGTCTTCACGGCGATTGGAATGTGGAGAGAAAAATTGCTGGATCAGATAACCATTCGCGCCATGAATTTCAATACCATCAAAACCGGCTTCAATCGCACGGCGAGTCGCTTCACCAAAATCACGGATGACCGATGTGATCTCTTCGTCTGTCATTTCTCTCGGCTCCGGTGAACCTGGACGTTCACTTGCGATTGCACTAGGTGCAACCACTTGGCCAGCAGGAACCGCCTGCGCCGGTGTCAGACGTCCTGCATGGAACATTTGCAGTACAGCAACAGAACCTTGCTGTTTAATCGTTTCAGCCAGTCGTTTCAGGCCTGGAACAAAGCTGTCATCATAAGAACCAAATTGAGCGGGAAATCCAATGCCGTTAGGCGTAACATGCGTTACTGCTGTAACCGACATACCAGCTCCGCCCGTTCGACGCGCATAGTAAGCAAGCTCAGCATCCGATACTGTGCCATCTGGATTAGAGGACATATGAGTCATAGGAGCAAGCACGATCCGGTTTTTCAGTGTAATGCCGCTGCTTGGCAGTGAAACTTGTTCAAACATTTTCGAATACTTTGGATTCATTCGTGGTTCCCTCCTGATATTATATCTCTTTAAATAGATATATGGATATATACATTCAACTACTGTAATTATTATAATTACGTTTCAACTCAATTGCAACTTTTCTTTTTCCATTCCTTGTCAGCCTACAACGGAAACGATGACACATGTAGAAAAGGACAGGGTGTCCTCAGACGCCCCATCCCGTTTTTTAACCATTTCCAGAGTTCAAAAACTCAGAAACCAAAAACATAACGTAGCTACATCTCCAGAAAACCTCGATAATACCTTAGGCATCCCTCAGTTAAGTCATTCCTCAGTAACTCCGCACGTAAGCCAGCTTCTGCTCCATCTCTTCCACACATTCATAACAATCATGTTCGTCGTTCGCCACCATCGGCGTGACCGGGTATAGATTCATCTCTGTGCGATTGTATGTTTTAAGCAGTGGCAACAACTGTGTAACTCTGGTATTGGCCGGATCAAGCCAGGTGTTGATCTCATCATCCATGAGAATAGCCGGCATCTTACTGCCAAACTCACGAGTCGCCAGATTCGCGCCTGCCATGAGCATCGTACAGGTGCGGAGCGGTTGTTTACGTGTATCTTTCCAGATTTCATAAAGTCCAGCAATGCCAAAAAGTCCGCGATCCGGCATGACAACACGCACTGCGTAACGCTTCTTGCCTTCTTGTCGCCAGTAATACAGCCCATTGCAAGGAATTACACAACGTTTGGTCTCCACCAACTTATAATACGCGGGGTTTTCATGCACAGTCATTAAGTTGGCATTCACCGCATCCCTCCCCCAGAACGGAATGAATCCCCAACGGAATTCATCCAGCACACGTTCTCCATCCTGATGCAGAATGATTGGCGTATGTTGCGTTGGACTGATATTATAGCGATTTTTATAGTAATACATAACCCGTTGTACCTTGAAATGATCCCGAACTTCATCCAGATCAGCCGCGAGTGAAAAACGTTCGCACATCCCTATGCACTCCTTTTTCCTAGTAAGGTTGAGTGTATTATTTGTGAGTTAAGGGAATTTATGCATACGTTCCCCAGACAGAAAGCGACTTGTTGTGACAACATTCCTTTGTGGCACAGGTTTTTTTCCTTTTTTTCATAACAAAAACAACGACTTGAGACTCATTTCAGGTACACATTTCCTTGTTACTATAATAGAGAAAATATACATTTATTGGAGGTTTTAAGCATGAAAAGGAAGTTTTTAATGAGCCTGATGTTGTTCTCTGCGCTTGCAATGTTTGGCAGCACGATCTATGCAGCAACCTTTTTGAATTACGGCTATCCAAGTTCCACCATCCCGATCCGGACCTACAACYATGCTTCTGCATGGCAGGGTCCAATGGATGCTTCTCTTGCCAACTGGAATAATGCGGGAGCCAAAGTGCAATTCGTCAAAACGAATAATTCTTCGAACACGATCACCGCTGGTAACTTCAACAATACCGCTTATGGTGTCAACTACGCTTCTGTCTCCGGCAATCAGGTTGTCAACTTCCGCATCGAACTCAACGCCTCCACGATTACTGCTGATGCATCCAATCTATCCAACTTTATACAAAGCGTTTTTGTCCATGAACTAGGCCACTCCGTCTGGCTTGGTGACAACCCGACAACAAACAGTCCTTCCATTATGTCCTACACACGTAACCGGAATTCCATGACCAAACCGCAAGCCTTCGATATCAATAATGTCAGATCAAGATACTAATACGTATGTAATTCATACAAAACATTTAAAACCTATTATAAGGAGGATTTCGATCTATGAAAAAGAATCGAGCACTCGTATTGCTAACCTCATGCATAATGATCCTGTCTGTCGTTGGCTGCTCTCCAGCCACTCCAACTGCTGCTCCCCCAGAAGCTCCCCTCACGATTATCGCTTCCGAGGATTATCCCAATTATGGCAGTGTAGACGCTTTGTCTGAACGGGCTGATACCATCGTGAAGGGTAATGTTGTGCAAGCCCGGGTTGAAGCTTTGGATGACTCCGTGCAGACTGACTCCCAAGATCCGAATAATAGTAACACAGCCGGAAGTGCGGCAGATGCCCAGGTTTCTTTTGACAAAATCTATACGATCTATACGGTTCAGGTAACTGAATCCTACAAAGGGGGTTACACAGCCGGGGATCAGCTTGAAGTCAAGCAACTGGGCGGCCAACTGGGCAACACCGAAATTGTCAATGATGACAGCCTCACACTCATGCCAGCCAAGGATTATGTACTTTTTCTTGAAACCTATGCGGACACCCCTGCAAGCCTGCTGAACAGCGTTCAAAGTCTCTATGTGGTCAAACCTGCTCCGAAATCAAGCCAGGCCAGCCAGCAAACACAATCTGAAGTGATTGTCAGTGCAAATCCGGAGAATGATCTGACGCTCAGCCTGAGCGAACTTCAACAAATCAAAAAAGAACAGTCCAATCCATAACTCTTCTTTGCTCTACATAAAATCAAAGAACGTGCCACTCTGAAAACCGGGCAGCACGTTTTTTATTATTGCTCTGACGGCATACCCACCACCCACAGCTAACATGTGGCATATACCGGAAGGGTAAACCAGAAGCAGCTTCCTTCTCCCTTTGTACTCTGCACCCCGATTTCACCTCCATGCCGTTCTACAATGGATTGAGCTATCGCGAGCCCAAGTCCCGCACCACCATTACTTTTACTGCGAGCTTTATCGATTCGGTAAAACCGTTCGAAAATACGTGTCGTTTCTTCCGCTTCAATTCCCTCACCTTGATCGGTCACCGCAATTCGCAAAAATGATCCCTGCTCTGTTGCAGTAAGCGTGATTGTGCCTTCTGGTGAAGAGTACTGAATGGCATTTTGCAGTAAATTGGAGAGCACCCGTTTCATCTGTGCAGGTACCATCATGGCAGCTGGCAATCGATCAGGCAGTTCAATCTCAACGTTCAGCTGTTTCTCGGCAAGATGGAACGAAAAACTTTCGAGCGTGCCAAGCAGCAACTCATCAACATGGCTGGGCTGCGGATCAAATGGCTCCCCTTGGGCTTCCAGACTCGATAGATCAAACAAGTCCTGTATAAGCCCTCCCAGCCTTTTCGTTTCAAGGCGAATCGTATTCAGATAACGTTGAAACGTAGCTTCATCCTTAATCACATCGTCCTCCAGCGCTTCGACAAAGGCCTGAATGGAGGCCAGTGGTGTACGCAAGTCATGAGACACATTCGCAATCAGTTCTCGTCTGGCCGATTCCGAGTGGTGCAGATGGTCGAAGCTTTGCTGCAGCCTACAGCTCATCTCATTAAATTGCTGTGCCAGCAGTTTGAATTCCCGCGGTCCGATGAGAGGGACTTCCGTGCGGAAATCCCCTTCGGCCACTCGTATTGTATGTTCAGTAATCCGTGATATTGATTTTTCCAAAGGCTTGGTCAGTACATACTGAAGAACAAAGGAAAGTACACCCACACCAGTCGTTATCCCCGACAACCAATATAACTGTTCAATCGTAAGCAGCATTTTGGAATAGCTAATGAACAAACAAATCAACAATACACCAATGCCCAGAAGACTGGACAATACCAGATACGTACGTAATTTCATGATGACTCACCTGCAAACTTATAACCTATACCCCAAACGGTTTTAATATATTTCGGATCTGAAGCATTTTGTTCGATCTTCTCTCGTAACCTCCGAACATGAACAGTTACTGTGGTCGTATCACCTTCGTAGCTAAAATCCCAGATTTTGCTTAACATCTGACTACGGGAGAATACCTGACCGGGGTGACTCGCCAGCAAATACAACATCTCAAACTCGGTAACCGTTAAGTCAATCAGCCGTCCGTTAATCTCTACCTCGCGTTTCACAAAATCAATCGTCAGCCCTTCATAACGAATCGTATGTGAGGATTGTGCAGAAGCAGGGGAAACCTGTACCGTTCGCATTCTCCGCAATATCGCTTTGACACGCAGAACCAACTCTCTCGGACTAAACGGCTTGGTCAGATAATCATCCGCTCCCATCGTCAGACCCATCAGTCGATCCTGCTCTTCCCCGCGAGCGGTCAGCATCACAATAGGTACATCCTCGGTTTGCCGAATCTCGTTGCAGATTTCCCAGCCATTTTTATGTGGCATCATCAGGTCTAGCACAATTAGATCTGGCGTGTGACTGCGCCACAGTTCAATCGCTTCCATGCCATCCTTAGCTGTTATAACGGTATAACCTTCCCTTTCCAGATACCTACGGCAAACATCTGTTATATTACTATCATCATCAGCGACCATGATAACCTCATTCAATGAACTCACCCCATATTCAGAACAAGCATTTTGAATCATCATATCACAGGGTGATGGTCATGCTTCAGTAAATATTGATCTGTTTTACTTTCATTTTTTACGTTTACTTCATAGCCTTCATAGGCATCATATATTTTGAGATGACCATATCCGTCACATATGTGTTGCCCTCATGGATTGTAGGCATCGACTTCAAGCTAACCTGCATGCCGTCTACCATCATTTTTTTAGAATCAACCCACATTTTAATGGTTTTAGCCGCAGGCATCATAACTTCTTCCATCATCATATCGTCTTTCTTCATCATGTCATCTTTCTTCATTTGGCCATCTTCCATCATGGTGTCATCTTGCTTCATCATATCATCGTCCATCATCATGTTACTTTTCATTTTCATATCATCTTTCATTGTCATACCATCTTTCATCATCGTGTTGTGCATTTTGTCCATGTACATTAACGTTACCGAGCGGTCTTTGCTGTCCCACATAATGCTGTAACCATACATTTTGGCCGCCTGTCTCAATTGAACAAGTTCCATGCCGTCCTYTTTAATCATCTTCATCTCTGCAGCGCCTGCACTTGCTAATCCTGAAAAAGTTAAAGACATCATCAAAACTGCTGCTACCATCGCTTTTTTGCTTTTTCTTGTTTTCATCATTGTTATCACTCTCCATGGTTTAGTTGCTTGCATGGACTACAATAAAGAAAATAACTTACGATTCTCTAAGCAAAATATTACGAAAGCATTACGATGTAAATATTTGTATCCCCCTGTAATAAAAAACGGTTGAAATCCCTCTTCGCGAGAGACTTCAACCGTGTCGTTCGTTTGCTACGTCTTATTTTCCGCTTGCCTACATTTAGTTCACACGAATAAAATCAGCCATAGATCGAACTTCAACCGATCCCGGATTAGAGATGACATCTGCTTGCTGCAACCCTTGTCTGGAGGTGAACTTCAACTTAACCGGAAGGCCAGGAATCAGATCAAAGAAGTTATCCGAAAATACACCTTCGGCTTCCGAAGATAACCATACTTGCTTGGCAAGCACGTCACTTTCCAGTACCAAATGAACACCGTCCTCATCGGTTCCTCCGCTGACTTTGATGTTCGCAGGCTGTAATGCAAGTTCTTTGGCAGGCACAAAATAGTGCTCCTGCACAATATCCGTTACGCCCTCTTGATGCAGCTCCAACCGCAGCAAGGTCTTGGCAGCATCATGCCCTTCGAGCCACTCTGCATTGCGCAAAGATAACAACTTCTCACCTGAATTTGGTGCTACGCTTATTTCACATGTTTCCTCCCGATGAACCGTTCCATCGAATCCAACCAAACGAATGTGTAATCGCCCCTCCACCGGTTGCAGTTGATCGGAAATCACATAGATATCTGTGACATCCTCTTGAGTACCATCCACGGAGACCAATACATCATTGAAACTACGCTTCGCATAATATTGCAATGCCTTCCAGCGACCAAGATAGTCCATACCCGCCCACGAAGCGACAGGCCAGCAATCATTCATCTGCCAGTAGAGCGTGCCCATACAGTAAGGTTTACGGCGGCGGTGGGCTTCAATTGCCGTTTTCATCGCTTCCGCTTGAAGTATCTGACTCATATATAGGAAGGATGGGAAATCCTTCGGTTCATGCAAATACATGTCCATATACTGCTTGATCAGTCGATTCCCCGCACCGTTCTTCTGATGTGCGAGCATGACCTCCGACTCCAGTGCCAAGTCTTCTTCCTCCGCATACGTGCGTACCGACTTGTATTCCGGAAACGACTGGAATCCATACTCACTCATAAAACGGCCTACATAAGTATTGTAATTCTCAAAAGGCTCGACATTGTGCCATACACCCCAATAATGGATATCCCCTTCCGATGTAGACGGATGGGCATGCTGCTTTTCATCTCCTGTCAGCGATACAATAGGGGAAGAAGGCCAGTAGTCTACACCAAGTGCATACGCTTCGACCACTTCTGGCAAAAGGTTATGGAAAATCGCTTCATAATCTGCCCAGATGCGTTCGCGCTGTTCAGCGTTGAAATCCTTTTTCCAGCCCCAGCCACCATTCTCAATATAATGCGCCCAAGCCGAATCAATCTCATTGTTGCCACACCACAGTACAATACTCGGATGGTTACGCAGCCGTTTCACGTTATCAATCGCTTCATGTCGGACACTGTTCAGGAACGCTTCATCACCCGGATACATGCTGCACGCGAACATAAAATCCTGCCACACCATGATACCGTATTCATCACATAGGTCGTAGAACACATCCTCTTCGTAGAAACCACCGCCCCATACACGCAGCATGTTCATGTTGGACTCCGCTGCCGATATGATCTCATGCATGTATCGTTCCCGTGTCACTTCGGTAATGAAGCTGTCATTCGGAATATGGTTGGCCCCTTTGGCGAACACCGCAACTCCGTTCAGTTCAAAATAAAAGGAAGCGCCGGCTTCGTCCGGATCACGCACAAGACGGATGGAACGAAGTCCTGTTTGAACCTCGTACGCTGCGACAGCACGCCCCCCCTGAAGCACTTCAGCAGCAAATGTATATCGATACGCCTCACCCAATCCACGGCTCCACCAGAGTTTTGGATTTTCAATCAAGACGGGAATCTCTACCGAATGGGAACCAGGTTGCAAAGACACCGCCTTCTCCCAGCGCTGACCATCTGCACCTATGCGAATCACGGTATCCAGAGGCTGCGAAGTTTCCACTTCTACCACAGCAGTGACTTGTGCCGATGCGGCATTCACTTCATTTTGCCGGATAAATAGATCATTAATTCTTACATCTGTCCATGCTTCAAGCCTCACTTCACGCCAGATGCCACTAGTGACAAAACGCGGCCCCCAATCCCAGCCATAGTGATATGGCGCTTTGCGAGCAAAAATACTTACTCGTTTATCTCCCAGACCGCCCACATCGGATTGGTCATTGGATGCAGGCAAGGCATATCCCAGCTTTTCCAGCTTCGGCAGATCCTCCTGAATGGGAGAACGAAAATGAATACGAAGTATGTTATTCTTTTCCTTCACGAATGCTTTTACTTCTGCCTTCCACACCCGGAACATATTATCCGCAGACAACACATGTGTGTCATTCACATATACATCCGCATACGTATCCAGTCCGTCAAAAACAAGTTCCAAATGCTCCTGCGCATAGAGTGAGGCCTCAACATCAAAGGTTGTTCGATACTCCCAGTCCTTCTTGTCAATCCACTGTACTTCCTTCTCATTCGTCCCATAGAACGGGTCGGGAATTTGGCCTAATCTCAGCAGATCGGTATGTACGCATCCTGGCACCTGAGCCGGCATCCACTCCTGATCTTCACACGCCTTGAACGTCCAGTTTTCAAAAAGTTGCGATTGGTTTATGCTCATGACAGCCTCCCATGTGGTTCATGATAAAAACATTTTGTTAGGTTTTGTTATTATATTAGCAAACAATCAACAAAACAAAATTAACATGTTAGCTACATAACAGTCAATGCTTTGGTGAATTAAATCCATCTGATTATCTCTTCCATCACAAAAAAGACATAGAGAGTTACTTCTCCATGTCTTTTCGTTTAATCTATTACGCTAACAAGGAATGATACTCGTCCCGCATAATAAGTTCCGCGTGAATCAGCTTGCGTTCATGGGGAGCTTCGGGAGTGTTGATCCGCCATAACAGCTGATCCACGGCCCGCGCTCCGAGATGTTCTTTGTGAATATGTGCCGTAGCCATAATCGGATCATCTGTCCGTGTATTATCAAACCCTGTCACCGCACACCGTTCTGGAACCTGAACGTCGCGGCTTCGTAAAGCCTCGATCATAATAAATGCGGTATGATCATTCGCACAGACGATCACCTCTGGTATATCTTCCAGCTTCATGTCTATGATTGCTTGCTGCATCTCTGTATACTCCTGCACTAACAGCCCTGCATGCTGATCTGACTGTAGCTGCATTTCTTCAAGTCCCATCCGGTACCCCAGCCAACGTTCCCTGAAGCTGACGGCATCAGGCAGCTGTCCGGCAAACTGGAAGCGTTTGTATCCTTTCGCTGCAAGCATAAGAACTAACTCTTTCATGCCTTTCACATTGTCAGTAAATACGGTGTCCGTATGAATTGCCGAATCCTCATGATCCACCATGACAAGGGGAATACGCAAGCGGTAGATTTCGAGCAATACCGGCGTTGAGATCGTGCCCACCGTAATGACACCCCGAATGGCGTCAGGATTAAGAACCGAAAACATATGATCTGAAGAAGGCTCCGTCAGTGTCAAAATGTCCATACCTTTCTCATTCAAGCGTGCTGAAATCCCGTCGAATACAGGGCCCCAGTACAAGGAAGATCGATTTTGCGAGCGTATATTCGGAAACAAAATCAATATGGTACCTTCGTGTTTCTTCACAGGTTTTCTGCCGGATGATATAGGAGATTCCATTGCATTATATTTTGGTTCTGTTTTAAAATAACCCAGTTGCCCTGCCGTTCTGACAATCATCTCACGCGTGTGCTCACTAACCCCCGGCTTACCCGTCAGTGCACGGGATACTGCGAACTTGGATACCCCCGCAGCATCTGCGATCTGCTGCATGGTCACTCTTTTGCCCATCCTGCTCACCCGATTTTTCTGATTTTTCATCCAGTGTAGCATAAAACCCTGAATGAACAAAACATGTTTTGTTCATTCAGGGTTTGTTAGGTAAGAAACGGAATAATCTGTGACCTCCGTTTATCTCTGGCCGACTGTCTTCAACTGAACATGTTTAGATTTTCATTCACATTCAGTTTACACTATAACACTGGCCGTTTTCTTCGCCTGAACACAGGCTGCGACAGCTTGATCTCCGTAATTAATACGCCAACCAACATCAATGCTGCTCCGCAGTATCCCTGCAGCGTAAGGGACTCCCCCTGAAAGATAAAAGCAAATGCAGCGGCAAACAGCGGCTCCAGCGAAAAGATCAGGCTCGTTCTTGTAGGAGAAGCATGGCGCTGGGCAAAAGTTTGCAAAATATAACCAAGTCCACTGCATAATATGCCAAGCCCCAGGATCGATGCCCATGATTCCGGTGTATCCGGCAGTTGCGGTGTTTCAAACAAAAATGTGGCTGCGGTTCCCCACAAAGCTGCTACACCCAGTTGAATGATTCCCAGTGTAAGCGGATCATGCTTCCTCGTAAATTTACCTGCAAGCATAATATAAACGGCGTAAACCAACGCCGCCAGAATACACAACAGATCACCGAGATGAAGGCTCATTTCATGTTGAAGCGTTAATAGTCCAAGCCCTGCTACAGCGACCACAATGCTGACACCTAGTCGTTTGTCCGGCAACCGACGGCGCATGACTGTCGTTAAAATCGGCACAAAAATAACGGCCAAACTGATTAGAAACCCCGCCTGAGACGCTGTCGTTCGCTGAACACCATAAGTGATAAATACAAACGCGGCAAACAGAACTGTACCCAGCACACCTCCAGCAAAAAACGTACCACGATCTACACTTCTCAAACGGCGGTGAAAGAGAATACCTGCCGCTATAAAAGCGATTCCGAATCGTAAAGCGATTAAATTAAGTTCCTGTATGGATGCTAGTCCCGATTTCATAAACAGATAAGAAGAACCCCATATCACGGTTGCAAGCAGCATCTGCACGTCTGCTCTTCGTGATGCTTGAATCTGATTTCCCTGTACCCCAATCATCTTGCTTCTACCTTCATTCTACTATATATTCTGAGCTGCGTTGTATGTACCAAACTAACTCGCCTTGGCAAGTATAAACGATCTCTTTGCATTATAAAAATGAATATTTATAATAGTTAATATGAAATTAACTCATGTATAGAAACACAGGCTAACCCGGAAGGAAGTTATTTTATAATGTCACTGATTAAATATGAAATTTTAAATACGGTTGTGGAATACGGCAGTCTGACCAAAGCCTCTGAAGCCCTGAATATTACACAATCGGCCGTCAGCCACGCCATCGCCAGTCTGGAAAGTGAATGTGGTTTCTCCTTGTTACATCGTAGCCGTTCCGGCGTTCGAGTCACCGCAGAGGGTGAGCGTATTCTTGGTTATACACGCGAGATCACCCGCTGGGCAGAGCTGATGAACCAGGAAATCTCCCTGATCCGTGGGGCCGAGATTGGTACAGTGCGAATCGGTACTTTTGCCAGTGTCTCCACCCAGTGGCTTCCCGGTATTCTCAAGCAGTTCAGGCTCCGCCATCCGGGGATTGAGATCAAACTGTGGGAAGGTGATTATGCCGAAATTGAGAACTGGCTCGCCAGCGGTGCCATCGACATTGGCTTTTTGTCCCTTGGCGACTCTTCCCCATTTGAAACCATCACATTGCAAAAAGACAGGATGATGTGCATCCTGCCCTTGGATCATGCTCTTGCTACCGAAACATCTGTGTCGTTTGAACTTTTACTGGAACAGCCTTTCATCCTCCCCAAATGGGGTGGCGACAACGAAATAGAACGTTTGATCCGGCAGCATGCCGCCAAGCTAAACGTTGTCTATGAAGTTGCCGAGGATCAAGCCATTATGGCCATGGTTCGGAGCGGACTTGGCATCAGTCTGCTTCCCGAGATGGTGCTGCAAAATCATACCGACTCACTCGCACTCGTGCCACTTGCAGGTGACCCTTACCGAATGATTGGTTTAGCCTGTGCTTCTCTTCGGAATCTATCGCCAGCAGCACGACGTTTCATTGAAGAAGCCCAGCAATGGCTCAACTCTGGCCGAGAAGATTTCTAGTCGGAAAGTTTATTTTAGCATTTTGGATACTCAACTAACGCATTAACACGCTTCTAACTTATTCCCAGACCCGATCAAGCTGATCCGCGTAGTAGCGTATCGCCCGGCTATAGTCCGTTATCCGCTGATCTCCAGAAGTATCCGCGAGTTGAACGAGCAGCCGCTGCATCGCTTCTGCGTGCTCTCCAAGATTATAAAGCACCATAGCATAGAACACTTCAAACTCCCGGTGCTCTGGAAATTCCGACATTCCGGTAAGCATCCATCTCTTGGCCTGCTCGTATTGTCCGAGCGTACGATAGGTGCTTCCGAGACCAAGCATAGCCCCAGCCCGATCTTCTGACGACAGTTTCAGTTGCAATGCTTTTTCATAATAAGGCACAGCCTCGCGTTCCAGACCAAGTGAATCATGTGCCCATGCGAGTTGATACCAACCTTCTCCATGTTGCGGCTCCAGCTCCGTAATTTGGTGCAGGAGCTCAATAGACTCCTGTACTTTGCCCTCCTGCCGCAACCGTATAGCTTGCTGCAAATCATTCATGTTGTTGTCACATCCAATAAAATTAATAACAAAAAGCACATTTTGAAAGACAGGGACAACTAGAGTTGTCCGCCTTTTCCCATTCAAAATGTGCTTTCTGCAGTGCGTTCATTGCCCTTCATTCGATTCCGAACTAAGACCACGTTGTGTTCGCAACCATCACAATAAATATGAGCATGAGATAATTAACCGAGATCAAAAAGTTAATCTTCGCCCACTTCTCATCATCCTGTGTTTTCAACCCGCTAAGCGTATGTATAAACCAGATGATGCTGCTAATCAGAGATATGATCAGAAATACCCAACCAACGTAATCAAAATAATACAACAGGAATACGGCAGGAATCAGCAGAAAAACGTAAGGAATCATCTGCCATTTCGTACGTTTTACTCCTTTGACCACCGGTAACAGCGGAAATCCTGCAGCACGATACTCTTCTACGCGGCGTATACCCAGCGACCAGAAGTGAGGAGGCTGCCAAAGGAATAACAGTGCAAACAACAACCAGGCTCCTGCATCAATCTCATTGGTTACTGCGGTATAACCAATCACTGGAGGCATCGCCCCTGCAATTCCACCCAGCGACGTGCTCCACGTCGAAGTGCGTTTCAACCACATCGTGTAAATCACGATATACGCAAACCAGCCAAGCAAAGCCATCCAGCCGGATAGTGGATTCACCAGTAGAAACAATACAGCTAAACCAGCGACTCCGAGAACCAAACCGTAACCAAGAACAAATCCAGGCTTCAGATGATTAATGTAATCCATTCTTTTTTTCGTTCGTTCCATCTTTTGATCCAGTTCACGATCCCAATAGTTATTAATGACACAAGCCGAAGCAATCACAAGCGTTGAACCAATAACAACCATAAGCAGAGATAACCATGCGATATCCCACTTTGAAGCAACCCAGAAACCGACGGCAACCGCAAATACATTCAGCCTTAACAGTCCGGGCTTGGTTAAAGCAATCATGTCTTTAAGCATCAGAAGCCTCCTGAATGATGTAAAAACGCCATTCCTATAATGATACATGTACCACCAATGAATTACAATCGCTTTCATGCATTTGTCATAACAAAAAGCATCCTACTCCGCTATTTGAACGGAATGAATGCTTTTGGTAATTATTTGTATAATCTCTTTTTAAGGAATGTACTGTTGTACAATTTTAATCACTTTGCCATCTTGAATCGTGAGGTGGTAAGGGAACACTGACAGATCCATAATTCGTTTATCCCCATAAAGTGACTCAAATTTGGACAAACTTACCGGCTCATTCCACTGGATCTCTGCACCTTGAACCGTTCCGTCCCGATCATACAGTTGCATAAGAACGTTGGCGTCAGCTTTGACTTCAACCTGCTCATGCTCTTTATTATCATTAACGATATAGTAACCGTCAGGTGCTTCGTCTATACCCGCATTCGGATTACGTTGTTTGAAAATGGTATTGGCTTCCTCGCCCTGATACCAACCGATTTTATCTACCGTCAGCATTAATTTACCGTCTTCCACACGCATTCCGTCAATATAAGCTGTATATACTTCGGAATTGGCCAACTGAGCCTTATTAGCAGAAGGTGACTGAACATTGGTACGCTCCTCCGCATTCGCAGGGGTAAGCAAATATGTAGTCAGCACGATGATGCCAATTAAAGCCACTGCTGCACCAATGATCTGAAATCTCCATTTTTTCGCCGCGTTCTTCATGCCCATCTCTCCTTATTTCAAATATATCTTTACATAGAACACACCGTTAACATGTGAAAGAATAGTTCAACTTATTTAATCAACCCTAAATGTTGCTCTTCCAATCATTAAACGAAAGCATTTCTTCTCAAACGGACAAATCATACATTTACGATTCGTTTACGTTATAATCATCATACGACATACCACTTTCTGAAAAGTATCAGCCAGATTAAAAATAGTTACAATTCACGTCATCACTCTAGGCTTGTCCAGCACATGACATAGAGAAACCCCAAATCAGCTGCATTTGGGGTTTCTGCTGCACTTATATTAATCTATGCTTGTACAGGCTTTTTATGTCTGAACTCTTTTAATGACTCCTTCTGGTATCTTGAGCCAAACGAACCAACATGTGAGCAAGCATATGACGCTCTTCTTCTTTTCCTACGTTCCAAAGTTCCTGCAGAAGCTTCTCTTCCCGGTTACGAGGCTCTTCGTTTGCCGCCAGATGATCCGCGACTTTTTGTGCAATCTTGGCCATTTGCCCTTCACTTAAACCGATGGATTCACCCATAGCAATCCGTTTAGCGAGGTATTCTTTGAATGCATCAAAATTTTGTAAAATCTGATCTCTTTCCTCCGGTGCAATCTTTTCAATTGCGTTGTCTACCTGATCAGTGGATACCTGTCCGTCTTTATGGATCACATGATTTTGTTCATTCATACTTATTACCTCCTTCAGTTTAGTTGGTGTTTCTTATTCTTTGGCTTATGTTGAGCCTGTAATAAGCTTCACAAGCAAGAGTCATACATAATATAAACGTTCTGCTCAAGTTTAATCATACGTTTCAAAAATGGTAGTTGGGTTAATCGTTTTACATATACATGTCGGTGTTTGGTTATGATTAGTAGACATCGATCACTACGGATTTGAAGGAGGAACTATTATGAATAACAAGTCTAAACATGACAAAACGAACGATGAACTCAAACCAGGCGTGAATACCGTCATTGAACCGGACAAAAGAAATCCGGGTCCAACGGATATGATTGAAGGTGTCGTTGGAGATATTGTAGATAACATTCGTAAAGATTTTACTCATAAAAAACATGATCCTTCACCGGATAACAACACAGCGGATAAACCTGGTAAATAAACATTCACATCCAGATGATCTCGGCAAGCATCTCTGTATTCTGTATTCTAGTTTCTAATTCCTGTCTTTATAGGGTGTACTGAAAACGCTGAAGGAAGCCAATCAAGACATACCCTAGCTATTCCAAGAAAGAAAACGCAGCAAAAACAGGTCTTCCGTTCTGCCAATTGGCGTAGGAAGACTTGTTTTGTTGTTTTAATTGATAACTTTCGCCACTTAACCTTTAACCAGCTTCTGCAACGCTTTATGAATCCAGATCGCCGCTATAGCACCCTCACCCATCGCAACCGTGGCCTGCTCGGCATGAAGGCCAAGATCCCCGGCAATCCACACCTGAGGTGCCGCCTGCATGCTACGAGGATTAGCCTCCACATGTTTATTGTCCGCGATGACAGCCCCCAGCTGTTCAGCCAGCTCATAGTGCACCCGGTTACCACCAAACGCGATAAATCCACGATCCGATTCGAAAATCTGCCCATCCTCTGTTATTACACCTGTAATATGACCGTCTTCCATCTGCTGTACTTCCTGAACTGCCGCTTCAAGATAACGGACTCCTGCTTGTTTCATTTGACGGTGAAGGTCAGCAGAGATTGCGGTCTGTTCATGATTAATATATAAGAGATCGTTTGTACGTTCAATTAAAGTCATCGCCATATTAGCTCCCGCTTCACCAGCACCTAGCAAAATTGTTCGTTTCCCCTGAATTTCATACCCATCACAATCGGGGCACACATATACGGTTTTGCCGAGTGTAGACTTCAGTCCCGGTATGTCAGGTATTCGATCCGATAACCCGGTTGCAAGCAATATGGTTTTGGTCTCATAAACGGTTCCAGAAGAGCCTTTAAGCCTAATCTTTTCCTCTTGCACACGTATGGCTTCTATAATTCGATCCTTTTCAAAAGAAACACCCGTTTGCTCAGCCTGCATCCTGCCAAGTGCTCGTAGCTCTTTACCGGATACCCCATCCGGGTAACCGAGGATGTTATGATAGGTTCGGCACAACGTTGATCTGCCCTCTCCGGCATCCACAACCAGTACTCGATGCGATAAATAACGTCCTAACTGGATAGCTGCCTGAAGTCCTGCGATCCCTCCGCCCACTATGATGCAATCAAACTCTCGCATGTGTATTCTCCTCCTGTATATCCAATAACTTCTCTTTTTCGGGTGGTATGCTTGCAGGACAATTCTTGTCCTTCTATACATTAAACCGCACAAAGAGGCTTAAACGGCCTGACTTATTCCATAGCTTAAACCAAAAGCAAAAGACCCAAACCTCCGTTTTCATTAAACGACAGGTTTAGGCCTTCAAATGTTTAGAACCGATACGATTCGAAGCGCATGGCATTGGTAATGGCATCCCATACATCCGCAGTTTCTCCGCCCATATACCAGTAGGCCAGCCCTGCAATGTTTTGTTGGCCGCTCATCAGCACTTTGGCTGACAAAGAGCGACTTTCTTCCGCCCAAATCTCTCTTGCCACAGAACTCGACATATAGTTGATAATATACTGGTTCAAACGTGAGTCCCAGTGTCTTAGAGAGCCTGATGCGGCTGCCCGAACCCCTTGTTCTCCCAGCGTAATGTCTCTGGAAGCACCTGCCGGATTCACGGTGGACCAATCCCGCGTATATAACGGAAGCGCGAGAATCGTCTTGGCACCCTCTACCTCGGACAGCATCTTGGTCAGCGCTCTTTCCACCCATGGAAGCGAAGCTACAGAACCTGGCTTGGGATCGCCATTCCAATGCTCCTCATAACTCATGAGCACCATGTAGTCTGAGATCTCTCCCAGCTTAACGTAGTCAAAGGCTGCCGTCCAATCCGAGCCCAAATTGGGTGATACGTCGACGGATACGACAGCACCTAGACCGTGCAGAGATCGAGTTAACGAAGTCACAAACGCAGTAAATCCTTCGCGATCGACAGGGTCCACATTTTCAAAATCCACATTGATGCCACCGAGTTTATATTTTTTCACAAAAGCACTTACTTGACTGACAACCGCTTCCCGGTTCGCCGAGCTGGACAACATCTGATGTGTCATTTCCTTATTGGAACGGTTACCCAGCATCGGCCAAAGCGCTCTTCCCGAAACAGATGCCCAAGAGATCAATGTGGCATTGGCATGATCCGAAACGTTCATATCTTTATTCAGGAAAAACCAACGCGGAACGACCGTGTTCACAGGCGACTGCTCGACTTGATTTATAAATTCTGCTGTCGATGAATTGTACTGCCATCCCAGTTGAATACCATGGTCCTGTCTCCGCTGAATTTGTGCGGCCCATGAGTAATTCTGCAAGACCGCGTCCAACATCACCGCAGCCTCTTCCCGTGTAACTTGGTCAGCTGGCCGGAACATTCCATTGCTTCCGCGCATCAATCCAAGCTGATGCACTTTCTGTACATATGGAAGAGCCCAGCTTGAGATGTCAGCCGCGTCTGCATATGTATTATATATAGTATTGCTTGCCACAGAGTGCTGTTTCAGCATACGAACAAGCAGAGCAGCTGCCTCCTCCCGCGTGATGGATGCGTTCGGCTGAAACTGGTTCTGGCCTTTACCCTCAATAATCGATAGATTGGTCATCGCGGCTACATTACCGTAATACCAGGCATTCGCAGAAAGATCTGCAAAAGGTTTAATGTTGTTTGAAACGGGCTTTAGTCCGAGCAAGCGCACCGCAAATGATGCAAATTCTGCACGTGTTACCGCTTTTTTCGGTTCAAATGTGTGCTCCGTTGTTCCTGCCACAATCCCTTTCTTTACCAATCGCGTAATGGCTTCTCTTGCATAGCTTGTACGTGTATCGTGAAAGGTAGGCTGTTGACTCCCCGCTGCGTGAACAGCGCTTCCGTTCCCAACCACTGAACTCAATAGAATGGCGCCGCATAACACCATCTTCCATAAGGGATGAAAAGCTTGTATAGCTCTATTATCATTTACTATGTTCACAATAAAAGGCCTCACTTCAATAGATTACGATCTTCATTATCGTATCAAATTGAAGCGAGGCCGTATGTGGTTAAATATTGGTAATGACGAGATTTACTTGTGTACTTTCACGCGCTCTTCAATCGCTTGGAACTCTTTCTCACCTGGTGCTGCTGTTGGTTTACCAAATGGCATCTGAGCGATCAGTCTCCAGTTCTCCGGAATGTTCCATTCTTGCTTCACTTTCTCATCAATCAATGGATTATAGTGTTGCAGTGACGCACCCAGTCCTTCTTGTTCCAGAGCTGTCCAGATGACCAGTTGCAACATACCGTTGGATTGGTTAGACCAGATTGGGAAGTTGTCAGCATAGGCAGCAAAGTTTTGTTGAAGCTGTGCTACTACATTGTTGTCCTCGAAAAAAAGAACCGTACCGTAGCCGCTACGGAAACCTGCCATTTTCTCCGCTGTGGATTGGAAAGCTTCTTCGTTACCTACAACTTCACGCAAAATCTCTTCCGTGTGATTCCACAGTTTATCATGTTGTTCACCAAGCAATACAACTGCCCGGGATGTCTGTGAGTTAAATGCTGTTGGTGTATACTTTACCGCTTCTTCGACGATTTCCTGAATTTTCGCATCCGAGATTGTGGATTCCTTGCTGATTCCATAATAAGATCTTCTGTTCTTCAACGCATCAAAAAAAGTAGACATTCATATACGCCTCCTAAGTCATTGGTTTGTTCATTGCCAACAAGGTAACTATAATATAGTAACACACATTAGTCAATAAACTATTTTATTTTCACAAATTTAATCTCTCTTGTGATAGTCTGCCCGGTACTTCTCTTCCGTAGACGAATTACTTTTTGTCCGATCCTTATTTTTCTCTTCCTGTGCTCCATATTCAGATCTTGCATCGGAATCGGGTCAACGGTTTGTTCTTGCTCATATTGATCCAGCATGCTTTCGTGTTCCTCGTTATTTAAGATGCTTATGGTTAATATGACGGTTCTTGCCTCGTTCATTGGTATCTATTCTTACCTTTCTTTACCTGTTACGCTGGAACTCTAAACATCTGTCGTTACGTGAAGAATGCTGATTCCTGCTCGCTATTGTTCATTTGTTCTAAAATAAAACGAAAAAAGCCGACCATGTAAATCCGCTGGTCGACTTCTGGATGACATCCTCTATTATTCGTTAATGCTAATAAGCGATAAGCTTCGTTTAACTTCTTCCTCGGTCTCATAGTTGCCGATGCAACTGACTTCGATACAGATCGGGCGAGCAGCCCACGCTTTGTTTAAAAATTCGGCTGAAATGGGACAGACGTTTGAAGCCGGACAATCGGCTGGCCTCCGTCACACTCATCTCGGGCTGAAACTGAAACAACAGTTTTGCCTGATTAATACGTCTGTCATATAGATACTTAAATACCGTCAGACCCGTCATCTCTTTGAACATACCTGCCAAATACGGCTTGGACAGATGTAGCTCTTGAGCAAGATCGTCCAGACCGATGTCATGCATATAATGAGTATCCACATAGCGGATGATATGCTGGACATGTCTTTCTTTTTCCGATGAAGAGCGCTGTTCCTGTACATGCCCCTGACAGATCTCCGCCACACAATATAACAGATCACAAACCCGGATATTCATACGCTCCTGTCTGAATCTGGACGAGTGAGAAGATAACTGGTGCAGATCTAGCAGCAGTGCTTCAAACTCGGTTCGAATCTCTCCAGTAAGGTTCACCCGGCAATTGCCAAGCTCATCGAACGGCTTCAGCACTTCATGGATGCGCTCGGGATGCAGGCTTTTACGAACGGCAGAAGGATCGAAATGAAGCGTAGTCCGAACATACGGCTTACCGACTTTGGGATGCGGCCGGTGCAGCGTAAGTCCATGCATTAACACCAGATCCCCCGGTTCCAATTTGTACACCCGATCCCCGATAATATAGGTGCATTCCCCATCATGAAAATAATAAATTTCATAGTGTGGATGCGAATGGAAGCCATCCGAATTGCCCGGGTCAAACTGACTCGTAGCTTTGTAGGTATACGCCAGTGGAGCATTAAACTGCATCATGCTTGGCACGTCATCACCTCCTGTGCAAAAAAGAAAGCGGGATCCCCCTTTATGCTTGGTTGCCCCGCTAATGTTAAGTTAAATTTTATAAGAGTTCCCGGATACTCGCTTTAATCTCATCTATGGAATCAACTGGCTCGAAGCGCCTAACGACTTGACCTTCTGCATTGATGAGAAATTTCGTGAAATTCCATTTGATTGCATCGCCGTGCAGCCACTCAGGTGCTTTGTCAGCCACCATCAGCTTGAGCAGTTTGGCCTGAATGTCGCTCTCATCAAAGCCGGCAAACGGACCTGACTTTTTCAAAAAGTCGTACAGCGGATGCGCTGCCTCTCCATTCACATCCAGTTTCGCAAACATCGGGAATTTCACCCCGTAGTTGATCTGACAGAATGACTCGGCTTCCGCACTGCTACCCGGCTCCTGCTCTGCAAACTGGTTGCACGGGAACCCGATAATTTGCAGGCCCTGATCCTTGTACTCGTCATATAACTTCTGAATGTCATCAAATTGATGTGTATATTTGCATTTGCTTGCCGTGTTCACAATCAATACAGGCTTTCCTTCATATTGAAAGAGCGGAAAACGCTCTCCACTCGTTCTCGTCACAGTGAAATCATAGATTGTTGGCATAAGTCGAAGTGCACCTCGCAATAGTTATGTAGTTAATTGTTTGTAGAGTCACCTCTCATTATATACGAAGTCAGTCAGGTTGTATTGGGAAAGGTGGTGAGCCCCCCATTTACTCCAAAATTTTAATGCTAATCACATACTTTGATCGGAGTTAAGATTGCAAAGCCACATAAACATCGATCTCGTTATTGACACTTTCTGGCTGGTAACGTTCATCCCAGATTTCAAAATCATAACACTCAGGTACGAGTCCAGCATCTTCTAACCACTGTCCATAGATGTAGTCATATGTATCACCTATGTCGGATTCTAATCCTCTATGCGTACATGTAACGTATGAACGAGCTGGCACATGATGAGTGATCATCTCAGATGGTACGTCCTCCAGCTTGTCTACTTCATAGCACAATACATGTGTGAATGGATCCACTTTAGCATCAAAGCCTTCATGAGAAGGATAAATCTGCATCAAGAGAACCTGGTCATTTTTCCGGTGCTTGATCTCGCCCTTCTTCTCTATTAACTTGTCATAATGGCTCTGTCGCAATTCTGCTTCGAATTCTTCCACCGTCGCTTCAATGCGATAACCTACAATATGAAATGCAGCCAATGTAACGATCCTCGTTTCCACCTTCTTCTCTCCCAATGTACAAAAAGAATACAAGCCGTTTTACGTTGCATTTGCCCGAAACCGTTACAACAAAACTACGACCATTCTTGCCAATGTTGCTCCAGAAAAATCACTTCTCTCTCATAGTGAGCCAGATGACCTTCTTTAACCATCTTCACAAAGGCTGCGTCTCCTGCTGCTGCACGATTCTCTAATGTTTTGCACATAAAGCGAATACGGGACACCACCCAATGTTTCAGATCAGGCGGAACATGTAAACCGTAAGCATTCATAAACATTTCAATGCGTTTTTTGCGAACGTTAGCGTGTATTTCTCTATCATATGGAGCAATTGATTTGCCTTCGCCTTCAAGCGTAGGCGAAAAATTTGCTAGGGGTACGCAAGTATATAAAGTGTAGGCGATATCCCACATCCTGGGGCCTGGGCAAGCCAGATCAAAATCAATAATACCCTGCGGCAAACTATGTCTGAACACGATGTTGTATAAAGCAAAGTCGTTATGGCAGACGACTTCGGCTTTCTGTGATGATATCTCTATTAATTCTTGTAACCGTTCTTCCAGAGCTATACCTGGATAATTATTGTCCGGTTGTTCTGAAGTTATAAAGTTAACGGTTGCATCGTGGTAGGCTCTTAATAAATGGGCAACGGCAATCAGAGATTCGTCTGACCACATATAACTTTCGATCTCCGGATAATCATTACCGGGGACATCTCCGTCAAGGTAAGAGAGTATTTCCCTGCCCTTTTCATCCATGCCCAGATACTTCGGCGCCTGATGGAAGCCCTCTTTTTCCAGATGCAACAGCAGTTCATGTACATAACGATTCGAGTTACTCCCCCGGCGAACCGTATCTCCAACGCGCACAACGTCATTCACGTTACCACCTGTCAACTTCTCCTCCGGTAGTTCAAACAACTTGAATCCTCCTCTATTTATAATTCTCTGGCCGCTCATATTGATATTTATTTTTGTTTTTATTTTTGTACGTTCCCGGGAAACCAGCAACCAGCAATACAAATCCAACAAAAAACATGAAATATACGAGTAGTCCTGTGGGTACATCTACCGTCCGCGTAATTTCTCGCAAACCTTGCTCCGATCCGCTTCCCGCCTCAACCAGTGCTGCTGATAATCGGATGGACATTCGTTCAAGTGTTGATATGAACACACTCGCAATCATTAATACGACACCCAGAATCTTGTTCATCTGATTCATAATGTAACCCCCTTCTTATTCAAAACAAATCTCACTGTACACTCCGGTCAAAAAGGTCTTTAGCGTTTGAGCCAGTGCAGAGTGGTTGGGCAGGTCTTTAGCAATGACGCCTCCGATATTACCTGCCTCACCTGGGGTTAGGCAGGTTAGTTGGAGCTCATTCGAATTCCCGTATATGAATGAGAGCAAGTATTCCAGAGGCTGTTCTTGATATATTCGAATTTTGGTACCTGCCCAGATCGGCTCCTGATCCTGTATCTCGTCCATTGGAATCCATACCTCTGTTGTCAAAATAACGACCTCCTTCAACAGGCTTCACTTCAATTATAATCCATGTTCTTCCATTAAGGAACTTTCTATATCCTTTTAAAGAGGTATGTAGTAGCTTTTCAACCCGGAGTTTTCACATATGCTTTTACGAATGAAGCTATACCTAGTTTCGTGAAGTCGCGTTTCTCTGTATATCAAAAAGCACCGTCATCTCTGACGGCGCCTGGTTTACTGGTTTACTCTTTTACTACTCCCGAGTTGTCTTACGTAGCTAAAATGTGATGCAACTCCATATGATGTTCGAGAAAATCAGAACGTTGCACATGGTACAGATCATATATCAACTGTTTCGCATTAATGGCTTGCGTGACCTCGGGGTAAAGGTCATTGGAAAATTTAACGAATGGTAGCTTCTCTACCGCTTTGCGGGAGCGAACATTTTGCTTGCGTATTTTCATAAAAACCGTCTGAATATCGTATTCAAGAAACAATTCTGTCAAAAAAGCGGACTTCGCTCGCTGGCTATATCCCTGTCCGAAGTACGGTGCACCGATCCAAGTCGCCAGAAATCCAGTGTGGTTGACAATGTGATACAGATCAATGGTGCCGATTGCCGTTCCAAGCTCATTCAAAATCGTACGCGTTATGGCTGTCCCTTGTTCTTCTTCGGCGATCAACTGCCTCGTTAAAAACATAAATTCCTCTTGCGACTGACATGCATAACGAACATAAGGAGAAACTGCGGGATCCATCATCAAGCTATGCAGAGATTGACATTCATGCAGCTCACGCTTCTTCAACATTCTGTCTACCACCCAATCCTTCAAGTTCGCTAGATCAAAGCAAAATTAAGTATAACCATGATTGTGTGGCATTTAATGAATTCTGCTTGCGGCTTGTGTAAAAATTCATGGGAAATTACGAGTGAACTGGCACCCATTTTATCGCAGAAAACACACTAAAACGGCATGTTCCTGGTTATAAGAAACATGCCGCTCGATTCTTCCTTCTGACAATATCAATTATTGCATGCCTTGCATGATAGCATTAATGATATTTTGTTGTGTTACCGTATTGTTAAATCGGTTGAACAGCGCGAATCCATGCTGGCCGTTGAACCCGTTGTCCCAATAAACTGGAACCATTTTATATTTTTTGGCCTTGGCCGTCACCGCTTTCGCATAAACCGCTCGATAGTTATTGTTACTTGAATCATAAGAGGATTTGTCAATGGAACCGAACTCACCCATAACGACTGGATAACCCTGGGTCACAAATTTATCGTGCATGGACTTGAACTGAGATTCCAAGTAATCCTCTTGCCCCCATGTCGATCTTTTGGAAGGATTCGTCGCGGTAGCTCCCCATTGCGTAATGTTTCCGTTCTCTTCACCAGCAAAATCCCATGGCGAGTAATAGTGTGCCGAGATCATAATTCGCTTCTGAGAGCTTGGAATGGCAGAAGATCTGAAATTATCACTTGGAACGACAAAACCGTAATTGCCCACAGTATAATCAATGTTGGTGTTCCAGCCTGGTACGAGCAACCATCTTGCATTGTTGTTGCCACCTGTTTTGCGAACGGTATCCACAAAGATCTGATTGTACGCATTCAAGTTACTATAATAAGACGTATTTGGATTGTTGTAATTTCCGTCAAATACTTCATTCATCGATTCAAAAATAAGACGTTCATTATAATTGCTGAACTTGGTGGCAACTTGTTGCCATACCTTTTGATACTTCTCACGAATGACGTTCTGATTGCCACTGTTCACATGTAACCATGAGCCCGGAATCGAGTGAAACCCGTCTCCATGCATATTGATGACTACATATAAACCTTCGTTATACGCATAGTCCACCACTTGCTGTATACGATTAAGCCAAGATGAATTCACTGTATAATTGGGAGCGCTTCCAATATAGTTCAGATAAGAAACCGGAATACGAATTGTTTTAAAACCTGCCGCTTTTACTTTTTTGATCAGCTCAGGTGTGATCGTTGGATTGCCCCATGACGTTTCATTCGGTGTGCCGTTCACGGTAGCTTCCAATTGATTACCCAGATTCCAGCCTGCACCCATCTCCGAAGTAATCTGCGCAGCGGTTAATGATCTCATGTCAGCAGCCGACGCTTTGGAGCCCCATCCCGCAAACGCCGCTGTGGCCATGAAAAGCAGTGCCAAACTGGCTATGCCAAGTTTTTTAAACGTTTTCGTCATAACGATACCTCCGCTTATTTTATTTTGTAACAAGCAGTGCAGTTATTCTAGTGATTCATCTGTCTGGTTAAAGAAATAGATTGATTGATTAGATTGAAGAAATAAGAAAATATATTCCTCCCTTCACTATGAACAGATTATGCGAAAAAACGGTCCGCACCAACATAATAACACAAATATGGTAAATAAAGTTCATTTTCTTGTCCATTTTGACAGGTTATTACACTTTCTAATCCAATTTGAAATGTTTGACCAGCCAAGCCATAAATTTCTCCTTCTCTTCAAACTGAGGATAATGCGCGGACTCATGAAATATAACCAGTTCTTTCTCTGGTGCTTTTAACGTTTCTAAGTAATCCTTCGCAGCATTGAGGGTCGTCATATAATCATATTGCCCCATTAGAAAATAAGTCGGAATTCGGATCTCATCTGCAATCTCAGGCAAGGGGTGTTCCAATGTTTCTCGCACAAGTCGATCTTGCAGTTGGAGAACCCCGGTATAAAATCGAATGACATCCAATCCATTGTACTCGGGATTTATCAGAAATCCGTTAACATAATCAGCGTTCTCGTTAATGAGTCTGGCTGAACCGCCATACTTTTGCACAAACGTTCGAGGAGTCAGTCCTTTCCCTTGCTGTACAGAATCACGCAATAACTCCAATTGTTTCACATCCGCTTTGTTTCCTGACGCGTTTGCCTGCTTTATCGTATAATCCAGTGTTTCCATTTCACTCTGAATGGTGTCGGCCACCTGTCCAATTCCAATATAAGCTTTAAACTGTTCTGGAGCTTTTGCAACCGCCTTGATGCCGATATACGTCCCAAAAGAATGCCCGACCAGGATCACCTGCTCTTGATGCAGCTCCTCAGTAACATACTTTGTCAGATCGATTAAATCATCTGCAAGTACATCGGTTGTCAGCTTCGAGTAATCCTCTGTAAAATGGAACGACTTTCCGCTACCGCGTTGATCATAATGAACAATTGTAAAATGCCGCTCAAGCTCACGCTGATATTTTTTTACATAAGGAATCTCTGAGTACCCAGGTCCACCATGAACAAATAACAATACCGGATTGGCTCGATCTGCTCCCCTGATCATCACTTCGTGCCCTTCACCGTTAATGTCGATCTGCTCTAGAAGGCTTATACTGTTCTCCCCTTCGATACTCGGTGTCCATGTAGGAAAAACGAGAAAAAGTACTATAATCGCTATGACGGTGAAAATGGTGTATTTACAAACTTTAACTATCTTTTTCCGCATACGTCCTCCTTTACTTTAACGGATAAATCCAATGAACAGCCTCTTTCTGTAACTCATCCTGAAATATGTAATTGTGATCCGCACCGACAATGCAGAGAATTCTTTTACCTGCGTGATCCTTCATCGCATTTTTCGCTCGCTGTATCATAATTTGGTTACGAACCTGCCAGCGCATACTTTCCGACTTGGGGCTGACCTTACTTAACCATTCATATTTCATTCTAGTAACTTGATCGAATTCAATCGAATTAAACGGAATGTTTCCATACGAGCTAGTTTCCATTTGCTTTATGAACCAGGCCTCATCCTGCTGCTCTAGTTTTTTACGTTCTTCAGCTCCATACTCGATAAATGGATCAAAGTCATGCCACACATCGAGTTCAAACCAATCAATGGGAACAAAAGTCATGCGATGCTCTTCGCACAATGGAAAGATCAGTTCCCAATATTCACTTGCTGGTTCTCCCCAGTATCCCTTGTCCTGTGGATCATTTATATACTTCTGCCAGCTCAGCGGATGTACCTCACCACAAATCACATCTGGTTTGAATTCGTTAATGATCCGCTCGTATAGAGACAGCGAACAGTTGTAACGCTCCCTAAGTTCTGCATTGTGAATGGTTCCTAACAAACCAACCGTAGTCATTCATTAATCTCCTACCTTTCTCTATAATCAGAGCTCCAAAACGGTAATATACTCATCATGGCAGATCTCACCGTTATCACGGAAACCAAAGCTTTCATACATCCTTTTAGCATGTACATTTTCTACACTATACGATATCCAACAATATTGAGCAGGGCCTGCAGGACAGGTCCGAATCCAATCTAAAATCTTTTCCATCGCTTGGCGCCCGTATCCCCGATTCTGGAATTGCTCGTCAATCATCAGCCTCAGGATACAGTAACTGCCTTCTGCGATGGATGGCAGGTCGTACCCTGTAATTCCATAGGTGATCATTACAAAACCAACCGGCTTGTCATCTGCGTAGATTGCAAAAGGAAAGGGATGACCTCCGTTCTGGGAAAGTACATAACAGGAAGCCACGCTCGACAGGTTGGAGGCAACGAACCGACGCTGTCCCTCCGCTACCTCCAGATTAAATACGGCACGCCGATTGTCGAGTGTAATGTTTTGCAATGTAATGTTACTCATATTTCCCCCCCCTTATTTGTATCTCGATTAGCGAGATACTCATCCTTTGTTAATCCGAACATAATAAAATCCATATGTTTCCCATGAATATAAACAACTTGACGACGAATCCCTTCTTGCACACACCCTAGTTTCTGCATCATTCTAGCCGAGCCTTCGTTACCTTCCAGCACATAATCGTTGAACTTGTGGAGTCTGCGCTCCAAAAAAGCATAACCAAGCAAAATATTCATCGCGCTTGTACCATATCCCTGGCCACGATAAGGTTGATCGATGACAATACCTATACTGAACGTTCCGTTTCGCTCATCAATGCTGTTCAGATTAATTCCACCGATGTTATGCCCCTCAAGATTTTCAATAGTAAACATGATACGACCATTGGTTGAAGAGAATGCTACATTTTGTTCTATAAATCGTTTAGCTCCAGCGATCGTCGGTGGAAGTTCAACAGCACATTCAAGCAAAATGCGCGCAGGAGAGTCAAAACCTTCTGTGTAACAGTTCTCCCAGTCCTCTTCTACAAAGGCTCTCAGCCTCACCTTGTCATCTTGCCAGTAATACTGGCTGTAATCGATTGTTCTCATAAGAATACCTCCCTTTAAACGATGTATGTTGACTTGGTGATTCATCTTACTTTCAATCTGTAAATAACCTCATCATCAGAATTGGTCAGATTCTCGCTTACAAATGACATGCTTGTATATAAGTGCTGGGCAATATGGTTGTCTCGTTCAACGGTCAGAGAAATGATGTGACATAACGCATGTTTATCGGCAATAAAATCTATGATGGCACTTAAAGCTCGTTTTCCCATACCTTGCCCTTGAAACGCCTTATCGATCTGAAAGCCGCCAATCCAGTAATTATCTGTACTTTCAGGCGTATAACTTATATAAAAGAATCCAATGATTTTGCCTTCGATTTGCAAAACGTAAGGATCAAATGCTTCATCCCATGGTTTAATATAGGCATAAGCAAGTCCTTCCGTAACACTTGGAACCAGATGTTTTTGGTTTTCATGTAGCGAAATTTCTAGAGCCTGTTCCCAATTTTCTCGTGTAACGGGATGAATCTGAATGATGTGTGTTCTCATGTGATCTCCTTATTCAACATTTAAAACATTTTGTTGCAAGTTTCTAAGTAGAATTGATCTTTTCTACAGCCTGCTTCTCATTCGTAATGACAACTACATCCTTGCCATGTTTACTCGTCATCTCTATGACATCCTGAACGTCATATTGATGGTTCCATTCCACCATCATCTTGCACAAATTGCTAAAAGACTGTTTGTAATTCCACTCTTGCAACCCTGTTCGAGACAGCAGAAACCTTTTAATAATCCGATAATCTCGAACCAATACATGGGGATGCAACACAAAAATCAAATCTGCTTCGAGAATAGATGGAAAAGTCCATGGATTCAGCTGTGCGCCTTCAATAATCCAGGCATCCGAACTAACAATAGCTTGTAGAGAACTGTCCCTGACCTCTTCAGGATATCTCCTATTTTCTGCGCTTCGATCCCAAATAAGATTATCCATTTCATAGAAGGCAATGTTATATTTTCGAGACAGTTCTCTAGCTAAAGTCGATTTACCGCTTCCGCAAGCGCCAATAATGCGAATTTTCAAAACCCACTACACCTCGATTGAAAATACGGCAACTTGTTTCCCTATGATATCGACATCCTTCTCATGGGTCATGCCATTCTTTTCCGCGACTCGAATCGAGCCTACGTTTCCGTGTTGGATCAAGGAAATCAAACGTTTCTCCCCTTGTTGCAAACCGTGCTCCTTCCAGGCTTTAGCTTGCTCATACCCGTAGCCTTGTCTCCAATAGGGCTCTCGCACCCAATAACCGACTTCCAGCTCATCGGTGCCATCAATCACTTGCGGTATCAATCCAGACGTTCCAACAAGCTGCTTATCTTCTTTGTTAAAGGCAAGCAAAAGTCCTTTACCTGCCTTGTTCCATTGAATAAATTTATCTAGTGTCTGCATCGTTTCTTCTTTCGTCCATGGATTTCCGTGGCGAATATATTTCATCACGTTTGGTTCACTTGTCATCGTATATAAATGTTCGAAATCATTTTTAGTGTATTCACGAAATATAAGCCTCTCAGTCTCCATACTGTACACCACTCCTCAGTTTAACATCTCAATGTAAAATAGTCCGATCCCTCTCCACAGTGGAGGTGAAAAACTGCTGCTGTATCTCCCTCCTAAAAACTTCGGCGTAGCGATGTCTTCCCAGTTGATCATAACGCTCCTGTACTCGTCGTACATGTTCTTGATCGGCTTTTATCCTGCGCTCAATCTCTTCATACTGCTCCATCGTATCGTATTCCCACATCGCAAAGATCTCACTGGTCTCTTCATCCAGTTGTGTGTGCCATCGGCCGATCAATCGTGCTCCGTATTTCAGTTGTGCAGGCAGCAAGATATCATTGAACAATGCATTAAATTCATCTACAAAAGAAGAAGCAATAATATACGTTTTTCTGCGATAAATCATGGACATAGCCTCCGGCTCTATAATTTAAAGCGGCAACCTTCAAACGGAAGATCATTTTGGATCAGATCAACAGCTGCTGAGATAGCGTTTTTTTGATGATCAGACAAGCTACCTTCATCCCCATTCCAATCCTTTAACCACCAGAAGAATGAACTTATATTTCGGTATTCCATGAATAAAGGAATCCGAGCTATCCATTCCTGACTTATTGGGTATTGTTGCACATAACCTTCCAGAAAAGCGGTCAGAAACGTCTTCGCGAACTCATCCTTCGTTCCCCACTTCGGATCATGTGACCCCCACCACACCGCATGTGTAGCCGCGATCCCAATATCCAGAGCATACCAGCCGCGTAACGCATCATCAAAGTCAAAAACGTTAAGCTCGCCCTGATCAATCAAAAAGTTGTAAGGATGGAAGTCATTATGAATTAGGCCATAAATGTCGTCCTTTTTGGGCAAATTCATCAATTGCTGCTCCAATGCGCGAAGCTTCCCTAACAACAAGGCATAGTCACCTGTATGGAGATGTGGATTTTCCAGTTCCAGGGGAGTCCAGTCGGCTCTAATGAACTTCGGATCTTCTGGTTGATAGCTCTGTGTTAGATGGTGTAAACTGCCCATGACGCTTCCCCATCGAGTAAATAAATCCGTATCCCATACACTCCAGTCATAATCAAAAAAATATCCAGTTGCTCCTTCAAATACCGCGGCAACATAACATTTATCCTGATCACGGCACACAGCAGTCAAATTGCCTTCTACCGTAAGAATGGGTAGTGATGCTCGAACCCCCTTGGACACCAGATAGCGAACCCAGTGGACTTCTGCCTGAATAGATGTTTCATATGCTGCCGGTTTCTCCGATAACCGTAAAAAATATGTTCTATCTTGCTGGTTGTATTTGTAAACCACATTCGTAGATTGACTTACCAAAACCAGTGACTCAGGAACGATCCCAAAGGATTGAGAAGCCTGTAAAAGTATTGCTGTAGACACCATCTTATTTCCGCTTCCTTTCCTAGCCATAAAGCCATAAGTAAATTAGAATTCATCGCACTACAATTCCACTAGTAATTTTCATATTCGGAGCATACGTCATATACTTGTGTTCATTGAATTCCCTGGCGAATCTCTCCTCTGCCTCATATTGATTGATGGCTTCCTCGGAAGTTAATCCTCGTCCAATGAGGTGGGCAATGACTTCTTCTCGGTTACCCGGGACGGCCCCTAGCCCTTCTTCTTTTAACGCGTYATACAACGTATGTTTATCCGCTTCATCCATCTGTTGATCTACAAAGTTCACCCGATCGCTTACTCGGCATTCCACGCCTCTAACGCCAAGCTGACTGAGCAGTGTCGGAATCTTCATTCCTATATTTCCATCTTTTCCACTCTCTCTAGCAGCCTGCTCATACAACTTCTGAAGTACGCCAAGCTTCATAATGCTGGAATGCTCAGTACCATCCAATGCATAACTCGCCATGTTTGCAATCCAGTGTGGCTCGAAACAAATAATCCTGCCTCCGGCCACCACACTGCCGATCATCTTTTCCAATATCACCCTTGGTTCTGACATATGTAATAAAAATGCATGACTTATCGCAATGTCGTAGCCTTGCTCAACCTGCACTGTTTCAATATTACCCTCTATGAAGTCGGCTTGATAAGACGTATGTGAAAAGAGTTCTTTGGCGTGTTTGATCAGTTCCGATCCTTGATCTACACCCGTGTACCTTGAACCAGCCGGCAAGAGCGGCAGCAACTTTAACCCCATGTAACCAAAACCACATCCATAATCTATCATATGTACGGCTTGTTCAATCTTCCATACGCGTTGAACCAGGAATTCGAGATAATCATCGTTATAGTAGAGCGAGCGTGTATTTCTCAGATAATCTATTTGGCTATCCCAATAATATACGGCCAATAGATATGCCTCCTCTATGTAAGCGCATTCACATATTTAAAAGACTTCTTCAAACTTCATTTACAATTCAGCATATTCCATTCTACTCCTAAAATATGTCATAGTCTATCTAAATTCAGGTTAATCTGATCCCTAACTTCCAGAATTCCTCACCAAACAGATAGCCTATCTCTTACGTCATTATCATCCGTAATATAATCCAGCGCTTCGTATTCCAGTCTCTTAATGTGCTTGTGCATTTCTTCCCGTTTCTTAGCATCTTTAATGTATAACGCAACGTAACAACTATCTATGACAAGCAGTGCGAGCTGGCACGCACTCTCCGCATAGTCATCATATGTCTCTATATCTATGATTGCAGTCCCTGTCGGATAAGCTTTCAAATTGGCAAAGATCAGATAATACTGGTTATCCTCAATAATCTTCTGCAGCTCTTCTCCCGCCATGCCCATAACCCGGTCTGGAAAAAGACTTTCCCCCAAGCTATCCTTATCCACTAAATAAGACTCTTCCCCTCCAACAAACCAGTCATAATCCGCGATCTTAATCGGTTTCAGGATTTCTCCCAGAAATCTACCATATTCATTTGGAATTTGAAATTGTATGCCTCTTTTCATATTACACCTCGTCGTTTTACCCTTTCACTTTCTCCATAATAATATCAATCACTTCATCCGTCTCCATATGATCCGTGGGAATACGGGTATCAAATACATCTGCTTTGAACGCTTCCACACACTTCGGTGCTTGTTGATACTGCCATCCGCCGAATTCATCTCCACGTTTAGCAAGACGTCCATATATAGTCCCTAAATCAGCTCCTTCGCCGTCAACACTTTCCAGAGTTCGATATCCTGAAAATCATCCGTTCGCTCCTGCTCTTCTCGATGTTCCTCGGGAAGTAGCCTACGCAACATATAACCTATTTCTTCGGGATCAAAGATCATGCTATTTTCAATTTTTGGCTGTAACGCCTTCGCTGCTGAGGTCTTACCAGAACCAAATGCGCCATTAATCATAATGATCATAGAATCACTCCTTCACATGGAATCATATCGGATAAACACTATAAATCATATTCTATAAGAAAGCAAAATCCCGTCGGAGTTGTCCAACAGGATTATGCTAGAACTTTCGATTAACCATCTCACGCTTTGCACTTTCTTGTGTAAAAATATCCTCTCGGGGCACCATACGTTTGGGCAGAGTGCGTCCTGCCATAATCTCTTTGGTCGCCTGCATGAGCTGAGGACCGAGTAACGGGTTACATTCCACCACTGCGTTAATCTGCCCGTCCGCCAAAATTTTCAGGGCCTTCCGTGAGCCGTCTACGGACACAATGATAATGTCCTCTCCAGGTTTCAACCCGGCTTCCTGAATCGCCTGAATGGCACCAAAAGCCATTTCATCATTATGAGCGAAAAGAACCTGTGGCTGCTCCGCTTTCGGAACCTGAAGAAAACGGCTCATGACCTGCCTGCCTTTGTCCTCTGTAAAATCAGCAGGAGCACTTTGGGAGAACATAATATGGTCCTGATCACCCAAGATACTTCTAAACCCTTCACCCCGCTGGATCGAAGGCGTTGATCCACTCGTGCCTTGCAGTTCCGCAATTCGAATCGTTCCTGGCACATTCCGCAGCCGATCCTGAATGTATTTTCCCGCTTTCACACCCTCTTCATAGAAGTCCGAGCCAATCGTTGTTACAAATAGAGAGGTATCCTGTGCGTCTACAGAACGGTCAACGATAATCACGGGAATCCCTGCTTGTTTCACCTCTTGAAGAATGTCATCCCAGCCGGATTCCACGACGGGCGCAATAGCGATTACATCTACCTTTTGTCTGATAAACGAACGAACAGCCTCAAATTGTTTCGCCTGAGACTGCTCTGCATTTTTCAGAATAAGTGTAATTCCCGATTCCTTGGCCGCATCCTGTATAGAAGTTGAATTAGCGATCCGCCAGGCACTCTCGGTGCCCAATTGGGAGAAACCCAATATAATGGGTTCTCTCGAAGGAGTGTTATATTCCGGTGATTGCATCCATTCCTCTAATGAGGGCAGGGATTCGATATTCGATGGAACAGGAGGGGGCTTAGACTCGGACTCAGCCGTGGTGCAGCCAGCAAGGCACAACAGAAGCAGCATACCCAACCAGCTCAGAACTTTTTTCATCAGATCTTTCCCCCTCCCTTAACATCATTTAGCGTAGCCAACTTCTCTATACAACCTGACTTTACGTCCTTATCACACATCATTGATGCCAAGAGATTCAAACGGTTCATGTTGAAGCAGGCTACTGCAAAGTTTTGGCAGATACTCGTCGTTCGCTCAGAAGACGCTGGAACAAAATAAAGACAAACAGCATCAAACCGATAACAATCTTCGTCCACCATGAGCTGAGTGTGCCTTCGAAACTAATTATAGTTTGGATAATTCCCTGGATCAATACACCAAGGAACGTGCCTGCCACGTAACCCACACCGCCGGTCAGCAACGTTCCGCCAATGACAACCGCCGCAATCGTATCCAGCTCTAGCCCCATTGCGTGTAATCCGTAACCGGATAACATGTAGAAGGTAAAAACAACACCCGCCAGTGCCGAACAAAACCCACTTAAGGTATAGACCAAAATTTTCGTACGCGCAACAGGTAGTCCCATCAGCATGGCAGATTGCTCACTTCCACCAATCGCATACACATTGCGCCCGAAACGAGTGTAATGCGCAAGAAAGATAGCAAGTRGCAAAACGACCAGGGCAATGATTACATTGATGGAAACGAAGCTGCCACCCGGAAGCGGAATTTTGGCTTGTGCTACATCGGTATAAAACGAGTTCGTAATCGTAATGGTGTCTGTACTGATGACATAACACAGCCCTCTTGCCAGAAACATACCTGCTAATGTGACGATAAAAGGCTGGATTTTAAAATAATAAATAATGGCTCCCATCACAGTGCCAAACACCGCGCCCATAACCAGCACCATGGGAATAACGACGGTAGGCGGCCAGCCTTGTTTTTCAACCAAGCTCGCACTAATAATTGTTGTCAGAGCGATGACTGAACCTACAGAAAGATCGATCCCCCCGGACACAATGACAAAGGTCATGCCAATTGCCGTAATAATCAGAAAGGCATTATCAATCAGCAGATTAAACAGGACTTGGGTAGAAAAGAAACCTGTATAACGGAACGAGCCAATGGCAATCATTACGGCAAGCAAGCCAAAGGTGACCAGGACCGGGAGCAGCTTTCGATTAAGATACATGGCGATTCACCCCTTGTTCAGCTGGAAACTTCCGCTTTTTCAGACGGACTGCCATGGACTTGCGGAAGGATTCGGATTGGATTAAACATACAGCGAGCACTACAAATGCTTTGACAACCAGCGTAACCTCTGGAGGCACACCGATCATATAGATCGTTGTTGTTAAGGTTTGAATGATCAGTGCTCCAATCACCGTACCCATCAAATAGAACCTGCCGCCATTGAGTGAGGTCCCGCCGATCACGACAGCCAGAATGGCGTCCAATTCATACCAGAGCCCTGCATTATTCCCGTCCGCACTGGACACATTGGAACTAAGAATCAGTCCTGCAATCCCAGCACAGAGACCGCAGAACACATACACGGCGAGAATGACGGTTTTGGAGCGAATCCCCGCCAGCTGGCTGGCACGAGCATTATTCCCAACCGATTCAATGAACAGCCCAAGGGCTGTTTTTCTGGTGAGCAGAACAGCAATAAGCAGCACGGTCAGTACGATAAAAATCGAAAACGGTAAAGCCGCAAGTGAACCTGCACCAATATACTGATACTGCGCGTTGGACACCGTAATAATCTGTCCATCGGTAATCAACTGTGCAATACCACGTCCAGCGACCATCAGAATCAACGTTGCGATAATAGGCTGAATCCGCGCAACCGATACCAGTGCTCCGTTCCACACGCCCAAGACCAGAGCAAGACCGATGGATAATGCAAGTGCACTCAGAACAAGCCAGAACGAGCTTTGATCTGTCCCTTTGCTGATCGTCATACATGCCATCGCTCCCGATATCGCAACAATGGAACCTACCGACAGATCAATGCCGCCGGTAGCAATCACCAGGGTCATACCGATGGATACCAGGATCAACGGTGCTCCAAAATTCAGAATATCGATTAAACTTCCATATAGATTGCCTTCACGCATCACAAGCGAGAAAAAATCAGGCGAATAGAGCAAGTTAAATAACAAAAGTAAACCGAGCATACATAGCGGCCAAAACAAATGATGTTTTCGCATCCTGCTAATCATTACGTCAACCTCCTGCCATGGCTTTCATGATTTGCTGCTGATTGATCTGATCCCCAGTAAGTTCTTTGACTTTCTTCCGGTCACGCAGCACAGCCACTCGATCGCTGACCCGAATCACTTCTTCCAGCTCTGAGGAAATGAACAGAACACCCATACCTTGCTTCGACAGCGATAGCACGAGTTTCTGTATTTCCGCCTTTGCCCCAATATCAATGCCGCGTGTAGGCTCATCAAGAATCAGCAGATCCGGATTCATTAATAACCAGCGAGCAAGCAATACCTTTTGCTGGTTGCCACCACTCAGGTTTTTGATCAGCTGCTCCGGATTTTTAGGATGAATCTGCAGTAAATTAATATATTTTTCAGCGAGCTCATCCTGCTTTTTACGAGAAATCGGTTTAGACCATCCCCGTGTCGCCTGATAGGCAAGAATAATGTTCTCTCTGATCGTCAGATCATCGATGATCCCTTCGGTTTTGCGATTCTCTGAGCAAAAGGCAATATGTTGGTCAATCGCATGCCGCGGTGACTTTACCGAGTTTCCTGTATCTGTAACCGTCAGCTTGCCTTCGTCCGCACGATCTGCGCCAAAAATCAGACGAGCGATCTCGGTACGGCCCGATCCGAGCAAGCCAGCAAGACCAACGACCTCTCCCTTACGAATGGTCAAGTCAAAAGGATCAATGGCTCCTTTTCGTCCCAGCCCAGTCGCTGTAATCATGACCTCCCCTGCATCTGGGCCTACTTCCGTCTCTGCCATTCCTTCGCCCGTTTGCTTCGGAAGTTCTTCCAGCATTTCAAGCTCTTTACCAATCATCTTAAGTACGAGTTCCATACGGGGAAGTGTTGCTGCAATGTACTCCCCTTCCAGTTCACCATTCCGGAGTACGGTCAGACGATCTGACATTTCATACACTTGGTCGAGAAAATGCGTCACGAACAGAATCGCCAGCCCTTCACTCTTCAGCTTGCGCATAATCTGAAATAGCTGCTGCACTTCATTTTTATCCAGGCTGGATGTTGGTTCATCGAGAATAAGTACTTTGGCGGAAATACTAAGTGCTCTGGCAATCGCGATGAGCTGCTGTACCGCTACTGAATACGACTGCAAAGGTGCTTTCACGTCAATTACCAGATTCAATCGTTCACGCAAAAGCTTCTCCGCATCCCGATTCATTTGTTTCCAGTGAATACGTCCAAACTTCATCGGCTCGCGACCGATATAAATGTTCTCTGCCACAGTTAGATTTGGGCAAAGATTCACTTCCTGGTATACCGTGCTTATCCCCGCTCTTTGTGCTTCAAGTGGTCCAGATATAGCAAGCGTCCGATTGTCCATCGTCACGGTGCCTTCGTCAATCGAGTAAACACCCGTCAAGACTTTAATTAACGTGGACTTTCCTGCCCCATTTTCACCCATCAATGCATGAATTTCGCCCGGAAACAGACGAAAGCTGACGTTAGAGAGTGCTTTAACGCCCGGAAAACGCTTGGTGATGCCCGTCATTTGCAGGATGGGTACGTGATTATCATCCATATCAAATCTCTCCCACTATAAATTAATAAAAGCCCCTTATATTGTAGAAGCCGTTACCCACAATCGCAGATAGAAAAAAGTCATTTAGCGACAACCAGGTCGAAAATGACTTTTCGGTGTTAACCGCATCTGTTTTTAGTATTCGCGTGTAGGCAGTGCTTCTTTGGCTTGCTCCGATGTAAAGGTTGTTTCATCCGTAACAATACGGGCTTCAATCTCTTTGCCATCTACCACAGCCTGAACTGCCTCCATCAACTGAGGTCCGAGCAACGGGTTACATTCCACGATAAAATTGATTTTTCCATCGGCAGCTGCCTGCATACCATCTTTCACGGCATCAACCGAGATAATGGTGATGTCTACGCCTGGTTTCAAACCCGCAGCTTCAATGGCTTGAATTGCGCCAAGTGCCATATCGTCATTATGCGCATAGAGAACATCGATCTTTTTGTGAGCTTTGAGGAAAGCCTGCATAACCTCTTTCCCTTTGGCACGAGTAAAGTCGCCGGTTTGTGATGCAATGACTTTCAGTTTAGCGTTGGATCCAATGACTTCCATAAAACCTGCTTTGCGATCATTCGCTGGTGCAGACCCCGTTGTTCCCTGCAATTCAACGATATTGATCTCTTCTTGGGTATCTTTGTATTTATCGTTCAGCCATTGACCTGCTTTGCGTCCTTCTTCTACAAAGTCAGAGCCGATAAACGTCTTATACAAGGATTTATCCGCTGAATCTACGGCGCGGTCAGTCAGAATGACAGGGATGCCCGCATCTTTCGCTTCTTTCAAAACCGTATCCCAACCGGACTCTACCACTGGGGAAAAGGCAATTACCGTTACCTTCTGTTGAATAAAGGAGCGTAACGCTTTAATCTGATTCTCCTGTTTCTGCTGTGCATCGGAGAATTTCAGATCATACCCTGCTTCTTTCGCTGAATCCTGAATCGATTTGGTGTTCGCTGAGCGCCAGCCGCTCTCCGCACCCACTTGGGAGAAACCAAGTGTTATCGTCTTGGAAGTGGCAGGTGTACTGCCGCTATCCCCTCCAGAACTCGCTTGATTTGTACCGGATGCCCCATTACCGCTGTTACAAGCTGTGCTGACAAGCATAACCATCGCGAGTGTGATGGCGAGTCCCCACTTTTTTTTGCTTCGCATCATGTGATCCTCCCTTTTTCAGTTCACCTTGTGTGGTGTGATCACATTATAAAACGCTTACAACACTAACTGACATGGAATGTGATACGAATTTTATGTAATAATTTAGTAATTGTAGAGACATGTGATGAAAACGTGTAATTTTTTTAGTGAATGGTGTACTATTTTGCGATACGCTTTCATTGTCTAAATTCATGATATAATAATGCTAACTTTTGATCCTGATCCCTTCAGATGGAGTGAAATACGTTGAAACTTGTTAGGTGGATAACTTCGAGCCTCAGGCTTAAATTACTCAGCATGTTCATCATCCTCAGTTCTGTACCACTGATCATCGTTGGATTGATTTCTTACCACAAGTCATACACGGTTGTATCAAATCATAATAAAGCCTCCACACAACTGGCTGCAGACCAGCTTGCCAGAAACATCGACATCATGTTTGAAGATACAGAACAACTGCTGGAACTGGGCAAAAACCCGCAAGTTCTACAGTATTTGTATGCTCAATCCGAGTCATATGCTGAAGCCAAAGCCATTTTGCAGACGTACAATCTCTACCGGGAAACCTACAAATACGATAAGGTGCTCAATATCTCGTTTGTTAACTTCTATGGCAAAGGCATAAGTGAACGTAAAGGGGTATTCAAGCTGGATCGTAACCCGCTCCGCAATCCCTATTTTCAGTATCTTGTTCAGTACCCTAACGCTATTCTACGAATTCCTCATGCCGCACCTTATGCTGAATATAACCGTTTGGATGGATTCGCATATCCAAAACAGAATGCGCTTTCAATTATGACAACCGTCAAAGAACGGATTACACATGAAGTTATCGGCTTTATTGTGATTGATATGAATGATTCGTTCATTGATGATTTTTTGACAACAACAAAAATTAAAGATTCCGGCTTCTTTTATATTAATGATCAATATGGGAAAACACTTTTCAAACCGCCTGCGGGCGAGGCATCTCTCTCCATCATCAACCAGATTAACTCGGTTCCTCTCCATGCACAGCAAGATAGCTTTAACCTATCCGCAGGCTCCAAACCACAGTTTGTTGTGTATAGCACGTCCAAGCAAACCGGGTGGAAAATCATCGGAGCAGCGCCTTTTCAAGAAATTATTGCTGAGGCCAACAGCATTCGCCAGTTAATCATTATCAGCGTTTCGTTAAGCGCATTCTTTGCGATTTCTTTATATTTTTTCCTGAATAACAGACTCATTCATCCCATACAAATTCTCATGAACAAGATGCGTAAAGCGGCCAGCGGATATCTGGAGGTCAAAGTCACCCCTACCGGTTCGGACGAAATCGCGGATTTAGGGCAAAGCTTCAACATCATGCTGGAGCAAATTAAAACGCTGATTGACCAAAGCATCAAAGAAAATGAACAAGTCAAAATAGCCGAATTGCGAACGTTGCAAGCGCAGATTAATCCGCATTTCCTATACAACACGCTGGAATCCATCATCTGGATGGCCGAAGCCGAAAAAAAAGAAAGTGTGATTAAGCTGGTTCAAGCCCTTTCCAAGTTCTTTCGTTTGAGTCTGAATAAAGGATTTGACTGGGTCACGATCCAAACGGAGCTTGACCATGCCCGCAATTATCTGGTGATTCAGCAGATGAGATATCACGATATTTTGACATATGAAATCAAAGTAGATCACGAGTTGCAACAATATCCAATTCTGAAAATGACGCTGCAGCCCCTGATTGAAAACGCCATCTACCATGGCATTAAAAACAAACGTGGTCAGGGGCTCGTCTCGATTCAAGGTTACGCGGAAGATACAAGCATCGTGCTTACCGTGCAAGACAATGGCATTGGCATGACACCTGAACGATTGACACAGTTGAGAGAAGAACTGGAACAACCGGCAGGCTCACGTTCCCTTCAAGAAGATGAACAAGATGGCGGGTTTGGCCTGCTGAATGTGCATGATCGAATACGGCTCTACTTTGGTCCTTCCTATGGAGTTGAGATGGAAAGCACCTATATGGAAGGCAGTACATTTAAGATTCGCATTCCAAAAAGCAAGGAGGTTCAGCAGTGAAAAAAGTGATGATTGTTGATGACGAGATCGCTATTCGTGAAAATATACGGAGTAGCGTAGATTGGGAAAAGGAAGGTTTCCACTACTGCGGAGATGCACCAGATGGAGAGCTGGCGTTACCTTTAATTGAAGAATGGGCGCCTGATATTCTCATTACTGACATTAAAATGCCGTTTATGAACGGGTTAGAGCTGGCCTCCATCGTTCGTACACAAAAGCCAGAGATCAAGATCATTATCATGAGCGGTCATGATGAGTTCAGTTATGCTCAGGAGGCAATACGACTTGGCGTTACCGAGTACTGCCTTAAACCCGTCAGCGCGACCGAACTTCTTCAGACTTTGCATCAGGTCAGTCAGAAAATCGATGAAGAAGAACAGCGAGTGACCAGCCGTGCAATGACCAAAGAAAAACTGCTTGCCGATCTATGCGGAGGTCTCATTGGCACAACCGATGCGATCGATTCAGCCAAAAAGCTTTCGCTGCCTCTTTCAGCCAAATTTTACACTATCGCCATTATTGATATCCGGTCGCCAGATGACACTCAACACTCGGAAGAGTTATTCCATAAAATGTTTGGTTTTCTGGAGAAAGCCTGTGGCGGGCAAGTTGAACTTCTCCCCTACGTTCGAAGCCGAACCGAGCTGGTGCTGTTGCTGAAATCCGGTTCCGAAGACAGGATCACATCGTATCTTGAACAACTTCGAGGATCGATACGCCTTGAACTGGAGCAACAGTTCAACTGCTGTGTCATTCTTGGCATTGGTAGCAATCAGACACGCCTTCAAGGTATTCATGTTTCCTATCTGGAGGCAGATGAGGACAAATATATTACTCGTTTGACCCAACAAAACAAAGCTTCGCTTCGTGATACTCCTCTGAATGATAAAATGAATATTTTGCTGGATCGTAGCCGCTTTCTTGAATTTCTCAAGATTGGCGGGCCGCATCTACGTGACAGCTTTGTACAGGAATTCGCTGCTCCTTTACAGTCGGTTGATTGGAATTCATCATCATATGGCTTGTATTTGTTAAACGACCTTACGCTTGAATCTTTTCGACTGGCCAATCAACTCTTCCGCATGGGGGCCGACCCGGATGAGGATATTCCAAGCCTGCAGCAGATGATCCAGGAAATAACAAGCTGGGAAGGCTGTATTCAATATCTGTGTACTCTGTTGAATCAATTATGGCAGCGAAGAGCAGCATCTTCTGGCAAATACAGTGATGTCATTGATCAGGTTAAAGCGTATGTGTCACAACATTATAATAACGAGCAAGTTTCATTGAAGACGATCTCTGCCCATGTGCGCATCAGCCCTAGTCATCTCAGCAAAATTTTCAGCCAGGAAACCGGTCAGACAATAACGGAGTACTTAACCCAGGTCAGAATTGGCAAAGCCAAGGAGCTGCTGAAAACAACGAACAACAAGACCTTTGAGATTGCGTTCAAGGTTGGGTATAACGATCCGCATTATTTTTCAAACATTTTCAAAAAAACAACAGGCATCACACCCAAAGAATATCGTACACATGGATCTGTATCATTCGAGACACCACGATTAGATATGAAAGCAGAGCCAATATATGAATAAGCTGAAATCTGCTGGCTGGTTCATAATTATGATGGTGTTCGTTTTATTGGTGACTTCGTGTTCATCAGTCACTTCTAGTGGTTCAATGATAACGTCAAGTTCAAGCGATCTATCGCCTGAACTTCAGGAAGCTAGCACATATGTCGCCACAACTGTTGAACCGTCTGAGTCAAAGAACAAAACATTCGGAATCATCTACCCGATGACCTATCCGACATATGAAATGATTACAACGGATGCCGCGCAGGCTGCTGGAAAACATAATGTCACCTTGGCCGTCAATGCACCGGATGAGGCCAATACCGAACAGCAAATTCGCATTGTGGAGAACATGATTAAACAGCACGTTGACGGTATTGCCATTTCTCCTGTGGATTCTACCGCACTAACACCTGTGATTAATAAAGCAGTCGCGGCAGGTATTCCCGTGGTTACGTTTGAATCCGATGCCCCCTCCAGTGATCGAACTGCTTATGTCGGAGCGGATAATTACCGCACAGGCCGACAGTTTGCCATAACCACAGCAAAGCTGCTACATCATGAAGGCATGATATTAGTCGAAAGTGGTCTGGAGGAGATGCATGGTTTACAACAAAGATTGAACGGTTTTGTTGATTATATTCGTAGTGACACAGACATCGAAATTTTGGAAGTGAATTATAATCAGGGCAATGAAAATCAGGCGGTATCGGATATCGAATCCATGATAAAAGCCCATCCCCATTTTAATGCGGTGGTTGGGCTGGATTTTGTTTCTGTCTCTGCCTCTGCCCTTGTTTGGAAAGCAAAAGGATTGAACCGTCACCTCATTGCTTTTGGTGACAGTTCGATCAGTGAAAAAGGGCTGCTGAATGGTCAACTATCCGCCGCAATTTCGCAAAATGAGCGCGTGTGGGGAACGAAAATTGTTGAAACACTGCTCCGTGCAAGTGACAGGCTCCCTGTTGAAGATTTTAGAGATACGGGGATTACTGAAATAAACCAAGATATGGTTGCTCATGAATAGTTTTATCGTTAACAAAGCAATAACACTAGCCCTGTCTTGAAACCTACTGAAGTGCATCGTTTTCAGACACCCCCYTGCTTACAGAGGAGTAAAAACCCTATAGAGCAGACTCGTAAAAAGTCTGCTCTATAGGGTTAGGCCTAATCTTTAAATCATGTACAAACCTCATTTTTCTTCGTCAACTGGAAGCCGCAAGCCTTCGATCAGGATAAACAATGTAAGTGCTTGCCCGTAACCCATAGGACTAATCGATATATCTTTATAAAACTGGGCATCGTGTCCCACAGGCGTTCCGTAAGACACCTGCTGTACAACTCCGATTTCATCAATATGTTGCAACACGGCTTCAAGCGCTTTTAAACCGGTACTCCGATAGGACTCGTCCAGGTAGCCATAGCGGATTCCCTTAAGAATGCCGTAGCCAAACGCAGCCGTTGCTGAGGTCTCTTTATATGAGTCTGAATCATCCAGTACCGTATGCCACATGCCATCCTCATGCTGCAGCTTGCTAAGTGCTCTGACTTGCGCAGTCGCTGTATCCAGCAGATAAGCCTTTAGCCCATCTTCGATCGGAGTAATATTTAGGAAATCCATCACTCCAGCCGTATACCATGCATTGCCTCTTCCCCAATGAACAGCACCATAGTTATGATTTCCATTGAAATCCCAACCATGATAAAACAGTCCGGTTTGTTTATTGTATAGATATTTAATGTGCACAAGAAATTGTCGCTTCGCTTCCTCCACATAGCCTGTATTTTTAAAGTACACTCCTGCTTTGGCCAAAAATAGTACGGTCATAAATAAGGTGTCGATCAGAATTTGCCCATCATTGGCATCACCCGTAATCATATGCTGGAATGCTCCATCTCCGGTTCGAAGCAACTCCTTCATGATCCAACTGCTCCATTCTTCACAGACACGTTCATACTCCTTGTTTCCGGTCAGTTCGCACAGGGACATCAACGTCAGCAGCGGCGCACAGGTATTTACATTTTTTTCGGGTAAACCTTCCAGCAGCCTTGCATTGTACCAGGATTCAAGAAATTCAAGTACCTCGGCGTCCTGTGTTGCTTCATAAAGCTGAAGCAGACCATAAAGTCCGACACCTTGTGGCCATTCCCACAGATGGATGTCAATAAGTCCAATGGGAAACTGTTCGTTGATACTTGTATTTTTCATCGATTTCATCGCCTGGGATACCTTGCTTATGTTCTTCAGAAGCACTTCTTGACTCGGCATCATTGCTTTCACTCCCTAGATTTATTGCACAAAATTCAACGCTTCATGTCCTGTACCTTCAACTGACCTGTTACTCCATAGCCGTTATGCACGATTTCCTCTCCTTCAATAAGAAAAGGTTTGTTCATTCCCCATTGAACGGAACCATATACAGGGTCAGCCATGCTGAGCGTTAGGGCAGTACGATCAAATTGAGGACTTGCAGACCGAACCTCGTTTATAAAATGGTTAAATGATCCGAATTGCAGCTCATTCCCTGCCCTAATAATCCAAGCATTGCGCAATCCAGAAGAAATAAGTTCACGTTCTCTCGTTACTCCGTTCTTCTCCATTTGTGTCCCGTTGGCTGCATAGATCGCTGCATATCCCTGATCCAGACGGGCAAAATGCCAGTTCTCATGCTCCACCCACTCTGTGAAGGCACTCGCAGGAAAATAAGCATGTGTCCAATCGGAAGTATGATCCGCAGGAATATCAAACATCATCAGTGCTAATCCTTCATGCTGAACCACGTCAGGCAATAGCCCGTTTCCTGCCCAAAAGCAAGGTCGGCCGTCCCCATGCTTGTATATCTCTGCAGGATGATTAACCCAAATCTGCGCCTCTGGAGATAAAGACAGATGGTTAACATGTTCCTGATATCCTTGTTTGCCTGGCCGAAAGCGTGTAATGGTGGATAAAGCATATTCATTTGTTCGATAATGGTAGAGCTTGGCATAGCCATCCTTGCCCTGTTGATTGGCGAACACCAGTTGCTGATTCTCCCCAAGTATCAAGTGTTTCTGATACGCTGCAGGAGGAATATAGTCGGACAAACTAAGCGCTACATTGCTGATAGAATAATTGTTTACGTGACCCACACCATAACCGATCCAACACATAGAGGTCGTTCCTGCTGCATAACTGCCTAGAAGTTCTTTCTCATAGCTGCGACCGAACGTTGCTGACATCACGCCTCGATGCATCTGAACCGTAATATAATAGAATAACAGATCCATTGCCTTTTTCGCTTGCTGTCTGAGCTGTTCATTTTGTGCAAACTCATAGATATGCAATAGCCCAACAGCATCAATCGGAATATACGCACTGGAATTCCATTCTGCCAGTCCTTCTTCCATAAATCTTTCAAACCATAAAGTAAGTCTCTGTTCTGCCTTCTGACGGTGCACTTCACCGGACTCACCACTGTTACTGAACATTTCATCCCCAAACAGTTGACCCGCTAACAGCTCATTGGTATGGAACAACAAGGCATGGTTCTCACTGAAGAACCACATTACATCATCACCAGGTTCATCAATCCAATATCGGTAGTCCAGAATGCTTGCTTTTACCCGATTCCAGAATGATTCACTGAACAAACCGCTATTTCGTTCATCTCTCCAAAGGCGAAACAGTCCTACTAAATAAAAGTCACTGCAATCTTTCCGCTGCTCAATCCCTTCCACACCTTCAAGTAACATATTCTCTGCTTCTTGCCGATTGCCATTCGTCTTTAACATAGCAATCGCTGTATGAATGTTAGGACTGCCCTTCTCGGCTATACATTGCAGAGTTAGCGCTTTACGAGCTTTAATATCCGTAGCTTGCTGAGCAGCCTCATCATAACTGGTGTCGTAGGATTGGCAACCGAACTTTTTCGTCAGTACTACGTTGGATACTGAAATCGTCAGCGTGAAGTATACGTAATGATGGCCGAAATCATTGGTATGTCCAAGAACCAGGTCATTCTGTTTCTCAGCTATGTGTATGGTCTTATTTTCCGTGCCATCAAAGAAGTTACCATACTGGATATCAACCTCTCTAACGATGTCTGGCAAGGGAAGCGGCAATCGAAGCTTGATCTGCTCACCTCGGAAGATATCTGAAGGAAAATAAGCTTGTTCCAAGGATTGCTCAGCGGATCGTACAGCCTCTTTCAGATGAGGAGCAATAGGCAATGAAATATGCAATTCCTCACTTCCTAGGTATTCAACCGCAAAAGCATACATGGTATCTCGCTCAGCCAGATCCTCCCAGCAGGCATAGATTTCATTGATTCCAGCTACAAGTTCAGCCTCAATAATGACTTCCTGTTCTTTGTTACGAATAAGCGGTGCAAAGTCAGTCACCAACTCCCCATTGATCCACAATGTCAGACTGCCATAGGTTTTTATCCGAAAAGAAGCCTTATGGTTAGTCGAAGAGATGAGACGTGTCGCCGCATAACTGCGAAGATGTGTGGGTACAAACCAGAATCCTGATTTCTCCACTCGGGGATTACCCCAGGGAGAGTAAAGCTCCCATGGCATCCCCYTCTTTTCCTTTTCTCCACTGAATGCATCGCCCGGGCTCGGAAACTCACTCCAGTGATCAAAAAAACGATCCAAAGCCTGTGATCTCCTATTTTCAACAAACTCCTGTCTACATGGGTTCTCATGAATGGCAAAACCGTCAATAAGCCAGTCGTTAATATCTCCCTCCATCGTAGTTGGAACAAAGGCAACCGGCTCCGTATATATGCCACTGATCAGCCAATGATTGATGACCTGATTACCGCCTAATATCATAGGTTTGTAATTCAAAGTATCTATCCCGTCACAGGTAGGTTCTAACATTCAACTCATCCTTTCATACCTGAAGTAATCATACCGCTGACAAAATAACGCTGGAAAACCATAAAAACAATCAGCACAGGAAGCATCGTTATAACAGACATCGCAAGCAAACTGCCCCAATCCACGTTGTATTCACCAATAAAATTAGAGAGAGCTAACTGGATCGTATATTTCGATGGATCACTAATGGCAATTAACGGCCACACAAAATCATCCCATCTCCACATGAAGGAGAAGATCGCTAGCACGGCAAGAATCGGCTTCGCTATGGGAAGAATGATGCTCCAGTAAATTTTCCATTCACCCGCGCCATCCATCCGTGCTGCTTCCAATAATTCGTCTGGTACACTTAGCAAATACTGCCGCATAAGGAACACACCTGTCGGCGTTGCAGCTGGTGGGATAATAATCGCGAGCAGGGTATTATACATGCCAAGTGCGCTGAGCACCTTGAAGATAGGGATCATAATGACTTCAATCGGAATCATAAGTGTTGAGATAAAACCGATTAAGATGATCGAGCTTCCCCGGAAGCGGTACTTTGCGAGTGCAAAGCCTGCCATGGAATTGATCAGTAACAGCAGCAGTGTCGAGGACAGCGTTACGATCGTACTATTCATAAAATAGAGGCCAAAATCGCCTTTCCTGAAGGCCTCTTTGAAATGCTCAAAAGTGACTGGCTGCGGCCACAACTTGGGAGGAAAGCTGTACAGATCGCTATTTGTTTTCAGTGCAGAAATAACGACCCACAATACAGGCAGGAGCCACACCACTGCGGCAAGACTTAACATACTGTAGATGATAACTTTGACCCTAGGCTTCATGACCATCATGTAGCTCCTCCTTTCGATAGACGGAATTGCAGAGCCGAGAATCCGCCAATAAGGATAAACAGCATCACCGACATGGCGCTGGCAAGGCCAAGCTCCTGCCTGTTAAAGCCAATCTCATAAATATATTGAACAATATAGGTAGTATCCTTGCCTGGGCCACCACCTGTAAGCGCAAACATAAGCGGAAAGGCTTTGAACGCGTCAATCAGAGCCAGCATAACTACGAGCAAGCTTGTAGGCTTAAGTAGCGGAAGTGTGATATATCGGAACACCTTCATTCCGGTCGCCCCATCCAAGCGAGCAGCTTCATAGTAATCTGTAGGTATCGCCTGCAAGCCCGCGATAAAAATGACCATAAAAAATCCTGCACGCGACCATACTGTCGCAATAATTACAGCCGTATTTGCCCAGAACGAAGAAGTTAGAAAGCCTACAGGTTCCACCCCGACCACAGTTAACAGATGATTCAGAATGCCAAACGAATCTCCAAAAATCCACTTCCAGGTCAACCCCACGATGATGTAAGAAATCATAGTTGGCCAATAAAATATAGCCCTGAAGAATCCACGCATTCGAATCTCACGGGCAAGCAGCAGAGCAATACCTAATGCTGCCGCATAAATTAGCGGCACAACGATTACGGCATAAATTCCCGTTCTTCCGATGGTTGACCAAAACTCTTGGTCTCCTATGATTTTTATATAATTTTCCAGGCCGTTAAACTTCATCGGATTCAATCCATCATAGACATGGAAGGAGTAATAGAGGCCGAGTAAAGAAGGGAATACAATGAACGTTCCAAATATTAAGAGATTGGGAAGTATGAACAGATAAGGAGCAATCAGAAGCTTCCTGTTCTGTTTCGCCAGCGTTTTACGTTTTAATGATTGTGCCTCACTCATATGCTTGCCCCTTTCTTATGCGTTAAGCGAAAGGGAGCTTAATAGGAATCAGTAAGCCCCCATGTGTGAATGTACATATGACTTTACGTTATTGACTTTTAATAGCTTCATTAATCAGCTTGGCCGTCCGATCCAGGGCTTCTTGCGGAGTTGCCTTGTCTGACAGAACGTCCATAATATTATTTTTTAAATCGGTTGAAATCTTGGAAATAAGCGTTTGTCTGGACCAGTCATTGGCCGCAAGCGGCGAACTATTCTTCAGTTCATCCGAGAAGATTTCAAACATCTCCTTGCCAAATTCATAATTCAACGTGGCGCTATCCTTCCGCGGACTCATAAACAACGACTCCTGATTATATTTGGAGTTCACTTCTTTCGATGTTAAATATTCGATAAATTCAGCAGCCTGCTCCTCTTGTCCACTGCCTTCGAAAGCCATCAGGAACTTTCCGCCTGGCACTGAAGAACGCTGTGTTCCTTTTGGCATATAAGTTACGCCCCACTCAAAATCGGTAATGTCCTTGTAATTGCTGATCATCCAGTTTCCAGCCCAGTGAGCAGCAACTGTTCCAGAACGGAACAGATTGTTTGGGTTCTCCCCTCCGAGCCATACTGATTCAGGCATAATCCCTTCTTGATGCAGCTTCTTAAACATCTCCATGGAACGGATTCCGGCTTCACTATCAATTGCTGCGGCACTGCCATCCTCCGTCAAGATGCTTCCCCCATTCTGGTACAACAGCGTAGACCAGCGATGTGGAGTGACATCCCAAACCATGCCATATCGTGCCCCACCTTTGTCCATCACCTGTTTTAATGCAGCGATGTACTCATCCCACGTCCATACGTCATCAGGAGAAGTCGGCACTTTGACACCGGCTTTATCAAATAAGGTTTTGTTGTAAATTAATCCATTCGCTGTGACATCCATCGGCGCTGCTACGATTTTGTCATTCATAACATAATAAGGCTTCAAAGAATCAATAAATTGATCCTGAAATTGAGCAGCATTGTCTACATAAGGGGTGAGATCAACTGCTTGATTCGCAAAAGATCCTGTATCCGTTACACGACTCAGAGCAGGTGGTTTGCCACCAGATAACATCGTTTTCAATTTCGTTGGGAGATCCTTGAAGCCAACTTCAATGAGATTGATCTTCACTTTGGCATTGGTCTGCTCATAATCTTTGATGATTTCCTTGATCACTTCGCCTTCTTTTCCGTCAGAGAACCATAAAAAATCAAGAGTAGATTGTTTTGATCCATCGTTGTTACCCGTACTTGAGCAAGCAGTTAGCACAACAAGTAACATAACCATTACCATACTAGTGACCAGCCTAAACGTTGTTCTCTTTGTCATATAAACATCTCCTTAGATGAAATTAATGAATTTCGGCTTCGTTAAGCATTTCATTCTTTCGAAACAACTGTGGTGAAACACCCACGTATTGTTTAAAAGCTCTGCTGAAATACACAGGTGTATTAAAGCCTAATGTCTCGGATATGGACAAAACCGGTGCATCCGTAGACAGCAACAGCTTCTTGGCTTCTGCAATTCTTTTGCGTATGACATAATTGCTGATGGTGTATCCCGTTGTTTCTTTAAAGGAATGACAAATATAGTATTTATTCAAATGTAGCGTTTTGGACAGTTCATCAAGCGAAACATTCTCCGCGTAATTTTGGTTCAAATAATGAAGAACCCGGCTAACGCTTGACTGCTTTTGAGAAGAAAACAGAATCGGATCGACAGATTGCTCACTAGTCATTTTACGATAAATCCTCAGCAACAACTGAGTAAGCATCAACTTAACCATCGTTTTACATCCCGCACTTCGGGCGTACATTTCCTCTTTAATCCCCTTAAATGTACTTGTAATGTATTCACGCTCCTCTGGGGACCAATGTACCAACAAACCATTGGGGTGACGGAATATGGACATGAGATTTTCCAATTGGCTAAGTTCAAGCATGTCTAATAACAATAATTCCGTAAAATTAACAAAACTTCGCTTGTATACGATCTCTCTCGAAGGATTAATCCGATGAGGGACTCCACCTCTGAATATAAACATATCCCCGGGCTTCGGCTTATAAATTCGATCACCGATTAAAAACGTTGCATCCCCTTGGATGAAATAATGAATCTCATAGCCATTATGTGTATGAATGGGCCATTCATCTTGAAAATCATCTGCTTCTGATCTCACATAAACTTCATTTTCCTRCAAAGCCATATTCGTCGGGGTGTGTATGGTTAACATCAATAAAGATCTCCCTTCTCAGAATACAAAAAGCAATATAGTGTAATAAAATAAAATGATAGCGCTTTACAATGAATTGTATCACAGTTATTTCGGCCTAATCATAACAATATTGCTGTATTGTTGATCACAATTGTTGCAAATGATTAGAAAGCATTTCAAACAGACAAATGCTGGAAATAAAAAAAACCGCTGTCCAGCACTTAGGCTAGAACGCGGTGGATAAGACAAACAATGATGCTAGGAATTATTGAGATAGGACGTTCGTATAAGACCTATTTTCATACTCATCTTTCAGAATACTCATAACGATGCTGTCCCAATACTTCCCGCTCTTATATATTTTCTTACGATATCGCCCTTCTTCTAGGAAGCCACATTGGAGATAACACTTTCGTGCTGCCTGATTATACTCGTATACTTCAAGTTCCAAGCGATTAAGATTGAGTTCTTCGAAAGCGAACTTCTGAATCAGACGAATGGCTTCACTACCGTACCCTTGGCCTAGATACTCTTTTCTTCCTATTACGATAGCTAATGAAGCAAAACGGTTTTTCCAATCTAATTTATACAGGTCAATCTGACCTATATATTCCTGTGATTCTATCGCTCCCACCACAAAGCTTTTACTCAAAGCCTTCCCTTCAACCATCGTTTTGAAAAAGGTTTCTGTTTCATAGCTCGAATGAGGGTATAAGAAATTGTCTGATAAATTTGCAGTAATGTTCGGGTCGTTGACCCACTTCTTCATATACAGCAGATCCGCATCCTGATACTCTCTGAGCACGATTCGTTCTCCATATATGCGAGACATATCCGTTACCTCCTGTTATGTTTCCTGGCCTTATCCTTCTTTATTAAAAAATCGATGATGAGACCTAACCCCGTCCAAAAAAGCAGATGAAACCCATAAATAAGCGGCTTAAATAAGTATGTTGTCTCCGGGTTCATATTGATGTCTGTTAGCGGGCGGTTTAATAGTGGATTGAAAGGATTGGTTAAATAGATCAAAATGTTTTTATCGTCATTACCCGACAGATTGTTGAAACATACCAGCAATGAGAACAGCACAAACCAGAAGGTCAGCTTTTTGAATATGTTCATCTTCGTTTGTACCTCCTCTCTAAAAAACTTACCCGATCCGTTTAATCAGGCCTAGAGATGTTATTGAGCTGTTCAATATAATCTTTTTTGTGAAAATGGAAAGATGGGAAATTCGAATAATCCCAATATCCTCCTGCGGAGTCTTCCGTTCGAGCGGATATCGCCTATCAGTTGCACTCCAAAGCTCGGACAACCTCACCATCGATAAGTTCCTCACTGATCCGTTGAAAACCAAGAGATTCATATAGCGCATTAGCAACCACATTCTCAGGTCTATGCCCAATCAAGATGCGTTTGCAGTCTAATGCCTTTTGCATCCATTGGACCAAGGCAAGAAGTGCATCTTTTCCATATCCTCTGCCCTGACATTTACTATCTATCATAAGAGCAGGGAGCCAATAGTCACCCGCGTCATGAACTTGATCGGAGTACACTGCAAAACCAACCAGATCTGAATCATTATAGATGGCCATGGGCTGAAAATCTGTGACAAACCTGGACTCCGCCAGCCAATAGACAACCGGTGCGGGGAACGTTTTTTTCTGTTCTTCACTTACCTCAAGCCAGGTACACGCAAACCAATCATCCGTCGTAACAGGCCTCACCTGAATCGTCATTTAAAATTCCTCCTAATGGTTTTCTTGCTTTTTCGATACACATATTCAACTGTTTTCTCATGTTGCATCACTCCTTTCACGTAGGTTTATGTATTTCAGTGCGATCTATCTCGCTATGCATTTACGCAAAGTTCGTTTGCAGCGTCCATTCTAATCTTCGTAGCCATTCCTTTTGTACGTTCGGATGAGCTTTCTTGATTCGGTTCATAATCTGTATTACTTTGGATGTGGAGTAAGCTCGAATTAAATCATGGGTTACTTCAACATTTGTAAGTTCTGTATATGAACCTAGGAATACCTCCGACAATTCTTTTGCCATGTGAGGGTAATGAAGATGCACAAACCATACCACCCATGCCACATCAAACATCGGGTTTCCCCAACCTGCCCATTCCCAATCCAAAATGAACATTGAATCATTGCGTAACATTACATTATGCGGTCCGTAATCCCCGTGAATCAGAGTTTGTCCCTCATAATCCGGAATGCTTAATACTTCTTTTGCCATACTCTTGATTTCGCTCGGTATGAACTCAAGTCCATCGACAGCAACAACGGATTTCATGATGATTGGCAACTCTCTATCTTGGTTAGCTCGTTTGATAGAGTGCACGTCTCTGGCGAGATACGTACCGAGTTGCCTATATATTCTCCTGCCTTGATCAAGTCCACCTTGATCCAGAAGTGTCTGCGCGTTGACGCCTGGAACATAGTCCATCGTGACAAACAGCCATTCATCCTGCTCAAAATAATCATGTATTTGCGGAGTCACTCCAGAATGTCTTAACAAGGTCAATGTGCTTATTTCTGTCCTTGCATCTGTATTGTTCACATGATAGATTTTAGCGATTTTCTGCGAATTGGCCCCCTCAAGCAACAGAGTCGTATTAGTATAGCCACCTGTTAATTCAACGATATTCATATTCGGAAATCTGCTTGACAAGATATCATGTATCACTTCATGCATTCCTTCTTTCTTATTTCCTTATAATTGCTATTCGCTTATGGGTATTCAAATCTGATCCCTGATCTCCGCGAGCATCGGACTATGTTTAGTCAGTTCAGAGAACTGAAATGATTGATTAGCAGCCAACACTGTCCAAGCAATAGTAGCCCCTTCTGACTTCCAGACCGAATAAATATACTTGGAAAAAGCATATCCATTCAAGGCGTACCCGCTATCTTGCAGCTGTCTGAACAACCTGGAACTTTCTCCATGCTTCTCAATATCTGCTAGAATACAAGCCAGATTGTTAAGTGCAATGTGAATATCTCTCTGTGAGTTTCTGCATGAGTTCACGTCTTCCCAGCTGCCGATAACGGCCTCTTTTTTAAACTGATCCAAGGAAGACCAATCGATTTGGTCTATGAAATGCATCGTTTCATGCAGGAGCAAATCTACTTCTCTTTCGTTTCTGGAGTGATACAGATAAGCGAGGCGTTGTTTGTTGTATATAATGCGGGCAAAAAGAATATTATCCCATATCTCATCTTCTTCAATGAGCTGTTTCATATGTTCTAGAACATATGGCATCTCGTTGTATCTTTCTAACGCCCAAAACGTACCGCTCAATGCCCGGTGGCTCTCAAAGCGAACGGCGCGATTGGAAGCCAGCTTCGGTGCATGATCACAAGCGTATTGGTACCAGTCAATCCAATGCCCGAGATCATTCCCTACAGACAATGATAACGCCTGTGTTGAATCGGAAACGATCCAGTGTAACTGATCCGGGGTAAGGTTTTCTTTCCCCCATTCGAAGAATGCCCGATGATTGGTATAAAGTGATTCTGGTTTTCTTAACAAGGCGTAGCCATCTGAAATATTCCAATATACCCAGCCGAGTTCAGGCACAGACAACTTGCTAGATTGCTCGTATTCTTTCAGAAAATCAATCATGCCTTGATGATCCCTTTGGGTTACGAATTCCTGAAAAGTCCGGATTATATCCATTCCAATCCCCGTCCTTTATATATATACGTTTGAGATGTATAACTTGAACGAAAACAATCGTCAGATTGCACGTGTAAACGAGTTCAGCTTATCTCCCTATGACAACGGCTTTGTACCACAAGCAGTAATAAAGTTCATCATGGCATAGGCTTCTGGCGAATGATTTATGGCTTCGAAAGCTCCCTGTAACTGGGCAAACTCCTCCTCGCTAATGATCCCCTTTTCAACGAAATGTATAAAACGCTGAAGATTAAATTGATGCTTAAAGCCTTCTATCCCCAATAAATCGCTATGTTGAAGAACAGCATCCATGTCAATATGAATGTATCCGCTCTCAGAAAGCAGTCGCGGCAAACTTCTGCCAATTAACCGGTTACCACCATGTTGTGCAACATAGTCCGCAATTTTCATTAATACGGTGTGCAGCGCCGGTATATCCGGATTCACTGCCCCAAAAACACCATCGTCAACATCTATAATAGCAATTCGGCCACCCGGCTTGAGCACACGATAAATCTCTTGCGCTGCTTCGAACGGATTATTCAGGTGAAGGAAGATGAGTCTAGCTACTACAAAATCAAACGTATCATCCGGCAAATCCATCTGATAAATGGATGATTCCACAAATTGCAGTCGCTCAGAAGAAACGTCTTTCAGCCGTTCTTTGGCTTGTGATTGTAACGTATGATCAATCTCAAGCGAAGTTATCTCGCTGTCTGGCAAGCTGTTCAATAATTGCTCTGTTATGTAACCAGGTCCGCTTCCAACCTCCAATACACGCATTCCATTTTTGAGTCCATACCACGCCAGATTACGGAATTCCTTAGACCATCCCATAACGGCTTGTATCCTTAACCTCTCTAGTTCCTCTTGAAAACTTAATACTGTGGTTTGGGAATTATAAGTTGAACGTGAGTCCATCGTATTTCTCCTCCTGCTCTTCATTGAAATTGTAAATCTACATGATTACACTTTTTATTACACTTTTTTCCTACCTAAAAAAAGAGCCACCTTGTGATGTTTCTCGATCATTCCGCCTGCATCATCAATAGAATTTTTAATTCTTCCTAAAAGTAAACGCCGAACATCCTCAGGGAGCTGCTGATGCTTGGAATTCGTATTTAACAGCGCGATATATTCATCACTCGAGCAGGATTGTATCCAGTTATACTCCTTGACCTGAATATCTGTGAACAAACCAGAGTGCTCCGTTATTTCTTTACGTTCTCCAATGACTTCATCGGGTGAAGGATACTGAGAATCATCCAAATGAGAGGCTAACGCAATGTAATGGGAACGAATTTCTTGATGCAGCTGATCATAGCCTGGAACATGAATCGTCCAGAAAAATCCAATGCAGCCCTCATCCTCGAGCAATTCCGAGGCCCTGCGGTAACCGATTTCTGGATCAATAAAGTGAAATGCAGTTCCTGACACCATCATCTTGAAAAGCTTTCCTTCATTATTCCACTCTTCAAAGGAAGTGTTGATGACTTGAATCGATGGATACGATTTGAATTTATCTGCGGTAAACTGTGCCAGATTACTGCCTAATTCAATACACGTAATATTTGTATAGTCCTTATTTACCAGCCCTCCAGTTGCCTGCCCTGTTCCGCAGCCGACCTCAAGAATGGAATCTCCCTTCTGAAGCTTCGCGTATGTAAAAATATCCTCAAACATTTCACTCGGATAGACAGGTCTGTACCGATCATATTCACTCGCCACAAGGTTGAATGTCTCTTTGTTTTCCATTGGTTCCGCCTCCATTTTGCTAACATTATATTCTCATTTCCATTGACTAAACTTACCATATTTTATTATTCTTGAACATAAGAGAACAAACCTCTCAATAATGGTATGATACTGTTTCTGGTGCTTAAGTTATTAAAATGGATCGGGGTGTTCCGATGAAAAGTATCTTTGAACCAAGGCATGCTGCTGAAATTACAAAGCGTATGGATCAACTCAGAGAAGACTCCAGACCTCTATGGGGCAGCATGCAGGTTTCTCAAATGTTAGCTCACTGTTCTGCTTTTCACGATATTCCCCTCGGTAATACGTTCCCGCCAAGAGGTTTGCTTGGGAGACTTGTTGGACGGTTTGCCAAACCGATGTTTTACAATGAAAAGCCCTTACCTCAAAATATGTCGACCATCCCAACGATCGTCATTGATGATGATCGAGAATTTGGAGCAGAGAAAGACAAGCTGAAAAAGCAGATCGCCACTTTTCAAATAAACAGTCCGTCACAATGCTCTCAGCATCCCCATCCTTTCTTCGGAAAACTGACAACTGAGCAATGGGGAAAAGGAATCTATAAACATCTGGACCATCACCTAAAGCAATTTGGGGTTTAGTTTGTTTGTGTTCTTCGATCTCCTCTTTCAAAGTCTGCTTGACATTGATAATGGTTATCAATAATGTGAAAGTGGTATCTTACCATTACTCTATGAGTAAATGTTAAACATATTTGAAACGGGGCAGGTTATTGTGAACATAGACGTTAATCAATTAGCAGAGCATTTTGCGCATACTCCTTTCCAGGTCAAAGGAATCTATCGATATACCAAAAACCCTGGGGTGCCACATGCTGACTATACCGATTCGTATCCGGGATTTGTGTTTCCTCTCACCGGAAAGGTACAATTTCAATTTAATGAAATGCCCTATATTCTTTCACCAGGGAAAGTCGTACATGGTGGTGCCAAAATGAAATTAGCTAAAAAAACCTTTCACAACGCCAACTGGGAATACATTCTGGTGTTATACGAGACATATGGCGCTGAACTTGCAGGATCAAGCTTGTCCAATCAGCATTTTGAATTACCAACAGGACATTCCCCTCGCCTTAAAGAACTCATTGTGCAGCTCTGGCAAGTATATAATCAGCACGGAGGTCTTTCGAAGTTTCAAACTGAAATGTTATTTCGCGATGTACTGCATGAAACCCTGTTGTCCGTTGCACATAGGCAAACCAAACGCGACTCCTCTGCCTTGTTCATGCAGATTTCTCACTATATACATGAAAACTACTATTTAAATCATACCGTTGCATCCCTTGCAGAACAGTTTGGTGTTAATCGCAATCGGATATCGTATGTCTTTAAACGACAATCGGGTATAGGGCCAGCAGAATATCTATCCCAATACCGCATCGAGATGGCCAAAAAGATACTGCTTACGAGTCAAGCAACGATACAACATATTGCACAAGCTGTTGGCATCCATGATGCTTTTTATTTTAGCAGAGTGTTTAAGAAACATGTGGGCTGTTCTCCTGCCGCATATCGTCATAAATTCATCAATAATCCATTCTAACTTCAACAGGCATCCATTTTAAATGAACAATGAAATTTGTATACTTATAGACAAGTTTAAAGAACATTTTTAAGTAAGTAACACAATTCCGAGTAAAAAGAGGAGGAATTATGATCCAATATCAAATTATAAAACCCATTGAAGAACTAACTACATTTACGGATTATTGGTCTCCGAAATATATTGGTGAGATGGATGATTACCAATTCAAACTTGTTAAAATGATTGGGGAATATGAATGGCATGCTCATGAGGAAACAGATAAAGTGTTTTTTGTGCTCGAAGGAGTAATGATCATTGATCTGCGTGATGGGCAAGTGAAAATTGCTAAAGGCGAAATGTTTATTGTTCCAAAAGGGCTTGAAATCAAGCCTTCTGCCGAGAAGGAATGTCATATCATGCTGATGGAGCCTAAAGAGGCATAACGTAACAGAGAAAGGAGCTGAATCATGCTCCTTTCTTTTTCTGTTCTATTTTCTATGCACCGCCAGTTAAGGTCACAACCGATTTCCCCGGAATGTATACTTTAAAAGACTGCTCCTCTTCTGTAGCCGTAACCCTCTCCTGACAAACCAGATCCAGTTCCGCATTCGTCACATAAGACTCCATTGTATTAACCATTCCATTCAGACCCAAGTCATGAAGATGGACTCGGACATATTTGTCAAGTTCACCATGATTCACAAAAACGGCAGTCACGGTTTGCTCTCCCTCATGGACATAAGCTGAACCTAACAAACCGCTTTCGGTTTCCTCACCAAGCCCGGTCAAGTCGATTCGCTTTGAACCAGGCCGAATGAATCTGCTATAGTTTCCAAGTACCCACAGCATTTTCGAAGTTAGTATATTTTGCTCGTCCCCAGCTTCATTGAAATCCGTATAGATCAATCCATCCTTATAATCCACTTTGGAAACCGCAGTCCACCATTGCCATGCAGCCGCACTCGCTTCTACCAGATCAAAATGAATCGTTCTTGCAACATGAAGCGCAGGCTCAATGCCTAAATCACGTCCAGGTCCATAGTCTCCCAAAATGCAATACTCCGTTACCCAGTATTTGCTTTCTGGATCATAGTGTTTCATGTTGGTGTGCAGCAGCTTTCTAAGTCTGACCAACCTATCATCACCAGGACTTCTGTAGTCAGACCAGTACGAATGGGAAGCGATTTTATTCCCTATGGCTTCTTTCACCTGAGGATCACCAATCATGTCCTTTATGTACTCCCGATATTTCCCTGTGCCAAGTTTGTTAGCTCCGCTTGAATAGATGCCGCTGCCTGCAAACTGACGATAATATTCATCGTCAAGCAGCGACGTGATTTCTACGCCGTCCGGTGCACTGATCCGTGTGTTCAGATCCGTCTGCTGCAGTTGGCGGTACAATTCCAGAATCACTTGTTTCAGATCATCGTTATTGTAACGATTCCCCTCCTGCCAAGACTGGTTCCAGTCCCAAGTCGGCTCGTTGATTGGACTAATATAGTCAAAGTCGAATCCTTTTCCCTTGAAATGGGTTAAAACGTCTATCAAATAGGAAGCAAACTTCCCTTCATAACCTGGCTTCAGATTCGTTGAACCCACTTCAAGATCAGGCTGAGCATGCCCATTTTTGGTCATCCACACCGGCGGGCTGTTCACAAAAGCGATAAGTGTCTGTACGCCTCGATCCCGAGCGGCTTGAAGAAACCACTGTTGGCCCGACTGTTTATTCCAATCATACTCGTGCTCCTCTGACATTTTGAAAGCTTCGGCCCGTCTCCATGGGTCGGGGATTTGCTCCTGGTCGGTTTCTGTTGATCCTGCGCCTATGTTAAAACGCCATGCGGACAACCCGATTCCTCTCTCCCTGGAGAATAACAGATCGGCAATCTGCGCCTTATTTTCCTCACTCCAATGCTTCCCTAAAGGTTCCATCGACCACGCATCCGACGCCCCAAAATTGTCAATGCTCTGATAACAGGTCTTTCCATTGATCGTAACATGTACATCCAGCTTATCTTTTGTTTCTGGATTATCTCGTTGCATCCCTCATCCTCCTCTTCCGGCTCTAACTATTCAGACATCTGTACCCACGAGTCATTATTTTGCTATGGATAAGAGACTGCCATATGTTTAGACAGCCTCTTATGAATTAAGTGACCTTCACAAATGAACAAGTGAAGATCAGCTTTACATTTGTCGCTACGATCGCTTTTATCCTACAAGACCGGAACGTTCCACACTCTCCACAAAATGACGCTGAACGAATAGGTAAATGATAATCAGTGGTAGAATCGCCATCAACACACTCGTATTCATCATCATGGACATGAAAAACGGATCTTGTGTATAAGATGCCGCGGCCTGACCTCCGCCCGTCAGATACGTCGCAATGGTAAAGCCCGAGGACGACATCATCGAGGACATAACTTTAGGTTCATTCAGATACATATTGGTAAAGAAGGAGTCATTCCACTGCCATACAAACGAGAACAGCATGACCGTAACCATTGAAGGTATTGCATTTGGCAGTATGATTCGTCCAAACGTTTTGAAATATCCTGCACCATCCACGTACGCCGCCTCTTCAATCTCACGCGGAATGCCTCTGAAGAACTGGCGGAAAATGTAGACGTACAGACCCGTTTTCACACCCATCCCAAGGGCTGCGGAAATGAGAAACGGCCAATACGTATTGATTAAGTTGGCTGGACTGCCTCGGAACAGCTCGATCAGACCCATCACATCAAAGTTTTTAAAGTTCAGATAGAGTGGAATCATGATCGTCTGTGAAGGAACCAGAATGGTAAATATTACGGCTGCAAACAGAAAACCGCTGCCGCGGAACTTGATTCTCGCGAAACCGTAACCTGCCAGCACACAGGTTATCGTCTGGAGTAACATAACCGCAGAAGACAACCATAGAGTATTCATGAGCACGCCGGGATAGTTCATCGCCGTAAACACCAGTTTAAAGTTTTCGAGCGTAAACGTACGCGGAATCCAGATCACCGTTGGGTCATACAGATCGGACATGCTTTTAAAGGAAATCGATATTTTCAATAAAATGGGGTAAAGAATGACAAATGAGATACCAAAGATCAGGACAAATCGAACCAGAATCCATGCCCACTTCTTAATCGCTTCGAACCAGTAGGCCGTAGAACCCAAGCGCTGCAGCCATTCCTTCTTCGCAGGCGGCTGTCCTGCTGCGGTTTCTGTCTTCATGTCAGGCCTCCTTTTCCTTGTTCTACATAAGCTAAACCAAAGATGTTTACACATTCACTCCGATGACAGAATAACCTTCCAATCGCTGTTATCCCCAGATTTCTTTGATTACCTTTAATAAAAGGTGAAAATCCGGTGATAAAGGCGAGCGCTTCGCTTTTCCAGGTTTTTTCTGTCCTCTCCGTTTTTGTGTAAAAAAATTAGTTTAACTTATATAGCTAGTTTTGATAAAAGACCTTACGGGACACCAGGGTGGTCGTTACCCACAGGATCAGTGCAATAACGCCAAAATACATCCAGGACATCGCCGCACTGAGTCCAAAGTTAAAGCTCTTGAAGGCCGTATCCACCACAAGCCGACTCGTCTGATCACTGATGAAGCTATCCACGATCGTATACACCAGATTCGTCAGAATCAACGGACTCAGCATCGGGAACGTAATTTTCCAAAAGGCTTCATAGCCCGTAGATCCTTCAATTTTGGCTGCTTCATACAGCGATGGAGAGATCGATTGCAAACCCGCAAGGAAAATCAAAATCTGTACGCCAGACTGACTGACAATCTCGTAAATCCGACTGACCGCACCTGTCAGATATTCAACCAGAATTGGACTCATGCCCGATTCAAGCAGCATAATGGTCAAATCCAGATTTTTCATCACGGACAGTCCGCCACCCGTCATATCATTGGCACTACGAACAACGGATTGCATCAAGTCACCATTTTCGATACTCGCAATAATACCTGACGCCAGAATAACTGGAAGGAAAAAGATGGCTCTCGCCAACACCCTTCCATGAAACTTCTGATTCAGAATCACCGCAAAAAACAGGCTGAAAATAATAATTAACGGTGTATTCACGACGATATTGATCACAGATTCAGTCAGCATCCTCACATAAGATTCATGAGAGAATAAAGCCTCACGGAAATTCGCCAAACCGATAAATTCCAGCGTAAACCCTTCATTGGACACCTGCAGATTGCTCAGACTGTATCGGAACGATGAGATCAACGGCACCATGAACAGCAGCAGGAAGCCGATGAACCAAGGCAGGATGAAATACAAACCGTAATATCTGTTTTTCTGTTCTAACGATAATTTCTTGAGTTTCATTCCGGCGTGTCACCTCCTACCTTGTAGCTCTTCGCTGCAACACGTATGCCGTTTAGTTCCACATCAGCATCGTTGTAATTCACAATAACCGTTTTGCCTTTTTCGAAAGTCGTTTGATAAACACCCTTACTCAGCTTCTCATGTTTCATAATGGTTTGATTCTGTACATCCTGTAACACATTGCTCAGTTCCTTATAGCGCTCAGCGGATTCCTGAATCCAGCGCCGGTAATCGGCTGAGTATAACGCGTCAAAACTCGTCAGTTTGATCGCAGATGGATCTGCGTAGAACCACGTGTAATACGGTGCCGATCCGGTTTCAATCGCCCGCAGCATCTGTACATGGGAATCTTGATCATCCGCCATATTCCATGCCTGCCCTGTATATTGCACGTAGCCGTGATAGACCAGTTGGAAAAAAGGGACCGCTTCATCGGTGATGTTAAACCCGCTGTTGCTCACAGGTGCATCTACAATATGTCTGGCATAAGGACTCGCATAACTATTTCCGCCCTCCACAAGAAGAGAGGCACCCGAACTGCGCACCTGTTCAAGCTGCTGCATTGCAACTTCTTTGGCCTGTTCGCGATTGATCACGTTAGCACGGTTGAAATCGGAATTCAACTGATCCCCTAAGTCTCGGAGCGACAGGCCTGTAAGTCCAGTCTCCTTAAAATCTTGCAAAAATCCGCTCACAATGCCCGGCACCGCTTCCGGACTCAGGACATACCCCGGAGATGCTTCATCATCCCGTGTAAAGGAGGAGATATAGTACGGGAACAACTGAGCAAGTTTACCCGTAATCTGGCGAGAAGCATACGATTTCTTGAAGCCTTTCGCTTCCGGGAACGCCTCCAGGAAGGATACGTCCGGATATAATCCAAAACCATTCTCTTGTGTATAGGCCTGCAGGCTTTGCAAATCTTTAGCGCCACCAAGCTTTTTATCAACATTGATCGACTTCGGCATATCATGATGAACGCCTCCGCCAAACCACCCCGAGTACCGAAGTTGGATATCCTTCACACCAAGGCTTTGCATTTCTTTTAAAATATCCTGTGCCTCTTCGAACGTGGTAAGCGACTCGTAAGCATTGTACGGGATGCCGAGGAAAAACTTTTTCTTCGGAATGCCACCAATCAGTTCGACGTAGAAAGGCAACGCAGTATCATCAGCCAGACGGGTGAGTTTATTTTGCTCCGTCAGATAATCCCGATAGGTCGAGGCCATGCCGGAATAACTCGCATTGTCTGCATTCAGAAATTCATATACAACGGCCATCTCGTTATGAAAAGGCTGTGCCTGAAACCGTTTGACTGTGCTGGAACGCCAGCCATTCGTCAGGGTAACCTCTTCCATGCTGCTCAGCGCAAAGCTTGAATGTACGGTGTTGTACTGATTTAATCTGCCGCTGACATCCGCCTCGACGGACGCAACTGCATCACCTTTATCGATGACCGCAAGGTAACCTTTGTCTCCGTAACTCATACCGAACACAGGCATTCTTGCCTTCTGTTCTTTCTGAATCTGGGTGAGCTGGTTCACGGCATGATCGCTACCATACAGCACTGTACTGTATGGGGATACAGACGTTTTTTTGTTATTAAAATAAATCAGTGATCCTGATCCGTCCGGCACCAAGCTATATCCTTCATCCTTCGGCCCGCTGGCTCCGAAAAACGGCAACAGAGACAAGGATTGAATTTTCATCGTATCTGGATACTGGATACCATTCTCCGGAATCGATACGCGCAGATGTCCTTCCTCCAGTCGATAGTGGACAGGCACAACGACACTTGTGCTTCCGCTTTCCTCTTCACCATAGGCCGCTTTATCAATCGCGATCTGTGCCTCATCATAACCAACGGACTCAAAGATCCGGGTGACTTTGGACAAACCTACACCTTTCAGAGAAGAGTCCCGTCTCTCAAAACGTTTGTTCTTCTCATCGTACTTAAAGCGTTTCTCGATTTCTTTCTGGTCTTTTTCTTCCAGTTTCGCGAGAATCAACGTGTTAAAGCGTTCCTCGCTAATATATTTAGGGATAGCTTCAATATCACTTTTGACTTCACCCAGCGTGTATACGATGTTGAGGCCGTCCTCTACTTTTTCAACTTCAAACTGACCACTCTCTACACTGTGCGTAAAATTATCGTATTTGAGCGCATTGCCCGTATTATCGTAATACGTCAATTCAAACTGCACATTCAGCTGGGCTTTGTTATATCCGGTGGCAATGGCATCCGTTTCCCGATCCTGAGGATTGGAAAACCACATCGCACCATTCTTCTTATCCTTCACCGCAATCTCTGTCGTTTCCGGCTTTAGATACAGGATCAGGCCATCCTTTTCCGCAACAGCTTCCATCCCCTCAGGAACAGCTACGTCTCCGTTCTTCTGTTGGTTCGCAGACGCTGTATTCCCTTCCGAGTGGCTTGCAGCAGACTGCTCTTTTCCCTCGTGTTCAGGATTCGTCGCGGTAGACTCCTGCTCCGATGAAGCTTGTTGTGTTTCAGACGACTCAGCGGATGTATTCTTACTCGTCTCTTGTGAATCGCCAGATGTGGTTACCACCCGTTCCGATACGGATTCCGCATAGTTAACATTTTGAGACATGAACAAGCTTGCAATGAGGATTGCCGCTGCAAATGCGGTACGCTTTTTTCTCATATCAGGCACCTCCTTTCTTCTCCTATTCGCGCAGTGTAATCTCTTGAAAGAGGGTATAACCAAAACTGATGATCTGCTGGATCAGACTAAAGAAAAGCAGGCCCAGGAAGATCACTACACCCATCACTACGAGCGTAAGCAGCATGGTCATAATCGTTTTCATGACCGAATACTGATGTACCGTCTTGGTTCCGATAAAAAGCAGCCACACAAACCAGATGACACCGAACGAATCCAGCAAGTAATAAAAAGAAGATTCGCGCAGCGTAATCACATTACTGAGCAAAATATTGGGAATGTTGACCAGAATAAGCGGAAGCATCGCATATCCTGTTGCAATCAAGATATCTTTGAACTTGCCCTCACCGTCCATTAGTGTGGTCAGCGACCAATTGGAAATACACCAGAGGAGAAAAGGGAGTACGATATACTTGAACTCGTTAATACTGTTAAGTGAAAGTGGATAGTTGTCATTGACAACATATCCGGCAAACTGTCGCTTCAAGATCATCGTTACCGTCACGGCAAGCAACACCAGTAATGCAACGCGCAATCTGCCTTTATTTTCATATTTCAAATCCCAGTATCCGTCAAACGGACGTACCGCGACATGCAGAGAGTATTTGAGTTCCTTAATTAGCGACATCTGTGACCCCCCTCTCATTCCGTGTTCTGGCAATCCGGCGCCAGACGATGACACTGATTAGCAATGCAATCGCTATAGTCATGTACAACCCGAAATATTCGCGCATGTACTCTCTCCGATATTTCGCTAAAGCTTTGGAATAATATTCGCGGTCATTCCCCAGTTTCAGATAGGTCATAGCTTCCTTGTACTTTCCTTCTCGCAGCATCGATTTGCCGATACCGACGTAAGCCATCTCATAGTTGGCGTCCAGGCGAAGCACGTCCTGCCACAGCTTGGCGGCTTCCGTATGTTTGCCAGAGCTGTATAACCGATTGGCCTCATTAACCAGGCTTCCAAAGGTTGTCGCCTTGAACTCCGTAATCCGGCCTAGATCCCGATCCAGTACGTAGATAGCGTCCCCATGGCTTTCGATAGCGACCGGATTTTTGAACGTACCGATCTGATTGCCCAGTTGACCTATGACATAGAGGAGATTACCGTCCTCGTTATACGTGAACACCCGTCCTCTAGTTGAATCTAGCGCACGATAGACACCGTTACTGGACACCTTGATATCCACGAATGAAGAGCGATTGAAGGTCAAGTCTCCGACCGGTGCAAATTCACCGTTGACCCGTAGTACATCAATACCGGACGGATTCAATCTTTTGACGGAAGAAAGCGAGTTTTTATCCGCTGTTGTAGTGTAGATAAAACCGCCATCATCGATGTCCGCGTTGTTGAACTCCAGCGGGATAAACCGAACCATTTTCTCACGTTGTTCCTTGGTAGATACGGTTTTCCAGAACAGATCGACTGGATCAAATTGCACACGATTGGTACCCATAAATCCTGTGAAACGTCCGTCACTGTCGAACTCAATCAGTCCTTCGAAGACCCCACGACCAACCACATAGATTCGTCCAGCTTTGTCCACGATAACCTTGCGAGGAAAGTATTCAAAGTTATCACTAAGCACATCCGACTCTGGTGCACCGATGGCACRCACAAAAGTACCATCTTGATTCAACTCTACGATCCGCCTGTTTTCGGTATCAGCAACGTAGATTTGACCTGCTTCCGTCACGAAGAGTCCCTCCGGATTGTTAAAGCTATCCTTTTTGCCGTCATGTTTAAAATCTTGAATGACCCGAACCGCTTCCCATTTCTCGTTTAAGACAACGATCCGTCCATTGCCTGAATCCAGAATATAGAGCAAGCCATCTTTCGCAGCATATAAATCCAGCGGAGACTGCCATGCTCCTGTTCCGGCCTCATCCCCTGTGATTACTCTGGAGGGAAGAAACGCAATCGGTGACTTCACCGAATTCCCCCAATAGTTGTAGGTATATCCCTCATACGGTGCCGCATGAGCCTGGTTATGTCCTAATCCAGCAATCAGCAGGGAAGCTACCAGAACGATTAGCCATGATTTCACTCTCATCTGTAACACCCTCTCCCTTAATCCTTCATGCCAGATGAAGCCATCGTTTGAATGACATTGCTTTGCGATAGTACAAACGTCACGATTGGCACCGTCATCATGATGACAGCCACGGCAGCGCCTACCCCTGCACGAGCAATCCCTCCTTGTACAATCTGTCCCATGGCATAATGCATCGTTTTCAGTTGCTCACTATAGATGAAGCTACCGCCATCCGTTCCCCACAGCATCTGCATCATCAGGATGAGCAAGGTTAACCAAGCCGGTTTGACGAGTGGCATAACCACCTGAAAGAAAATTCGGTATTCGCTTGCACCATCCATTTTTGCCGCCTCTAGCAGTGCATCCGGGATCTGCTCCATAAACTGCTTCATCAGATACAAGCCGAGTGGATAAGCAAAAGCTGGAATAATGATCGCTTGATACGAGTCAAGCCAGCCGAGTGTGGACATGATCATATAGTTCGGTATGGCCGTGACATGTGGCGAAAACATCAACGACAAGACGATCACCGTGAACAAAATCTTATGTCCGCGAAACTTGTGTTTCGCCAGTGGATATGCTGCCGCCGAGGCCAGCATGATATGACCGAATGTACCCGCTGCCGTAATAAACACCGTATTAAAAATGTATCTTGAAAAGGGAACCCATGAATTTTTCATCACCTGAAACAAATCTGAAAAGTTCTCAAACGTCGGATTCCGAACAAACAGGGTTGGCGGAAATATGAACAGCTCATCCAGCGGTTTAAACGCATTATTAATGACATAGATGAGCGGAACTGCCATAAACGCGCCAAATCCGCCAAGTAGCAGGAACAGCAGGATGTCGACCTGCCAGGATCGGTTGATTTTTCGTTTCATACGCAGGGCTATTTTCATCTGCTATTCCCCCACTCTCTTCAGAAGCTTTTGTACAAGCAGGTTGGAACCCAGCATCAGACCGAATAACACCGTTGCAATGGCAGACGCATAACCCATTTCGAAGCGGATCGTTCCATAATCCATCAAGTGAGTGACAATGGTATGTGCACCATACTGAACACTTGGGAAACCGGCCAGCGCCGTAGCGACTTCGGCCACCGCCAAGGACGCGGTAATCTGAATAACCGCACCAAACATCAACTGAGGACGCATCGAAGGCAGCGTAATATACCACAACTCCTGCCAGCGATTTTGAACTCCATCGATTGCACCTGCTTCATATAGCGTACGATCTACGGTCTGCAAACCCGCAATAAACGCCAGGAAACTTGTTCCCAAACTAAGCCATAACTGCACGAGCATGATAATCGCCAGCATATATTTAGGGTCTTGAAGCCACAGAATCGGCTCATAAAGAATGCCTGTTTTCATCAAGAAACCATTCATAATACCGTAAGAATCCCCGGAAAAAATAATTTGCCAAATAAAGAACACATTACCCGAGATCGAAGGTGCAAAAAAGATCAGGGTCATAAAGGCTCTCACCTTGGGATTCAGCTCATTAATCAGCCATGCAAATACAAAACAGGCGATGTAACTGATCGGGCCGGTAACTACCGAGAAAATAATCGTATTTTTGAGACCAATCAAGAACACATCATCATTCCAGAGCAGCTTGGAGTAATTCTCCCAGCCGACCCATTGCGGAAACTCCAGCATATTGAAGTTGGTAAAACTGAAGAAAATGGAAATGATGACGGGAAACACAGTGAATAATAAAAATAACAACATATAAGGAGATAGTAGAACATACAAATGTTTGTCCCGCTTCATATCTCTGACAAAGAGTTCCCATTTCCCCGGCATGCCGGCAGGCGTGCGCTTGGGCTGAGAACTAGTTTTGGTCACCATGTCTGCCTTTTGCAAAAGAGTCCCTCCCTAGCGCATTCCGTCCAATTTAAACTCTTTTCGTTTCTGTTGAATTTCATAGTTAATTTCCTGTACATAATCGTAGATCGCATCCGTGGAATTGGTACCGTTATTCACGACCTCACGCAATGCATTATCCAGATGGCGACCTGTAAAGTAACCTCCAGGAACCTCCGGAACGCCCTGCACCCACTCCCACTGTTCTTCCAAACTGCGGTAATCGCGAATTGGCCACGGTAACTCCTGTAATGCTTCAATGTTGGCCGTTGGATAACGTGCAGCAGCTCCCATCAGACCTTCCATTTCCCGTCCGAATCGAACTTGTGCATCCTTGCTGACCCACCACTTCATGAATTCCCACGCGGCATCCTTATGCTTGGATTGTTTCAGCATCACCGTCGCAGTACCACCACTCGCCACATCCCGTTTGATACTTCCGTCCTTCTGCTTGATGCCTGGAACCGGAACGAATTCCCATAATCCCTTGATCTCTGGAGCGGACACGGATAAATAGTTGTAAAAGGTGTAATCCATAATGCCAACTGGCATTTCACCTGTTCTAAAACGCATCGGGAAATCAAACGTGAGCGGAAGCTTATAACTGGTATAGAAATTCGTCCACTCTTTGAACGCTTCCAGTCCGGTTTCCGTATCCATACCACTCTTCGCACCGTGGTCTAGATAGAATGAACCGCCCATCTGATAAAGCAGCATCGCATACGCCCGATTGACTTCAAGTACCGGTACGCCTGTGGTTTGAGCAAGAGGCAGTGCCATTTCCATGTTGTGCTTCTGCAGCACCGGAATCATGGCATATACGTCTTCCCACGTCTGCGGTGGTTCAAGGTCAAGCTGTTCCAATATATCTTTACGGTAAAATAACATGTTGAAGATTTGCTGTTCTGGCAGTGCAAATACTTGATCCTCAAATTGATAAGGAACCATGGCGCTGTCCCTGAACTGTTGGATCAATTCGTGGTACCCCGGATACGTAGACAGATCTTCTGCCGCATGCCGCATCCCAAAGTTAACCGGCACATCATTGCCTACTTGCATAGCCACATCCGGGCCTTCTCCTGCAAGCGAGGCACGAAGCAACACGTCCGCATTGACCAGCTTTAGATTTACACTTATGCCTGTTAGCGGCGTAAATGTGTCATCAATCATCGCTTTTAATACCTGCGCCTGGTCGCGGCCTGTACCAATCCAGACGGTAACCGACTTATCTTCATCCGCTGTGCTGCCGATGGTATCGTAATCTTCAAAGAAGGAATGGAAGAAAGACGAAACCTCATGTCCGGCTTTGTGGAAAACCGAATCATTCGCTTTTGGCAGCTTCTCATCAGGTGAAGCTAGCAGCAGATAGTCAATCTCTAAAGGCTGTTCACGCACATCCAGGAGCCAAGAACCAACGCTACCCACATTGATTTTGAATTGGGACAACCGTTTCTGAACCGTTTCCGGTTTGTCGGCTAGATCAGCCAGCTGATAGGCAGTTTTATTCAAAATCGCTGTTTTGTCGCTTTTCTCCCCTGTCAGACGAATCAACTCTTCAGAAACCGCATTCAAAATGTCACTTTGCTTATGAAACACTTCCACCATATCCGGAATCTGTTTCTCTAATTGATAATCACGATACGGATCAGGTACATTACCTGTGRTCATCAGAATTTTTCGGTACATCGCATTGATTTCAAGCACACTGGCTTCAACCTGACGGATCAAAGGCGCAATGGCCCCCAAACTGACCTCAAGCTGCAAATCATGTTTTCCTTTGGTTAAATAAAATAAATACGGCTCTTCTTCGCTCCCCAAGACGTTCATCTGCCAATCGGAATCATAGAAGAATGGAATTTGTGTCATCTCTTTGAATGGAATCTTGTTATCAATCTGCAGCGAGCGGGTGGAGTATATGCCGCGCAGCAATTCCTGTCTGCCTTTGATTGCAATCTTATATAAGCCATCCTCTGGTACATCCATTTCCCATGCAATCCATTGCCCCGGCACACGCCAGTTGTTTCCGCCAATGGTGTTCATTCTGATTTTGGAAACATCATACGGCTCTGTGGATGTGCTGGATCGATCTGTAATGGGATACAATGTCGGTGATGACTTGTATGCAGCCTGTTCCCCTTGAACTTTGATCAAGTGTCCACTCGTTTCTGCATATCCCTTCGATTCGTACTCCTGCTTTAGTTCAGCATAGGATGGTGGTTCTTCGTAATGATGCAGTTTGATCGAATCAATGACCATCGGCTCCCGTGTTGATACAAGCTTTATGGAGTGTTTCCCTGCTGAAAAATAAAACTGGTACGGCTCTTCATAATAGCCTTCTTTATCTCTCAGGATGGACTCCTGCCACATCGGTGCTTCGATCTGACGCGGACGCAGGTCATTGCCTCTGTTGTCTTGCTCGATTTCAGATTTCTCATTGACCCAAACCCGATGAAAGCTCATATTGCGTGCACTGTTGAAAGGGATCTCCCCATCAATCCATAATTCACGTTCAATGGCAGAGCTCTTTCCTTGAATTGGGTAATAGCGCAAGGTCATGTGATACATTCCGGATTCCGGAACATCCACGTCCCATTGCACTGAACCACTTTCCTCTGTTCGTAAGAACTTGCCCGTTTCGCCGCCGAGCTCCGTGATCATCTCGGGTTTCATTCCTTCAGCAGCTGTGTAATCTGCTCCTTGAATGACAATCTCCCTGGAAGGCTGCTTCTCGTTCTGGAATTGCTGCAGATAATAATCATAGCTACCCTCAGCAGCAGATTCCGATATCGGCATCACACGGCTCGGATCTGATGTTCGATTTCCGGTTTTTGAATTACCGCTTGCACCGGAACTGAATATCGCATACACCACGACGAGCATTAACATGACGACAACAATCGTCACTCGGGATAATGTGAATTTCACCCAATGCCCCTCCTTTAACTGACTCTCTTAAACGTAATCAGATGGACGGCCCCGCATACTGTTTTCCGGCTAACGGGAACAGACATGAGGCCGTCACTTCTCCTATCGCATCCATCCAAAAATGGCTGTATAAGTTGAATCAAAGATAGTTTACATGGAGCACTCCGACTACAGAATAACCTTCCCATCCCATCGCTGTTATCCCCGAATTTTTTGATTCCCTTTTCTAAAGGGAAAAATCCGATGATAAGCGAATGCTTGCGATGCAGCTTTCTTTCAGAAAGCTCTTAGGCGACCGCTTCGCTTTTTCAGGTTTTTTCTGTCCTCTCCGTTTCTGTGTAAATAAATAGTTCAACTTATATAAATCATTTTTTCTTGTCCTGCTCTCCGCTTAATACTTTTTTTACCGCAGCCTGCGCAGGTGCAATAACTTGTGCAACACCTGTGGAAGGAGTAATTTCTCCTTTAACAAACTTCTCGGTTACGCTATCCAATTGCTCTTTGATGCCCAGACCACCGAAGCGTCCGCCAAACAAACGTTGTACCTTGCCATCATCATTCATCGCATTTGCAATTGATGCTTCGTCCGGCAAAATATTTTCAAGGGACAACCTGCGATTCTCTTGCCAGTTATCAAAGTCTTGCAGATCTTCCCAGATCTTCACGATTACATCGGCATCCTTAACTCCCTTAGGAATCACGTAAGCTGCCGTCTGACCGAATGGTTCATGATATGTCTTCGCTTGAGGTCCCTTTGGCATATAAACATATCCCCACTCATCCTTCAACTTATCTACGATCCGTCCTTCAACCTCCCAGAGTCCTCCTGGATACATCGCAATCGCGCCTTCTCCGAAATATTTGGCTGGATCTTCCCAGTCGTTTCCTCCGTTAGCTTTGATCACTTTATGTTCGTTGTACAGACTATGCAGGAAATTAAGCGCTTCCATAGATTCGGGAGAATTAAACGTCACTTTATTGGTCTGCTCATCGTATAATTTCCCGCCATTACTCGCGATCAGCATCTCCGAAAGTACGTAATGCGCTCCAGCGAGACCGTATTGATCCATTTTACCGTCACCGTTTCGATCAACCGTCAGCTTTTTGGCTGCATCCAGCATCGTATTCCAGTTCCAGTTATCCTCGTCCATTAACTGTTGTGGGTCTTTTATGCCCGCTTCTTTGAAAATCCGTTTGTTATAGAACATCCCGCTTTCATTCGGTGTATACCAGCTTTCTAAGCCATACACCTTGTCACCACCAAAGCGCATCGAGTCAACAACATCTTTCTCCACCCGAGTGTCTTTGAGATAATCATCCAGTGGTGACAAGAATCCGCCCTGCATTAGTCCCCAGATGAAACCATCGGGAATACGGACAATTTCTGCAAAAGGCTCGTTGGCAAGCACCGAGGAAGACAATTTTTCGGAAGTAGACCAGTATTCGGTGTTCAGATACTTAATCTTCACGTTATACTTCTCTTCCACCAATTTGATCCGCTCACGTGCTAGTTCATCTGACTCCGAATCCCCTTTTGGTGTGGCATCCCACCAGTGTGATATTCGAATGACCCTTCCGTTCAGATCAGGGGCTGGCGTAGCCTCTTCCTTCTCTTCTTCTTTCGCTGGGGTTGTGTTTGTCTCCGTTTCAGCTGGTTTAGCAACAGGCTCGGCTGGTTTGTCATTTGAACTGCTACATGCAGACAAAAGTGTGATCAATGCGGCAAACAAAACAAAAAACATTATTTTGTTAGAAATCATTTTTTTCAACATGGGCTGCCTCCCTCAAATAAATGATTTTACTTTACTGCCATTACCACAAAGCCTCTAACATAAGATACAAACCCAAACCTGTAGCTCCATAGCTTACTCCCTATTTGCTTTTTTCACCTTTCAGTACTTTCTGAATTCCTGCCTGGGCTGGTCCGATGACCTGAGCAACACCCGTCGATGGAGTCACTTCACCTTTCACAAACTTTTCAGTTACACTGCCAAGAGCTTCCTTAACACCTAATCCTCCAGCGCGAGCACCGTATACACGTTCAACCTGTCCGTTGTCATTCATAGCGTTAGCGATTGAAGCTTCGTCAGGCAAAATGTTTTCTAACCACAGACGGTGATTATCCTGCCAGTTGTCAAAGTCCTGAAGTTCTTCCCAGATTTTGACGATGATATCTGCATCTTTTACGCCCTTAGGAATAACAAAACTTTCGGTACTGTTGACTGTATCCAGATAAGTTTTGGCTTTAGGACCTTTAGGCATGTAAACATATCCCCAGTCGTCTTTTAACTTATCCAGAATGCGGCCTTCGACTTCCCACAATCCGCCGGGGTACATCGCTATATTTCCTTCCGAGAAAAATTTGGAAGGGTCTTCCCAGTCATTGCCGGCGTTAGCCTTCACGACTTTATGATCGTTGTACAGGCTATACAGAAAGTTAAGCGCTTCCAAAGATTCGGGTGAATCAAACGCTGCCTTTTGTGTTGCCTCGTCATACATTTTACCGCCGTTGCTTCCGATCAGCGTTTCGTGAAGTACGTAATACGCACCCGACAGACCATACTGATCCATCTTGCCATCCCCGTTTTTATCAACGGTTAGTTTCTTCGCTGCATCCAGCATCGTATCCCAGTTCCAGTTATCCTCTTCCATCAATTGCTGCGGATCCTTCAAACCAGCCTCTTTGAAGATTCGTTTGTTATAAAACATTCCACTGTCATTCGGGGTATACCAACCCGTCAAGCCATATACCTTATCACTGCCGAATCGCATGGAATCGATAACATCCGGCTTGATCTGCGTATCTTTCAGATAATCATCCAGCGGTGTAAGGAATCCACCCTGCATGAGGCCCCAGATGTACCCGTCAGGCACACGCACAATCTCTGCAAAAGGCTCATTGGCCATCACGGATGAAGAAATTTTCTCAGATGTTGCTCCGTAATCAGTATTCAAATAGGAAATTTTTACGTTGTATTTTTCTTCTACTTTTTTGATTCGTTCACGAGCACGCTCATCTGCCTCAGAGTCTCCTTTGGGAGATGCATCCCACCAGTTCGATATCCGGACAGCTCTGCCTTTCAAATCCACCTTCGGCTCCTGTTTCTCCTGTGCAGGTTCAACCGCCGCTTCTTTGTTTTCATTCGCAGGCGGCTGAGTCGCAGTATCAGATGGTGTTCCTCCACCGCTGCAACCAGCAATAATGGTCACCATTAAGGTGAACATCACCAGCAGGCTATTCCTTTTCTTTCGCACAAACTTCATCTTTCACACGCTCCCCCTCAAAGTTAGATAAAGATGAATCAAGCTTGCATAACGCTAGGATGACTTCCTCGAATGACTTAACTCATCACAAGGCTGTCATAGATGGGAACTTGAAAACCTGTAATACCCCTTTCAACAGAAAGCGCTTACTAAGTTGTCAGGAATTAATGAAACGGATTTCATGAAACCCATTTCATTATAGTATCATAAAAAGCCTTGGGTCAATACATATTCTGTTATTATTTAGAATATTTTGATCACCTTCATTTCATTCCGCCCAATTTCAGGAAAATAAAACACTTAAAGGACATAAATTGGAAGAACCCTCTAACATCAATTGAAATGACATCATAGAGGGCTTCAGCAATATATGGGATACGAATTTAAATATGAAAATTTATGAATGATTCTACTTCTTGAGTCCATCTTCCCTCTTCATCCGCCAGCAACGTCTTCCATCCGAGATGTTTAGCCGAATGCAAATTTTTCTCTTGGTCATCTATAAATAGTACGTCTACTCCACCTGCCAGATGTGTTTCAACCAGTTGATATATTTCAATCTCCGGTTTGCATAAACCTACTTGATTCGAGATCGTTACACTTTTTGTATATTGGCTCAAGCTATCCAGATTCGGTTGTATCCATTCCCTGCAATGATTGCTAAGTAGATGAATATCGGCGAACTCACTCCAGCGCTCAAGGTACCCAGCAGCAGGTAACGGAACGATTGAATCATATAAGATGTCCCTTGCTCGGCCGATCGGTAATTCAGGATATACTTCACCTAAGGAAGCCCAGAACTCTTCTTCTTTCATTTTCCCAGTCCAAAGCTGTCTCTTGATGCCCCCAAAATGCATTTTTAATTGTTCTGCTGACAGGTTCGTTTCCTGAATCATTTCTTTCCAGCACATTAATGACATATTACTCAACAATACACCTGCAATATCTAAAACAAGCTGTGGCTTGTCTCTCATCACATCCACCTCCGGTTCATTGATATTACTGAATTACAGATGTGTCCACACCGTGATTGTGTAAATCGTTTATTCAATTTGTAAAGTAGCATAACAGATTCAAATCACTTAAAAGCATCGTGGGGCAAAAAGGCATGCACGCCTTTTACACCATTCACAATTTGCGTGATACGCAGATCAATTACCGCGCTTCCGAGCGCAATCGCTTCTACCCTCTCCAGGCCATATAACTCACCCATCAGGTTTAACATACCATCTAGCGCTTGCACGGTTGCCTCATTCAGATCCTCATCGAAACCAAAGGTAAGCCAGCCAGACGGCGTATGTGCACGAGGATTGGTCAGTTTCATATCATCTATGACACTTAATGTGACATCTACAAGCTCCATAGCACATTCAATAGCCTGACAACTGACTTCCCCATCCCCTTGCCGTGCATGACCATCACCAATTGCAAGATAACCGCCGTCTACAGGAATAGGTAAATATAACTTACTTCCCTGAACCAGCTCCTTACAGTCGATGTTTCCTCCACAATAGCGTGGCGGCCACGTCGTATGAATTCCGCCTGATTCTGGCGGCATGCCCACGACACCCATAAATGGATTTAAGGATACTGCGTATTTTTTCCCCTGCACTTCACAAGAAGCGCTCATCGCTTGTCGATCAATTGTCCAATTCAAGGACAGTTCTTGGACCTCTGTTAGGTGCAATTTCTGATTCTGCCAGTTTGGATACCCGCCCGCGGAAGTAAAACCATAACTGCCTGGTATGATCTCGTTGAAAATGATCTCTAGCGTTTGGCCCTGCTTCGCTTCTTCAATAAAAATTGGACCAATTAAGGCGTGACCTCCATCTTTTTCACCTTGTCGTGGAAAAGGTTTGATCCGTTCCGCATAACTTTCTCCTGTGCCCCAGCCCGCGTCCAGCGTCTGAAAACGGATGGAATCACCTGACTTGATGTTTAAAATGGGCGTGACCTCATTGGAGAATGAACCAATCAGATGTTCCTGAGCTAATGTAATCGTATGAATACTCATAATAATCCCTCCTCAGCAAGATATGTTTTTAACGGTTCCATATGATGCTCGTCATGCCATATAAAATCTTTAAGATATTGGGGAATGTAAAACTCGTTGCCCTCTGTATCCACATATCGTTGATAAAGCTTCTCCTCCGATAACCTTCGGATATCATTCATAATTTTATGACGGTATGTGATTGCCTTGTCGATGATTTCAGACGTCTCTGTACGGCTGCCATACTCCACAGCTTTGCGATTAAATTCATCAAAATCCAGATGCTTCAACGTAATCTGCTGATTCAGAGCAATCTTCTCAATCGCTTCCTTATAAAAATATCGATCCCATAACATCATATGGCTTACGATGGATTTGATCGTCCACTTTCCTTTTTCCAGACTGGAATTCCAGATCTTTTCTTCGAGATGAGTCAACGTTTTGACAAATAGCGTCCATTCTTCAAAAGCTTGAAGCAAATGTTCCATTTCTTTATTCACACCAAACTTCCCCCTTCTCTTTGTAGAAGATCATGTATTTTCTATATCTCTATATTCCCTTCGCTTCCGATTCATCCATCCCAAAGCATAATCCACCATCTCTCTTTGGGGTATCAAATAACTCATAGCCTCTCCTACTCTTCCTTCAATAACAGCGCTGGTATTCATCTTGAACTCATTAAAAATCAATTCAAAATCATCCGATTCATTGTTAATATCATCGTATGTAGTCCATTGTTCGTGTCCATCCATCAGCATTTTTACTGCCCAGACTTTGGGCTTAACAAATGAATTCTGCTGTCTGTACTCAGCTAGGTGCAAAGAGGTATTACTATCTGCAGGCGCACCAAGCAGTAAAATTCTCCCATACACATCATAAATTTTCCCTAACGGAGATTTCTCATTTAATGCATAATGCAGCCCATGATCTTTCGTTATTCGTTTTGATTCTTTCCCCCAAGCAGCAAAAGACATGTGTGGGTGAGAACTTCGAAACACTCCGTCCTGCTTGCGAAACAACTCCGGGATGATTCCCATATAAGAAGTAGGTGTCAAATCAGGATAATAAATGGGCATATTGTCTTTGATAAACTCAATTTCCTCTGGAGATAGGTTCCCCTCATGCTCTGAAGGTTCACATAGATGTTCCGTTTGAGTAGGCATGACTAGGTTACCATTTGGTCCTATGGCTTCCTCCAGAGCTAAAATAACACTTACCGGGCCACCTACAACCCTGCCTACTGCTTTGTAAGAGGAATGAACAATTATTGTCATGCCCTTCTCCACACCTAATCGTCTTAAATCCTTAACGAGCATACTTTTTGTGATTCCACCTGTTATCATAAGAACTATTCACCCCATGCTGGATTGATATTCTCCATCTAACATTCCATTTTCTCAGCTTGTTCGATGTACAGCAGTCCGCTCTTTCCGGCTAATTTCAAATATCGGCAATCATCTAGAATCATCACGATTCGCCCTTGCTAGTAAGCAACTGTTCAAGCGATTCTCTCGTCTTTGGATGAAAAATAACATCTTCCGAGTTCATCATGCGTTCTGCCAGATTGGAGTCTTTGACTCTACGGCCCCATCCTCCCCCAAACTGACTATTCCCCGCCCTCTACAATGGTTTAGCATGATTGAAACGATGTATTCCGAATTGTTGAAATTCTGACTGTAACACAGCATCTCTCAAAGGATATAGATTTGTCGTGAATCGCAACTCAATCCCTCGGGCCAAAAGCCTCTCTACCAGATGATCTATTTTCTCTATGTAACTTGGTGTAACCACCTGATCAGAAATATAGTACCCTGCGGTTTCATCAAAAAGTTTAAACGGCGCTGCATCCATATGATACCGATACAACGTTTGCTGCATGATCCTTGAGTACCACTCGCTCTCAACCGTTACAATTATTTCTGCATTTGTGTGTTTAAAAAACAGCTCATGATGCTCATCACTAATATTTTTCGTTCTTTGAATCACAATACGAGGACAATCTCTAGGAAAGTAATAACTGAATTCATGCTGCTCATCAATCGCCCAGACAACAGCCGGAAACTCAGGCCGATTCTGCTTCGTTCTTGGTATAAAGATATGAATATCAGATTCTTCACTGAAATGATATAGCATTTGATACACCTCTGTTCGATGAAGTTAAGTCTCAAGCAGTGCAACGTACCATAATTCGGGACTTGAAACGTCCATTCCGTGCCATTTTACATTTGGAATAGAGGATATAGGTAACACCAGTCGTTCGCCATCTACATCAAAAGCAAATCCGCCAATGACATCCACGTTTAACGACCCAATCTCCATTCTATATTCACTTGCAAAAGGTTATCGCCGCTCTCCTTCTCAATCCACTCATATCCACCAATCGCTTCTATGAATTTGGATTTTGGGCAATCGAGCATCAAATCGCAATCGTTTACGGACTGGACTAATCCAAGAAAACACAACATTGCACTACCACCCAGTGAATATGCAATATTATTCGCTTCTAGTTGTTTGATTAATGGTAAGATTCTTTGTGGATTAATCATTTCTCCCCACCTCTAGCATTTGCTTATATCAAGTCACTGTCATCTAATAAGATTAATATAAAATCTCAATCTGGCTATATTCTCTCATCGGCTCTTGATCTCTAAACACATTTGGATCATTCTGCCTGGTAAATAACATATTTAATATATTTAACTCGGCTCCTTATTATCAATCACAATACAACCCAATTTGCATTTTTTTTCAGTGGGTTTCATAATAATGCTCTTATCTTGAACCTTCTCAAAACCTTTCTTATTCTGCAAAATGACCAGCCTGTGGTAAGGCAGGCCATAAGACGTGTCGTAACTGAACAGCATATCCGGTAAAACAAAAGATTTCTCCATATCATTTCGGGCAGTCGAAAATGGAGCCCCTCTTACTTCCTTCTCCCATCGCAGCGTAATATATTGAAGAAGTAATCTTTGTTGATTCGAACGCTCTTTATTCTTGCCAATTTGCATTTCTGTCCTTCCTCTCCTGCCTGTTGTGCTGAAATAGTCAAGAAGCTGGAACATCATGCAATAGACGTCCCAGCTTCATTTTCAATCTCTTTGTTTCATACCACAGAAGAACCTTTATTCATTTTTGAATAACTTGTTTATAATCATCTCGGCACATTCTTCAGGTGTATGCTGACTCGTATCTACCGAGTACGTGTACTGAATGTCGGAAGCCATAATGCGATGTTGTTCATCGGACTGGTCTTCTCTACGGTCTCCCCGCTCAATGTTACGCTGACGACAGATATCGAGAGGGCAATGTAGCTCCACAATCTCCAGTGGGTATCCTTCAAATATCTTTTTCACCTGTTCATAATGCGGTGCAAGCTCGGGTCTCTCCACCAATATTCCATCGATCAGCACATGCTTGCCATGGTCTGAGAATACCTTCGCTGTGTGATACATCATGATGATGGCTTCGCTTAGGTACTTCCAGTAATCGGTCTGCAGATGTTTATCCCCGATTGTATTCTCAAATAAATCATTCGCCACAACATAGAAGAACGGATCATCGTACGACTGCATCGCCTCAACTATAGACGTTTTTCCCGAACTCGTTACACCATTCAAAAATATAATTTTGCCTTTATCCATTATGTTATCTCCCTTTGCTAAAATAGGATTATATAAATATTTTACAACGTGTACTAACAAGCATTCCAAACGCTCATTCGATCAAGCAGGATCGTTTACAACACTTTAAACGTGCTTCACCAAGTAAGTACCATTCTGATAAATTAAACAATTAAGCTGCATTCCAAAGGCACATCCACCGTCAATGCCAATCTTATCTTCAGCAAACCAAACGTCCGCTGACCCATGTATGTCTTTCGTTTTGGTATGTCCAAAGACAACTTTTTTGTGTAGATCTTCGAATGCATGATGGATGAATTTATCTTTAATATACATAAAATCATGCTCGGGTTGTTGCTTCCATTCACTGTAATCCGGATTCAATCCAGCATGAACATAAATATGATTTTCATCCTCGTGGAATAAAGGTAAGTTGCTCAAAAAATTAATATGATGACTATAATCCGCCTTTATGATCTTCCTTGCCGTTTCTATCATTTCACTCGAAACTTCATCGTTTAATTGACAGTAACTTTCAAGGGTTTGAATTCCTCCATGTTCCATAAACTTGGATTGAATGGAGGAAGTTCCCTCATGTATGAGATCAACAAATCTTTGGTCATGATTTCCTTTTAATGCGATAGCGTGATGCTCTTGTACTAATTCCATGACCTTATCAACGACTTCTCTACTATTAGCACCTCGATCTACGTAATCTCCCAGCAGCATCAACTGATCATATTTTGAATTGTAGTCTACGTTAATTAACAATTGATTTAACGCATCAATACAACCATGAATATCACTGATTATAAGAGTTCGATTCATAGAATCCCCTCCTTTTTGATCTTCATGCAGTAAAAACTGACATTTGAAAATCGGTTATATTCTTCGATATGCATTAGCTCAAACTTCAATTCAGTCAACAGTTCGAATAGATCTTCTTTTTTGTGGTATCTATCAAAATCCATATACATGAATTGAGCGTTCGGTTTTAACACCTCAGATATTTTCTGCAAACCTTTGCGATATTCGCCCGTCTCTTGAAGAGCAGAGCCAATCATGGTGACCAGATCATAATGATCCTGAGACAATTCACATGTTAAAAAGTCCTCACATATAACAGCAGAGGCATTGGGATGGCCCTCCTTTTTTTGTCGGTATTCGAATATGTCACATATATCAGAATCAATATCAATACTTGTTAAACTACCCGCATCATTCAACAAGTAACCGATATAATCGTCCCATTCCCCTACTCCAATTCCAATATTAAGCGCCTTCATTCCGTTGAACACATTAAAGTGTTTAGTCAGAAACTCTCTTGTCTCCAGCTCCAAATACAAGCTTGCAGGTGATAAATTCCATTGATAGGCTTCCTTCTCCCTCATATGTAAATAAAAATTTAAGAGACTTTGATCATTCATCACGATCACCACCTTAGAATTATAATCATAAACTTCAGCGTACGATTACCTGATGTTATTTATATTGCTCTTCAAACTCTTTGTCTCTCTTTTTCATTTCGGTAAGCGAATGTTGAAAGAAAGCGATGTGACGAATGAAGTAAACTGCTCCCACCAGGATGCAGATACCTCCCACCCAGTAATTCAGCCCTAGGTTCATCTCATAGCTATCCGGACTATAACTTCCCGCTCCTGCAGTCTGAAATGCGGCATATCCCAGTTTGGGAATGACCTCTTCAATCGTTTTGGTAAGTGTCACTATACTGATTCCTAAAATAATGAAAATAAACGATAAAATCATGGGGATTGGCTTCAACTTGAATGTCCTCACCTTCTATTTATACATCTGGATATACCACATATTGAATCCTAATTCTTCGTAGAATGTTGCCGTATCTTTCCATCTCCGATTAGATGATCCAACCAAAGCCCTTTCGATCCGTTGCTCTTGCGCTTGGTCTAATAAACATTTAACGAGTTCTTTACCAATCCCTTTACTTCGATGATCGGGATGGATGTAGGCCTCGTGAATTTCCAAATATTCTTCTGCTTGAGAAATAACCGGCTCTGCGTTTCCACGCCTGATCACTCCAAAAGCATACCCAATAACCACATCATATAGCTCCACAATATAAAAGTACTCATTCAGCTTTTTTTCTAATTTTTCTGGAGTCCAGGCTACATTCTCGTAACCTACTGTAATGTCTTCTTTTTGCCACAGATTAGAGAGAGTGATAATGTGTGTAAGATCTTCCTTTTGCCCCATTCGGTAATGGTACATATCCAAGTCTCCTATCGAACACTGTCAAGTTATGCAAAAGATAAAACGGTCATAAGGGTTCCACTCATGCAGATCATCCGCAATGTACCCTCGTAACCACAACTCGTCGTTTGTACGTCTGAGATAAAAACCTTTTGGAAAATGATCATCCTCACTAAGAGCTTCAGAGGCTATTGTGAGTGAACCTGATGGTGCTTGGTTTCCTTTCTCAGGGCTTGATGTGCATGTCTCAGGTTGATCCAAATACTGAATTCTAAGAAAAGGACCCAAATCAATAGGACATAACTGCAAACCGAGAGTATCTGCCATTTGAAAGAGTTGCGAGGTCGTAGCTCCATCCGTAAATCCCAGATTTCTAACCAATATCTCGACCGTCTCTAGTTGCCTCTTTGTAGGAGAAATGATAAATTTCTCAACATCCAACAGTTTAATTCCGTATTCGTTCATTCGAATTGAACACTGCTGCAATTTATGTTTAAGCTGCAGTTTACTTAATCCCCCAACTTCAACGACTCTTATTTCCATGGGACAGTGAGGGTAAATCTCTTCTTGGTTAAGCTTTCCTATTTCTGTGACACTTTTTAAAGATTTAATCTGAGCAATATGATGCTGTCCGTGCCAGACAAATCGTTGAATAGCGACATCCAGCGAAATGGCACCTAATACCTCTGTTCGCAGTTTCCGCCTAAATTGCTCGGGTTGTAAGCCACGCAGCAGCGTGAGAAATCGCTTGTGCAGTATTTCCAGCAGCATGATCGAATCTTCCATTGCCAAATCTTGATACTCCTGTAAAGATGCCCATAAATCTTCACGATACGAGCTTGCGAGTGGTTCGTCTTCGGTTAATGCTCTTTTGAATCTTATGTACGCGTTCATATCGTTGTCTGCAAGATGGTGTACAATCTGGGTGACCGTCCAGCCGCCTGTACGATAAGGGATACGAAGTTGCTCACCATTAAGATCTTGTGTAATCTCTCTTAAGGTCTTCGCAATCTCGGGAATTTGATCTATGGTGTGTTTTCGATTCTCATCAGTGAATTCAAGACGGGGCTCAAAGTGACCAATCGGAAAACGTATATTATCGTCCATTTCTGAACACCCTCTCCATTCCTCTACTATAGAACCAAATCATATCCAATATAACCCACAATGTTCCATTTGCGAAGTGGAAAATAAAAAAAGAAGCAGCCTTATTCCTAACGGCTAGCTTCAATGACTTCATTTTATATAGTAAAATCAGGCATAGTACCCTCCTTCTTTTAGATATGTAGCTGTTTTTTTATAATGTTTATAAATCTTACTGAATGCCCGGTTTGCTTTATGTTGATTTTCTCCATCACTTAAACATGGCTTGGTTACCCTAACAACTTCTCTCATATCTGTATCCATACTGACTTCACCCGAGAGCAGGCGTCCTAAATTCAATTCAAACTGTCCTTCAAGATTCTCAGAACAATCTCCGTAAGCGTACGTTGCCTTACCGTCATTGACACCAATCAATTTAAAATCGATACAGAATGCCATGCAAACGCCCCTTTGTTTTCCAAATAATTTCTCATTTTATTATCCCAATCTCTTTATTTCATTCTTGTATATTTCTAAACTCTCGTCATCAAAACAAACAAATATTACTTTCTTTATTTTTGTTTGATTTCTCAATAGATATTGTGATACCTCATCCAAGGCTACACTACAAGCTGATTCTTTGGGATACTTAAATATGCCTGTACTTATATTAGGAAAAGCCAAGCTGGAGACGCTATGAAGATCAGCTTGTATTAATGAATTTTTATAACAGTTTCTAAGTTTTTCTTCTTCATTGTTTTTTCCACCATTCCAAACAGGGCCCACAGTATGAATCACATATTGGCACTTCAGGTTACCCCCAGTTGTTACTACTGCTTCTCCAACCGCACAACCACCTCGTTGATTTCGGATCTTTATGCAATCATCTAATATTGCTTTTCCTCCACCTTTATGGATAGCACCATCTACTCCGCCCCCACCCATTAAACTTGTATTAGCCGCATTGACAACAGCATCCACTTCCAGTTTAGTTATATCTCCTCGAACCAGTTGAATTATCGAGTCATTAAACATGAATTCCATGATTGCCCTCCAAAAAGAAATTTAATAAGCACAATCGCGACTATTATTCCTTTATTTCATACCAGATTTTATAACCCTCAATGTTTCTTTCTGAATAGTCACTAGCGTTGGAAGTTTTGAAATATCTCGCATAATAAGCATGTTCAATTGTTTTCCTATCCTCATCCGTGCTTATATCAAGATAAACTTTGGATATTTCCAGTCCCCATTTAACGCTGCGAGCAATCTCATTCATGTTATCCACGGAAGTAAATCTCTCGATTTCTGTAAGAATCGCTTCCAGTTCTTCTTTACTCGGTTCTCTGGTCATGTCTATTCTGCAAGAAAGATTTGGACGGGTAAACGTAAAATGAACTCTTTCAATCGACGGAAAAAGTTCCTTCAGCTCTTTTGTTAATTCTTTGGTTGAATCCGTAGTGATCTTATGTGTAGTACTGCAACCAGTTATAAGTAGAAGGATACCTATCAATATAGCGATTAATTTACTCATGCTAAACTCCAATTACCGGGTATTTGTAAATGTTACTATGAGCAATGTCCAAAATGATCAACTCCTTATTTAAACGGGCATCTCAATATATTCAGATACTCTTGCTTTCAATATTTCAATTAATTCGGACCATCCAATATGCCCTTCCGTAACCCTAATTCTTGCTCCCGTTTCAGTTCATGCCGACCTTACTTCATATCCATTGTATCCTTCAAAAATTTTTCGGCAGTTAAGGTACGCCATTTATTCCGGCTACAAATAAACAGTAATTTAATGTCTTTTCACCTATCCTAAAGTTTTATTCCTTATCTTTCTTCCCTTTTATTCTTCAGATTACCTAGCTCGAATTTGTTTCTTTATTAACATGATTTGTCCTATATGATATGCACTATGAATACTTAGATTAGAAACAACTCCCCACCAAGGAGCATTAAAATATTCTGGAAGTTGCTTCGTGAGTTTAGATTCATCTGTTTCTTCTAAAACAACTCTCCAACTGATAAAAACATGCTCAAGTCTATTTAAAGTTTCCTTCCAGCCAGCTTCATCCAATTGATCTTCAATCAAAGCAAAAGTTTCATCATTGTTGATCCCATGATTCAATACAAATTCTCCTGCCTTATAACGCTCAAGCCATTTCTCATTCCAATAAATAAGATGATTCACGATGGACCAAATGGTTTGTTTATTCTCATCCTCAGTAAGTGCTTCTTCCATTGTTACATCTTCCAGTATATCCTCAAGCGGAATAAACCAACTCTTATCGTTATAACATGCAGACATTTGATCTACTAAAATGGATTTATAGGTCATCAGTTAATCCTCTTCTCTTCATTAATTTATAGGTAATGGTTCAATATGATTCCATTTTATGACCACTTACATGTTCCTTATAAAATCAGGCATTCTTTTCATAAATCGTTCGTTGTCTTTTTCAAAGTCATATTGTTCATATAACCCATGTGCATCTTTAGTTCCTAATATCCCCATCATATTCTTGAATCGTTCAGAGCTTGTTATAATTTCAATCAATTTCTTACCTAGTCCATGACCTCTATAATTCTCATCTATAAAAACATCACAAAGCCAATAAGTCGTAGCATCATCTGTAATGATCCGTGCAAACCCAACTTGAACCTGTTCACTATAGATCCCAATACAAACAGAATTGTTGATTGATTTTTCAATGATTTCTCCAGGTCTTCTGCTAGCCCAGTAACTTCTTGCTAAAAAGTCTTTGACCGTTTCGATGTTTAACAATTCCTTATTGTCACTAAATAGAAATTGTCCGAAATAAATGTTCATATAAACAATCCTCCTAATGTTGTTTCTGGTTCATCTTTTTAACTCTAAATAATTCAGGTTGTAATCTTCTCCCGAAAAATTCAATGTTCCAGAAAATCCACTGAATTCCCATTCTCCATTTTCGTTGGGTGTGAAAATATACTCTCTGTTCCAAGACTTTAATTTTTCATCAGCACCGACATACTCTTCTTTGATTTTCAAAGTCGTTTCATTGAAAAATTCGTTATCAAATTCACTCTTTTCAATAACGGCTTTAGTTATCTTTATGCCTTCATGGAAGACAGTCGGATATAATATATTTTTATTAATGGATATATCTGCATTGGGCTCAGCATCCATATTATTGATAAATAAAATGGATAGAATATCCTGTGCGCGGCTTCCAAATTCTTTAGTAAAAGATTTCTCGATTTCTTCATACTCCAGCTTGGATACCTTTTCTTTTAATGCTACGTCAACAATCAATTTTTCTTTCGTCTTTACCATTTCCATGGCAGTCTTTATGTCGAAATCAGTCGTTTCTTCTTTTATCAGTTTGGGTTGTTGTGATTGTTGTGAAGATTGGCAACCTGCCAACAGCAAAATAACTGCAATACATATAAATAAATTCATTATTTTCATAAATCGCTTATCTCCTTGGGTAAATCTTTTTTCTGATAGAGCCAGTTCACTTTATCGTTTTGTATTTTAATAGTTCTTTAATTCCGGTTGTGTTAGAACTTTTCTCATCTTCGATTAGCTGCTTATTCATTTCTGCCAAAATATGAAGATCCGAGTTCCTTGCACTTTGTAATCTAAGAGTCATGATTGCTACCTCCTAGTAATTATGGAGTTGTTCTTCTTGCATTAATCCTGTCTCAATCATATAAATCTTTGATTCCCTATTCCAAGTATGATACCCATTGCATATATGAATCCAGCCATATTTCTCATAATAATTGATATGATCTGTACATAAATACAATTTGTTGTATCCGAGTTTATAAGCTTCTTGTCTCGCGTGCTCCAGCATGACTGCCCCAAGACCTTTTCCTCGTTCCTTTTCATCAACATATAGATTTGATAAGTACGGCCATAAATCTTGTCGACTCACAAAATCATTATTCATTAATGAGTAGCTACCAATGATTTCATCACCATTTATCAACAAATACCATCGAGGTAATGGACTTGTTGTTGTCATACTAGAAGTTATACATTCCTCAAATATTCTTCTATGTAACCCCCATCTTTGGGCAACATACTCGATAGCTTCTTTTAGCAGATTTGGATAATCTCTCAAGTCGATTATTTGATGTTTCATAGATTTCCCCCAATGCGTTTACCAGCAGCTAATTTTTTTTAATTGGTGTATCAGGCTTCTTAAGTATTCTTACCAATGATCGCTTCTGTATTTACTTATGTGATCTTCTAATGTCATTATCGCTTCTTCATAGGTTCTAATGACCTCATCCAATTCGGTCTTCAACTCTTTATGTTTTTTCCAATATTGTTTCTCTACTCGCAGTATCGAACAAAATAAATCTCCGATATATAAATCTCCTGATCCGAATGGATTCTCTATTAATCGCTCTAGGGCTAGGGGTAAGATAAAATCTAGATTCATTTGCTGACCAATCAAAAGCCTTAAATCTTCATTATTCAACTCGAAAAGAGGTTTCTTCCTTAATCGGTGTATTTGGATTACTAACGAAGAATTATAATTCGGTTCTCCCCAGTATTCGCCTTCAAGTTCTTCAAGGGTTTTGGTTAGATCTACTTGTTGCATGGCTTCCTCCTCGTTCACTCAATCCTTGCCTTACAATTTGCAAAAATTCTTCTTTGTGATCTTCGTGACATGCAATTAAATAAGGCTCTTCTTTCATTCCATTAAACGTATTTCCTTCAAAATCTATAACAATTCCACCCGCTTCTTTAACCATCAAGATACCTGAATACAAGTCATCACCTGCCGAATTGTATAAAACGATTCCATCAATATCCCCTTTAGCCAACATACACCATTGAAGCGTAGGAGCCCATAATCTTAACATTCGCTTAAATCTAACATCAATGTATTGTCTTAATTTAACTGCTTGGGGGTCGTTTTGTACGCTGTGACCTTGAATCCAACCTATATTTCCTTTTAAAATATTCGTGTTACTTTTCATTTGTATTCGTCGATTATTACAGCTTGTCCCTTCACCAATTACCGATAAAAATAAACGTTCGGTTAGAGGTTCGTAGACCACTCCAAGTACAGGCTCTCTTTTGTACATTAAGGTAATGGATATCGAAAAAACAGGTAAACCAATTGCAAAATTATTAGTTCCATCTAAAGGATCAATTAACCATAACCAATCGTCTTCATTCCCGATAAGTCCTGCCTCTTCACTGTGTATCTGATGATTTGGAAATATGTCTTGTATTTCTTTGATAATGATTTCTTCACACATATGATCAACTTCAGTAACCACATCCCCAAATTCGTCCTTAGATCTCAGTTCAACAAAGTTATCAAACTTCTCTTTAGAGATCAAACCTGCTTCGCGAATAATTGTTATTGCAATCTCTTTTGCGGTTTGAATAATTTTACGATCCATTGTGCACCTCATATTGATTTTGATTTCAACTGATTTCATCTAGCCTCTTCACATCATTTCGATAAGCTTCTACATGTTCTTTATATTCCTCTACGCACTCACATACTAAATTCCCAAATGTTTTTATATCTTTAAGGTAATCGTATCCTTCTGGATTCGGTCCATTTTGATTATACATTCTTACTGCGACAGTGTTATATTTAGGGATGACAAGACATGCACATCCAGTAGCGCCTAAAGATTGAAAAGAACCAGATGGAAGCTTATGGCCTAGCTCTGTTGAAGAACGCGGCTCATCTTGTACAAACCAAAAAAAAAACCGTTCCTTGGTAATTCATGTTTTAGATCGGCTGGACTGATAATGGAAGTAGTTTGTTTGAATATTTTTTCAGCTAATATCTGTTTCCCATCTATAACTCCTCTATTTAAATGCACATAACCCCAATAAGCCAATTCCCTCGCACTCATAAATAAGTTAGCTTCAGTGCCCTGATCATTAGCATATTGTTCGTTAATCCAAACTAATTTATCATTTTGCTCTTTGCACCATCCGGTTTGTTTAAATTCCATAGGTAAACATACATGTTCTTCAATGATTTGTGCTAACGGCATCTTATATAATCTCTGAGTGATCTCGATAAGTAAATTAACACCCACATTATTGTAATTCCAGTTAGTTCCTTGCAAAAAAACATCGACTATCACGACTCTTGAGTCCATGAGTATGGGTTAATAAATGTCTTATTGTTGTACGGTCCAATACTCCGTTATCTAAGTCATTCAAATAGTCGATTACAAGATCATCTAAGCTTTTGATTTTTCTTTGCTGCAATGCAGCACTGATCGAAAAACCTAAAAATGTTTTTCTGACTGATGCAACATTAAATCGTGATTCCGCATCAACTAATCGACTATTCTTAAAATTATCATGTACTCCGGAATACCACTCATTCACGATACGATCATTATGAATAATAAAGGTTGCTGCTGCAGTTGCAGAAATTTTGCTCTTAACCTCTGAAACGTAATCATTTATTGCCTTAAACGATTCTACCTCAGCTTTTTCTAAATTCAACACGCCTTGTTCACCTTCCTTATTTTCCAGCTATACAGATACTATTTATGGAGGAGCGACCTAAATCTGTATAGGAATAACAACAGTGTAGCATCTGTATCGTTTATTACTTTCTTCTTCTATTTCAAATAAATTATCAACTATCAATTAAACACACCTCAATGACATTTATGGAGTTAACGTTAATGAAAACTAAGATCTATTTCAATTTTTCGTATAACGTTCCTGTATTCACGCCTCAGTGTATGCTGAGGATCAGGCGAATGCCCGACCCATGACGTATGTCCACAATGTGAATATTATTTTTTAAAGCCCTTTAATTTCGTTCAGCAACTCTTTCGCCATACTTAATACTCTAGCTTTATTCTCTTCCAATTTATTTAGTTTTGTTGTCAGCGCTTCTTCATTCCATAATTTATATTCATCAGGCAAAGGTACATCATTTAGATTGTCATCATATTCAACAAAATCATACCAAATCAATTCATTTCCTAAGATATACATGCCAGAAAGCAGATGACATCCTTGATGTACGGGTATTCTTTCATTTATCATATCCTCTAGAACTTTTATAAGTTCATCGATATTTCTTTCATCCATTTCTGTCATGTTTTCGCCTCCATATACTTTTATACGTTTTATAAACGATCTTAGGCTACAGGCTATTTTAGCTAACGTTTCCCGAAACATTCCTATCATTCAACCAGTTTTCTAACACAACGGTCATTTTTTGATATTCTTCAAGTGCATTAAGGGTGTGTATCACTTGTTCGGTTCCCATCTCTTGTTCAATTACATCTACACATTCAATCCACAATGAACGCTTTAGGCTGTATTCTAACCATTTCAGTTTGCTTGAATAGCCGATTTCCAACACAGCTTTCCAATCTGCTCCTAGATTTCCATAAAGCTGCCGATATCCACTTAAAAAAGCTTTAAACTTGCTTTTGTTTAGTTCACCCGATTCATCGATCGACCAATATATCGCCGTTTCAACCAGATCATGTTTGGGATTGATTTCACCAGCCGACTCCCAATCAATAACTATGGGTTTCTCCTGATCCCACATGACATTTTTAGGTTCCAGATCGCGATGACTGAATACTTGTTCGGACTCCAATAGCTTGACTGATCGGTTTGTTTGTGCGGTCCAGAATGTTAGCTGCTCGATACTATCAAATAAGTGTTTTGTCCAAACAGCCCCCTGTTCTAAACCTTTATGTAAATAAAACTCCCAGGGAATTTGATTTTCGTCCTTAGGAGTACTTCGAATACGGTCAACCTGCGCAAAATTCGATTGATGAATCTCAGCGAGGATGAAACCGACTTTTTTGCAGTGTTCTGCCGTAATTTCGAAAGGCTCTAAACTTCTCCCTTCAATCCAATCAAATACCATATAAAACTGATGATCAAGCTCCTGCAAAAATGTATCTTCGTACACATTAGCGGGTTGAGCAGATATACGATTAGATAAAATACTCACGATTCTTTCCGCTTCTACATAATTGTTTAGTGCAGTAGGTCTTGCCATGATTTGTGGGTTTAATGCTTTAACTGCGTATTTCCCTTTAGTCGTTTTGATTGCAAATATCCGATGTAAAAGACCACCTGATATCGGTTTCGGAGTTGTCATTAATTCACCAAGCCCTAATTTCGCACACAATTTTTCAAACTGTAAATGATAGGAACCATTCATTCTATGACTCCTTTCCTACGTTTAATTTGTATTGCTACAAAATTCTGTTGAATTCTACTTCTTTGCATATAATAAAAGACTTCCCCATAATTGTTACTATAGATTTTTCACCTTTTAAATCGAACTTTATCACCGATGGATTGAGATGATTGTTCTCCAATACCTTTGCATAAGTCGAAATAATCGACTCAGGACCTTTAGCTACAAGCCCCTGGTTTTGCTTCAGTAACCATTCAAGATCCCCATTAAAATAGTGCTGAAAATCAATCCATTTATCTGATATCTTCTGATGCTGTATTAGTAATTCTCCTATGATTTTAAAAACATCGTTTGACTCGCCTTTGAAATATAATTCCTGAGTTGGTTCATGATACTCTAGTAATAATGGATGGTTTGTTTCAAGTTCTATATCTTCAAAGAAATCTAATGTAATCTTATAATCCCTGACTTGTTTATACTCAACTTCCCACTTTTGAACAACAGTTTCGGTGAAGTATAAAAAAACATGGAACTCAACAATCAGATCTTCATCGTCTCTTTTACAATAATGGGACGAAGATAGACATCATCTTCAAATATCGCATCCCTGAACTCGGCTTGAAATCTCTGAAAAATAGCACTTCACCTTCTTTCCCATATTGTCGTATAACGAACCGCATTGATTACGTTCAAGCATATTCCGTTTAAATTGATGATTTCCCTCAAATCTTTTCACCCCACCAAAATAATGGTCATATGATGTTAAGTGTTGCTTCTATCTTCCTGGTGGGGCCTCATGGCATACCAATTTAAAATTTCCTTATGTGTTCTTTCAATCTTTATGTTATATGTTTCTCTGTATTCTTCTTTAATATCACTAGGATCAAATCCATACCATATATAACAATTAACTAAAAGGTCACGAATTTCATCCACTGAATCTTGAAGAAGCAGTTCTAATATTTCCGTAGTTAAACGATCGTGTTCATCAACTGGAGCACCACCTTCAACTAAATTCACAGGATCAAATCGGTTAACTATTTCTCTTAATTCTAAAAACAGCTTTGAATCTTCTAAAATTCTCATTTTATTGTTTTCTTTAGCTCTACCCTTAAAATCCATGTGTTCCCCCACCTAAATTATTGCGTTCACTTTAACAGTTAATAAGCTTACACTCTTATAAAGTATTTGCTCTATGTTCACTTCGTCCGTTTACTCACGTCTGACGTGGCTAGATCTCCAAATCTGTTTCGACGATCTAATACGAACCTCATCCTCATCAATACCAGCTTCTAATCGTTCATAAATATGATCTTTCAGAAGGAAGAAGCCACCTTCCTTGAATCATTCTACTAATAACTCTAGTTGTTTTTCTATTCTTTCAATAACATCCTTTTTTAATACTATATTATGGCCTGATATCCATGTTTTCATATCTAAATTTTTATATATATTTATTGTTTCTTTGTAGTGTTTTGTATCACAATAAAGAGATGGAATGATTTCCTCCAGTGTATCTCCAATATTATCTCCTACATTAATGACTTTTTCTTCTTCATCCAGCACACTTATAGAATCGATTGTATGTCCTGGTGTATAAATTAATCTTATTTTATCTTCTGGAAAGAACAGCTCATTTTCAAACAACAGATTAGGAAGACATTTCTTCACTTCTCCCATGCTGAATTTTGAATATTTATTAACCATCGTGTCCCATTCTTTTTCAATAATATCTCTACAAAGTTGATGAGAAATTATTAAGCAATCTTTAAATGTATTGTTTCCAAAAACATGATCCCAATGATAATGAGTATTAATAATAATTAAGGGCTTACCGACTTGTTTTATGTAATCTACAACAGGTTGCACAAATTCGGAACCAAGACCAGTATCAATTAAATACGTATTCTTAGCCCCCAAGATTAAATGAATATTCAAATCAAAAAATTGATTACTGCAAAATAAAACGTGTTTATTACTAATCTGTTTAATGTTCATCGTTTTTCACCCTTCCGATTATTTCAATTAACGCTACTCTATTCACGAACTTGCGCAGCAAGTTATCAAATAACGATAACATCATGAGATTCCTCTGCTGACCAAGGCGCTCACACCTCATGAACATTATGTGATGTTACTCCCTACTTAGATTTTCTTTCCAAATCTGTGTTTTAAATAGTACTTTAATCCAGCGCGATCAACATCTGAAAACTGTTTCTGGTCTTCTATCATCAATTTATAGACTTCATCAATAGTTGCCCATCTAATATTTGTAGTTTCATCTCCTACTTCTAAGAGACTACCTTCAACCTTACATATAAAATACATACCCATAGAATCAACTGGACCCTTTATTGTTTGATATACACAATAAGGTTCTAAACACTCAACTTCAAAAGCCGGGTTAATCCCACGTGTATCTATACGCTTTTGACTACCTTCCACTTCTATTACTGTTAAACCTGTTTCTTCAAATACTTCTCGTTTCAGACCATCTAATATTGATTCGAATAATTCTAATCTTCCACCTGGCAATTCTAATGATATCTCATCCTTTTTATTTCGTGTCTGTATGATAATTTCTATATTATCGTTACCTTTACGTTCGATGATTGCTCTTGCATTAACATAAAACATCAAGCATTCTCCTTTCAATTTTTTTGTTGATCTCTACTTGTATTGCAGTAGTTTCACATAACTTTTCTGTATTTACGACCCGGTGCGTATGCTGGGTGGACGACGAATACCGAACCCAGGACGAATGTCCGCAGTGTGAATATATTTTCAACTGATATTCGTTGGTTTCACTGAATTGCCTGCAACGTTCCTATTATTATTTCTTTTTTGTTTTTTAAAGCCACTTCCTTATCAGAAATCCATTGTAGTTCACCTAAATGAATATAAAACTTCCATTCGTTGGGTACTTCTTTGATTACAAGTTTTCTTGCAATCTCTTTACCACTTTTGTCTGTTATACATAAATATATTTTAATCTCACTTATTTCATGTTCACAYATAACCCTTGCCTTTAGATTACGCTTGGGATTGTACACGGCTTTACCAGATTGATACACGTTTAATAGATTATCGTTTTCCATTCTCGAAAACACTTCTATGAACGGTTCACTATTCCATTCCTCTTCTTTAAGTACTTCAAAAACCCCTTCTTTCAATACGTTAAAAATCATCCATTTCTTTTCTTCTGATGTCAGATTAAAATATCTAGAAATATCAAACTCCATACTAACCTCATATACTTCAGATTTAACAAACTTTTTTCGCGATTTATTAATATCTGAATAACATTCAATCATCAGCTTCCAAGCAAATGGAGTCTTGTACCGGTAATTTTTGAAATATCTTTCTGCCATCGAAGCTATGCAGCGGCATTCATTTCTAAATTGAAGCCGCTTAGGCTTCCAACTGTGCTCATAGTCCTCAGCATCTTCTCTAATGTAAGGCAGATCCAAATCAAATTCTTTTAATATCATTGGTTCACCTCCCTTATGCTTTGACGAATTTAAGCTAACGTTCAGATATTAACGTTCCGGCGAATGCCAGAACGTATGTCCGCAGCGTGATTATTATGTTAGAAGAAGTGTTGCTAGAATAAAAAGTGGACACCCGTTAACGGACGGAAGGATAATAAGAGAACGGAGGTGTGTCCACATGGGAGAACATCGGCAACGTTATAATAAAGAGTTTAAGAAACAAACGGTAAAATTTATCCAAGAACAAACAAAAACGCTTGGAGATCTCGCGGAAGAGCTCAATATTCCAAAAAGTACGTTACATCAATGGATGAGCAAATACCGCGAGCTTAAAAACGAACCTGTTGCTAGTAAGGATCGAGTCATGGAACTCGAAGCAGAGCTTAAAGAGATGCGCCGGTTGCTTCAAGAGAAAGAACATACCCTTGCGGATACGTAAGAAGAATTAGCCATTGTAAAAAAAGGCGGTGCACATCTTCAGCAAACCAAAACGTTTAGATTTCAGTTTGTGGAAAACCATCGCTCCGAGTTTTCTTTGGAGAAAATGTGCGCTATTTTAGATGTGTCTCGGAGTGGATATTACAAGTGCCGGCTGGACAGAACAAGTCGGCATAACATGCGGAAAGCTCAGGTCATGAAGCGCATTCGGTATCATTTTTACGATCACCAGAAGCGGTGTGGTAGTCCTAAAATCACCTATTTGCTCCATCTGGAAGGATATCAAATCAGTTCTTAAGCTATCTTTCCCCTGCCCGATTTGCGATGCAGTTTACAGACGAAACCGTAGCCTAAGTGTCCACTTTCTTGACATAGCTCCAAAGTACCTGTTGTCATTGAACCCTAAACTTTATCTATTTCGTTTACATCGACCGATTTCATTATATAAAGAAAGATCTATTTTCTGTTTAACTATCTTTCATTTTTTCCATTTGAATTTCACGCAATAATAAAAATAATGGTAATCCAAATGAAACACCAACGGTTAGTGTTCCAATGATCGGTATCCACTTATGCTTTACACCAATTCGCTTTCCTTCATATAAAATAAATCCAATCAAAACAATTGCTGCAATTATTATATCCAACCAAGCAAATGCACTAATTCGATTCTCTGTTGCTTCATTCAATAGTATCATCAGATTGAATCCGTTTTCACTGATCCAAGGAATAAACTCCATGTAAGGAATTATTATTCCTAGAATTGATAACAATCCAAAAAAATATTTCAAGCCTCTCACCTCAACAATTATTAGTTATAAAAGATTTCAATGGTCCTTAAAGATCTTTTAAGGTATTTCATCTAACGTTCAATGTACTCCCCCCCCACGCAACTGCTATGAATTCTCTACGAATCATGCTTTCTAGCTAAATTCCATTCTAAAAAATGGTTTATATCATTTAATGCATCTATAATCGTTCCCCTTTGTTCTTGCAACATGAGCTAACCCTAAAATTGCATTTGCCCTAACATGAGGATGGGTATGTTGAGCCAATTCCAGACAAAGATTTTGAGCAATCCTCCAACTGGGATGATACCTCCCCACTGACAACGATACTAAACCAGCTCTTTAATCTCTTCGTCGTTGTACTCCCTTATCTCTTCGTATTTCAGCTCAATGAGTTGCTCCTACTTAATTGTTCTGAGTTTGGTTGATTTCATATAACGTTCCCGTATTTGTGAAATGACCCAGCCTTAGATAGCTCTTATCTTAGGCTGGGTCGTTGGTTGTCTGAGCTTCCTTCCATAATCAGCATCTGACAACCAAGGGTAATAACCCTGCAGCGTGAATACTATGTTATAGAATGTCAGCTTCATCTTTGATATACTAACAAGATCTTTCCTTTGGAACTTGTTCTTTTCCTTTTCTTAATCAATTACATTTTATCAATAGGAATCACATAATAAAGAGATTCGGCAGAAACATCAAATCCTATGGACTGATAAAGACTTAATGCACGTCTATTTTGAGTAACTACACTCAAGCGGATTTGAGAGTACTCTTGACTTTCCAAAAACTTAACTACCCTCGAAAGAATTTTGCGGCCATATCCTCTCCCCTGAAATGCGGGAAGCACACAAAAATCATGGATAGTAGCAGTATTCGTATGAAGACAATTAACTCTAATCATCCCTACTGGTGTAAGACTATCCGTAGCAATATAAGTGACACGTGAAGACTCTTTAGTATGGCTCAAATACTTCCTCGTCCAAAACTCTGAATCTCCAAAAGCCTGAGATAAACACTTAATCAAAAACTCTAAGTCCTGTTCTACAGCCAATCGCAAATTAACGTCTCCGAAATTTAAGTTTGTATCTTCTACGCCCTTGAAGGTCATGGAGAACTCAGATGAACTTAAGCTGGCCCCTAAATGTCTTATACAATCAATACCTGACTCAGAGTTCGATGGAATTCTGAAACGGAAAGTAAGGATGCCATGCATTCGCATCTCCGACGTTGCCCTTTTAAGTAAGCCGCGAAAAACACCAGAACGGCGGAATTGCGGATGAACCATACTATTAATGTTAGCTTCAATCCCATCTGAAGAATGCCAACTTAGAAAACCGACTAACTGATCCTCGTGTTGGCAAAGAAAAGCCTGATCCCCATCGATTTCTTTAAGGCTTTCGATTCCCACCCTCAGACTTGACTTATCGTATATCTTGCACAACTGTTCTAGCATTCTGATTTGATTGATCTGATCATTTGAAAAATCATTCATTTTTATAATTTGATATTCTTGCATGTGTACGGGTTGCCCTCATCAAAAAAGAAACACGCAGTTTATGGACGAGTAGGCGCTATCCTTTTAGTTTCTGTCCAAATATTCATGGTTACCAATTGAACCGCCTCCTTGATAAGCTATGTATACATTATTAATTTTATCATCAGATTTATCAAGTGGATTGCGATTTTGGTAATCGCTTGAGAATTTTCATGCCCACAGCTCTCACAAGGTTATTATTCATCTTTCGTTAAGTTCCATGAATGAATAAGTTTATTATTCTTCCTTAAGAGGCTTGATCTTAAAATTCCTTTACCCTTTAACTCGTTAAATAGCGAGTAATAATCTGATTCTAAACTTAACCAATCATCGTATGAACTTGCTCGAGATAAGACTGAGGCAGACATATAGCCTTTAACTTCTCTCCATTCAGGTAATACATCTATCCAATCACCATACAGTACCCCCTGCCAATTGTCCCCCTTAGCTGAACGTAGCATTTGTTTATTTTCGGGATCTTTATCACTTCGGAACATCACTAGTCTTGATGAATCATCTTCAAAAAAAACATTACCGCAGTTCATACACTGGTATACAGTTCTTCTTAGGTCGTTGAACAGAGAACGGACCTTCATTAATGCATCTTCTTTGTTCTTTGAAGTCGGTCCAGATTCTTCAATAGCGCTATCAATTTCATCAAGTAAATCAAATAAATCTTGATCTGCTATTAGGTGGGCCTTATAAGATAAAAAATCGGTTGAGTCCGTAATTATATGTCCACAATCACAAGAAAATTTCATAAATCCCTCCGATCATAGAGCATTCATCGACTTTCTTAAATAGTAATATAAATGCACAAAATGTTACTGTTTTAAGATGCTTCGAAGTTCATTCCCTAACCCTTATTCCTTTTTTCTTTACGATTTCAATAGGTATTTATTGGCTCTTGCCTTTTTATTAATCTCGTTTAGTAAATTCTCTTTATAAATTGAAGTACTATATGGAATTTCCCTATGGTTATCATCCGGATAGATATTCTCCGCGTAAATTATAAAGTTATCTAAATCCATTTTCTTTATAATGTAATAATTCCCTTCAAATTCTCCATTACGAATGTGCACCGAATTAACAAAATATAAGATAGCTTCATAGAGTTCTTGAGATGAAATCTCGTCTTCTAAAAAACGGTTGATCTCCTCTTGGCTCCTAATCAATCTCTTTCACTTCCTTTATGGTTCTCCAGATTTTCAACAAAACCTTTTCTGATCTTTACAATTTCGTGATACAATTCAATTCTAATTCCACACCGGTATAGGGGTTTTCTGCTTAAATATTATGTTATCGAATGTCAGCATCTTCTTCGAGTTTCACCAAAAAATGATTTACTTTATTCTCATATTCTTCCCAATTGTACTTTTCGTTTTTTATGATCAATTTTGGTATCTCCCATTCCTGAACGATATTGAACATAAAATCTTGGTTTTTCGTCCAAAAATGTCCCGCTTCAATAAAATCATTATCCGTATAAAGTCCACAACGATCTTGTGTAAACTCAGGTCCACGAACACTACATATCCATCTCCAATGTTGTTCAACATGAGTTTGATAAAAATAAATTAGGATAGGATCAAGACGACTTAAAATAAGTTGTACTTTCTTGGTCAAATCTAATATTCTTTGTTCGTCCATTTGCATATTAAAAGCAAAACCAAGCGTATTCTGAAAAACGTAACTTTCCATAATTGTAACTTCGTCTCTCCCTACTCTTTCATTGACAAAATCAGTGAATAGCTGTTCAACTTTTGTAGTAAACCACTCCGCTTCATCTTGAATAGCAAAAGAAGTAAACGTCTTATTGTATATTCGCAATGGATGGTTCTCTTCCAATTCGTGATAAAACATATTTTGAATATTCATTTCATTCAACTTTGAACCTATTAATTTCCCAATCGTTGACTTACCAGAGCCTGGCATTCCATCTATTAGTATCAATCTTGACTTCATAGGCATTCCTCATTTCTATATTTATATTATTTAATTTCTTTCTTTCACAAGGTCTTCCCATTCTTCTATTGATAATTTATTGGATATATTCTTCAAATTTTCAGGAACACTCACAAAACACATTAATTCTAAACTGTTTCCATCTGGATCATTGAAATAGACTGAAGCATTTCCTTGGTTAGGTCTAACAAATGGATCTATTGAATCTCTCTTTCCAAATGGAACAGGCTCTATTTCAATCGTTTGAAGCCATTTCACACTCTCTCGAAGTTCTTCATAACTCACTCGAAATGCGATATGCCTTAATGACGGATGATAAGAAGTTTTATGCTCTTCGCCCTGCCATAGTCCCACCCAACTCTTTTCTTTTTCAATCCAAAAGAAGGCTGTATCTTCATCTCTCCATGCCAGCTCTAATCCTAGTTTAGAGTAAAATTCAATGGATGGTTTTAGATTGCTCACGGGTAAATGTGCTTCATATAATCCAAGTATCATTTTTTTCTCCTTTCGAACTTACCAGTTTCAGATAACGTTCCTGTATTCATAAACCTCGCAGAAGTTGTCTGCACAATCGATTATCTAAGTCATTTATTGTATTTAACCAGATCGGATATTCTTCTGATTCTTCCCATAGCTCTTTTAGTTCTGAATCTTTCTTAATTTTCTTCACTGCTCGTTTAGCTTTTGAAATGAGCTTTTTCCCTTTGCCTTTATGTGTATTAATCCAGTCATATAGATCTTCAGTATTACTTTGATTATTCAATATCTCTTTCCCTGGACTACCTTGTAATGCTGCAAGGATCTCAATTGCGCCTAGAGCATTTGAAGCTAAATCTGCCTCAATATATTCTTCTTCTAATACTTCTTCAATCGTCTCTTCAATTAATTCGATGTCATCAGAATCAAGCAAATCTGCCTTCAAATCTAATACATCATCGTTTTCAAAGATCCCAGCTCCCCATGCTCCCATCAATTCACCTCCAAAAAGTGTCATTGTGTTTTTAAACTTTTAGGGACTTTCAAAACGTTATTGTATTTACGAGCTCAGCGTATGCTGAGGTGTCTGGCTCCTGTCGGACCCAAGACGAATGTCCACAGCGTGAATATGATATTAAACAAAGGTTCGTTCTTCATGAAGATATTGTAAAAATTCCTATGTTTCACTTTTTCTATATTCCCAATTTACTCTGAACTAATTTAATTATAAAATTAGATATTTCGTCATCATTAATAAACATACTATCTATATATTGATAAAATCCTTTTAAATCTTCTCCAATTCCTTCATATTCATTTGCACCTATATCGTTTAGTGTCTTATATTCTTGTATAAGTTTAGGGACTTTTGTTATATCAGATAGTTCGTATTTATTTCGAATGTACATACCTAAAGTGAGATGTAAACTAACAAAATCATTCATTGATGCTAATTCATTTTGTCTAGCTTCTGACAAGTCATTTCTCATAATGTAGTCAACTAATTCGTGGAGTGAATCAATTACGATTCGTTTCCTCATTTCTCATTTCACCCTGTTCTTTTGATAATTACTTTTAGGATATCCTCCCTCTTTTATATGCACTTAATAAACTTTCGCATTAGGATTGTCGGGACTGCATGTATAAACTAGAAAATCATATTAGAAATTAAATATGTTTGTGAGTATTTTTCTTTAATTTCATTCATTATTTTCCGCCAGTGATCTTCAGCCTTTGACTCATCCTTTAAATCGTCCATATTAATATTTAATTTAAGATATGTTGTAATTTCATTTAATTCTAAACAAATCTGCTTCCACTTTTCGAAGTCTTCTTCAGTACGAATCATATCCAATAATAGGGATTTTAAATGTTCGAAAAAGTTTCTTGAATTAATCAGAGATGTTGCTGCAGCGTTTTCGGCAACACTATAATCTGATGCTATTTCTAGTAACCAAGTTTCTACTCCTTCTCTTGCATCAGGAGAATCATCATTTATTAGCTCTATTATTTTTTCAATTTTGAATTGTGGTATCTCCAATCCATAACTATAAAAGTTTTCAATTTGAGTAGTATACCTCTCATTGTTTTTTGTTTTGTAATCAAGAATTCTAAAATATGAAAAGCAATTAACAACAACAGAAATAACCAAGCAAACGGAGAGTAAACGAACAAGATATTCTTTTCTCATATTTATCTCCTTTGATTTCCCGACTTTTGTATTGAGTTAACATAAGTAAAGTCTTTCTCCAAATTCCTTCATCTGTGTTCCCATTCTCTGCAAGTCAAATCGAATTTGTAATGGAGTATCACCAATCCATGCACCCACATGAATATGTGGATTTCTGGAATATCCATTGTTCCCAGCTTTCGCAACTACTTGACCCGTCGTAATGATGTCGCCTTCTTCAACACTTATGTCCATTACATGGGCATAAGTAACAAGAACACCATCTTCTCTGGCAAATACTATAGAACTCGCCCTTCCTGGTGTAAAAGTTCCGGGATTATTAGTTATCGGATTTATAAATATAGATTTCACAACTCCATCAAATGGAGCTAGTACATCGGCACCCCATGTATACCAATTCTCATTGAGCATACCGTCACCATCATACATTCGCATCCATCCATCTTTAAATCTGGTGATCATGCAATCTCTACCTAATGCATCACCTATGTACTGATATTGCCCTTCAGGATGTTCAATTGTTAGAAATAAATGATTGAATACAGGATTTATAATCACTTCGGAAATATTCAAATCTTTCATCCTTTCTTCATTTATGTTTCTTCAAAACTAGTTCTAGAAACATGTTATCTATTTGTTTCAATGAAATCTCATTATCCATATACTCACTCCTTGGAATCCTTCCAGCGATCGAGGGAGAATGCCCGCAGTAGGGATGATGTGTCATCGAATGTCAGCGACTTCTTTGAATAACTAACATTCATTCTTTATCCCTTACTCTTCTTTTCGTACTTCATGTAACTGAGTCGTTTCCACTCACTTGGAACGTGTAGCCATATTGCTGGAGCAAAGCATTTGCTGAAGAGTTCATCTTTGGTGAATTCAAAAATATAGGTTTTGACATTTTCATTTAGTAATTTGATTTCTTCTGAAGTAATCTGACCGTTTTCTAATTGGTCATAAGTATTTTGTGAAATATAAAAGCTTTCATAATCAACGCCCATTTCGCTATACCATCCCCCATAGTAATCACTCTTGGGTCCTCCCATTCCATGAGGGCAACTATATTGTTTCATATTATCTTCTGAACAAAGGCACCACCAAGTAACACCATTAACAGCAATACCAATATCCGAAAGCTCAAGTATTAAGTTTTCAATTAAATCAAAGTTCGTAATAATATCGATGTATCCACTTCCAACTGGCTGAGATCTATACTTCTCTAATAAATCCTCAATATTATTCTGAATGAGTTCATAATTCGATCTCATAAATTCCAAATAATTCAACTTCCTTCACAACCTCTATAATTATTTCTCTACTTAAAGATATCATTTATAGATTTTAGCTGATTTCCTATAACGTTCCTGTAAACAAGACGTCTCACCGACTTAAGCGACCACCGGGAGTGGCCGCGATGCGCTTAGCCAGTATGGATGTGTTCGCTGAATTCACTCCCTTGTCAATCGCTTCTTGCGAACCAGGAACCGTCTGGCCCGAAGCGTGGGTATGATGTTATATGAAGGTGACGGCTTCTCGAATTACTTACAATATCTTTTTTAATAGTACTTCAATAATTCTTTATCGATTTCATCTATATATCCAATGTCTTTAATTCCATCCCAAAAGATAATCTTTTGGGCTTCCTCAAGCATTTCTCTGATTGCACATTCTCTTAATGTTTCTCCTGGCTCAAGCATGCCTCCAGCTAACTCCCAATTGTTCTTCCAACCGTTAAATAATAGTAAAAATCGTTCATTATTCTTGGCAACGACTAATGCATGCGTGATTGGGTAATCTAAGTTATTTCTTCTACTTGCTCTTCAGTAATATCTAATAGTTCCTCAAAAATATCACCTTATTGGTTTATACAAATTGATATCATTTTTCTCCCCCACAACATTAGAATTTCGTCACTTTCTTATAACGTTTCTGTATCTACGAACCCGAAAGGCTTAAGGGAGCAAGCGATTGGGTGGCTCCCTTAAGCCTTTCAGGGGTCCCTGCCTGAATCTACTTCTTCAAAATGCCTCGGGCAAATCAAGGAGCCACAGCGACGGGGCGTAGATATGTTGTTATAAGATATATCCACCTTCTTTGTATTACCTACAAGTATTTTTTTGCAACACTCAACTACCGTGTCCTGTTATCTTTACGACGTGCCTATAGTGCGACTGTTTATATAGAGTACACTTCGTATTCTTTTTCCATTTTGTAACCTAATTTTTCTGCAAGTGCAACTGACTCTAAATTGGCTGCGTCCCAGTTTGGGTGGCTATTTCGGCTCAGACACTCAAGAATCAATCTTGATGCGCAAGCTAGTGCCAAACCTTGGCGCCTGTATAAGGGATGTGTCCCAATTGTAACTTCAATCCCCCCTTCATGATAAGTATAAGAAGAAGCACCGGTAATAATCTGATTATCCTTGAGGATAACAAATCCAATTCCATGCTGCATAAATTCTTCTAAGGAAGAGAAGAAACAACAACAGTCTGCCATAAAGGGATCTTGCAATACCATTGGGTAAATATGCTCATCTATGGGTACGATTTTGAAAGCAGTATCTATCATTTTTATGTTCTCTTCTAACTGTTCTACCTGGAAATTCGGTTCTTTCTTAAAGGAATATCGATTAAACTTTCGGAATGAATCTGAGTAATATTGAGATAAAAGGGATTTCCAAGAAAACTCATTCGTAATTATAATTTTCCCCTTGCATTCTTCTAGAACAAACCGCAATGGAACATCTACTTCTTTCAAAGCTTCGACACTACCAAGTAAGAATGCGAAATCTCCTGCAATAATTACGGAGTACGTGGGCTCATTCTTCCTGTCAACCCATGCCCTTCCTATATTTCCTTCTATAGTTGCAAAAAGAACTGTATTACTTCTACCGTTGCATAAAAAGCGAACAGTCTTGAGCTCATTCTTCGCTAATTCTAACACCAATTATTCCTCCCTTTACGGCTATTTCTTATAACGTTTCTGTATTTACGACCCAGCCCATGCTGGGTGTCTGGCAAATGCCGAACTAAGGACGTATGTCCGCAGCGTGAATATTATATTATCAGATGTAACATGTCTTCTTGAATTAGCTAATAAACGTTTGTATAGTTTTTCCGTTCTCAATCCGCTCTTCAAATTGGCCTTTTGTATATTCATCAATCACTCTTTTCCAAAATATCTGTGCTCCTTTATTACTTTCAATTTGATGCACTTCCCACGGTCCTTTATGTCGGTTAAATAGATCAGTTGCTACTGCCATTCCCATTCCTTCTCGTCTATACTTTTTTAATATGAAAAATTCTGTAATTGAATAATGCCAAAGTTCCAAGTCTTCAATTAAACGAACTAAGACAAATCCTATGTACTTCTCTTCTCGTTTAATTACATAAGCAAATTGATGGTTTCCTTCTTCAAAATAATCATCTAACGGGTAAGGGCTATACTTCCCATTTTCTTCTACGTCAAATTCGAGGAATTCGGAAAAATCATAAATATAAAATTGCATGAGATTGTCTAATACTTCTCTATGTTTTTGATTGACTTGAATGATAGCAAAATTCATTTCATATACCCCACTTTAATATTCATCTGCGTGTTATTTCCGATAACGTTCCTGTATCTACGAACCCGAGAGGCTTAAGGCGCGAACGCCCCGGGTCCGACGAACTTAGCCTCGTAAGGTTGTGAACTGGACCCACTTCTTAGCTTCTCACATCTTGCGAACCAAGGGACGAACGGCCCGCAACGTAGATATGATGTTTTAGTATGTCAGTGCCATCTTCGAAGCACTTTCACATTCAGGCACCTTTATATTAATCATAATTCCATACAAGCTGTCCCTTTCTAATCTTTGCTGCATATATTATTTGTCCGGTGTGATAATGCATTTCTCTAATCATTGCTATCATTAGATTAAGAACCGTTGTCTCATTGTTTACCTGGCTATATGTAAGAGGTGGACGATTGATAAACGGTTTTGATAACAACAATTCAGGGTTTGAATTGAGGTGTTCGAGATAGAGAATGATTATATCAAATGCTTCTTTTGTCATGTTGTAAACTTGCTCTTTAGAATATTGGAGTCCACGTTCAAACTCCTTGTCTCTATCCCTAGTGTCTGGAATATCATAAAAGATTGTTTCTATTCTGGAATGAACACAACCTCGAATATGAGCAACTAAATTAGTAATACTATTACTTTCAGAGTTAGGTACCCATGTTAAATCTTCCTCTGACAATTGTCCAATCGCTTGGAGAGTCCATTTCCTCTCCGAATTAAATTTAATCAACATACTTTCGATTACTTCATTTGCAATTTCCATAGGAGAGCCTCCAACTAGTTATCTTGATAACCAATATTAATAGTTACTTAACCTCTATTTACTATCGCATGTTTGTTTTGCACTGGTTTCCTATAACGTTTCTGTATTCACGACTCAGCGTATGCTGAGGTGTCCGGCGAATGTCGGACCAAGTACGTATGTCCGTAGCGTGAATATTATGTCAGATGATGTTGCCAACTTTTCGAGTTACTTACACCTGTTTTTTCATTCTAGTACTTCTCCATTCCAGTTAACGATTGTTATTTCTTTATCTTTTAATAGGCACCAATCAATGATTTCACCTATTAATTTTGGAGTAATGATTTCATCATCCCATTTTGGTGTCAGGACTCGTCTATATCCTATATATTCTTTCGTCCAGCCTTCAAATTCCTTTCCAATAATCACTATTTTCGGGGTTTTGCTTTTAATACTGTATTGACCAACTTCATAGGTAACCAAAAAAATTTTATCTTTAGAAAGAATATGTAATTTGATGATCCCTTCGTCATCACTATCTGGTTGAATATACCAATAAAACAATCGCTTTGAACGTATGATCTTACGTTTATACTTTTTTCTTACTCCCATGATGCACCTCGAAAATTCAATTAGATTTCGGCAATTTCAACTAACGTTGCTGTATTCAAGACCCAGCGTATGCTGGATGTGCGACGAATGCCGTACCAAGGGCGTATGCCCGCAGCGTGAAAATTGTGTTACTAAGGTACTCGATTTCTTTTTGCTTTCTCATAGTTCTTCTCTTATTAATGCTTCACTTATTTTCTTTCTAACTTCTTTCCCTATTTCGCTAGGTACTATTTCAATAAATCCAATCTCTCCATTAAAGACTTCAATTAGTCCTGATTTTGTTTGAAATCCTTCATAGCTTAACTGTTCATTTTCTGTTACTGCAGGTTCAATTGTATAGAATGACCCACAACTAGGATCTCCACATTCGCACAAACTGATAATGCTAAGTTCTTGTACTTGTTCTAACAAATCCAATCTTTCTTCTTTTTCAAGTTTTTCAATTATGTCATTTGCAATCTCAGGAAGTAGAAAAACTAACTTTAGACAAGGAGAAGAGTTCATAAATCACCGCTCTTTATAATTTAATGTTTTTGTATGCTCTGGTAGACCGAGCCGATAGCCGCGAAGCCGGAACATGTTGTTATACGATGTATGGCACTTCTTCGAGTTCAATCCAAAATCAATTAAGCCTTGATTTTAACGTTTCAATAAATTCATATTCATTCTGTTCTATCCATTGCTTTCTAATAACCAATTGATTAAGTATGAAACGAAAGTATTCTTCTATCTCCCGTCCTGAATAATATTGACCTATATAAATACATATCAATGATACATAGTACATCTGCATCAAAAAGGGAATCCATTTAATTTCTTCATCTGTTAATGTCATGTGCTGAGAATATTCATCCAAAAATAATTCTAGATTTAAAAGTGAACCATCATCAAACTGAAGAAGATGGTTCATACAAATAGCTAATTCTAATGCACGAACATCATGTGAAGCAAAGTCAAAATCTAATACCCCACTCATCTTCCTTGTTTGGTTATCAATAAGCAAATTAAAAATTAATATATCATGATGAACAATTTGCTTTGGTAAATCGTCTACAATGGATTCATTTCTTTGAACAGCTTGTAATGAATGTAGAAATATAGATAATTGATTACTTTCAATCTCAAAAGGTGGCTGATCAAAAAAACGGTTTACAGATCTTTCGTTAGATAATGGATGAAGATTGTATATTTTAGAAAACTTAAATTCTTGCATTAATAAGTCACTTCTAAATTTCTTAAATGCAACCGATAGTTCTCCAACGGTTTTTCCATATTCCTTAACATCTGATACCCGTGTTAGGTCAGGAACTTCTCCTTCAATAAAACACATAACTGAACCAAATTGACCATTTGATAGCTCGACAAATCTTCCCCCTGTCTTGGCAATTAAAAAACCAGGAAGCTTAAATGATAGGTTATTATGTTGTTCAAGGAATGTCGTTAATTCAATTTCGAATTTTAATTTCTCTAGATTTTTTGAGTGGTTGTCATATATTCTTGCAACATATTTCTTATTGTTAACGGTTAATACTTGAGAATAATTAGTAAGACCAAATGGCACTGATTCAATGTTTTCAACTGTCTCATTAAAATAGTATGTAATCAGTTCTTTGATTAAATGTTCCAATATGGTTTCCTACTTTCTTTGTCGTATATCGTATAACGTTTCTGTATTCACGACACCAGCGTATGCTAGATGGCCGGCGAATGCCGGTCCAAGCGCGTAAGTCCGTAGCTTGAATATTATGTTAGATGATGGATACGTCTTCATAGAGGCGCTTTCAAATTTCACGAAGCAATTTCATAATTGACATAAAGTTATTTAATCCCAGTCCATATATGATTGTATTTCTAATTTTTCTTCCTCACAGTCAGGGCATCTCAAAGAATTTTCTTCTATTTCATCTAGCAATGTTTTTGAGGCATTTGTACATGACAACGCGGACAGTCATAACTGTTTATATAAGAATAATCTTTTGAGATTAAATGTAGAAATGTACGATTCAGTAAATATCCACATTGCTCGCAAACGTAAAGTCCGTCATAACATTCAAAATGTACATCTTCTTCATTCATATATTTTATGATTTGTTGTCGCCCTTCTTCTTGTTCATACCACTCCAAAATAGTTTTCAAATTTATATAATTAAAACCGATTCCCAAAAAAGCTTTATGATTATAAGAGCACTGTCTGCAATCTAATGTATAGGCTACTCCCATATAAATAACCTCTCTCATTTTGAAAAATGGATTTTACTTATCTTTCATCTAACATCCCTGTATTCATGAACCCCAAAGGAGTTGTCTGTGAAATATTTTTTCGCAATCCATCCAACAGACTACGGCTTCAAAGAAGCCGCTGCTTGAATATTATGTTATGAGATTCCCTTGTCCTCATCGAGTTCACTATATTAATAGTAAGGTTGCTTTTTCGATTTGTCCCTGTTCATCTAGGTGTATTAAAGTTCGATTAATGTCTTCGTCACTTATTTCTTTTACAATGATCAAATGCTGAATACTCAATCCAGGTGGATCTAAATTAGAATGTTCAAAGTATTTGATCAATCTCTCCGGTGTTGTTATTAAACACCATCTTTTCATTCCATTATTAAAGGTTACCGTCACTTCTATTAGATCGAAATCTTCTAATGGATCATCAAACTTCCAGCTACTTAGAATAGGAACCTCGACTTCTCCGTCAACAAAATAATATTTATTTATCCACACCCTCTTATTATGGTTTCCAATGATTCTATATCGATCCGCTTCTTCAGCCACTACTTGATAAATTTTTCCTTTAGTAAGGGCTTGTCCATACACGCCTATACTTGTACATGTTACAAATTTACAATCCATTTTGTCACATCCATTGCTAGGCTCTAATCAACTTTTCCTCCCACAAGGGTTTCGCATAACGTTCCTGTATTCACGACCCGACGTATGTCCGGTGTCCGGCGAATGCCGTATGCCCTCTGCGAAGAATATAACGTTACAGGATGTCCATGTCTTCTTGAATCACCCCAATAAGTTTTCTATTTGTTTCTTATGATGTTCATCATGGTGTACGAATATTTTTAGATATCTTTCATAGGTATAAGGTAGTTTGTCATTGCCTATAAAAAAACGAATGTCTGAATGATCTACCTCACGGAATTGGTTGACTAAATGAGTTCGCGTTTCAATAAAGGTTTGAATCATACTTTCTCTGTCTGTAAATTCCTTGGCCTTCTCTATTGCTTTTAAATTATGGGTATCATGATCGACGAACCCTGGAAGTTTCACTTGATCTTTGATGTGTGGGAGCATCGTATTTAAAGTATATGTATCCCAATTCCATAGGTGTACCACGACTTCCTTCACCGTCCACTTTCCAGGCGCGATCGGCTTTTGCCAAGTCTCATCATCAATTATTTTTACAAATTCATTGAAATGTTCAAACTGGTCTACTAGTTTTTTGTTCATCTTCTTTAATCCCTCCTGAAGTGACTTTACATGGATTTCCTATAACATCCCTGTGTTCATGAACCCCGAAGGAGTTATCTGCTGTAATGCCTCACCGAAATCCCTCTCGCAGATCAAGGCTCCAACGGAGCCTCGCTTGAATATTATGTTATCTGATGGATACGTCTTCTCGGATTCTTCTTACTCCTTATGTCTCTATGTCTAAGTATTTCTTCCAATCGTTTCTTTTTGAATTGATGTTGCTTTCAAATTCTGTCCTCGCTATGCCTCTTAGCTGTTTATAAATCTCTTTTTCAAATCGATCATTCTGTATAAAAATCATGGCTAGGGATTCGCCACAACTCGCTTTTATCATGTTGTCGGTTTTATCATGTTTTGCTGTTATCATTAAGGCCTTCATTACATTTTTATGATTATATTCACTTAGATCCATGGCCGCATCGTCTCGCTCAGCATTTGAAGCACTTTCATCTAACAATATTTCAATAAGTTTTTCCCACTTCTCCATAGGACTCCTTCAACATAATTCTGTTTATTGTGTTCTATAATTATTCTCTAGCTTTAAGTTTCTTTCAGATAACGTTGTTGTATCATGAACCCCGGAGGAGGTGTCTGCTGAAACGCTTCCACAAAATTCATCCAGCAGACCAAGGCTCCAAAGGAGCCGCAGCTTGAATATTATGTTATCAGAAGTTTTTGCCTTCTTCGGATTGCTTAATAGTAGGTTTAAATAGATCACGATTTCTTCTGCATTTATAATTACTTGATTTCCTACTGAGGCTACCCCTCTTCCCACTACAAAGCCACGCTTGTTTTTAATGATCTCATAGTATAAATCTATCCGATCTCCCAAAAATGCTTGACCAATCACTTCAATTCCTTTAAGTGAAGAAAGAAATCCTACACCATTCTCTTCTGAAATGACTGCAAAAGCACCTAACTGAGCCAAAGCCTCTATTATTAATGTACTAGGAATAACAGTATTCTGTTCACTCATATACCACTCATTACTTGAAACATTTTTATATCCCTTAGCCCATTTGTTTTTTTCGACTTCCAGTACTTTATCAATTAACAAAAATGGATACCTATGAGGCAGTATATCTTGAATATTAATCAATTGATTAACTCCTTTTTTATAGATTGCAATAATTTCTAATAACGTTCCTGTATTCACGACTCAGCGTCTGCTGAGTATCCGGTGAATGCCGGACCCAGGGAGAATGCCCGCAGCGTGAATATTATGTTATACGGAGTAGACTGTAGGCTCAGATACTAAGAGCCTCCCTCATAAATTGGTTTGGGAATTTTTTCAGCTTTACTAATGGAGTGTCGTTGTTTAATTTATTTAATTCAATGATATTCATTTCTTGTACTGGTAGATAATCTTCAATAATGAACTCAGTCATTTTAACCATATCTGTCATTGATCCAAGGACGCTTCTATCATACGTCTTGATGAACTTCATACTGTTCGCATTACTAATGTAGTTGTTGATTAAGCTTTCGGAGATTCCTTCCGCCTTTAAGTTTTCTATAAGTGCATTGAGAAATAATTCTTTAAAGTTCTTATAGTGTTCCTTCCTTATTCCAAACAAAATAAAGCAATACCTTGTCTTATTATTCATAATAATTAAATTATTCTTTTTAGCCATTCGAAATACATTGGCATGCCATTTGTAGAGTTCATCCTCTGATTCATTGTCTTGTTCTTCGATAAAAGAGCTAGTATCAAATAGCTTCTTGGTACATGAGATTGTTATCATATATATGTCCTTTCACAGTCTATTTCATCTAACGTTCCTGTATTTACGACTCGATGCATGTCGAGTGTCCGGCGGATGCCGGGCCAAGGACAAATGTCCGCAGCGTGAATATTTTGTTATAAGGTTAGACCTTCTTGAAATGCCCACAAGCTATATCAATCGTTTAAGAAATGATTTTTCAATATATTGATTTCGTCATCAATCAAACAACGGAAATAACTTTTTGAAATATCTCCAAAATCTGCATTTGGGAAGAAAAATTAGTGGAAAAGGGAAGATTCCTCGGTTAAATTTTTCGGAATAACCAAAATAACGTTGAATCACCAAGCTCTTATAGATTCAATGGTTTTGTTAGAATATCCATAAAACTACTCGAATAGATCATAATTTGATCTTACGATTTCTTCAATTTCTTTTCCAAACCTATATTTCCAATAATACATTAACCCTGCCCGATCAACATCTGAAAACTGTCTTGGATCATCGATCATCCTTTCATAGACTTCATCAACCTTTCTCCATCCGATATTTGCGGTTTCGTCTCCTGTTTCCAAGAGTCCCCCTTCCACCTTACATATAAAATACATGCCAATCGAATCCACTGGCCCTTTAATCGTTTGATATACACAATACGGCTCCAAACATTCAACTTCAAAATCCGGGTTGATCCCACATGTATCTATTCGCTTGTGACTGCCTTCTACCGATATAACGGTCAAACCTGTTTCTTCATAAACTTCTCTTCTCAGTCCATCTACTATGGATTCGTAGAGTTCCAATCTGCCGTCTGGCAGTTCCAGTGACTCCTCATTCTTTTTATTTCGAGTCTGAATTATAATTTTTGTTCTATCCATTTTCTTTGCGTTCAACAAAAGCTCTGGCATTAACATAAAACATCGATAATTCTCCTTTCGTATACATGTCTTTTTGCTCGGTGCTGGTAGTGAGATTTAAACTTCTGCAATAGCGATTCTTTTACTGGTTAGCGTAATCTACTTAGGTGGTACGGTTATCTTATCGTCTGGTAAGCAAGACCTATGGCTCCAGAATCAAAGGTCTTGTTTTCAATCAGTTTAAGTTTGATCTTCTCCTTGATACCTTGGAATAACGGCAATCCCTTACCGATCAGAACGGGAGAAACCGTAATTTTATACTCATCAATTAAACCAAGCTGCATAAGGTGGTTTGCGAACCTAGGACTACCGAGGATGACCATGTCCTTGCCTGGCTGCTGTTTGAGGTTCTTGATCTCTTCCTCGACATCTTCTTTCACCAGTCTTGAATTGTTCCATTCGACTTTCTCCAGCGTGGTGGAAAAAACGATTTTTGCTGTCTTTTCGATCCACTCGGCATGATCCCGTTCATGTTGCGAAGCAGATGGATCAGTAGGCACAGATGGCCAGTAACTGTGCATCATCTGATAAGTCCCCCGCCCCCAAATGACAGTGTCTGCCGTACTCAGAATTTCTTTAGCGTGCTTCTCCAAATCAGCATCATATGAAACCCAACCAATGTCCATTTCACCATTCGGCCCTTCTACAAAACCGTCAAGCGAAGCGTGCAGAAATAAAACGAGTTTTCTCATTTTCAGTTCTCCTTTGTTCATGAGGGATTTCAACAATATACATTATCTACATTTTAATAAAATTCAACCCGGGGGTGTTTCTTATGCATTGCTAATGGAATATTCTACTCATCCACAAAAAAACCTATATTAAATACTGCAAGTTTCACATTGATGGACTAAAGCCTAATGAAGAAAATGATTATACTATTCGCCTGCTCTTTTTGTCGTATATCACAACGGTTACAATTGAAACAAGAACAATCACAGCATTTGCGACAATTGTTCCCGTCCAAGTCATCGTCATGGTGCCAAAGATGGGAGATGACGCATTGAACATGGTGTGGAATAATACGCACATAAACACACGGCCTTTTCCAGATATTTTGTAGATTGCACCATAGAAAAACCGAAACGCAAGGAGTTGAACTGCAAACATCCAAAAGTTAATGAGCCCCTCTCCGTGATTCGTCCCCGGAATGAAGAAGAGGGGGATATGCCATAAGAACCAAATTACTCCAATAATAACAGAAGACAAAATAAAGCCGTACTTTTTGTAAATCCTAGGTTGCAATATGTACGACCAGCCAGCTTCCTCCAAGCCACCGATAATAAGACCACCAGGCAGGGAAAGGAAAAACGTATAAAACGGAAGCACCATTCCCGTGCGATCTGAAACTGCAATATGTATCAAAAAATACATTGCAAGCCCTGCAACAATGAACAAATAGAGAGATATGTTATTTTTGACGTAAAAAACAGTTTTTAACCATTCCTTAAAATCTGCTATTTTGTTATTTTGTTTCAGAACAATATACGAAGCAATAGCAGGCGACAAAATATAGATTGTAAAAGGGATATTCATTGCGAATTGCTGTAACGAGTGAACCCAATTGTGAACCGAATAACCAAATTGCCCAAGAGCGATTAAAACACCTGACAAAAGATAGGCAATAAAAAATGTCAGCATTGTAAATTGTACTATGATTTTTCTATCTGTCACGATGTCTTCACCTCGCATTGACTCCCATCTATGAGATCCATTTCCGTCGGGTCAATATCTCTTTCCCAGGACCTACCTTGTAATGCTGCAAGAATTTCTATTGCGCCTAAAGCATTTGATGCTAAATCTGACTCAATATATTCATCTTCCAATACTTCTTTAATCATCTCTTCAATGAATTCGATGCCATCAGAATCAAGTAAATTTGCCTTCCAATCTAATACATCATCGTTCTCAAAAATTCCAGTTCCCCATGCTCCCATCAATTAACCTCCACAAAGTGTCGGCCGCGATGCGGTTAGGTGGAAAGTTGTGTTCGGTTGATTATGCTTCCTTGCTGCTGAAATGCCTCTTTGAACCCACTTCTAACTTCTGCCATACCGAGGGGGATTGTCCCCCTAAGCGTAAATATGGTGTTAGGCAAAGTCATTGTCTTCCATAATTACTCTTGCATAGCTATTCCAATCTTTAAGTTTCTTCAGCATCTCTAGTCGATCTCTAAGTATTTTAATGTGCTCTTCTTGAGTCAGGCTGATGTACTTCCCATGATCGTTGTTTAAAATTTGAGAGTAGTGTTCTTCTGGATAACTACACTACGCTCTGAAGACTCATCTTGAGATTGATATTGTTTGATTGCTCTTAATAATGAAGTTTTCCCCGAATTATCTGCTGCCAGACCAAGGACGTTAGCCCGCCGTGTGAATCTGTTGTTATTTGATGTATCCACTTTCCCTGAGTTTAACTACAATTTGCTTTTGTAGATCTTCAATTTGTTTAATATGTCTTCCCTCATGTAAGTATAATAACTCGATCCATTGATCCAATCTCAATTCTTTAAAATAAAAATGCTCAGCAACCCGTTTTGTAAATATAGAAAGATCTGTTTGTCCATTTATAACTTGATTAAGTTTTTCTCTTGTTCCACTCAACTTGACTTTAAGATCTGACACATCATAATTACTACTTTGTGGTTCTGCGTAATGGGGAGCTTCAAACTCAACCTGACGGTCTTTTATGACTTGAATATCTTTTGAAAGAATTATCTTCTCTTCGGTAAGTAACGCAGCTTCAAGTATTTTCGAAAATAATGATTCCGTAATAACCAAGTGTTCACATACTTGCCCAATACTCCATTTATGTTCCGATACCTTAACATTAATTTCTTGATTGTTGACCTGAGATATAGAATGTAAAAGAGCTTCTCTTGTTATATTAAACTTTTGAAGTGTTACGTTCAGACTGAACACTCTCCTTTTCGATCTTGCGGCTATTTCTCATAACATTTCCGTGTTCACGACGTCCTAGCACCCTAAACTGCTCGTCGAACGACTAGTTCGATCGACTGGCCGCGACCGCGGTTGGGTGGTAGGATGTGTCGCCTGAATCCACTCCCCTGACTTATCTTCTGGCGACCGAGGCGCCTTGTCCGTCAATGCGTAAACACATTGTTATATGATGGGGGCACCTTCTCGACTACGCTAACTTAGAAAATCGATCTTTTATTAAATCATTAATTAATTTGTGTTTGACTTTACTTGTATATAGTATTGTAAGATTCTGACCATCATTAAAATGAATAAAGTAATTTTCCTTGTCACTTCTGATAGCTAGTTCCCCAATCTTCCTCAGCAAATTAAAGTCAATCCAATCATCTTCAAAATGTATTTCCCATTCATATTTCTGATCATCTAAAATAAACGATACTTTAGCATCTTCATTATCAAAATCTACATGGCTTTTTACCTGTTGTATTTGCAATTTACCACGAGTTAAACTTACGAGTTCATTAATGATTGTCGAATAAATCTCTTCGTTCTCAACGCATTCGGTATCAAAGCTCCAAACATCCTTCGACAATCTAACTTCATTGTCATTTTCATCAATAAGATCTGAACCCATCATCGAAAGTAAGAGAGAATAGGGATCGTCTTCGTAGGTTTCTCGATCAAAATGATGCAACAACCCTTTAACAACACCATCATCATCAGTTGTGAAAGATATACCAATATCTTTGAGAACCTCTATTTGGTTTTCTAGTGAGATCTTTGTTTCTTTCGATTCCTTACAAAAAAAGTTAAACATCCTTGATTCCCCCAATATTAGCTAGCGTCCCTTTCATATAACATTCCTGTGTTCACGACCCGACGTATGTCGGGTGTCCTGCGAATACCGGGCCAGGAGCGTATGCCCACTGCTTGAATATTATGTTAGCTGATGTCACTGACTTCTTGAAAAAACCTCAATAATATTTATAAAATCACTAACTTACCAGAAGGCCACTTTCCTTCCCATCCACAAGGAAAATGACCGATAGAATATATGTATAATAATTGATCGGAGTAAAATTTATTGCAGTTATTCTCTAACTCATTTAAATAACTGAATTCCATAATGATATTCAAAATATCCCATCTCACACATTCACCAAACATATCATCTAGTTGAAACGCATTTCGAGTTTTATTCAGTTGCTCGTTTAAAATCTCACCGCTAATTATCTTTGCTTCTTTGACTAAGGCATTCCAATCTAAATACTCTTTTGAAAAATGATTATGCAAATATGAAGTTAATTGATTTCTAGCCTTCAAAGTGGTTTCTTCCCATTCTTGAGAATTACAATACTCAGAAGCTTCAACCCAAGAATTAGTGTATAGTACGTTGTTATTCTGATAATCTCTCATTCCACATTTACTAAACCACTCAATGTTAGATAGCATTTTTATTATTTCTTGGTTTATCTTCACGTAATAGCTCCTTCAAACATTGATTTTCAGTGATTTCAGCTAACGTCTTGGTATTCATGAACCCCAACGGAGTTGTCTGCTGAAATTCCTCTTCGAAATCCCTACGCAGACCAAGGTTCCGAAGGAGTTGCTGCTTGAATATTATGTTATACGACGGAATCACTTCACGAATATACCTTCACTATTTTTCTTCTTCAGGTACATATTCAATTAAATCAGATAATTTGCAGTTAAATGTATCACATAGTTTGAATAAGGTTTCCAGCTTTGTTGTTTCTATATTCGTTTCCCTATATAACTTGTTGATTGAGTTCCGACTTAAGCCTGATCTCATCATCAATTCTGTTATATCATCTATTCGATGTTCTGCCATGAGTCCTCGTATATTGCACTTGATTACGTTCATCTTTTCCCCTCCATAGTTCTATCTTATCTTCCACATTAGTAATCATCAATAAAATGCGAATTTTTTAACTCTACAAAGTCAAATATTCACCTTGTAATTAACTTTATAAGGTTATATATTGACTCTATAGAGTCAATGGAAGGAAGAATAAAAATATGGTTAATACATTGGAAGCGCTAACAGAGCCACTAATAAGAATACGTCTAGAATTACTCTATACTGAGTTTTTGGAGTGCCATGCGGAATACACTCAGTTTTCTTCTGAGTCAGAACAATACTTTAAAACACTTCGTGATGCTTTGCCCGATCAACTTCAACATACGGTTTTTCTTTACGAAGACGCTCAAATTTCTCTTCAATCCATCTTAGAAAGAAGTATCTACATACAAGGTTTTAAAGACGCTCTACAACTCTTTAGTGAATTGCAAAACTCTAGCATTTAGAGGATGATATGATCCTCTTTTCTATTCTTTTTGATTCTGTCGTATAACGTTGCGCATTTCTGACGTCCAGACGGCTTAAGGATCGGAGGTCCGGGTGGCTCTGCCACTTAGCCGGCTGGATGTGTCGCCTGATTCCACTTCTCCGAAATCCCTCTTGAAGACCGAGGAGCGTCAGCGACGAAGCAAAAATGCATTGTTATACGCTGGCCCTTCTTCTTCGATTCCACATCCTTATATGTCTTGTGTGTTTTATATTTTGGTTCTATCTTTTGCTCCTATCAAATCCGTTTCCGCATCGGAAAGATCCCCTCATTTACTCTCGTACGCCTTCAGCAGTATCAACTTTTGTTTGTGTAGTAACTTCATCCAATGAACGCTAGCCTTATAAGAGGCTGGTGTTCCTGGGACCGGAGATTTGCCGATGGCTTTATTCAGATTCTGCTCACGTTGGACACCCCTGCCTTAAGCTATGGCTTACTTCTAACCTAACCATTCGGGACTTAATCCCTGATTTAGAATACATGCTGAACGCACAATCAGAATTCAAGAGAAATGTTGTCCTCCCTTTAATTCGCAATAGACAAATATGTATTAATGACATGCACAATACCAAAAAGTACTGTTGGTATAATAGCCAGATAATTTTGAAGCCAAATCTCAGCTAATATAAAATATACTATCGGGAGAACGGCCATCCCCAAAAAAATAATCGAGTTTGCGTTGCCTGTAAAATAAAATATCCATAGCCCATAATAAAAAATCAACATTATTACCATACCAATTATATACGGACATCGCATTTCAGATGCTTGTTTTCTTACAACAAATATCAGAAGAAATAAAAATATCGCCTGACTTCCGTGCTCCAAAACATCTAAAATCAAATGGCTATTTGCATGGTTTCCTGATATATCTGACGCAGGAATTAAAAAATAAAATAAATTTGGTATCATTGGCAATAAAAAGATTATCAGACCCTTCCATGAAAAACCAAAATGATAATTCATTTGATCCTCTCTTTCGCATAATAGAAATATTCTTTAGTTTGCACTTTATTATGAATCCGCTTCTCTGGTGTTCCTCTTGATGACCAAGGAGCATAACTAACGATGTGGAAATTTATTGTTATATGGTACCCCTTCTAATATTCCGTTCATCCTAGTTTTCAACTGCTACGTTGTAAATGTATTCTTTCACCTACATTTATTATTTGTTATTAATTGTTTGCATGGTTTAATATTCTTAAGGGGTTGCGTATAACGTTCCTGTATTCACGACCCAGCGTATGCTGGGTGTCAAACGAATGTCGGACCAAGAGCGTATGCCCGCAGCTTGAATATATTGTTATTCGATGCCCTTGTCTTCTTCGAATCTTCTATTCTAAAAAAAGGGTTGCTTTCTCAATCTCGCCATGTTCATCTATGTGTTTTAAAGTTTGTTCAATATCTTCATTATTCATCGTTCTTACAATGATTAAGTGCTGAATATTAAACCCTGGTGGGTCTAAATGAGATTGTTCAAAGTGTTTGAATAACCTCTCCGGTGTTGTAATTAGACACCATCTCTTCATTCTGTTATTAAAGGTTAGGGTTACTTCAATTAGATCAAAATCTTCTAATCGATCATCAAACTTCCAGCTACTTAAAATGGGAACCTCGACTTCCCCCTCTGAAAAATAACATTTATCTATCCATACTCTCTTATGATGGTTTCCAATGATTCTAAATCGATCTGTTTCTTCATCCACTGCCTGATAAAATCCCCCTCTGGTAAGGGCGTGTCCATACACACCTATATGTGTACACGTTACAAGCTTAAAATCCATTTCTTCACATCCATTACTGGGCTTTAATCAGATTTACTCTGCAAGGGTTTCGCATAACGTTCCTGTATTCACGACCCAGCGTATGCTGGGTGTCAGGCGACTGCCGGACCAAGGGCGTATGCCCGCAGCGTGAATATGATGTTATAGGATGTCCATGTCTTCTATGAATCASCCAATAAGTTTTCTATTTGTTTCTTATGATGGTCATCATGGTGTACGAATATTTTTAGATATCTTTCATAGGTATACGGTCGTTTATCATTGCCTATAAAAAAACGAATGTTTGAATGATCTACCTTACGGAATTGGTTGACTAAATGA